>CANDGI010000001.1 GCA_947384285.1 uncultured Lachnospiraceae bacterium
AGACGCTTGCGGCGCAGCTCTACGGAGAATTCAAGGAGATGTTCCCTGAGAATGCAGTGGAGTATTTTGTGTCCTACTACGACTATTACCAGCCGGAAGCCTATGTCCCATCTTCCGACACCTACATCGCCAAGGATTCTTCCATCAATGAGGAGATAGACAAGCTCAGGCTCTCAGCCACAGCATCGCTGATTGAACGCAAGGATGTAATCATCATATCCAGCGTATCCTGCATCTATGGGCTGGGCGAGCCGGAAAATTTCGAGAAGATGATGGTGTCCCTGCGTCCAGGCATGAGCAAGGACAGGGATGAGGTGATCCGGCAGTTAATCGACACCCAGTATACCCGCAATGACATGGATTTCCACCGGGGTACCTTCCGGGTGCGGGGGGACGTGCTGGAGATTTTTCCAGCTTACAACGGGGAGACAGCCATCCGTGTGGAGTTTTTTGGGGATGAGATTGACCGGATTACGGAAATTGACGTGGTGACGGGGGAGGTGAAGAGCCGTCTGGAGCATATCAGCATATTTCCAGCGTCCCACTATGTGGTGCCCCAGGAGCAGATTAACCGGGCGGTTGTTGACATTGAGAAAGAGCTGGAAGAAAGGGTGCGCTATTTTAAAGGGGAAGATAAGCTGCTGGAGGCTCAGAGAATTGCAGAGCGTACGAATTTTGATATTGAAATGCTGCGGGAAACAGGCTTTTGCAGCGGTATCGAGAATTATTCCAGGCATCTGGCAGGGACGCCTGAGGGCGCTCCGCCCAATACGCTGATGGATTATTTTCCAGAGGAGTTTCTGATTATTGTAGACGAATCCCATATCACGATTCCACAGGTGCGGGGCATGTATGCAGGGGATCAGTCAAGAAAGGCCACGCTGGTGGATTACGGCTTCCGCCTGCCTTCCGCAAAGGATAACCGGCCCCTGGATTTTGAAGAATTTGAAAGTAAAATAGATCAGATGCTGTTTGTGTCTGCCACGCCCAATGTCTACGAAAAGGAGCATGAGCTGCTGCGGACGGAGCAGATTATCCGCCCCACCGGGCTTTTAGACCCAGAGGTGGATGTGCGTCCGGTGGAAGGGCAGATTGACGATTTGATTGGGGAAGTCAACCGGGAAATTGCCAAGAAGAACAAGGTGCTGATTACCACATTGACCAAGCGGATGGCGGAGGATTTGACCGACTATATGCGTGAAGTAGGTATCCGGGTAAAATATCTCCATTCGGACATCGATACCCTGGAGCGGGCAGAAATCATCCGGGATTTACGGCTGGATGTATTTGATGTTTTGGTAGGAATCAACTTATTGCGTGAGGGATTGGATATTCCAGAGATTACCCTGGTAGCGATTTTGGATGCAGACAAAGAAGGATTCCTGCGTTCCGAGACTTCTTTGATTCAGACCATAGGGCGTGCCGCCCGGAATTCGGAAGGCCATGTGATTATGTATGCGGACAGCATTACGGATTCCATGCGGGTGGCTATAGATGAGACAAACCGAAGAAGGGGGATACAGGAAGCCTATAATAAGGAACATGGAATCACGCCAGCCACGATCCGCAAATCGGTCCGGGATTTAATCAGCATATCGAAAAAGGTTGCAAAAGAGGAGTATCAATTCCAGAAAGACCCCGAATCTATGAGCAAGAAGGAGCTGGAAAAACTAATCGGGGAAATTCAGAAAAAGATGCAGGCAGCAGCGGCAGAGCTGAATTTCGAAGCAGCGGCAGAGCTGCGTGATAAGATGATAGAGCTGAAAAAGAATTTGCAGGAAATGTCGTAACGAAGATTTTGCAGCGGCAGATACCCCAAAGGAAAAGGAACGCCAGCTTGCAAAAGATATGATAACTGAAATTTGCCAGCGGCAAATGTCCCATGGGAAAAAGAGCTGCCAACCCGCGAAAAATATAATAACTGAAATTTTTCAGACCAGATGACATAGAAAAAAGGAGTTTATGAGACATGGCGAAAGCAGAAAAGCAATACATTAAAATCAGGGGAGCCAACGAACACAATCTGAAAAACCTGGATGTGGATATTCCAAGAAATGAATTTATTGTTCTGACCGGATTAAGCGGGTCTGGAAAGTCTTCCCTGGCCTTTGACACCATATATGCAGAAGGCCAGAGAAGATATATGGAATCCCTGTCCTCCTATGCAAGGCAGTTTCTGGGACAGATGGAGAAACCAGATGTGGAGCGGATTGAGGGGCTTTCCCCGGCGATTTCCATTGATCAGAAATCTACAAACCGCAACCCCAGGTCTACCGTGGGGACGGTGACGGAAATCTATGATTATTTTCGTTTGCTGTACGCAAGAATCGGGGTTCCCCACTGTCCGGTCTGTGGGAAAGAGATTAAAAAACAGTCTGTGGATCAGATGGTGGATCAGATTTTATCGATGGAAGAAGGAACGAAAATCCAGCTGCTGGCTCCGGTGGTACGTGGGCGCAAGGGAACCCATCAGAAATTATTTGAGCAGGCAAAGCGCAGCGGTTACGTGAGGGTGCAGGTGGACGGGAATATTTATGATTTGACTGAAGACATTCCCATGGATAAGAATATTAAGCACAACATTGAAATTGTGGTGGACCGCCTGGTGGTGAAGCCGGGAATCGAGAAGCGCCTGACAGATTCTGTGGAAAATGTGCTGGGGCTTGCAGAAGGATTGATGACAGTGGATGTGATTGGAGGAGAACCTGTGAATTTTTCCCAAAGCTTTTCCTGCCCAGACTGCGGGGTCAGCATCGAAGAGATTGAGCCAAGAAGTTTTTCCTTTAACAACCCATTCGGCGCATGCCCGGACTGTTTCGGATTGGGATACAAGATGGAATTTGATATTGATTTGATGATTCCAGATAAGTCCCTGAGCCTTTCCCAGGGGGCTATCCAGGTGATGGGGTGGCAGTCCAGCACAGACAGCGGAAGCTTTACCAACGCTATCCTGCAGGCATTGGCAAAGGAGTATAAGTTTGATTTGGACACGCCCTATGAAGAGCTGCCGAAAAAGGTTCAGAATATTTTAATCAACGGCACTGGCGGAAAGGAAGTAAAAGTCCACTATAAGGGCCAGCGGGGGGAAGGCATGTATGATGTGGCTTTTGAAGGACTGGTACGGAATGTGGAGCGGCGCTACCGGGAAACAGGATCCGATACCATGAAGCAGGAATATGAGCAGTTTATGCGGGTGACCCCTTGCAAAACCTGTAAAGGCCAGCGGCTGAAGAAAGAGGCTCTGGCAGTGACGGTTTCCGGCAAGAATATTTACGAGGCCACCTCCATGTCCATATGGAAACTGCATGAATTTTTAAAGGAAATGGGGTTAAGCCAGCAGCAGAAATTGATTGGAGCCCAGGTATTAAAGGAAATCCAGGCAAGGGTGGGATTTCTGGTGGATGTTGGATTGGATTACCTGACTTTGTCCCGGGCAACCGCCACTCTATCCGGCGGGGAAGCCCAGCGCATCCGTCTGGCTACCCAGATTGGCTCCGGCCTGGTAGGGGTGGCTTATATCCTGGATGAGCCAAGCATTGGGCTGCACCAAAGGGATAATGATAAACTGCTGAATACGCTGAAAAATCTGAAGGATTTGGGTAATACGCTGATTGTGGTGGAACATGATGAAGATACCATGTTTGCAGCGGATCATATTGTGGACATTGGGCCAGGAGCGGGAGAGCACGGCGGACAGCTGGTGGCGCAGGGAACGGCCAAGGATATTATGAAAAATAAAAATTCCATCACCGGCGCTTATCTAAGCGGCAGGATTAAGATTCCTGTTCCTGAAACAAGAAGAAAGCCCACAGGGTTTTTGAAAATCAAAGGAGCCAGGGAGAATAACCTCCAGAATATCAATGTGGAAATTCCTTTGGGGGTTATGACCTGTGTGACAGGGGTCTCAGGCTCTGGAAAATCCTCCCTGACCAATGAAATCCTATACAAACGCCTGGCAAGAGATTTAAACCGGGCGCGGGTGATTCCAGGCAGACACAAATCAATTGAGGGGATGGAACAGCTGGACAAGGTCATTGACATTGACCAGTCTCCCATTGGAAGGACGCCCCGTTCCAATCCTGCCACATATACAGGGGTGTTTGACCAGATCCGGGATTTGTTTGCAGCAACCCCGGATGCAAAAGCCAAAGGATATGCCAAGGGAAGGTTCAGCTTTAATGTGAAAGGCGGTCGGTGCGAAGCCTGTGCCGGAGACGGAATCCTGAAAATAGAAATGCATTTTCTGCCGGACGTTTACGTGCCCTGTGAAGTCTGCGGAGGAAAACGCTACAACCGGGAGACGCTGGAGGTCAAATACAAGGGGAAAAGCATTTATGACGTATTGGACATGACGGTGGAGGAAGCTTTGGCCTTTTTTGAGCATGTGCCTTCCATCCGGCGCAAAATTGAAACCTTGTATGACGTGGGACTTTCCTATATTAAGTTAGGACAGCCTTCCACCACCTTGTCCGGCGGAGAAGCCCAGCGCATTAAGCTGGCTACAGAGTTAAGCAGGCGCAGCACCGGCAAGACCATCTATATTCTGGACGAGCCAACCACAGGGCTTCATTTTGCCGATGTCCATAAGCTGACAGAGATTTTGCAGCGGCTGGCAGAAGGCGGCAATACAGTGGTGGTAATTGAGCACAACCTGGATGTGATAAAAACCGCCGATTATATCATTGACATGGGTCCGGAAGGCGGCGATGGCGGCGGAACAGTCATAGCAAAAGGAACCCCGGAAGAAGTAGCAGCGGCAGCAGAGTCCTATACCGGAAGATATATCAAGAAATATCTTTCCCAAGAGAAAAGCTAGCACTACAGCGGACAATCAATATTTCGATACACAGGAAAGGCTCATCCTGCCTTTCCGCCCCGTGTTCGCATATTAAAAGTTCATTGTAGTACTTGGAGGGTGTTTGAAAAGGAAGATCGCTCCGCAGCCTAATACCTAATAAAAGAAGGCTGTCCATCTGGACAGCCTTAATATTCGGGGAGTACTTCCTGGATTCTTGGAATCCAGGAAGCATGAGTTATGAAAAATTATATTAGCTTGTTAGCTAGTACAGATACTAGTATAACGGAAGAATGTGAAGGATATGTGAATAAAACAAGAAAAGTTTAAGAAAATTATAAAAAATCCATAAACTTCGATAAGAAATTCCATGGAAAAGGTTAATAATAGACGTTTTTTTATATTTTACAAAAAAAGACTTTGAAAATTCTCTATGATTGTATATAATGTAAATGTATATGGAAAAATAGAGTTATTATGTTTAATGATATCAAGTGGGAAGAAACGCCCATATTTACAGACGGCAGAGGCGCCGCCAGTATTTTGAAGCAGATAGAGAGACGAAAGGGGAACAAGTGATGTCAACAGATATTGGAATTGACTTAGGGACGGCAAGTATCCTTGTATATATAAAAGGGAAAGGTGTTGTATTAAAAGAACCCTCAGTGGTTGCATTTGACAGAGATACAAATAAAATAAAAGCAATCGGGGAAGAGGCTCGCCTCATGCTGGGAAGGACGCCTGGAAATATTGTTGCAGTAAGACCTTTGCGCCAAGGGGTTATTTCTGACTATACAGTGACCGAAAAAATGTTAAGATACTTTATTCAGAAAGCCATGGGCAAGAAAAGCTTCCGCAAGCCGAGAATCAGCGTATGCGTACCCAGCGGTGTCACCGAGGTGGAGAAGAAGGCCGTGGAGGATGCCACCTACCAGGCAGGCGCAAGGGAGGTTTCTATCATTGAAGAACCCATAGCGGCAGCAATTGGGGCAGGGGTGGACATTTCCAAGCCCTGCGGCAACATGATCGTGGATATTGGCGGCGGTACGGCAGATATTGCGGTGATTTCCCTGGGAGGAACGGTAGTGAGCACTTCCATAAAAATTGCAGGGGATGATTTTGACGAAGCCATTGTACGTTATATGCGCAAGAAGCATAATCTATTGATAGGCGAGAGAACAGCCGAGGACATTAAGATAAAAATCGGAACATGTTTTCCACTGGCACAGAATGATACCATGGATGTGCGGGGACGTAATCTTGTCACAGGCCTTCCAAAAACTGTGTCGGTATCTTCCGAAGAGACAGAGGAAGCTTTGCGGGAATCCACCCTCCAGATTGTGGAAGCAGTACACAGCGTACTGGAAAAAACACCGCCGGAGCTGGCGGCAGACGTGGCTGACCGGGGCATTATTTTAACTGGCGGCGGCGCACTGCTCCGGGGGCTGGAAGAGCTGATTGAGGACAGGACAGGAATCAATACCATGACAGCAGAAGAGCCGATGACCTGCGTGGCCATCGGAACCGGGAAATATGTGGAATTCTTGTCCGGCAAACCGGGAAAACTGGATGATTAAATACAGAATGTTTTTATGAAGGCCAGTTCCCAGGCCCGGGAGCAAAACCGGGACGTTAATTATGGAATGCTTTTTGGGAAAAGCCAGTTCCCAGGCACAGGAATAAAGTACAAAAGCAGCATGTAGTGATATAAATTAAAGGAGCAGGAATTATGGTAAAAGGGTTATATACTGCGTATACAGGGATGATAAACCAGCAGAATAGATTGGATGTGCTTACCAACAACCTGGCGAACTCTGCCACAAACGGATTTAAAAAAGAAGGCTCCACCTCACAGGCCTTCGATGAAATGCTGGCGATTAAGATTAAGGATACTTCAGCTATGGGGCTTCCCCGGGGGCTGGGGGATGTAAGCCTGGGCGTTAAGATTGGGGAGTGTTATACGGATTTTGGACAGGGAAGTTTCCGCGTAACAGACAATCTTTATGATATTGCGATCAATGGAGATGGATTTTATGCCATTTCCTTTACCAATAAAGCAGGGGAGACTTCTGTAAAATATACCAGGGATGGCGCTTTTACAGTCAGCAGGGATGGCTACCTGATGACAAAGGACGGGGACTTTGTGCTGAACCAGGCTGCAGCCCTGGCAGGCAACCCAGGGCAGGCCGGATACATAAGAATTGACCCTAACGTGGAATTGAAGGTAGAAGAGGACGGCAATTTATACCAGAATGGACAGCTGGTGGGACAGATAGGGGTTGTAGATTTTGCAGACTATAATTTTTTGGAGAAGTACGGCGAAAATATGTATGAGCTGACCGAGGGCGGGCAGGCGCAGGCCTCTGATGCCCAGGTAATTCAGGGAACCCTGGAGATGTCCAATGTCAATGTAATTTCCGAGATGGTGGAAATGATTACCATTTCCAGAGCGTATGAGACCAACCAGAAGATTATACAGTCTATTGATGAGACACTTGAAAAAGCTGTAAATAATATCGGCAAGGCATAGGAAGGAGCGGCATAAATTATGATGAGATCATTGTGGTCGGCAGCGTCCGGCATGATTTCCCAGCAGACAGCAGTGGATACCATTGCACACAATCTGTCTAATGTAAATACCACCGGATATAAGACGGAGAAAGCAGAATTTAAAACGTTATTGTACCAGACATTACAGACCAGGACCACCACTGCAAATGGTGAACAGAAGCCGATTCCGGCTCAGGTTGGGCTGGGAACCAGGGTGGCGTCCATCACTTCCAGTTTTGCCCAAGGTCCTATGCTTGCCAGTGAAAGCTTTACCGCTATGGCAGTTGCCGGAGATGGTTTTTTTGCAGTAAGAGGGACGGACGGCAACACATATTACACCCGGAATGGAGACTTCAAATTGAGTGTGGGAGACGATGGGAACCTTACGCTGGTAACGGCCAATGGTTATCCAGTGCTTGGAACAGACGGCAACCCAATTACCATACCAGGGGATGTGAGCAGCAGCAAGATACAGGTGTCCACAGAAGGAGCTTTCGGTTATCTGGATGGAAATGGGAATTTTGTAACTGCGGGCAATATCGGGTTATTCCAGTTCAGCAACCCGGCTGGTTTGGAAAAGCTGTCCAACAGCCTTCTGGCAGTGACGGATGCGTCCGGGGAAGCACTGAACGAGGCAAATACAGCAAACATTATACGGAGTGAAGTGCGCCAGAAGTATGTGGAGGGTTCCAATGTCCAGGTGGCTGACGAGATGGTAAACCTGATTGTAGCCCAGAGGGCATATGAGATGAATTCCAAGGCAATTCAGGCAGCGGACGATATGTTAGGCCAGGCAAACCAGCTGAAGAGATAATAAGATGCAGCGGCTGATAGACCGCTGTATGTAATAGGCAGAGCAATAGTTCCGGCAACAGTAAACTTGCAATTTGGGAAAGAAGGATACATATGAGTCTTGATTTAAGCGCAATTAATTCTTACAGCAATTACAGTACGGATACGGCATCCGATTCTACCAATAAATTGGAAGAAACCTTGAAGTCTGATTTGTCCACAGCTACAGAAGAGGAACTGATGGATGTGTGCAAGGATTTCGAAGCCTATTTTGTGGAGCAGATGTTTAAGGCAATGCAGAAGATGGTTCCAGAGTCCAAGGACAATGTTTCAGCATCCACCAGGCAGCTGCAGGATTATTATAAAGAGCAGATGACCCAAAGCTTTGCGGAGCAGGCAACAGAAGGCGGAGGGCTGGGGATTGCCCAGATGCTTTACGAGCAGATGAAGCACAATTATAATATGGAGTAGAATTGTGGAGACAGTGACAGGTTATGTAGAGCATATTGTTTTTCAGAACGCTGAGAATGGCTATACTGTGCTGAATCTGGCCAGCGGGGAAGAGGAAGTTACCTGTGTGGGGATTTTCCATGGCGTCAGCGAGGGGGAAACCCTGGAGCTTAAGGGAGAGTACACCACACATCCTTCCTATGGGAAACAATTCAAGATGATTTCCTTTCAGGTGAAGCCGCTGGAGGATGCGGTTTCTGTGGAACGGTATCTTGCTTCCGGGGCAATCAAAGGAATCGGGGCAGCCCTTGCAGCCCGGATTGTCCGCAGGTTTGGGGAAGATACCATCCGTATTATTGAGGAGGAACCAGAACGTCTGGCGGAGGTAAAAGGAATCAGCCAGCGGAAAGCAATGGAGATTGCAGAGCAGGCGGAAGGAAAGCGGGAGCTGCGCCAGGCAATGATTTTCCTGCAGCAGTATGGTATTTCACAGACGCTGGCAGCAAAAATTTTTAAAACATATGGCCAGGAACTATATGGGATTTTAAAAGAGAATCCATATCGCCTGGCAGACGACATACAAGGTGTGGGTTTTCGGATTGCGGATGAGATTGCATCCCGGATTGGAATCCACACCGATTCTGATTTCCGCATCCGAAGCGGGATTTTGTATATGCTGATGCAGGCATCCCTGGAAGGCCACACCTGCCTGCCGGCAGAATTGCTGGCTGCAAGGACAAGCGAATTGCTGGGCGTAGAGATGGAGCATATCGAAAAGCATTATATGGATCTTGCCATAGGCAAGAAGCTGGTGATAAAAGAGACAGGACAATGCCAGTATATCTATGGCTCCGCTTACTATTATATGGAGGCAAATACGGCGGCTATGCTGCGGGAGCTTGACATTTCCTATGATGTGCCGGAAATGGAAATCAAGAAGCGGATTCAGAGAATTGAAGAGGATACAGGCATGGTTTTGGACCAGCTGCAGGCGGAAGCGGTAAAGGAAGCGGTGACAAACGGGCTGATGATCATTACCGGCGGGCCTGGAACTGGAAAGACCACCACCATCAATACGATTATCCGCTATTTTGAGCTGGAAGGCATGGATATTTTTCTTGGAGCCCCCACGGGGCGGGCAGCGAAACGGATGAGTGAAACCACGGGATTTGAGGCTCGTACCATCCACCGGATGCTGGAGTTGAATGGCGGTGTAGAGGGAAACGCAGGGTTTGAGCGGAATGAACAGAATCCCTTGGAGACGGACGTGATTATTATTGATGAAATGTCCATGGTGGATATTTCCCTGATGCATGCATTGCTGAAGGCAGTGGCGGCAGGAACCCGGCTCATATTGGTAGGGGATGTGAACCAGCTTCCCAGCGTGGGAGCGGGAAGCGTGTTGAAGGATATGATAGAATCGGAACGGTTTCATGTGGTGCGCTTAAATAAGATTTTCCGGCAGGCAGCGCAAAGCGACATTATTGTCAACGCTCATAAAATCAACCGTGGGGAAGAAGTTTCCCTGGATAATAAGAGCATGGATTTCTTTTTTTTAAAGCGGTTTGATGCCAATGTGATTATCAGCATAGTGATTCAGCTGATTCAGCAGAAGCTTCCTAAGTTTGTAGATGCAGAGCCTTTTGATATCCAGGTTTTGACGCCCATGCGCAAAGGCCTTCTGGGGGTGGAGCGTCTCAATGGTATTTTACAGCAGTACCTGAATCCGCCGGACAGCGGCAAAGAGGAAAAGGAGCATGGGGACGTTATCTTCCGTGAGGGAGACAAGGTCATGCAGATTAAAAACAACTATCAGCTGGAATGGGAGATACGCAGCAAATACGGGCTGGCAATAGACAAGGGAACGGGTATTTTTAACGGCGATACAGGCATCATCCGAAGTATCAGCGCATACCAGGAAATCGTGGCGGTGGAGTTTGATGAAGGAAGGATTGTGGATTATTCCTTTAAACAGCTGGACGAGCTGGAGCTGGCCTATGCCATTACCATCCATAAATCCCAGGGCAGCGAGTATCCAGCGGTGGTGATTCCTCTTTTGACGGGACCCAAGATGCTTATGAACCGGAACCTTCTGTACACGGCAGTGACCCGGGCGAAAAAATGCGTCACATTGGTGGGCAGTGAAGCCACATTTCAGGCAATGATTGGAAATGTCAGTGAACAGAAACGGTATACCGGCCTAAAAGACAGGCTGGAGGAATTATAGGAGGAAGGCCAATGCGAAGCATGATTCAAAACGCTTTCCGGCGATTTGCCGCCGGAGCGGAGGGGAGGGGCATTTCATTAAAAAGGATGCATTGCGAAAGATAGACAGCTTAACCATTTTTAAAGGTACAGAGAAAGAAAAGGCATGTTTCCCACCCACGCCGTTCATCCTGCTGATTCGCGTGAATGTGGATTGCAGCGATATCAATATTATTTATAGGCAAGGGCAGAAAGGCTCTTGCCTTTTTTGGGATTCAGTGATATACTATAGGACGTCAACGCGTTTATGCGCTAAAGTATAGGGAGGAAAGATTCATGAAAAGAAAAATATTGGCACTTGTATTATCTATGACAATGGCGGCTGCTATGCTGGCAGGCTGCGGTACGGTAGGCGGCAATTCCAGCAATGACAAGAAAGAGGAAAGCCAGGAACAGCAGGAACCGGAAGAGGATTCCAAGGAGAACGAGGAAGAAAAAGAAGACAGTGCACCCCAGGAAGCAGAGAATACCGGGGACAAGGTTTATAAGATTGGTATCTGCCAGCAGCTGGAGCATCAGGCATTAGACGCTGCCACCGAAGGGTTTAAGGCAGCATTGGAAGAAAAGCTTGGCAAGGATAATGTGGTATTTGATTATCAGAATGCCCAGGGAGAGCAGCCAAACTGTGCATCCATTGCAACAAAATTTGTCAATGACAATGTGGATTTGATTATGGCTAATGCTACCACAGCCCTTCAGGCATGTGCGGCTGCTACGGCAGATATCCCGATTGTGGGAACTTCTGTTACTGATTTTGTGGAAGCTGGTGTGGTGGAGAGCAATGACGCTCCAGGAAGAAATGTAACAGGAACGTCCGACCTGGCGCCTATTGACCAGCAGATTGAGCTTTTGGTAAAGCTTATTCCAGATGCAGATAAAGTAGGAATTATGTACTGTTCTGCAGAAGCAAACTCCGTATTCCAGGCGGAGAAGGCAGAGGAAGCACTGGATGCCAAGGGAATTTCTCATGACAGATATACGGTAGCTGATTCCAATGATATCCAGCAGGTAGTTACCAAGGCGGTGGGAGAATGCGATGTTATTTATATTCCTACGGATAATACAATCGCAAACAACATGGAAGGAGTCAAAAACGTTGCCAGTCCAGCAGGAATCCCAATTATCTGTGGAGAAGAAAATATGTGCGCAGGGGGCGGCCTTGCAACCTTAAGTATTTCCTACTACAATATCGGCTACAATGCAGGGCTTATGGCATATGAAATTCTGGCAGACGGGAAGAAACCAGCAGAAATGCCTATACAGTACGCAGATGAGGTGGTAGAAAAATACAATGCAGAAATCGCAGAGGCGCTTGGCATGGAAATGCCTTCTGACATGAAAGTGATTGGAGAAGAATAAAATGGCGGCATTAATCAATGCACTTCCCGGTTCAGTAGCGCAAGGGCTGATCTGGGGGATTTTGGCAATTGGCGTATATATCACATATAAAGTATTAGATTATGCAGATTTAACGGTGGATGGAAGCCTTGCCACCGGCGGGGCAGTGGCGGTTATGTGCATCACAGGAGGGATGAATCCCTATTTGGCCTTGCTTATGGCATCCCTGGCTGGAATGCTGGCAGGGCTGGCAACTGGTTTGTTCCACACGGTGTTCGGGATACCGCCGATTCTTTCCGGTATTTTGACACAGTTAGGCTTGTATTCCGTAAACATGCACATTCTGGGAAAATCCAACCAGGCAGTCAGCGTAGACCAGTACCAATTGCTGGTAAGCCTGCGGTACATACAGGAAGCATGCATTACGGCAGGGGTTTTCTGCCTGGCCATCACATTGATTTTGTATTGGTTTTTTGGAACAGAGCTTGGCGCGGCAGTCCGGGCTACCGGATGCAATCCCAACATGGCAAGGGCTCAGGGTATCAATACCAACCATCAGAAAGTGCTGGGTCTGGTGATTTCCAATGGCCTGGCCGCCGCTTCCGGGGCGTTGTATGCCCAATATCAGGGAAGCGCTGATGTGAATATGGGAAGAGGAGCCATTGTCATTGGTTTGGCAGCCGTGATTATTGGAGAGGTGGTGTTTGGAAAAATTTTCCACAATTTTGCACTGCGCATGTTAGCGGCAGTCATAGGGGCAATTCTTTATTATATTGTAATTGCCATTGTGCTGCAGCTTGGCTTATCCACCAACGATTTGAAGCTGTTTTCCGCCCTGATTGTGGCGCTGTTCCTGGCAATTCCTCATTTGAAGGGTAAATATTTTGCCAAGAGAGTTCAAAAAGGAGGAAATGCAGATGCTTAAAGTCGAAAAAGTGTACAAGACCTTTAATCCGGGAACCATCAATGAAAAAAGGGCGTTGAACGGCATTGACCTTGTGTTGGAGGAAGGAGATTTTGTCACGGTAATCGGTGGAAACGGAGCCGGGAAGTCAACCATATTAAATATGATAGCCGGCGTATATCCGGTAGACCAGGGAAGAATTTTGATTGATGATATTGATGTGACAAAGCTTCCAGAGCATAAGCGGGCAAAATACCTGGGCAGGGTATTCCAGGATCCTATGACGGGCACAGCGGCAGACATGAATATCGAAGAAAATCTTGCCATTGCTGCCCGCAGGGGAAAGAGGCGTTTCCTGGGATGGGGCATTACCGGAAAGGAACGGGAATCCTACCAGGAACAATTAAAAGCCCTGGATCTTGGCTTGGAAACCAGGATGAGCTCCAAGGTAGGCTTATTGTCCGGCGGACAAAGGCAGGCGCTGACCCTTTTGATGGCATCCCTAGAGCAGCCCAAGCTGCTTTTGCTGGATGAACATACGGCGGCGCTGGATCCCAAGACAGCAAAAAAAGTGCTGGATTTGACAAAGGAGATTGTGGAGAAAGACCACCTGACCACCCTGATGATTACCCACAATATGAAAGATGCCATCCGGTTAGGCAACCGCCTGATTATGATGCATGAGGGAAGGGTTATCTACGACGTGTCAGGAGAGGAAAAGAAAGGCCTTAAAGTATCCGACCTTCTGGCCAAATTTGAAGAGGCAAGCGGCGGAGAATTTTCCAATGACCGTATGATGCTTTCTTAAACAAAAATAAATATAAATATAAATATAAAATAAAAAGGACTATCTGTATTTCGATGTCCAGGAAAAGCAGGATGCCCTTTGGCTAAGCAGGCGATTCATGGGCGTTCTTAGTGAAGGCGAAATCCACTGCTTACGAAAACTTAGGAAGGAAGGCTTTCCTGAATTCCTTAGTCGTAGTCAACAGTGGATTTCGCCGGAACGTTGCCGGTTTGCGTGCCAAAGAGCCACCCTCTCATCAAATGTCATTTGTGCGGTTTACCCTCTTCAAAAAACAATGCCAGCCTTTCGTTATAAAATCTCTTAACAGAACCATTAATACAATAGGGCATCCTGAACTATTGTCGAGATACCTTATTCTTATCTTACCTCATACGCTTTCCACAATCTTTTCTGATTCGCACTCAGTCTCAACATCTCCTTCCCACACCAGAATTCCAGATACAAATCATCTGTCATAATACGGTTTTTTATGAATTCTTAAGAAAAAATTTATAGTAACCCAGCCAGAAGTATGTTATGATAAAAAAGCTGAGAGAACTTTCGCAAGCGAAAAATGAAAATGAAAATAAGAAAAGAAGATTTTTTACACCTGCTGTTTCCCCCAAGATGCCCGCTCTGTGATGAGGTTTTGTTCCATTCGCTGTTTGCCCAGGGAGAGCTTGTATGCAAAAAATGCAGAGATAAGCCGGAATATGTCAAAGAGCCTGTTTGCAGCAAGTGCGGAAAACCATTGGAGGATGAACGGGAGGAATACTGTTATGACTGCGGAAGAAAAACCTGTGAGTTTGTCCAGGGAAAAGCATTATGGGCCTATAAGGGAATCGTGAAAGATTCCTTGTATAGGTTTAAGTATCATAACCGCCAGGAGTATGCGGAGTATTACAGTTTAGAGTTAATCCGTGTGTACGGGGGATGGCTGCGCAGGTGTGACATCCAGGCAGTGGTTCCGATTCCTCTTTCCAAAAGGCGCCTGCGGCAGCGGGGATTTAACCAGGCAGAGCTGATTGCCAGGAGAATCGGGGAGAAAATGAACATCCCTGTCTGCTGTAATTTGCTGCTGCGCATCAGGGATACAAAGGCGCAGAAGGAATTAAATGACGCAGAACGAAAAAATAACTTGAAAAGGGCTTTTAAAACCAGAACAAATAAGGTACAATTAGACCATATCTTACTGATAGATGATATTTATACCACCGGAAGCACGATGAATGAGGCTGCAAAAGAATTGAAACAGGCAGGGGCAGAAAAGATTTACTGCCTAAGCGTCAGTATCGGCAGAGGATATTAGGAGGAGAAAGATATGGAAGTAAGAAATTGCAGAGGCTGTGGAAGACTTTTTAATTATTTGCAGGGACAGCAGCTATGTCCCGCATGCTTGGCAGATCTGGAAGATAAATTCCAGGAAGTAAAAGAATTTCTCAGGGATAATCCGAAAGCACCGTTAAATGTAATTTCAGAGAAAAACGATGTTTCGGTAAAACAAATTAAGCAATGGGTCCGGGAGGAACGCCTGACATTTACAGAAGAGTCCCAGATTACCCTGGAATGCGAAGCTTGCGGGGGGAAGGTTTTGACCGGAAGGTTCTGTGACAAATGCAGGACGAGTCTTCAAAATGAGCTTTCCAGCGCGTATAAGCGTCCAACCGCAACCCTGGCGCCTAAGAAGCATTCAAGCGGGAAAGACAAGATGAGATTTTTGGATAATTAAAACTGCCGGCAGAATATGCTGCCCATGGACAGGAGGTATCGGAGGGGTACAGTTCAGGGACATATCCTGTCGGTTTTGCTATGAAAGTCTCCGGCTTCCATAGCATGGATGGCCATGCGGCCCGCCGGACGGCAGGCTGAGCATGATGTGGGTTTGTTATGAAAGCCTCCGGCTTCCATAGCATGGATGGCCATGCGGCCCGCCGGACGATAGGTTAAACAGCATGGCGGGGCTGTTATGAATGGTTTATTATGTGAGAGGGGCTTTTACTGCTGGAAATTATGTGATATAATAAGGCTGATTAATTTTGGAAAAGGACAGTATGCTTATGTTGAGTGAAGAAAAAATCCGCCTTATGACGAAAATGGCCTCTTATGAGACAGGTGAAGGAAAAGAGTATATGCCCATTAAGCAGTATTACCGAAAAGATTATGTAAGCTATGAGCTGATTAAGACATTTATTACTTCTACGATATCTTTTGGTATTTTGTTTTTATGCTTTGTCATATATAAGATGGATGATTTGGCAGATTTTCTTGCAGGAAAGGATTTGCTGGAGCTGGCAATTTCTATTGGCATAAAGTATGTGATATTTATCTGCATTTATCAGGTGGCTGGGTTCTTTGTGTATACCAGGCGTTACAAGCGGGCCACTGCCAGTGTAAAGGAATTTTACTTTACCTTGAAAAAAGTGGAGAGACTTCAGGAAAGGGAAGATTGGAAATGACGGGTTTGTTGGAAGCAAGAGAGAAACTGCGGATTTTTTATGGAAAATACGAATTATATGTGACGGCAGGCATAAAGTTCATATTAGGAATCCTGGTTTTTTCTTTGATTAACGGGCAGACAGGGTATATGGAACGGCTAAGAAGCCCAGCGGTGGTGCTTCTCCTGTCGCTGGTATGTGCCTTTCTGCCTGTGAACGCGATGGTTGTGATGGCTTGCGGCATGATATTGCTGCATTTATTTGCGCTTTCGATGGAAGCCTGTGCCATTGGCTTGTGCCTGTTTCTTCTGCTGCTGTTTTTATATGGGAAGTTTGCTCCCAAAAACGGGTATACCACTATTTTGACATCTGTGCTCTGCTTTTTCCGGGTGCCCCAGGTGATGCCAGTGGCAGCAGGAATGCTGAAAGAGCCTTCTTCCTATTTTTCTGTATTGTGCGGGGCAGTTGTCTATTTTTATATCCGGGGCGTGCAGGAGAATCTTGCAAATTTCACTGCAACGGAAGAAACGGAGGAGCTTGCGAAATTTACGGCAGCGTTGAAAATATTTACCGAAAACAAGGAAATGTATTTGGTGTTAGCAGCATTTTTCATTGCCTCCATGGTGGTGTATCTGATCCGCCGCCAGTCCATGAATTATGCCTGGAGAATCGCGCTGTTTGTTGGGAATATGGTGGAACTGGTGATTTTTCTGGTAGGCTATATCCTGCTGGATATGACAGACAAAATCTTATGGGTACTGATAGGGACACTGTTATCCATCGTAATTTCCCTTGTTCTTGAGTTTTTTTTCTATAACCTGGATTATTCCCGGGTGGAGCGGGTACAATTTGAGGATGATGAATATTATTATTTTGTAAAAGCGGTTCCTAAGGTGTTTGTGGCCAGGAAGGATAAACGGGTCAAACAGATTACCCCGAGAAACCGGGTGTCGGCAGGCCGCCGGGAATTGGCGAGAGAGTTGGATATTGACGAGGATTTGTTGGAATAAGAATGGCATGGGACGTAGAAGAGACAGAAAAACGAATAAATCATTGAAATATAGAAAGGGGATGAAAAGATGATACAGAATTTATTGACAATATTGAATTCATTTGCTTCAAAATACCTGTTTTGGATTGACAGCTATGCAATTACCAAGACGGATATTGCAGAGATAATTATTCTTTCATTCCTGATTTATAATATTTTGGTTTGGGTTAAGCAGACCAGGGCATGGAACCTGCTGAAAGGGATTATTGTGGTGCTTGCGTTTGTGCTGCTTGCTGCAATTTTCCAGATGAATACGATTTTGTGGATAGCGGGAAAAACAATCAATGTGGCTGTGATTGCAATTATCATTGTGTTTCAGCCGGAGCTGCGCCGTGCGCTGGAGGTGCTGGGCAGGAAGAATTTTCTTACCTCGATTTTGCCCCTCGACTCCCAAAAGACCCAGGAGCGGTTCAGTGAGCGGGTAACCAATGAACTTGTGAAGGCTACCTATGAAATGGCCAAGGTTAAGACAGGGGCGTTGATTGTCATTGAGCAGGACGTAAGCCTGAAAGAGTATGAGAGAACCGGGATAGAACTGGATTCACTGGTATCCAGCCAGCTTTTGATTAATATATTTGAGCATAATACGCCATTGCATGATGGTGCAATTATTGTGCGGGGGAACCGGATTGTGTCTGCAACCTGTTATCTGCCCCTTTCAGACAATATGGGGCTGAGCAAGGATCTTGGAACCAGGCATCGTGCAGCGGTAGGAATCAGTGAAGTCTGCGACGCTTTGACTATTGTGGTATCGGAGGAAACGGGAAATGTGTCGATTGCCATTGGCGGGGAATTGTACCGCAACGTGGATGCAGAATATTTGAAAGGAAAATTGAATTTCATCCGCAAAGGCTCTATGGATGTGGCAAGGTTCCGAATATGGAAAAGGAGGATGAAGAATGTTAAAGAAAATGATGAAGCATCTGGTAAATAATCCAGGGCTAAAGGTTCTTTCCCTTCTTTTATCCGTTATATTGTGGATGGTAGTGGTGAAGATGGCAGATCCAGATGCAAACAAATCTTTTTCTGTTTCTGTTGAAATTCTCAATAAAAATGTAATTACGGAAATGGGCAAGGTGCCGGGAGTGGTTGGAAATTCAGATATTGCAATGTTTTCCATTACAGGGCCTAGAAGCTATGTGGAAAAGATGAGCAGTGATGATTTTAAAGTAACAGCGGATTTGAGCCAGCTGGATTTAAACCAGGATGGGGATGTGAAGCTGGTGCCCATTGAGATTACCGCTAAAAAGAATGAAAAGTGGATTACGATTATGCAGCGGACGGTAAATCTGCAGATTACCCTTGAGGATTTATCGGAAAAGAAATTTGTAATTACACCGGAGGTAGTGGGGACTCCAGCGGAAGGCTGCGCCATCGGAGCTGTGGAGGTTGTACCAAACCTTTTGACCATTTCCGGGCCGGAATCCATCGTTTCCCGCATTAGCCGGGTATCAGCGGCAATCAACGTGGATGGAGTTTCCAGCGACGTGACAGATAATGTTGTGCCCACGCTCTATGATAAGGATGAAAAAGTAATTGCATCTGACTTGCTGGAAATGAATCAGGGCTTCGTAATTATTAAGGCAAAAATACTTGGAACCAAAAGTGTGCCGATTCATTGCCAGGTAAGCGGAACCCCGGCTGAGGGATACGAGTACCGGGGGCTGGAATATGCACCGGAGACGGTATTGCTGAAAGGGGAGGCATCCTTATTAAATAGTATCAACGCCATCAACATTCCTGAGGATGTCATTAATATAGACGGAATGAGGGAGGATACAAATGTCGATATTGATTTGAACCCATATCTGGCAGAAGTAGGGCTTTCTCTGGTAGATGAAACAGCAAACCGGGTTGCAGTGAGGGTATTGATTGAGGAAAAGGAAACGAAAGAGTTTACCTTGCCTGTGGAGCGCATTAATGTTGCTGGTTTGAAGGAGGATCATGAGCTTACTTACAGTGGAACCTCTGTAAAGATTTCGGTCCGGGCCCTGAAGGAGGATATGGATACTTTGCAGACGGCAGATATCAATGCTGCGCTGGATGTGTCAGAGCTGGCTGCGGGAGTGCATACGCTGCAGCTGAATGTAACGCTTCCAAGCAATAAATTTGAGGTTGCAGGTGTCGTAAATGTTCAGATTACGATTGAAGATAAGAATGCTGAGTTAGAGGATGATTCGGAGGAAGATCAGGAAGACGGGAATGGCCCAGGCGCCCCTTCCAGGGATGAAGAGGAACAAGGTGAACAAGGTGGAAATAACAGAGATAACAGAGATGAGAATAATTAGAATGGAATTATGTGGAATGAATAGCATGCGGCAGAAATAGTAAGGATTTGTTGGTGAATCATTTGGTTTAGCGGTATAGAATGGCAGCAGGGTTATTGCCGGAGCGCATAACACGAATCTGCTGGTGGATCACTTGGTTTATGTGTATAGAAGAATGGCCGCAGAATGGAGGAAATTATGGCAAGAATGTTTGGAACAGACGGAGTAAGAGGTGTGGCAGGCACGGAGCTTACCATTGAATTGGCTATGAAGCTGGGGCAGGCAGGCGCTTATGTGCTTACCAAAGAGAAATCATACCAGCCCACGATTATTGTAGGGTGCGATACCAGGATTTCAGGCGGTATGCTGGCAAATGCGCTGATGGCAGGCATTTGTTCCGTAGGGGCAAATGCAGTGTATATGGGTGTGGTTCCTACCCCGGCTATCGCATATTTGGTTAGAAAGCATAGGGTTGAGGCAGGAGTAGTGATTTCTGCATCCCACAATCCCATGGAATTTAATGGAATTAAATTTTTTAATGGGGAGGGATATAAGCTTTCAGATGAGCTGGAGGATGAGATTGAGGCTTTGATTAAGAACGGCATGAAGGATGTTGCCATGCCTCTAGGTTCCGGTATCGGGAATATCAGTTATCGGTTTGACGCCAGAGAAGAATATGTTTTCTTCATGAAAAAGACGGTTCCGGTGGATTTAAGCGGCAGGAAGATTGTTGTGGACTGTGCGGAGGGCGCCTCCCATTACACAGCAGTGGAAACCTTGAAGGGCCTTGGGGCAAATCTGGTGGCAATCCACACGAACCCAGACGGCACCAATATCAATGCCAACTGCGGCTCCACCCATATGGATGAACTGCGTGCAAGGGTGGTATATGAGAAAGCCGATATAGGCCTGGCATTTGACGGGGATGCAGACCGTATGCTTGCTGTGGACGAAAAAGGGGAAATCGTGGACGGCGATCAGGTTATGGCGATTATCGGAAATTATATGAAAGACCATGGAAAGCTGAAAAAGAATACGATTGTTGGGACTGTGATGAGCAACCTGGGCTTCACATTGATGGGAAAAGAACGGGGCATCCACATCGAACAGACAAAGGTAGGAGACCGCTATGTTTTGGAAAATATGAGAGAAAATGGGTATAATATTGGAGGAGAGCAGTCAGGGCATATTATTTTCCTGGATGAAAATACCACCGGAGACGGCTTGCTTAGCGCATTGCATTTGCTGGAGGTTATGGTAAATACAAAAGAACCTCTTTCCAAGCTGGCGCAGATTATGGAAGTACTGCCCCAGGCTCTTGTCAATGCCAAGGTGCCCAACCATAAAAAAGAGCATTTTATGGATTATCCCGAGATTGCCCAGGCAGTCCAGAAGCTGGAACAGAAATTTGCGGGGGAAGGCAGAGTTCTGATCCGTCCGTCCGGCACAGAGCCAATGGTCCGCGTCATGATAGAGGGGAAAGACCAGGCAGAAATCACCCGCAACGCCAAAGAACTAGCAGACCTAATTGTGAAGAATATGTTATAATTTACCATGAGGAGAACCCAGCAGGGCGAAAAACATAGGAATTATCCAAAGAGCCCAACGCCGTGCTGGGAGGAGCCCTGATGGTTTACCATGAGGAGGAACCCAGCATGGTAAAAAACTGTATTGGAGGAAGGAAAATGGTTAGTCAGAAAGTGAAAATTAAAAACCCCACCGGCCTGCATTTACGGCCAGCGGGAATTTTATGTAAAGAAGCAGTAAAATTCAAATCCTTAATCACATTCAATTTTAAAGGCGGAACCGCCAACGCAAAAAGTGTTTTAAGCGTGCTGGGGGCATGCATCAAATCCGGGGATTCCATAGAATTTGTCTGTGAAGGCGAGGATGAGGAGGACGCTCTTGCAGCAGTTGTATATGCAGTAGAGAGCGGCCTGGGAGAATAATAGCAGCTATGGAAAAAGTACAGGTTCTGCTTTCCACATACCAAGGAGAGCAGTTTTTGGAAGAACAGATGGAAAGCCTTCTTCGGCAGACCTGGAAAAATCTGGAAATCCTTGTCAGAGACGACGGATCCAAAGATAACACCAGGAAAATCCTGGAGCATTACAGTAAAAATTACGAAAATATCCGCTATTATCCAGGAAAAAATATCGGCGTAACAAAGAGCTTTTTTGAATTGCTAACAAAAAGCGATGCAGGGTATGTGGCTTTCTGCGACCAGGACGACGTATGGCTGGAGAATAAAATTGAGGCTGCAGTCCGAAAGCTGAAAAATGCCAAAGGGCCTGCCTTATATTGCAGCAACAAGATTCTGGTGGACAAAAATCTTCATCCTATGAAAAGGCAGGACAGAAAGCAGCTTAGGCCAGGATTTGGAAATGCAGTGGTAGAGTGCATTTGTACTGGATGTACGGCGGTGCTCAACCGGGAGCTTGCAGATATGATATCGGCACGGCTGCCAGAACATGCAATTCTCCATGACTGGTGGACTTACCTGGCGGCTTCGTATACTGGGAAAGTAATATTTGACAAGCATGCCTATATTTTGTATCGCCAGCATGAGGGAAATGTGGTAGGAGCAAAGGGCGGCTTTTGGGGCGCGGTTCAGTCAAAAGCCGCCTATGTAAGGAAAAATCATGGAAAATTAAAGGGGCAGCTCACTGATTTTTCCAGATTATACCAGGGAGAACGGCAGAAAGATGCTCTGGTAAAACAAATATTAGCAGCTGAAACATTTCCGGGAAGGCTGAAACTCCTGGGAAACCGGAAAATGTACCGGCAGAGTGTATTAGATGAGATTATTATGAGAATATTATTTTTCATAGACAGAATGTTGTAAATGGAGGAAATCATGAAAAGAATATTGGTTACAGGCTGTAATGGACAGCTTGGAAGGGCAATTAACAAAGAATATGATAAGGACGCCGTGGAATTTATCAATACAGATGTGCAGGCCGGGGAAGGCGTTACAGCCCTGGATATTACAAATATTGATAAAGTCATGAGCCTGGTGCGTGAGACGAAGCCGGATGTGATTATCAATTGCGCCGCACATACAGCGGTAGATCTCTGTGAGCAGCAGTGGGACAGCGCATATCGCATCAATGCCATCGGCCCTAGGAATTTAAGCATTGCAGCCACCGAGGCAAAGGCCAAACTGATTCATGTTTCCACGGATTATGTGTTTGACGGAAACGGGACAAGGCCCTACACAGAATTTGATGCCACAGGCCCCAACAGCGCTTACGGAAAAACAAAGCTGGAAGGGGAAAATTTTGTCAAAGACTTTGCAGGCCATTACTTTATTTTACGGACCGCATGGCTCTATGGAGACGGAAAAAATTTCGTAAAGACAATGCTGCGCCTATCCGAGAATTACGAAAAAGTCCGCGTAGTAAACGACCAGTTAGGAAGCCCCACCAGTGCCGAGGAACTGGCAAAAATGATACACTTTTTAGAACCAACAGAGAATTACGGCCTGTTCCACGCCACCTGCGAAGGAAGCTGCAGCTGGGCAGAGTTCGCCAAAGAAATTTTCAAAATGGCCGGAAAAACCACAGTAGTAGAGCCAGTCACCACTGAAGAATACGGAAAGGACAACCCCAACCAAGCGAAACGTCCAGCTTATTCCATCCTGGAAAACTACATGATAAAACTCACCAGCAATTTTACAATGGCAGACTGGCAGCAAGCATTAAGAACTTATATGGATTCCATCTAGCGCTGCAGCAAACAATGAATATTTCCGTCCGCGTCCAAATATTAAAAGTATACCCTAAAAATTTGATGTAAATATGATAAAAAGGAGTAAATTAATATGAGAACCTATCTGGTAACAGGCGGAGCCGGTTTCATCGGCTCAAACTACATTCACTATATGTTCCGCAAATACAAAGATGAAATCAGGATTATCAATGTGGACAAGCTGACATACGCAGGAAACCTGGAGAATTTAAAGGATGTGGAATCCAGGGAAAATTATACCTTTGTAAAAGCGGATATCTGCGATAAAGAAGCCATCCGCAGAATTTTTCAGGAAAATGAGATTGACCGTGTGGTTCATTTTGCAGCGGAGAGCCATGTGGACAGGAGCATCAAGAGCCCGGAGGTTTTTGTGCAGACCAATGTATTGGGAACAGCGGTCATGCTTAACTGTGCAAAGGAGGCGTGGGAGCAGGAGGATGGTACCTTCCAGGAAGGAAAGAAATTCCTCCATGTGTCCACCGATGAGGTGTACGGTTCCCTGGCGGATGATGGAAGCTATTTTTATGAGACCACGCCCTATGACCCCCACAGCCCTTATTCTGCAAGCAAGGCAAGCTCGGATTTTTTGGTAAAGGCATATATTGACACCTATCATTTTCCGGCTAATATCACCAATTGCTCCAACAATTACGGGCCTTACCAATTCCCGGAAAAGCTGATTCCTCTGATTATCAACAATGCATTGCAGGGAAAGAAGCTGCCGGTATATGGGGATGGAAAGAATGTACGGGACTGGCTGTATGTGGATGACCATGCAAAGGGAATCGATATGGTGCAGGAGCACGGGAAATTAGGCGAGACTTATAATATCGGCGGCCACAATGAAAAGCAGAACATTGAGATTATCCATATTATCCTGGAAACCTTGCAGGAAATGCTGCCGGAGGGCGACCCGAGAAGGGAACTGGTAAGCACAGACCTGATTACCTATGTGGAAGACCGGAAAGGCCATGACAGAAGATATGCCATTGCACCGGATAAGATTAAAGCGGAAATCGGCTGGGAGCCGGAAACCATGTTTAAAGAGGGCATCAAGAAGACCATTGCATGGTTTTTTGAGCATGAGGAATGGATGAAAAATGTGACCAGCGGTGATTACCAGAAATATTACGAAGAGATGTATCAGAATAAATAGGAAGACAGAACATGGAATTTGGAGCGAAAGATCATACATTCGCAATCTGCGCTTACAAGGAAAGCCCTTTCCTGCGGGAATGTATTGAATCATTAAGAAAGCAGACGGTAGTTACCAATGTTATTATGACTGCCTCTACAGACAATGCATACATTAGGAATTTGGCAGAAGAGTATCAGATTCCCTTGTTTATCAACCATGGGCCAAAGGGGATTGCCAATGACTGGAACTTTGCATATCATCACTGTAAGACCAGGCTGGTTACCCTGGCCCATCAGGATGATATGTACCGTCCAGAGTATGTGGAGAGGATGTTAGAGAAAGTAAACAGGGCAAAACATCCGCTGATTTATTTTACGGATTACAATGAACTGCGGGAAGGCCGGGTGGTTTCCGGGAATAAGCTTTTGCGGATTAAGCGGCTGATGCTGCTGCCGTTGCGGATCAAAGCTTTTCACGGAAACCGTTTTGTGCGCAGGAGGATTCTGTCCATGGGGAATCCCATTTCCTGCCCATCCGTGACCTACATAAAAGAACATCTGCCTGCTACGGTATTTGTTCCAGGTTTTAAAAGCAATATTGACTGGCAGGCCTGGGAGATGTTATCCAGGGAAAAGGGTGAATTTGTCTATGAGAAATCACCGTTGGCTTTTCACAGGATTCATGTGGAATCGGAGACTTCGGTAACCATTAACAATGGAAATGTCAGAGCGCAGGAGGATTATGAAATGTTCCTGAAATTCTGGCCGAAATGGATGGCAGGCTTTATTATGCGCTTTTACATTAAAGGAGAAGAATCCAATACCATTGAACAATAGGAGGAAGGCTGATGCGAAGCATGATTAAGAATGCCTTCCAACGATTTGCCGCCGGATCAAAGAGGAGGGGGCATTTCATGAAAAAGGAGAAATACAATGAATGAACAGTACGAACTTACGATACTTATGCCCTGTCTCAATGAGGCGGAGACCTTGGCAGCCTGCATTGGAAAAGCAAAAACGTACCTTAAGGAAAGCGGCGTCAAAGGGGAGATTGTGATTGCGGACAACGGCAGTACCGATGGTTCCCAGCAGATTGCCGTGGAAAACGGGGCAAGGGTCGTAAATGTGCCGGAAAAAGGTTATGGAGCAGCTTTGATTGGAGGGTGTAACGGAGCTCTTGGCAAATATGTGATTATGGGGGATGCAGATGACAGCTATGATTTCCTGCATCTTGCGCCTTTTGTGGAAAAGCTGCGGGAAGGATATGATTTGGTGATGGGGAATCGCTTCAAAGGCGGAATTGAGCCGGGAGCCATGCCGCCCCTGCACAGATATCTGGGCAATCCGGTATTGTCTTTTATTGCAAGGCTGTTTTTCCCATGTAAAATCGGTGATTATCATTGCGGGCTGCGGGGCTATAACCGGGAATCCATTTTGAAGCTGGGCCTGGTGACTACGGGAATGGAATATGCCAGCGAGATGGTGGTGAAGGCAACCTTAAACCATCTGAAAATTGCAGAGGTGCCGACTACCTTGAAAAAAGACGGCCGCTCCCATGCGCCCCATCTGCGGAGCTGGTCGGACGGCTGGCGGCATCTGAAATTCCTGTTAATGCATAGCCCCAACTGGCTCTTTATGTATCCGGGATTAATTCTTTTTTTCCTTGGTTTGATTCTGACGGTGGTATTGAGCTTCGGAAATATCCAGATAGGGTCTGTGGGACTGGGTGTCCATACTCTGATGTATGCCGCAGCTGCCATGATGGTGGGTGCAAACCTGGTGATGTTTTCCCTGTTTGTCCGCTCCTATGCCAGCGTGACCGGGTTTATTCCAACGGAAAGCAAGCTGGACAAATGGCTGGAAGAGACCTCAACGGAACGAGGGGTAGTGGTAGGGCTTTTGCTGGTTTTAGCCGGGATTGCCGTCACCATTGCAGCGTTCTGTATTTGGGGGAATACAGGTTTCGGCGGACTGTCACCAGAAAGCATGATGCGGATTACCATACCTGCCATGCTGTTGATTGTGGTGGGAATCGAAGTAGTATTTGGAAGCTTTTTTATTGGTATCCTGCATATCAAGCATAAGTAGAAAGGAATTTAGGATGAGTGAAAAGCAAAGGATGAAACCTTCCGTCCGGCGGGCCGCATGGCCATCCATACTATGGAAGTCGAGGACTTTCATAGTAATTCTGGCATTGTCTGTGGTAAGGCTTCTGATGCTCCGCGGGCTGGTGATTTACCCATTGGTATCTGCAGGCTGCGATGATGCCTTGCTGACAAGCTGGGCGTTAAATCTTCTGGGGGGAAAATGGACAGGTCCATTTTCCTGTTATATTTTTACCAAGGAAGTTGGTTTTTCTATTTATCTTGCGGTTATCCACCGTTTGCGGCTGCCTTATATTATGGCCACAAATCTTTTGTATATCTTGGGATGCCTTATCCTGCTATATGCCATCAGCCATGTGGTAAAACAGAAGTGGGCTTTATGCATCATCTATGCAGTTACATTGTTCCATCCTGTTATGGCGGCAGTCCATACAGGCCAGAGGGTGTACCGCAATGGGTTTGCTGTGGCGCTGACCCTTTGGGCGTTTGGCAGTCTTTTGAACTTGTATTTTGAGATAGCGGAAAAATCATTTTTAAGAAACTGTATCTGGACAGTTTTTGCAGCGGGCAGCCTGGGATTTTTATGGGAAACCAAGAGCGATACCATTTGGGTGCTTCCCTTTACTCTGGCAGTGCTGCTGGCAGCGGCTTTTCTTATCATAAAAGACCGGAAAAAATTCCCTCCGGTTTCTGAATTCTGGCTGAAGCATGATTTTTGGAAAAAGCAGGGAAGGAAGGCTCAAATATGCCTTCGGATGGGATTGCTAGTCGTTCCGTTTTTGGGAATCATATTTTCATCACATTTTGTGGATATTGTGAATACAAAGGTTTATGGGGGGCCAAGGATTGCCTGCTATGGCCCCGCAACATCCTTGATGACCGGGATTGAATCCCAGGATTCTACGGAAAATATCAGCCTGTCCAGAAAGACATTCCAAAAGCTCTGCAGCCTTTCCCCAACTCTCGCTGCCATTCAAAAGCAAGTGGAAGCAGAGATGGATAAATATGACAAGTATGATACCCATCCAGGGGATGGAAATGTGGAAGACGGCTGGATGGGCTGGGCGTTGATAGAATCGGTTGCAGAGGCAGGGTATTATGAAAACTGCCAGTCCGCCAATGAGTTTTACCAAAAGGTATATGAAGAATTGATGGCTGCTGTGAATGCAGGGGAAATCAAACAGAAGGAAAGAAGCTTTTGGGATTCCTACCACCTGTCCACGGCAACAGACCGGAAAGAATTGGTGAGCACCATTGGGGAAATCATAAGTTATGTGGCAAGCCACCGGGACATGTATTCGGATACCTGTGCATTAGAGAAGGAAAGTTTGATAGGGAGCCAGGCATTTGAGGTAGTTACCCGCGGGCGCTCCTATTATAAACCCATGGACACAGATTTTTATTGTGTAGGCTGGGTGGCATATCCTGGTTATGACTTAAAGGATTTGGAAGTTTATATAGAGGATGAAGCGGGAAACCGGATGGGGCAGATAGAATTCCATGAGAGTGAAGATGTAGAGGAGCTTTACAGTGAGGTAAAGGGAACGGAACAGTGCCGTTTTGATTTGGAATGGGATTATGAAGGGACGGAAGCATCCCCTCAGTTTTATATTGCCGGTTATGATGGGGATAAGCAGATTGCCAGGACTGGATTTAATGAAAATGGGCTTCTGGATGCAGATAAGAAGATTTGTATAGGATCGATCGATGGGTACTTTAATAATGATAAGATACAGGAAAACCATAAAGTGGCAGAACGGGCGGTAAACAGATGTAATTTTGTATATAATATTTATCATGCGGGTGGAAATATTTTAGCCTGGGCCGGTCTGGCATCCTATGCAGTGTTTACGGTTTTAGCTGTATGGGGATGGTTTCAGAAAAGGCGCGATGAAAGGAACGGGTATTCCAGTGAGCGGCAGGCAGAATGCCATACCTTAAATGCATGGCTGGTCATTACAGGAATTCTGCTAAGTTTACTGGTATTGTTTGCTGGAGTAGCAGTCACCCATTTAAAAAACTGCCCTTCCATCAGTTATATGTACCTAAGCGCATCTTACCCATTGTTTAATCTTGCGGCGATGCTTTCCATCCTGAAATGCGCAGAGATGATTTATCAGCAGGTGCAAAGACGTAAGGGCGCTGGTAGTCCGAACAGAGCAGATACGCAGATGAAGGGGAGGGACAATCCCAAAAGGACAGATGAACGGATCAGCATGGATGATTTTAAAGGAGGCAGCCATGGACTTTAAGACACAGGCAGGTATGGGGCTTGCTTTGCTGAAACAATATGGATTCCGGGATTTTTACTATAGGTTCCGGGAATGGTGTGATTTCCAGGCCAGGAACAGACGTTACCGGACATGCCAGGACAGCTATTTTCCATCGGAGGAAGAGCTGCAGCGCCAACGGCAGAAGAAATGGGAGTATGAGCCCCTGATCAGCATTGTTGTGCCCGCCTATGAAACAGACAGGACTTTTTTGTGCCAGCTTTTGGATTCGGTTTTGTGCCAGACTTATGGAAAGCTACAGTTATGCCTGGCAGATGCAAGCAGGACGGATGCGGTGGCGGATGTCTTGAAGGATTACCAGGACAGCCGCATTTCCTACCGGCGGCTGGAAAAAAATCAAGGAATTTCAGAGAATACGAATCAAGGATTTGAAATGGCGGCAGGGGAATATCTGGCTCTGCTGGACCATGATGATTTGCTGGCGCCAAATGCATTATATGAAATGGTAAAAGCCCTGAATGAGAGAACGCCAAGGCCGGATATGCTTTATTCAGATGAGGACAAAATGGTTGGAAATTCAGGTATTTACTGTGACCCAAGCTTTAAACCGGATTATAATGAGGAACTGCTTCGGAGAAATAATTATATCTGCCATTTCCTTATGTTCTCCAAAGAAATATTGGCAAAAGCCGGGGGATTGGATGGAGCCTATGACGGAGCCCAGGACCACGAGTTTGTCCTGCGGTGCAAAAGCAAGGGAGCAAGCTTCTGCCATGTCCCCAAGGTTCTGTACCATTGGCGCATCCATCCATCTTCCACCGCATATGACCCTGGCGCCAAGCGGTATGCTTATGAAAATGGGAAGAAGGCAATCAGAGATTACCTAAAGAGCCAAGGAATAGAAGCCAAAATAGGCCTTACGAAAGATTTAGGCATATACAAAATAAAATATGTAAGAAATAAACCGATGTCCGTGGCAGTACTGGCAGCAAGTAAAGAGCAGAGAAAGCGTTTAAAAGAACGGACAAAGGTTTCAAAATGGACGAACGTTTCCTATTACTATGCCCCAAACCAGGATAACCAGGATATCAGGCAGGCAAAAGAAGATTATATTGTCCTGGCAGGAGAAGGGATGGAGCCGGAAGGAGAAAACTGGCTGGAGGAGCTCTTAAGCTTCTGCCAGGAAAAACGCATAGGAGCCGTGTCTGGCTGTATGCTTACCAGGAGCCGGAAAATCCTAACAAGCGGCATGATTGTATCAAAAGAGGGAAAGGTATATCCCCTATTTGAAGGTCTGCCAGAAATCTACCGAGGTTACTGCCACCGGGCAGACATCCCAGAAAATGTCAGCACCCTCCCCCTGGATTTCGTTTTGCTGTCTAAGGAAGCATGGGAAAAGGCAGGAGAGATACCGCAGCACCTCACGTCGCCCGCAAGGGAAGTGGATTTTTTCGCAAAAATGCGAAGCTGCGGTTACGAAACCGTAGCAGACAGCAAGCTGAAAATTATCTGCAAAAAGAAACAGAAGGCATTGCCATACGAAATGAAGCCCAAAGAACTCTCCCAATTGAGGAAGCGGTGGGGAGCAGAATGGAAACGAGGCGACCTAGCATACAACCCCAGCTTTTGGGAAGGAGACGGAAGATTTACCTTCCGCAAAAAAGGAAAACGTGATTGATTCACCTTCCGCAAAAACGAAAAAACGTGGTTTCGATACACATCAAAGGCAGGATGACCCTTTGCTAAGCAAACGATTCATGGGCATTTTTAGTGTAGGCGGAATCCACTGCTTACGGAGACTTAGGAAGGCTTTCCTGGCTTCCTTAGTGGTTGTTAGCGGTTAGTTCGCCGGAACGTTGCCCAGTTAATGTGCCAAAGAGCCATCCTGCCTTGCCCTGCGTGTTCGCATATCAAGAGTTTGTCGAACCGCTGGCCAGTTAACATGCCAAAGAGCATCCTGCCTTGAGCTGCGTGTTCGCATATCAAGAGTTTGTCGAACCGCTGGCCAGTTAACATGCCAAAGAGCATCCTGCCTTGGCCTCCGTATCCGTGAATTAAAACTTTGCAGCACTAGATTTTCCCAATCAAAAAAAGCAAACGGATAGCAATTTCTCCTGCAAACCTGGCGCGCAGCCGCCTGGGATAAAAAAGCTTCCGAATCTGCCGCGCTGGGGTATTTTTTGCGGTAAAAAGCGCCAGCGTTTTCAGATCTGATTTGCTAAGCCTTCCCTGAAAGGTTTTCTGGAAATGATACAGGAATTTTTTGCTTTTTGTCATAGCGGTACCGCCGATTTCATTTATCAGGAAGCTCTTAACCAAACTAAAGCTGCCAGAATCTTCCGCAGTCACTGCTTCCTTATGGCGGATATGGGCTGCAGAACAGCGGGGGTCATAAAGGATGGAGCCGAAACATGCTGCCCCTCGAAGCAGCCAACGGTCATGAAGTTCTTTTCCAGGGCGGACCGTAAGAATCAGTTCCTGGCGGGCAGCTTCGTTAAAGACCAGGACAAAACCGGAAGCGGGGGTATAATAAAGCACATCGGTAAGGCTTATATGCTTTTTTTGAGGAGGGGACTGGCGGAGAAATTTCCCAGTGTCCGTATAATATTCATAGGCGGAAAAGTAGACGCAGGGTTTGCTCTTTTGAGGATGTTTGGATAGTTTTTCCACCGCCCATTTGATTTTATCAGGATACCAGATATCGTCCTGGTCGCAGAATGCATAGTAGTCAGCAGCGTCGCATTCTTTCAGGATTTGGTAGAAGGATGTGGGACAGCCAAGGTTTGTGCCGTTATTGGGAAGAAGGACGATTTTTTTTTCGGAAGGGTTTTTGGCGATATATTCTTTGAGAATTTCAACCGTATTATCCTTTGAGCCGTCATCCCGGATATAGATGGTGATATGGGGATAGGTCTGTGCCAGAAGGCTGTCTAATTGTCTGCGGATGTGTCTGCTTCCGTTGTAGGTGGCTAATAAAATGTTGACAGTAGGTGCAGTATGCATGGGAAACCTCCTTGAAATAAAATTATCTTCCGATATTAGACCATAATCACTTCGTGCTAAACTATGGCTGCCTATGCGCACTTGGGCGCATATTATATCTTCCGATTATTATAACATAATAAACAGATTATTCAATTTATTTTCATATTAGGGAGAAAGGGACATGAAAAATAGAGAAAACAGATTTGCAATCATGGAAACGCATTTCCATCTGGAGGATAAAAATGTGTTTGTGTTTAAGGGAGTCTACTCCAAAAATAAAATGGGGGACAACAAGATTGCCCTGTTTATTGATGGGGAGCGTGTGCCTTTGAAACGCAAGGTGAGGGAAGGGGTAGAGGTCAGCAGGCTGTACGTAAACTATCCTTATCTGGTTAATACGGAGTATACTTTTTCTGGCAGGCTGCCGGAAAACCTGGAGTCCAAAAAGAAGCTGGAAATTTACGAGCATGACGGAAATAAAAAGAGAAGAGTCTACCATATTTCTGTAAAAAAGCTTTTAAAATTCCGCAAAGACCTGCCCTATATGATTGATAACATTTCAGAAACCAACGGAAAAATAGAAATCTCTGGCTGGTATATTGATATCGGCGGGGTGAAGGTGGATATTCTGGATAAAAATGGACAGGCAGTCCCTGCAGACATCAGGTATGGGTATCGGCGGGATGTGATTGAGGCGTTCCCAGAAGCTGTCCCGGAAGATGTAAAGGGATTCCAGATAATTTACCATGAGACGGGGGAGAAAAAGGCAAGGATACGTTTCCGTTACGGCAGACATATCATTCAGGAAGTATTGCCCTTGCATCCTTCTAAGGTGAAAAAGCTTGCCAAGGAGGCTCACGAATTTGGCAAAGAGGCTTGCCTGAATGTGAGGAAGACCGGCGCTTACTGGAGGCAGTTTGGGCTGAAAATCACACTGAAACGGGTAAAGGAAAAGCTGACAAAGCATGAGGGTGAGGATTATGAGAAATGGATGAGGAAAAATATGCCCGACCAGGAAGAATTGGAGAAACAGAGAAAGCATAAGTTTTCCATAGAGCCGAAAATCAGCGTCGTAGTTCCCTTGTACAAGACCCCGGAAAAATATCTGCTTGAATTGGCAGATTCCATGAAAGAGCAGACCTATTCCAATTGGGAGCTGTGCTTGTCGGACGGCAGCGGAAAGGATTCTCCTCTCACTCTTCTCTTAAAGAAGCTGGAGAAGTCTGACCCAAGGATTAAAGTGGCCTACAACAAAGAACAGCTGCGTATTTCAGAAAACACAAACCGGGCGCTAGAGATAGCAGCCGGAGAGTTTATTGGATTTGCAGATCATGATGATGTTTTGACAAAAAATGCCCTTTACGAATGCGTAAAGGTTTTAAATGACCATCCTGATATGCAGATGGCATACAGTGATGAGGATAAGGTGGATGGGGAAGGGAAGCGGTATTTCCAGCCTCATTTCAAACCAGATTTTAATAAAGACTTATTGAATTCCACCAACTATTTCTGCCATCTGGTGGTGGTAGAGCGGTCTGTGCTGGAAAAGGCAGGAAAGCTGAACCCGGAATTTGACGGGGCTCAGGATTATGATTTTGTGCTTCGGTGCTCCGAGGTGGCAGAGCATATCTATCATATTCCCAAAATATTATACCATTGGAGGGCGCATGAGGATTCCACAGCGGAGAACCCGGAGAGCAAAATGTATGCCTTTGAAGCCGGGGCACGTGCGATCCAGGCTCATTATGACAGAATTGGGTGGAGGAATACAAGGGTCAGCCAGACAGAATGCCTTGGAGTGTACCGCACCCATTATACCTTGGAGGAGGAGCCTTTGGTTTCCATTATCATTCCAAACAAAGATCATGTGGACGACCTTAAGAAATGCCTGGATTCCATCAAGCGCTGCAGCTATCAGAATTATGAGGTTTTGGTTGTGGAGAATAACAGCGAGAAGAAAGAGACTTTTCGGTATTATGATTCCATTGACGGGCAGGATGGAAAGATACGGGTGCTCTACTGGAAAGATGCTTTCAATTATTCCGCCATTAACAATTTCGGTGCAAAGCAGGCAGAAGGAGATTATTTCCTGTTTTTGAATAACGACACAGAGATTATCAATGAGGATTGTATTCAGGAGCTTTTGGGCTTTTGCATGCGGGAAGATGTGGGGGCGGTAGGAGCAAGGCTTTATTTTGAAGATGGAACCATCCAGCATGCCGGGGTCATTATCGGCCTGGGCGGCATCGCAGGGCATATTTTCTCCAATACCCCCCACAATCAGGTGGGATATTTTGCCAGGGTGATTTCCCAGCAGGACTATAGCGCAGTGACGGCTGCCTGTGTTATGATAGGAAGAAAGGAATTTGAGGAAACGGGAGGGTTTGATGTGAACCTTGCGGTGGCATTTAACGACATCGACCTGTGCTTAAGAATCCGTAAGCTGGGGAAATTGATTGTGTATAACCCCTTTGCAGAGTTATTCCATTATGAGTCCAAATCAAGGGGGAGCGATACCACCCAGGATAAGATAGAGCGGTTTAACAATGAGACGATGTATTTTGAAAAGAGATGGAAGCATATGTTCGAGGCAGGAGACCCGTATTATAACAGGAATTTTGCCGTGGACCGTTTTGACTGCAGCCTGTCCTCTTAAAATAGCAGATCATCATGATTCATCTATCGTAACTGTGGAGGAATCATTTGGCTCATAGATATAAAAATATGCGTTTACAGGAAGGATATCGGCAACAGAAATGAAAAGAGAACATTCCGTAACATTTAACTTCATCATGAATTTCATTTTGACGGCATCTGCATTTATATTTCCGCTGATTACGTTTCCTTATGTGTCCCGGGTGCTGCTTCCGGCTGGAAATGGGAAAATTGCCTCCGCCACTGCGGTTATCACATATTTTTCCATGGTCTCCATGCTGGGCATACCCACCTACGGCATCCGGGCCTGCGCCCAGGTGCGGGATGATAAGGAAAAGCTTTCCAGGACGGTGCAGGAGATTTTATTTATCAATGTGATCATGACGGTTTTGGTTTATGCGGCCTTTGGGGCGTCGCTGTATCTTGTCCCGAAATTTGCTGAGGACAGAATCCTTCTTCTTGTGATAAGTACGACAATTCTGCTGAATATGATAGGGGTAAACTGGTTGTATTCAGCCTTGGAGGAATATGCCTATATTACGGTGATTTCTTTGATTTTCAAGGTGATTGGCGTAATATTGATGTTCCTGTTTGTCCATGATACCGGGGATTACATTATTTACGGCGGGATTACCGTGGTGTCTAATGTAGGCTCCTATCTCTTTAATTTTCTACGGCTGGGGAAGTATATTACCTTAAAGCCTGTTGGAAATTACAACTTTCGGAAACATTTAAAGCCTATTGGGATTTTCTGTGCCATGACTGTGGCTACCAGTATCTATACCAATCTGGATATTGTTATGCTGAAATTTATCAGCGGTGACGACCAGGCAGGTTATTACAATGCTGCGGTAAAAATCAAGACAATCGTCACAAGCCTTGTAACATCCATCGGTGCGGTTTTACTGCCAAGGCTTTCTTATTATATAGAGAAAGGAATGCAGGAGGAGTTTAAGCGGATGGCCTCAAAAGCCCTGGGATTTGCAGCTCTGATGTCCCTGCCCCTTACGGTTTATTTTACCATGTTTGCGGAGGAAAGCATCGGCTTGCTGTCCGGAACAGCTTACCAGCCGGCAGCCTGGCCCATGCGTTTGATTATGCCCACCGTAATATTTATCGGGCTGTCCAATATTTTAGGAATGCAGATTTTGGTTCCCACAGACCGGGAGGGGGAAGTGCTGGCATCTATGACGGCAGGCGCTGTGGCAGATTTGGTTTTGAATCTTTTGCTTATCCCTGAGTTTGGCGCCTCCGGTGCATCCATCGGGACATTGGCGGCGGAGCTTGTGGTTGTGCTGGTACAAATCCGGGTACTGAAGGGATTTTTGGCAGAGGTGAAAAAGGATTTCAAAATATTCTATTACATAATAGGGCTGCTGCCAGCCTCCCTTGCTGCCTGGGCAGCCAGGAACGCTCTTTCTCCTGTGGTGAATCAGATGTTTTCTTTGGAGAAAAGCTGTTTTGCAGTTTTAGCGGCTACGGCTGCGCTGTTTTTTGGTATTTATGGAATCGTGCTGCTTTTGCTAAAGGAGCCGATTACAATGGAATATATATTTCCTTATTTAAAAAAGATAGGACAAATGATGCCAAGGAAGAAAGTAGAGGGATAATCTATGAGAAGACGAATGATATCATTGTGTTTGGCGGTAATTCTTCTGTTCAGCGCACAGGCGGAGCCCTTGTATGCAATGGGAAATACCTGGGGAACCCAGCCGGAAGGAAGAAATGTAACGCCGGATGATTCAGAAGACGTAAGCGGCGGCGATGCACAAAAAACAGAATATACCGTCACTTTTGATTTTGCCGGCGGCGTGGCGGCAGGAATTTCTGGGACGTCTGCCCAGATAAAGGCAGAAGAAGGGGAAACCATTCTGCCAAAGGATATTCCTGCGCCTGTGAGGACAGGATATAAATTTCAGTGCTGGGTGAATGGAGCAGGACAGCAGTACGATTTGAACCATCCTCAGCCAGTCTGGTCTGACCAGACATGGACTGCGGTCTGGGCGCCTATCAGTTATACGGTTAAATTTGCTGCCGGGGGAGGAACCGGAAAGATGGCTTCCCAGGTGTTCCGGTATGATGAAGAAAAAAAGATATCCTCCAATACATTTACACGGAAGGGATATGTGTTTAACGGATGGACCTGCAGTATTGCGGGGGTGAAGCGCACGTATCTGAGCGGCGCTTCTATCCTGAATCTGTCCAGCCAGGACGGAGCGGTAATTACTTTTACGGCAGCTTGGAGGCGGGGGGATTATACCATCCGTTTTCATGCAAATGGCGGAACCGGGAATATGGCTGATGTGGCGGCGAAATATGGGAGAACGAAAACACTAACGAAGAATAAATTTAAAAGAACCGGGTATGCTTTTGTTGGATGGAACACAAGGCCGGATGGAAAAGGAACCAGTTATACCGATAAGGCAAAGGTGAAATCCCTTACGGATGTAAATGGCGGAACCGTGGTTCTCTATGCGGTGTGGTCCGGCAACCCTTATAAGGTAAAATATAATGGGAACGGCGCAACCAGCGGAGCCATGGCGGACAGCAGCCATATCTACGGGACAGCCAAAGCCCTTAGCAAAAATAAGTTTAAACGAAAAGGATTTACTTTTGCAGGATGGAATACGAAGCCGGATGGAAAGGGAACCAATTATTCCAATGGCGCCAAGGTAAGCAGCCTTACTTCCAAAAAAAGCTCCACAGTAACTTTATATGCGAAATGGAAGGCTGTGAAATACACGATTACATACTATCCCAGGGGCGGAAAGATGTCGAAATATGCAAAGAAGACATATACGGCCAATAATTCTTTTACGCTGCCAAGGCCTACCCGGAAGGGCTATGATTTTGACGGATGGTATAGAACATCAAGCTTGAAAAAGAGGATTGGGGAGATAAAAAAAGGAAGTACCGGGAACCTGAAGCTTTATGCAAAGTGGATCAAATGTACCACGAAAGCCAAAGCAGGCGCTGCGAAAATTACAAGCTGCAAAGCCACAGGGACAGGGAAGGTAACGGTAAAGGCTGCCGTCAAGAAGCGGATTGCAAGCTCGGACGATTACTATTACCTGGTATATATGAACCCTATGAACCAGAAAATCTATAAAGCAGCTGCCAAGGCATATAAAAAGAAGAGTATTACGTTTAACCTGAAAACCTCTGAAAACCAGGGGTATGTAACCTCCATGTTTGGGATTGCTGTTAAAAAAAGCGGGAAATATAAGCTGCTTAGCAAAACCGCTTATGTGAAAAACCCAGAGAAGGCAGCATCCAATAAGTCAAAGTATAAGCCTGGAAAGACGAAAAAAGGAATCCAGTTTTCCAGTACAATAGATGAAGTCCTTTCCTGTGATGCGAAACAGAATTTTATGAATTTTACCGTTTCCATGGTGTGCAATAATGGGACTGTGCCTTACAAATATAATGGAAAAACCTACTATTTTAATGGAATGGATATTTACCGGCAGATTGTAATGGAATGCAATAAGAGGAATATTGTGGTGACTGCCCAGGTGATGCTGGACTGGACGCCGGGGCACACAGATTTGATTGCGCCTCAGGCAAGAGTGAAAGGGGCGGCGCCATATTACAGCTGGAATGTAACCAGCAATGCATCCAGGGAAAAAATGGAGGCTATTTTTTCTTATCTTGGCATGATATTCGGCAAGAAGGGATGTTATGTATCCAACTGGATCCTGGGAAATGAAATCAATAACCCAGAAGGCTGGCATTACAAAGGACGCCTTTCGGAGAACGCCTATTTCAAAGCATATGCCTACGCATTCCGGGCTTTGTATTACGGAGTCCGCAGCCAGTATTCCAATGCCCATTTATTTATCTGTATGGACAATTACTGGAATACCGCAGTGCATGGCGGATACAGTACGAAGTATTCCATTGCCGCTTTTAACAAGCAATTGAAAAAAATACAGAGCGGATTGAAATGGAACCTGGCCTACCATGCCTATTCCAGCCCCTTAACCTATACCAATTTCTGGGAAGGGTTTGGAATTACGAATGATGTGAGCACGCCTTATATTACCATGAAGAACATAAATGTCCTAACGAAGTATATGAAAAAAACCTATGGGTCTTCCGTGCGCATTATTCTGTCAGAGCAGGGATATTCTTCCACCTGGGGCCAGGCGAACCAGGCGGCGGCTCTTGTTTACAGCTACTATATTGCGGCCTGCAATCCCATGATAGATGCTTTTATTATAAGAAGCTACACGGATCATCCCGTAGAGATTGCCCAGGGGCTGAGGATGGGGATTTATGGGAAAGAAGCTTTTTTGGCGTTCAAATACATGGATACATCCAAGGCCAGCAAATACACGAAGAAGTATCTGTGGCTGCTTAGAACTTCATCCTGGAAAAAAATTGTCCCAGGCTATACATCATCCAGGATTAAGGGGATGTACCGGAAAACATGATACTGTACAGAAATCTTGCATCTATATGCAAAAAATGCTAGAATAAGCTAAAAATAATGTATGTGGAGGAATCCTATGAAAGGAATTATTTTAGCCGGAGGTTCCGGCACCAGATTGTATCCATTGACAAAAGCAATTTCCAAGCAGATTATGCCGGTATATGACAAGCCGATGATTTATTATCCTCTGTCAACGCTGATGCTTGCAGGCATCCGGGAGGTATTGATTATTTCCACGCCCAGGGATCTGCCGGTGTTTGAAAACCTGTTAGGGGACGGCAGCCAGCTTGGGATGCAGTTTGTGTATGCCGTGCAGGAGGAACCCCGGGGGCTTGCAGATGCTTTTATTATCGGAGCAGATTTTATTGGAAAAGATGCAGTGGCATTGGTGTTAGGGGATAATATCTTTTATGGGCAGAGCTTTTCCAGGGTGCTGCTGGAGGCTGCCAAGCGCACAGAGAGCCAGCCTGGAGCTACAATTTTTGGGTATTATGTCAGGAATCCGCGGGAATACGGCGTAGTGGAGTTTGCAGAGGACGGGACAGCCATCTCCATTGAAGAAAAGCCCCAGCATCCCAAATCCAACTATGCGGTACCCGGATTGTATTTCTATGATAATGATGTGGTGGAGATTGCCAAAAATGTGAAGCCTTCCGCCCGGGGTGAGATTGAGATTACCAGCGTCAACAATGCATATCTGCAGAGGGGGAGCTTGAAGGTGGAAACATTAGGCCGGGGATTTGCCTGGCTGGATACTGGAAACCATGATATGCTGCTGGCGGCGGCAGACTTTGTATCCGCATTCCAGAAACGCCAGGGGCTCTACATTTCCTGCATTGAGGAGATTGCCTATAAACGGGGATTCATTGATGTGGAGCAGTTAAAAAGGCTGGCAGAGCCTTTGCTGAAAACAGAGTATGGACAGTATCTGATGGAGATTGCAGAAGGGCTTTAAATATTTGGGAAATATGGTTATCTGCCAAATGGCTTGCCAGTAAATCATTTGGACTAAAGAAGGAGAAAAGAATGGGAAAGATTAAAGTAACAGACAATTGCAATGGGATTGCAGGGCTTAAGGTAATTGAGCCGGCAGTGTTCGGGGATGAACGGGGCTATTTTATGGAAACCTATAATTACAATGATTTTAAAGAAGCTGGCATTGGCTGCACCTTTGTGCAGGATAACCAGTCTGCTTCCAAGAAAGGCGTGCTGCGGGGCTTGCACTTCCAGATTAATTATCCTCAGGACAAATTGGTCCGTGTGGTGAACGGGGAAGTATTTGACGTTGCTGTGGATTTGAGGGAGGGCTCCGAGACCTTCGGAAAATGGTTTGGGGTAATCCTGTCTGCGGAGAATAAAAAGCAGTTTTTTATCCCCAAAGGGTTTGCCCATGGATTTGTGGTGCTTTCAGAGTATGCAGAGTTCTGCTATAAGGTGACAGATTTTTACCATCCCAACGATGAGGGCGGGCTTCTGTGGAAAGACCCCAGGATTGGAGTAGAATGGCCTATGCCAGAGGGAATGGCAGAAGAAGACTTAATCATGTCGGATAAGGACAAGGTCTGGGGCGGCTTGGAAGCCTATGTTAAGAGCAAAAGCGGAGTTGGAAACTGAGGAAGGATAGAAGAAAGGCAGGATGTGTCAATGAAGAAAAGAATTTTAGCATTTTTCCTGGCAGGAATCCTGGCATTTCCTATGGGTTCTGTAGAAACATCTGCGGCGTCAATGAGTAATGGAACCATCGCTGCAAAAGAGCTGGAAGATGGCGCAGAGGAACCAGATGGGCAGAAGGAAGCCGCAGATATTGACAGCCAGGAGGTTTTCGATGAGGCTGGGCAGGGGAATTCAAAGGATGGAAGCCAGGAAGCTTTTGATGACGCTGGCCAGGAAATTTCGGACGATGGCCGCCAGGAAGCTTTTGATGACGCTGGCCAGGAAATTTCGGGTGATGGCCGCCAGAAAGCTTTTGATGACGCTGGCCAGGAAATTTCGGACGATGGCCGCCAGGAAATATTAGACGAGGGCAGCAGGAGAATTCTTGATGAGGACAGCCAGGAGAAGCCAGAGGAGGAAGAGCCATCCGGACTGGTATCTGAGGAAGAAGGCATGCCCCAGCAGCAGTCTATCGAAGAATGGACGCCGCCCATGGGCGGGCTGGAACGCCCCCAGATGATTGAGATATCGGAGGAAACCGCTGAATCATTGGGCGTCATGGATGTGGAAGAGGGAGCAGACGGGGAAATGATGTACCGTTCTGCTGTGTTAGGCTCCCAGAAATATAATTCTCCCTGGGATGTTTATTCTACGAACTATATTTACAATCGTCTGAGCCAGAATGAGAGGAACTTCTGGGATGCATTGGATGAAGTGCTCCGGGGATATATGAGCGGGATGGAGAATGCAGGGTCTGTAAAGGCACGCGATCCTGAGACAGGGGGATATGAACTTTATTATGTGACAGGGAAAGGACCCAGTTATACATACTTTAATTTGACACGAAGCCGGGCGGAAGACTTGTTTTTGATGTTTAATTATTCCAATCCCCAGTATTATTTTCTGGGAAACGGCTGTCTGCTCAGTGAGAGTGCAATGTTCCCTATCATTTATGATGCATTTGCCAATGGCAGCGCCAGGGCGGCGGAAACCGCAAAGATGAAGGCACAGATTGACGCCATGGTGTCACAGGTGAAAGCAGGGAAAACTGCTGTGGAAAAGGCGAAGATTGCCCATGACCTGATTTGCGAGAAGGTATTTTATGACCATGATTACCAGACCAACAATCCTCATACCATCTATCATCAAAGTGCTTACAGCGTATTCTGCGAAAATTATACCGTATGCGCCGGATATACCAAGGCATTCACGATTTTAATGAACGGCGCAGGGGTGGATGCCATAAGCCTCACCAGCTATGCTCATGCATGGAACATGGTCTGCCTGAATGATTCCTGGTATCATATTGACTGTACCTGGGATGATACGGATGGGGCAGCATATGGGGAAATGGTATATCAATATTTTAACCGCAGTACGTCCAAGATTACCGGGGAGCTGGATCAAAACAGCTACCATCAGCCGGAACCTTTCTACCAGGGAGTGATGCCGGCAGCTACCCAGGATTCCGGGGCAACGGTAACTTCTATTGGAACCATAGGGACACCCGCGGCAAAGGCTGCGGCGCCAAAGATTTTCAAATGGGAGACTGCGGAAGGAATCGGGGTTACGTTGAGCGTATCTACGCCGGGTGCAGATATTTATTATACGTTAGATGGCATGGAGCCTTCTTCTGCATCATCCAGAAGCTTCCGTTATACAGGCGCCTTTGAGGTAGAGCATGGTACTACGGTAAAAGCCATTGCGGTATGCGATACCATGTGGGACAGTCCGGTCGCTTCTGCTACATTGAAGAAAAAGACATATACCGTGAAATTTAATACCAGAGGTTATGGGACTATATCATCCAAAAAAGTTATTTCCGGTAAAACGGTAAAGAAGCCAAGCAGCCCCAAACGAAGCAAATATACCTTTGAAGGATGGTATACCAGCACCAAGTATACCAAAAAATGGAATTTCGGCCAGGCGGTTACAAAAGACATGACCCTTTACGCAAAATGGAAGAAAGTCAGCGTAGGAAAGGCATCCATCAAAAAGCTTACCAATGTTTCCGGGAAAAAGATAAAAGTCAATATCAATAAAGCAACCGGCGCAAAAGGCTATCAAATCCGTTATGCCGCGAATTCTAAAATGAAATCGGCAAAGAGCGTTAGCAGTACATCTGTCAATAAGACTTTGAGCAAGCTGAAAAAGAATAAAAGGTATTATATCCAGGTAAGGGCTTATAAGAAGGATTCCAAAGGAAGCAAGGTGTATGGTGCCTGGAGTAAGAAGAAAGCGGTTACTGTGCGGAAATAGCATGTGGGATGGCATTCTTAAAAAAGGCAGCTTTGCCAGGGATTTGCAATGTTTTTATGAAGTATTAAGTGCCAATAAAAGAATAAAAAGCTGCCAAAAGCAGCTTTTATTCTTTTATACAGTTTAAAGTCAGTGTAACATATGATTTTGTTTTTGCATGATACATGGTCAGTGTAATATAATCTGCGTTCCCAGCAAAGGTCACCCTTTTGGAAAAAGAGGATTTGCTGCAGGAACCTATCTCAAAGGTTCCAGAACCGTATTTCATTTTCATGGAAGAAATCTTCCAGCCCTTGGCGGCTTTGATGGAAACATTTTGGTTATTTATAGCATCCTCATGAAAGTAGTTATATTCCGTGGAGGAGGAAAACCGGGAAAGAAAATTTTTCCTGCCGATTTTGAACCTGCTCAAAGGATTGCTGTATTCCTTCACGGTAATTTTAGATCTCAAAGTCTGTGCCCCAATCCGAAAGGAGATTGTGGCAGACCCGGCCTTTTTAAAAAAGTAGACCCGGATATCGCCGTATCTGTCAATGTAGGGCCTTGCAATGGATGAATCGCTGCTGGCTAAGGATTTGATGGAAGAGGCCTTAGGCTTTCTTGCAGAGCCTTTCTGGTAAACCTTTAATGTCACGTATGTGGCTGGCAAATCATCCGCTGCGCTGTAAAATACCATCTTCCGGTAGGAATTGGGCAGGTAATATTTGGCCGCAGCTTTTGCAGAGCTTCCAGCCTGAGGAACAATCAGCATCCCGGCCAACAGGATGGCGCATGCCAGCAGCAGTGAATTAATTTTTTTTAATGTTTTTTTCAAGATTAAGACCTCCCATACAATAATTAAAAAATAAATGATGAATTAATAATAAAGGTATCACAATTGGAGAAAAAAAACAATGGAAGATTTCACATGGAATTGTTAAGAATTTCATAATTTTTTATAAATATGGGAAAATTTGCTTATTTTGGGGAAAGATGATATACTTATAAAAACATAATCGCAGAAAGAAAAGGAATATTAATTGTATATGAATCAGAGATCAGGAAATATCATTACAGAGATAATAGAAAACCGCCAGTTGATAAAAAGCCTGGCGAAAAATGATTTTAAAACAAAGTTTGCAGGCTCTTATTTGGGAACCATATGGGCCTTCGTCCAGCCAGTGGTCACGGTTTTGATTTATTGGTTTGTATTTGACAAGGCAATCGGCATGCGCGCTTCCATACGGGGAGAACTGCCCCTGCCCTATGTGCTGTGGCTGGTAGCCGGGATTGTGCCTTGGTTTTTCTTTTCCGATTGCATCAGCGCGGGGACCTCTGTGCTGGTGGAGTACAATTATCTGGTGAAGAAGGTTGTGTTCCATATTGATATCCTTCCAGTGGTAAAGGTGTTTTCTTCTATCTTCGTGCATGTGTTTTTTGTAGCGGTTACGATGCTTTTATTTTTCATTTATGGGTATCCGCCAGACCTTTATGTTTTACAGGCTCTATACTACAGCGCAGGGGTTTTACTGCTGGCTCTGGGAATGAGTTATCTCACCAGCGCGGTATCCGTGTTTTTCCCGGATGTCCGCCAGATTGTAAACATAGCCTTGCAGATTGGCGTCTGGGCAACTCCCATCATGTGGAATATTGACGACATGAAGGCAAAGATACCAGGTTTTGCCCTTATCCTTTTAAAATGCAATCCTCTCTATTATATTGTAACGGGATACCGGGAGGCCTTTATCGATAAGGCGTGGTTCTGGGAACGCCCTGGGCTTACGGTTTATTTCTGGGTATTTACCTTTTTCGCCTGCATGTTGGGCGTAGGGGTATTTAAACGGTTAAAGGTGCATTTTGCGGATGTGTTATAGACGATCAGTGTAGTGAAACGAGGAATAGAATTATGCCAAAGACAGCGATTAAAGTGAACCATGTCAGTAAAATATATAAGCTCTATGATGCCCCTGCTGCCCGGCTCAAGGATGCGCTGGGGCTTTCCAGGAAGCAGAATTACAGGGAACATGCAGCCCTTAAGGACATTACGCTGGATATAAAAAAGGGGGAAACCGTGGGAATTATCGGGACAAACGGCTCCGGCAAATCGACCCTTTTAAAAATCATCACAGGAGTAATCCGCCAGACCAAAGGGGAAGTGGAGGTGGACGGCAGGATTTCCGCCTTGCTGGAGCTTGGCGCTGGATTTAATATGGAGTATACAGGCGTTGAGAACGTATATCTGCAGGGAACGATGATGGGATTTTCCAGGGAAGAGATTGGGAAAAAGATGGATGCAATCCTGGAATTTGCTGATATCGGTGAATTTGTCCATCAGCCGGTCAAGACGTATTCCAGCGGTATGTTTGTGCGGCTTGCCTTTGCAGTGGCAATCAATATTGAGCCGGAAATCCTGATTGTGGATGAAGCCTTGTCCGTGGGAGACGTATTTTTCCAGTCCAAATGCTACCGGAAATTTGAGGAATTCAAGGAGCTTGGAAAGACGATTCTTTTTGTAAGCCATGAATTAAGCAGCATTACCAAATATTGTGACCGGGCAGTCCTTTTGAATAAGGGAGTGAAGGTGATGGAGGGAACGCCCAAGGAGGCTGTGGACCGGTACAAGATGGCTTTGGTTGAGCAGGAGGAGGCAAAGCGGCAGGAAAACACTTCTCTCTGGAACCCGGAATCTGATGGGAAGAAATGGAGGGATTCTATTTCTGTCAACCCGGAGACCTTGGAGTATGGAGATAAAAAAGCAGAGATTATTGATTTTGCAGTGGTGGACAAGACAGGTAAGATTACCAATGTTATTGACAAAGGAGAAACCTGTACCATCAAAATGAAAGTGCTGTTCCAGGAGGATGTGGCAGAGCCGATTTTTGCTTTTACTTTGAAAAACCTGATGGGGATTGAGATTACAGGAACCAACACCATGCTGGAAAAGCAGATTCCAGAGCCCAAGCGTGCAGGGGATATCCAGGAAGTGAGCTTTACCCAGCGGATGACCCTGCAGGGTGGGGAATATCTGTTGTCTTTCGGGTGCACCGGGTATAAGAAAGAGACGTTCCAGGTGCATCACCGCTTGTATGATGTGTGCAGCCTGACGGTGATTTCAGGGAAAAATACGGTGGGATATTTTGATATGGAATCTAAGGTTGTGCTGGGATAGAAAGCTGCTTTATGTGCCTGAGCCCGACGTGAAAAAAGGATAAGGAACGGATTTTTGTTCCGTACTATCGGAACAATAGACAAGCAGGATGGTAAATTTATTTCTGCACAGTTCCTAAATCCTGGGAGATTGGCAGGGAGGTTTTAGGCAGGAGGAAAGGACGGCAAGCAATTATGGAAAAAATCGGAAATGTGATTCTCAACGATACGTATTATAAAGGCAAAGACTTATACAGTGACGGAGCAATCGAAGACCGGATTCTGGAACTGGTGGAAAAATATCCAGAAAAAGAGTACAATCAGGTGATTGCAAAGGAACAGGATTGGGCAGTAATGTACCATCTGTCCCATGAGAGGGAAAATATTCTAAGCTGGTATCCCTTTCAGACCGGGACAAAGGTTTTGGAAATCGGTTCCGGGTGCGGAGCCATCACAGGGGTGGCTGCTTCGGCAGGCTCCGTCACCTGCGTGGATCTTTCCATGAAGCGCAGCAGGATCAATGGCGTACGCAATCAGAACAAGGGCAATATTGAAATCTTTGTGGGCAACTTCCAGGATATTGAAAAGGGCCTGGAGAATGATTTTGACTATGCCACATTGATCGGGGTATTTGAGTATGGGCAGGGATACATCGGGGGCAGAAAGCCCTATCATGAGTTTCTTGCTACGATTTTAAAACATCTGAAACCAGGCGGCAGGCTGTTGATTGCCATAGAAAATAAATTTGGATTAAAGTATTGGGCTGGATGTACAGAGGATCACACCGGAAATTTTTTTGAAGGGTTGGAAGGATACCAGCAAAAGGCAGGAGTGCGTACCTTTACGAAACCGGAGTTAGAAAAAATCCTTAAAGAGTGCGGATGCCGTAATTATAAGTTTTATTATCCTTATCCCGATTATAAATTTCCTTTTATGATTTTTTCCGACGAATATCTGCCAAAGCCAGGGGAATTAAACCGGAATCTCTGTAATTTTGACCGGAGACGGCTGATGCTGATGGATGAGGGAAAGGTATTTGACCAGATTTTAGAAAGCGGCCTGTTTCCACTTTACAGTAATTCCTTTTTTATAGAGATTGTTAAGGAAGAGGAAGGAAAAGAGGGCAGGCTGCAGAATTTAGATAATCCAGTGGTTTATACAAAATATTCTGCCGGACGGGCGCCGGAGTTTTCCTTCCGGACTTGTATAGAAAATAAAGGGACTGCTGGGAATGGCTGCCTGGAAAACGAGAAGATTCCTGTGAAACTATCTAATGCAGACGAGGAAATATCCACCGGATCCTGTATTGAGAAAGGGGAAATGGGAAGACTGTTATATAAGGAGGCAGAATATAGAGAAGGCCGGGAACATATTGCAGCTATCCCAGAAGCGAGAGCCAGGCTGGAAAACCTTTGGCAGGAAAAGGGCTTGTTTTTGGTGAACCAGTGTAAACTGGAAGGGGATAAGATTTTCTTTGAATATCTGGAAGGCGTGACGCTGGAAGAAAAGCTGGACAAGCTGCTGGAACAGGGAGAGGAAGAAGCGGCGGCAGAATTATTGCGCCAGGGGATTGATAGAATCAAGGAAGCTTCCCCAACGCAGGAATTTTCTATGACGCCGGAATTTCAGCAGGTGTTTGGTGAGATATCTTTGACGGAATCGGAACCCTCCTTCCCAATGGCTGATATCGACCTGATTTTTTCCAATATACTGCTGACGGAGGATGGAAACTGGCATGTGCTGGACTATGAATGGACTTTTTTCTTTCCAGTGCCTGTGGACTACATTGTTTACCGGGCGCTCCACTATTATCTGGAGGCATCCGGCAACAGAAAAAAGTTAAAAGAAGATTATAATTTCTATAAAGAATATGGGATAGAAGGAGCAAAGAGAAAAGTTTTCCGAATGATGGAACGCAATTTCCAGAATTATATTACAGGCTCCTATGTACCGGTCCGGGAATTATACTCCATAATGGGCAAAAAAGCTTTGCCATTAGGGGAGATTTTAACAGAGGCAGATAAGAGAAGGATGCAGGTGTATGTGGATGATGGACATGGCTTTTCGGAAGAGCAATCCTTTTTTATCGACCAGGGGTACGAAGGAAAAGTATCCTGTAAGGTTCCGGTTCCAGAGGGAGCGGTGAGAATCTGCATTGACCCGGCATTCAGCCCTTGCATGCTAAAGGATGTGAAGCTTCGCTGGAGAGTGGAAATCAGCCAGGGAGAGAATGAGCAGGATGTGGATGGCCAAGACGGCAAAGATGCAGCAAAGCCCATGCATACCAATTGCCAAAGCAGAAAAGATGCCGTCAGAAGGATGCCTGTAACATATATTACTACCGGATTTGAGGTAGAAAAAAATTGTTTTTTGTTTGACAATTCCGACCCAAAGATTATAATAGAAGAAATCCCCAAGGGGAAACTTCAGATAGATATTTCTTACCAAATCAGCATTTTGGAGGAAGAGGCTGCGGCAATGCTGGTGGATAAAATAAAAATGCTGATGGATAAAGTAAATTGGAAAGGACAGATGAAAAAGAAGGTGCGCAGGCTGATAAAAAGAGAAGTGTGAAAGAGACTGCGGCCAGAGCAAAGGACAGGGTATGAGAAAAAGAGAACAGTATAAGCATTTATTGAATTTGACTGCAAATTACATTATGCTGGCAATGGAAGCGCTGATGTTTGCCTATACCTGGTATAACATATATTACCCGATGCTTGAGAGGGCAAACCGCCCATGGAACAAGGGGAACTGGGCGGTTATAGGCATCTATACGTTGATTATGTATTTTTTTGCCAGGACGTTTGGAGGTTATCGGATTGGGTATCTGCGGATTACGGATATCTGCCTGTCGCAGATCCTTTCGATTTTCTGTGCCAATGTGGTTGGCTATCTGCAGGTCTGCCTGGTCGCCAATGATTATATGCCCGTGCATCCTATGATAGTTTTGACATGTGCCGAGTATCTGGTGATACTTCCAGGGGTATATCTGGTTCGTTTTGTTTACACCAGACTGTACCCGCCCAGGAAAATGATTGTCATTTACGGAAAGAATTCACCAGATGATTTGATAGAGAAAATCAATTCACGGAAGGATAAGTACAATGTCTGCGCCACAGCCAGCGTATATGTGGGGTATGAGGAATTATATACAAGAATCCTGGAGTATGAGGCGGTGGTGCTTTGCGACTTGCCCACAAGTATGCGCAATCCGATTTTAAAGTTTTGTTTTGACCAAAATAAGAGGACTTATATTACGCCCAAAATTTCAGATATTATCCTGACGGGTACAGAGCGGATTCATCTTTTCGATTCTCCACTGATGCTATCCAGAAACCGTGGATTGACCATTGAACAGCGGTTTGTGAAGCGTGCCATGGATATTGTTCTGTCTGTGGTGGCAATTGTGGTTTCCTCCCCGATTTTGCTGCTGATTGGGGCAAGCATTAAATTGTATGATAAAGGACCTGTGTTCTACACCCAGGAGCGGCTTACCAGAAACGGCGAAGTATTCCGTATCATAAAATTCCGCAGTATGCGGATGGACTCGGAACGGGAAGGGGCTCAGCTTGCAAAAAAAAATGATGACCGCATCACCCCGGTAGGCAGGATTATCCGCCGGACCCATTTTGACGAACTGCCCCAGATTTTTAATATTCTCAAAGGCGAGATGTCTTTCGTGGGGCCAAGGCCGGAGCGGGAGAGCATCGCCAAAGAGTATGAGGCGATCATACCGGAATTTAGTTTCCGTTTGAAGGTGAAAGCCGGCCTGACTGGATATGCGCAGGTATATGGGAAGTATAACACTACCCCATACGACAAATTAAAGCTGGATCTGACCTATATTGAGTCCTACTCTTTCTGGCAGGATATAAAGCTGATGCTGATGACCTTTAAGATTATTTTCCAGAAGGAGAATACGGAAGGGATTGAGCAGGGACAGGTAACAGCGGTTCGGAAATGATGTGGGTCATGTAATCTGAAAAACGTAAGATAGGAAAATTTTATGGACAAAACAGGAAGACAGAAGCAGGGTATCATTGCCATAGTATTGGCATCAATTATTATGGGCATGGCTTTTTCTGGTATGTATCTAAGCAAATCCTGTAGTTTTGAGGCTTTTTATGATGTGGGGAATGTTTATGAGGAGTTTACTTATAACCTCTCTTCGGGAACAGGTATTATATATGATAATGAATCAGGGAAACTAAAGATACAGGAAGCAGAAGCCTGCCAATACTGGATACTTCCGAAAAAATTGGAAGGCTATAATTATGTTATTATAAATTTAGCTGGCATAAGCCAGGAATATCTGGATGTTTTCTTCCAGTTCTACTCTGGCGAAAAACTGGTGGATGAGATTCCTATACGGCTGCAGGAAGGGGAAACTGTTCTGGAGATTACAGATAAAACGGCGACCATTCTTTATATGAGAATGTACCAGAAGCAGGGAATGGCCTATAATGTAAAAACAGTGCAATATAGAGAAAATTTGTCCGTATGGAACGGCCGGAGATTTGCGTGTATCAGTCTGCTGTTTTTTTTGTGCTGTGCCAGCATTTTATTTTTGATTAGATGGATGGTGAGAAAAAGAGAGATAAGGTTATCTGCCGTGATGCTCCAGGAACCTTTGCAAAAAATCTTTTTAAAAATCACGCATAAGATCAATTGGAGGCCTCTTACATCTAAAATGGTTCATTTTTGGCGCAGAGTGTTGTTTTTCTTTGTGATTGTCACTATAAATTATGGCGAGAGGGCTAATATTTCTCAAGCCATATTCAGCAGGAACATAAAAATATGTTGTATTGTTTTGCTGGCAATAGCATTGATATCATTGGAGAAACAAAGAAAGATGCGGAATTGGAATCATCCTCTGGCATCAAGTTGGTTTTGCCTAGTGGGATGTATGGTGATATCTTTTTTAATCGTTCCGAAAAACGTGGATTTTGGGGTGATTTATCTGATTGTCTTTGGGTTTTTCTTTTTCATTTGGGGCAATATGGAGAGACCGGAGGAGATGGTTCAGGATCTATGTTTTGCAATCAAAGGGGAATTTTGGCTTTCCATGACTTACTTCTGTTTCTTTTTTCCAGAACAGACAGGCTATGCCTATCAGGGAGATTTTCTAAATCCGAATCCTCTGGCACTATATCTTTCCGTTTCCAGCTGTGTGTTTTTAACGGAGCTTCTCGACGAGACGAAAAGGACATTTTTTTCGAAATGTATTCCTGCAGCAGGATTTGGCTTCTCTGCCTGTATGATTTGGAAAACCCAGTGCCGGTCTGTAGCAAGCGGCCTCGTCCTTGCAACATTGGTTTCTGGGTATATTTTGTTACGTAGCAAAGATTCTGAAAAGAAAGGAAGGCGGGTATTACGTCGGTTTGTCATTATGGCGTTTATCATTGCTGGAATGTTTTTGGGGCATATAGGGATTAATACTTTTAATTTGCAGGAGAACCAGGAGGATGTATTAGGCAATGAAAGGCTGGACAGGCGGGGGGATATTTTTACATTGCAGGTGGAGGCGGCGGATTTCCATAATAATAAATTTTTGCAGAGGATTTTTGAATCAAAATCCTTCAACGAGTTTACTTCTGAAAGAATTATATATTGGAAGGCGTATCTTAGGCAGATGAATTTCTGGGGACATAAATCAAAGGCGGTAGTCAATGAAAAACAGAGGAGCGCCCACAATGATTTTCTAGGCATTGCTTATCGATATGGCGTATTGAGCGTAATCCCGTACCTGTTCTATTTGGCTTATTATGGATTATATGGATACCGATATTTTAAATATTACCGAGGGCAAAGAAGATATGCGGTATTTCCGATGCTGCTGATTTTAGTTGTATTTCCATTTATGCTTTTGGATATCTTGGAATTACCATTTCGCCACGTGGCATGGTTTGTGCTATATCTTACAGCAGGCATTCTTTTTGAGGAAAAGACAGAATGGAGAAAAGAGTAGAAAATAAAAACGTAGAAAAGAAAACGTTTGCCATAAAAATATTTGCAGGCTTATTTTTTGGATTTTTGTTAAGTATAATGGCAACTATGATGTATATCGGCGACAGCATTAATGTTTGGGATTTTTTAGACGCAGGCAGCGTCTATGATTTTTCCCAACAGACATTAAAGCAGCCTTCCAAGGGATGGCTCTATGATGAAGTTTCCCAGGAATACTGCCTGCAAAATGACCATGCCCTGAAAAAATATATGCTGGATGGAAAGGAAAGAGCCTGGGGCTACCTGTATCTTAATATATCGGAGATGAGCCTGCCAGAGATGGAGAGCCGTCTTAATTATTACAATAAAGGAAACCGGAAGGTGTTGGAACAGCCCATTTTCCTGCACGAAGGAGAAAATATCATCTTATTGCAGGAAACGACAGCGATGTACCGAATGGGAATTCGGATTCTGGATGCCAAGGGACAGTCCTTCTCCATCCAATCGATGCAGATCAGAGAAAAAGCTTCTGGATACACCAGTAAGCGTTTCTTGAAAATTTTTGGAACAGCGTTTGCAGGTTTTCTTGTGGTGTTTTGGCTTTTTCTTTCATTTGGAGAAAAATTTGCGTTAAAATTAAAAATTCAGCAGAAAATAGAGGGATTTTATACTTCTTTTGTGGAAATCCTGCAATATATTTACCAGGTATTTTTTGAAAAAGCGGGGGAAAAGCTTGCCGGAAGGTTAGGAAAGAAAGAAAAAAGCGCCATGCGGGTGTTCCTTTTTGGCTTGCTGTTTTTTTGGATGGTAACGGGAAATGTATTAAATTGGAGCGGGGACAAAGAGTATTACAGATTTCATGGGGCAGTATGTTTGGTTTTACTTCTTACCATTGGCATGTTTTCCTGGGAGAAGCCTCTGAAGCAAGTAGCATGGAAAAGCCCTTTGGCAATTTCATGGATATGTTTGTGGTCTGGAATAGCAATTTCAGATTTTTTTGTAAAAAAAGATATTGGAATGATAGGGTTTTCTATGCTTTTTGGCGGCTATTTCCTGCTTGCATGGGAAAATATGGAAAAAAGAGAAGAAATGATATATAATATGCTGGATGCGTTGGAAAAAACCTTTTGGGCGGCCGTGGCATATTGCATGCTATTTCGAGCTAAATATCCTGGGATTCATTATAATGGAATCTTCCCCAATTCAGAGGAATTTGCCATGTATGCTGTTCTGATGCTAAGTGTATTTTTGCTTCGGCTGGATAAGGATATCAGAAAAAGTGCGGCTGGAAAAAGATTTTCCAGGAACTATGGGATGCATATCAGCGGAGGAGCAGCTGCTTTTTATTTTGTTTTACGTTCCGAAAATCTCATGGGCAGTACCACAGCCTTCCTCATAATTGGTTTATTTGCAATACGGCAGTTATTTTTATTGTCAATGCCCTTCAAAGAAATATGCAAGGTTCTTGCTTATCTTTTAAAGGGAAGTATGATAGCGTTTCTTCTGGTATGTGTGGTTCATGTCTCCACGAAGAATCTGCCAGTATTTTTAGAAATGGATGTGGTATATGAAAGTGAAGTGCTGGCAACTGGATTAGATGATGAGATGAAAGAAGCGCTCAATGAGTTGGAGCCGGGATCTATGGATGGCGTCAAACAGGATGAGGATAACGAAATAAACGTTGTACAAAGAAATTATATCCGCAGGTGGAATTTATTTGGAAATAAGAATAATAAATTAAAAGTGTTTCGGTCCTATGCTGTGCCTGATAGTGGGTATATTTATACTGCTTATAAGTATGGATTGTTTTTGCTGCTTCCATATGTGATATTCCAAATCTGCTTTTTGGGAAAAGGGATCAGCATTTATCTAAGGAAAAAAGAAAAGGGGAAAGATATTGATGCCGATTTTTGGCTGTTGATGATTGGCATTCTTTTCACCGGATTTTGTATATATGGAAATTTGGAGTTTGCTGCCTTTGGGCATCCTTTGTGGATTTGCTATTATTTGATGGCAGGCTATTGGTTTACCGAGAGGGGGAAGGTGTAAAAGTGGAGAGAGAGGATTATCCGTTGATTTCAGTGATTATGCCGGCATATAATTCAGAAAAATATATTGGGCAGGCGATAGAGTCTGTCTTTAAACAGGAAGGCGGATTTACAGTAGAATTAATCGTGATAAACGATGCCTCTTCAGATCATACTAGGGATGCGGTACAAAAAGCAGCCCAGAGCTTGGAACAGGATAATTCTGGTTCTGTGGGCAGTTTTACATTGATTTATATTGAGAATGAAAACAACCAGGGAGCAGCAGAGAGCCGGAATATTGGAATCCGCAAAGCTAATGGGAAATATCTTGCTTTTTTAGATGCAGATGATTGGTGGAGCCTGGATAAGCTCAAAAAGCAGGTGGAGCTGATGGAAAGGACGGATGCCGTTTTGTGCGGCACAGGAAGAGTGCTGATGAACCCGGATGGAACAGAGCGGAACAAAAGGATAGGGATACCGCTGGAAATCACTTATGATATGCTTCTTCGTACCAATAGCATTCCCTGCTCGTCTGTTCTGGCAAAGACCCAGGTGATAAGGGAGTTTTATATGTGTCATGACGAACTACATGAAGACTATATCCTGTGGCTTCGGATTCTGCAGAAATATAAGAGGGTGTATGGCATCAATGAGCCGTTGCTGAAGAGCCGATTAAGTGAAGGCGGGAAGTCTAGAAATAAACTAAAATCGGCAAGGATGCATTATGGGGTATACCGTTATCTAGGGTATGGATGGATGAAGTCTTGTTGGTACTTTATCCAGTATGCCTGGAATGGGGTAAGGAAATATATGTGAGCCTGGTTTACTTATGAAAGTCTTCGATTTTCATAGCAGGATGGTCATGCTGCCCGCCAAACGGCAGATTGAGCATCATGGGAAGTTTACTACGTATAGTTGGGATATTATTTGTCTCACAAGAGAAAGATATGGGAAAAGGAAATTAGGATTTAAATGTTTGGCATTTTAGGATTTGCATTTTAGGAAAAATTGCAGTAAAATGTAAAAAGCATAGTCTGCATAGGATAAAATTTATAAAAAGGTGAAAGTATGGAACAGAAAATGAAAGATTATCAGCTAATCATAAAAAGAGTGATTTTGCTTATTTACGATATGATTGCCATTGTGGCAGCCGGGCTTTTGGCACTATTTATCCGGTTTGAAGGAAAATATTACGAAATTCCGCGAGAATATGTGGTCAGGAGCCTGCAGTATATTCCAGTTATAATGATGGCAACTGTAGTTATTTTCTATTGCTTCCGGCTTTACAGCAGTTTGTGGACCTTTGCCGGAGCGCCGGAACTGATCAATATTACCTTTGCATGCGGCTTGTCTGCGTTGACTCAAATGGCCGTGATGGTATTATTTGAGGTGCATATGCCAAGGAGCTATTACATTCTGTATGGCGTGGCTTTATGGATTCTGGTGTTCTTAAGCCGTTTTTCCTACCGTGGCATCCGGACACTGATCAAGCGCCAGGAAAGCGGGGCGTCAACCTCCCGGGTGATGATTGTGGGAGCCGGGGCAGCAGGGAATTTGCTGGTGAAGGAGATCAGAAACAGCAACCATGTCAGCAAGCAGGTGGTATGCATCGTAGATGATGATAAATCTAAAGAAGGCAGTTATCTCCATGGGGTAAAAGTTATGGGGAACCGGCAGAACATACCAGAGCTGGTGAAGCGATACCGGATTGATGAGATCATTATTGCCATGCCTTCCGCTCCGGCAAAGGAGATCAAGGCTGTCTTGGATGTCTGCAAAGAGACTGGATGTGATTTGAAACGTCTGCCAGGAGTGTATCAGCTTGTAAATGGAGAAGTCGGCATCAGTAAATTGAAAGAGGTAGATGTAAATGACCTGCTGGGCCGGGAGCCTGTAAAGGTGGACTTGTCTGCCATCATGGATTATGTATCCGGGAAAATTGTTTTGGTCACTGGAGGCGGAGGTTCCATCGGAAGTGAAATCTGTCGGCAGGTGGCAGAGCACAATCCCAAAATGCTGGTAATTGTGGATATCTATGAAAATACCACTTACGATATCCAGAATGAATTAAAGAATAAGTTCCCGGAATTAAACCTGGTGGTTTTAATTGCTTCTGTCCGAAATACAAAACGCATGGACATGATTTTCGAAACCTACCGTCCAGATATTGTATATCATGCAGCAGCCCATAAGCATGTGCCGTTGATGGAAGACAGTCCCAATGAGGCGGTGAAGAATAACGTGCTCGGCACCTGGAAGGTAGTGCAGGCAGCAGATAAATGGAAAGTAAAGCGTTTTGTTATGATCTCTACGGATAAAGCGGTGAACCCTACTAATATTATGGGGGCAACCAAGCGGATCTGTGAAATGATTATACAGACCTATAATAACCGGTCGAGGACAGAATTTGTAGCAGTTCGTTTTGGAAATGTGCTGGGGAGCAATGGAAGTGTAATCCCCCTGTTTAAAAAGCAGATTGAGAAGGGCGGCCCGGTCACCGTGACCCATCCTGATATTATCCGTTATTTTATGACAATCCCGGAAGCAGTGTCACTTGTGCTCCAGGCGGGAGCCTATGCCAAAGGAGGGGAAATTTTTGTCCTTGACATGGGAGAGCCAGTAAAGATTGCCGACCTTGCACGGAACCTGATTCTTTTGTCCGGGCATAAACCGGGAGAGGATATCCAGATTGTTTATACCGGCCTGCGTCCTGGGGAAAAGCTTTATGAGGAGATGCTGATGCATGAGGAAGGGCTGCAGGATACAGCCAATAAGCTGATACACATTGGAAAGCCAATAAAATTGGATGAGGAACATTTCATGATGCAGCTTGAAAATCTTAAAGATTATGTAGTGGAAGAACCGACGGATATCCGCAAGTGGGTGAAGGAGATTGTGCATACTTACCATCCTCAATGAGTGTTTCTATTTGGAATTTAACTTTGCTGCAATAAAACCTATACGTAAATGTTTTTAATATGCTTTACACTGTTTATGAAATTCGTTATAATAGCAATAGAATACAATAATTGTGCAAATTATTATGTCGGTAAAAGGCGGTGGAAGGATGGTACAGAGTATGTCGGAGAAAGAGTTGATTACAATTACGATTGACAGGTACGCAGAATTGCAACGTATCAAGAAGTCAAATGGGAATCAGGATAATAAAGAACTTGATTATGCGATTAAGTTGACAGTGGCGAAACTGTCATCTTTAGGTGTGAATGTTGAAGATATTACACTTTAGATGTTGATAAGAAATGTGATCATACAAAAGATAAAAGGAAAGGGGTGGTATCATGAGAGCAGAGAAAGTGTTATCATTTTATAATCTACAGAATGAAGAAGAGCTTGAGGAGCTGATGGACGGAATGGAAGGCTTGGAGTATGAGAAAATCAGCACAGTTGAAGAGACAGGTGCAGCCGTATACCGCCTGTATATAGGAGAGCAGGTGAATAGTGTGCGGTTGATGAATATCCTTACTTTTTTTATGAGGAAGAATGATAATTCAAGGTTTAGGATTAGTAAGGTAAGAAAGTTTATGGTGTACTGATGGATTTATGAAGAATGAGATAATTGGGTGTGTGAATTTCAATAGGGCTTTTGGAAATAATTCCAAAGGCCTGTTGTATTTTAGATAGGATTTGATTTTTATTTGCAATTATTGGAAAACTGTAGTAAAATAAAAAGCAATGTATAAGTTGATAGAGTATTTGCGTTACAGGAGGAAAGAATGAAACAGCACATTTCGTTGTCTTCACCGCATATGAGTGAAGAAGGATACGAGAGGAAATACGTGAAAGAAGCATTTGATCTCAATATGATAGCAGCCCTTGGGGAAAATGTAACTGAGTTTGAGAATGGTATCATAGAAATTACGGGAGCTAAAAAGGCAGTAGCACTTTCTTCTGGAACGTCTGCCATACATATGGCTTTAAAAGCGGCAGGGGTAAGGAAAGGGGATGTGGTTTTCTGCCAGTCCCTGACATTTTCTGCCACAGCGAATCCCATTATCTATGAAGGTGCAATCCCAGTATTTATTGACAGTGATATGGATAGTTGGAATATGAGTCCAGAGGCATTGAAACTAGCATTTGGGAAATATGAGAAGGCTGGGAAGAAGCCGAAGGCCGTAATAGTAGTGCATTTATACGGGATGTGTGCACATATAGAGGAGATTGCAGACATCTGTAAAAGATATCAGGTTCCACTGATTGAGGATGCGGCAGAGAGCCTTGGAAGTGCCTATCATGGAAAGCATACAGGAACTTTTGGAGAATATGGGATTATTAGTTTTAATGGAAATAAGATTATCACCAGTTCCGGGGGAGGAATGTTGCTGGTCAATTCCGAAAATGCAGAAGAAAAAGCAGCGAAAGTGCGTTATTGGTCCACCCAGGCACGGGAGCCAGTACCTTGGTATCAACATACGGAAATAGGGTATAATTATCGTATGAGCAATATTGCTGCCGGGATTGGCAGAGGACAGCTAAAAGTGTTGGCCAGGCGTGTAGAGAAAAAACGTTACATCTATGCGTATTACCAGGAACATCTGGGGGATTTGCCTGGGATTCATTTTATGCCTATGGTGGAAGGCGGTAGGAGTAATTGTTGGCTTACATCTATTTTGCTGGATGAAGTGTGTAAAATAAAGCCAATAGACATTATGCAGGCATTAGAAAGAGAAGATGTAGAAAGCCGCCCTATTTGGAAACCATTGCATCTACAGCCAGTATTTGCAGGATATGATTTTATTTCCACAATAGAAGAACGTTATGTGATAGATGAAGAAACAGGAGCGGATAACAGTGTTTGCGGGCATATTTTTGAAAATGGTGTGTGTCTGCCAAGTGACAGTAAAATAGAAGACATAGATTTGAAGAGAATATGTACGATAATAAGAGAAATGTGGCAATAGATAGCTTTGCGTGCCCAATGAGGGAGAATGAATTTGTAAAAAGTATGGATTGAATGTAGAATGGGAGAGCAAGTATGGCAGGATGTCAAGGTGAAAAAAGGTATACGCTAACAGAGGAACAAAGAAAGTATTTACGGATAAAGAGAGGAATGGATATTGTTTTAAGCAGTGTCGTAATTGTAATGCTAAGTCCCCTGTTGTTAGGAATAGCAATTGCAATTAAGTTGGATTCTCCTGGACCGATTCTTTTTAAGCAAAAACGGGTTGGAAAAAATAAAGAATTTTTTTATATTTTGAAATTTCGAACCATGCAGACAGATACGCCCAAAGACATGCCTACACATATGTTGAGTGATCCAGACCAATATATCACGAGAGTGGGAAAGGTATTGAGAAAAACTTCATTGGATGAATTGCCACAGCTTTTTCAGATTTTTTCCGGAAAGATGACCATTTGTGGGCCGCGTCCAGCTTTGTGGAATCAGGACGATTTAGTGGAAGAAAGAGACAAATATGGAGCCAATGACCTTGTCCCAGGTTTGACTGGATGGGCGCAAATTAATGGCCGTGATGAACTTGAGATCCCTGTGAAGGCACAATTTGACGGAGAGTATGTAAAAGAGCTGGGTTTAAAAATGGATGTGAAGTGTTTTCTGGGAACCATTGGCAGTGTTTTAAGTTCAGATGGAGTCGTAGAAGGCGGTACTGGGGAGTTGCATAAGGATGAGGCAACATCCCAGGATAATGTGAAGAGGGAAGATAAGGTTAAGAAAGAAATTCGCACAGGTGCTTTTGTAGTAGGGGTAATAGGAATGATAATAGGAGGTGGGCTGGTCTTGTTGCTGCACCATAAAAGAAAGCCTGGTTCGCCAAAAGAGAAAAAGGGATTATTCAGGAAGGTGGCTTTTTTTGCATTAGTCTCTGAAGGGATTGCAATCTTGTATACGAATAGAAAGCGGGCTAAAAAGATGGAAGTCTATTTTTCAGAAAGAGAACAAATGAAGCATAAAGCCCATTCAGACAATTCAAGAAAGCAGAATGAAGTGGAGAAGCCAAAGAAAATATTGATAACCGGAGCCAGGAGTTATATTGGAGAATCCGTAGAAAATTGGCTGATGCAACAGCCGGGCAAGTATGAAGTGTTTACCCTTGATATGTTGGCAGGTGCTTGGTGGGAGCATGATTTTTCGAAATATGATGTGGTTTATCATGTTGCAGGCATTGCGCATGCAGACGTGGGTTCTGTTTCCGAGGAACAAAAAGCTCTTTATTATAAAGTGAATACGGATATGGCTGTAGAAACAGCACAGAAGGCAAAAGATGCTGGTGTGAAGCAGTTCATTTTTATGTCGTCTATGATCGTTTATTCTGGATGTGAGGAGCAAACCATCACAAAAGAAACGCAGCCGGATCCGTTGAATTTTTATGGCGATAGTAAGTGGCAGGCGGATCAGAAAATTCGAGAAATGGAATCAGAAAGTTTTAAGGTAGTGGTGCTTCGTCCCCCGATGATTTATGGGAAAGACAGTAAAGGGAATTATCCTGAGCTAGCAAAGTTAGCCGCTAAGCTTCCCATATTTCCGATTGTCAAAAACAAGCGTTCTATGCTTTATATTGATAACTTATGTGAGTTTGTGAAGTTGATGATAGATCAGGAAGAGTCTGGTATCTTTTTCCCACAAAATGCAGAATACACAAATACCAGTGACATGGTGCAGTTGATTGCGAAAGTAAAGGGGCATCGGATTATTATGGTTCCAGGGACGAATCTTGCTGTTAAAATGATGGCAAAAATTCCTGGAAAGATAGGTGGGCTTGCTGCAAAAGCTTTTGGTGATTCGGCTTATGCGATGGAGATGTCTGAATACAAAGAGAATTACAGAGTCTGTAATTTGGCAAAAAGTGTAGAATTGACAGAAAGATAAGGATAAAAATGTGGTCAAATCTGTTAGGAAAAGAAAAGTTTGTGAGGAAGATAACATGGCAAAATGTCCAAAAGTTTCTATTATTAGTGTAGCATTAAATAGTGAAAAAACAATTGCGAGAACGATTGAATCTGTGTTACATCAAACATATGGAAATATAGAGTATATTATACTGGATGGAGTTTCCAAAGACAATACAGTTAAGATTGCAAGAAGTTATCAAGCGATTTTTGATAATACACCAGGCAGAACATTGACAGTTGTTTCAGAACCGGATCAAGGAATGTATGATGCATTGAATAAAGGAGCGCAGCTTGCAACTGGAAAATTGGTAGGCCAGATTAATACAGATGATTGGTATGAGCCAGATGCTGTAGAACATATGGTAAAAGTCTTTTTGAAAGAAAGATGCGATGTGGCCTGGGGAAATATTAGAATCATAAAACCGTCAGGCAATATTATAAAACATGCAAGAATAGGAAGACTTTTTACGACTTCTGGCTGGTGTCATCCTGGGATGTTTAGTAAGAGAGAAATTTTGCTTGAATTTCCATATGCTTGTGAAGCAATGCATGATGATTTTGACTTTATTATATCAGTACGCCAGGCAAAGAAAAAAGTCGTAACAACGAATCATTTAATTTCTAACTTCTCTTTTGGCGGTATGAGTACTCAAAAAAGTTTGCGGGAAGTAAAAAAGCGTGTTGATATACTCTACAAAATTTATCGTAAACATGGATTAAGTAGATTGTATTGGTTTCATCGTGTTGGCATCGAAATGGTTAAATATATTTTGGGGTAAATTTTATGAAAAAGAAAAGAATTGCTATAGACCTTACCTGAGTAAGGTCTAAAAAAGTGGGTGGTACAGAATCGTGTGTTCGGAATTTGTTAGATGGCTGGGCAGAACTAAATGGCCAACAGTTAGAAAATGGTTTTACTGCTGGCAAGGGATAATGCTGAAAGTTTTAAAGTATGCATGAAATATTCATGTTTTAAGTTGGTTATCTGTAATGCATAAAAATTTGAGAACAATTATTTTAGCAATTTCAGAACTGAAACAGAGAGATTCTTATCATTTAAACCACTTGTTGTATCTGGAATTGGTGGGAAAGAAAGGGGGTGGATCAAATTATTATGGAACATGATTTGCAGGATGTATCATTTTTACGTCATTTATTGATGATGCTGAACGGAATATGCTTTATAAGAATTGTAAAGCATATATGTTTCCATGTATTTTTGAGGGATTTGGAATGCCACCCATTGAAGCAATGGCGTTTGAGGTTCCTGTGTTGACTACAAAGTGTACAAGCTTGTTGGAAGTGACGGAGGGGTTGTGTAATTATGTTGACAATCCATTGAATCCAAAAGAGTGGGTGGATAAGATGGAAGAAGAACTAAAACTAGCAGAAAAAGAAAAAGTGATTGCTTTGATGGAAAAGTACCAAAGCAGAAACATTGCGGAACAATATATAGAATTGTTTCAACGATTGTAAAATAGACAGCACTTTACAAGTTTTTGAAAAAATGCCATCTGGGATACTTAGGTGTATAATAGGTTTGCACACAAAATTACGCAAAAGAAGTGATCTCATATGACAAACTTATTAAACAACGACAGGCTCATAATTGGTAGGCTTTATAAATATTTTTCTGTATATTTTGTTACATTCCCAGTCCCGACTGCTGAAACCCTGTTCCTGCTCATGTTGTCCATGCTGGCAATGGAATCCGCAGATTCCATACGCTCCCTTTACAGACGCTTTTTATCCGGCATAACCTTAAAATCTCTGAATGCTTTTTATTATGCCTGCTCCTATGCAAAAACTGACTACGTTCTTTTTATGAATGTCATTGCCAGGCTTGCTCTCCGGCTGATCCCTGATTTTCTGGAAATGTAGCCGGTCTTCCTCTGCATAGACGATACCATGGTCTCAAAATTCGGCACAAAGTTCGAGGATGTGTCAAAATTTTTGACCATGCGGCGCATAATGGCTCCAATTACCTCAATGGGCACTGCTTTGTCAGTGTTATGCTCTGCATCCCCGTCTGGAACATGCAGAAGAGATCCTATCTTGTCGGCCTACTCGGATACCGCATGTAGCGAAAAAAGAGTCAAAACTCCAGCTTGCTGCCTCTATGGTGCGCAGGGCAATGCCTGAATTCAGCAGTAAAAGGAACGTCATCATCTTTGCGACAGCTGGTATGTTAAAACAGGATCTCGTATGTGTCATGGATGAATACCCAAACCTTGACCTAATCGGTAATACAAGGTCTGACTCTGTCTTATAAGGCGGATTCAGGTGTCTGTTTTTCAGCATTGTATTCCCCAGCCAGCTGCAGATATTCTGCGCGTGGTGGGAGAAGGTGCCCTTAAACCGGACGAGGAGTGGCTGGATGCAGTATATCTCGCTGTTTCTTTAGTCATTCCGGCGGAACATTGAGGTAAGCTATTATGAGCAGAAATGCTTCTGGTCGCTATACATCTATATGGTACGTAGCAGTAAAAGGGTCAAGATGCTGGTCAACTTATCAACATCAGTTGCTGTTCATGAAGCTGCTTCCATATGTAGAAGGATCGTTCTCATAATACAGGGATGCCAGGTACGGGAATTCCACCTTCTCCTTAGTGGGCGGATACGCCAGCAGGTATTTTATGTAAATTTGGTGCAAAACATCGAAATCCATATAAAATCCAGTATCATTATTAAAGCCTTGAAACAGCTATGTCTGAAACAAATGGGTTAATCCAAATGTTGTAGAGTGGTGTTTTTTTACAGACATTTACTCAAATTATAAATCGCCCTTCTGGGACAATATTAAATGCAGCAGGAAATTTTAGGATGCAAAATATTTAGTGTTTTTCTTGCTAATTTTGACCATAGATTATTTTTAGTATATAAAAATGGTTGGTAGTTAAAAGGTTTTGGCACTATATATGGACGAATTGTAGCATGGATCAGGAGATAAAAAGCGAAAGACAAAGGGCAGAGTATAATGCTGCTTAGAGAATATCCAGATGAATATTATAATGAAAATATTTCATTTCAAGCGGTTGCAGAGACTTTTGAATGGGAAAGAGAGCATTTTTGAGAATATTTAAAAAGTTGAGAGAAAAATATTAGATATTTTATAAAAGAAAGTTGAGGATGAAAAATGGGTAAATCAGTGTTGATTACAGGAATAACGGGTCAGGATGGATCCTATTTGGCAGAGTTTTTATTGGAAAAGGGGTATGAGGTTCATGGGGTTGTACGTCGCGCATCTATCTCAAATATGGCGCGCATTGAGCATCTGATAGGCCAAATTATATTACATGACGGAGATCTTTCAGATTCGTCTTCTTTGATACGGATTATCGGTTTGGTGCGTCCAGATGAGATTTACAATTTAGCAGCACAAAGCCATGTCCAGGTTTCTTTTGATGTGCCAGAATATTCTGGGGATGTAGATGCGATTGGCGTACTGAGAATTTTGGAGGCTGTTCGTATCTTAGGACTTGCTCAGAACACAAAAGTGTATCAGGCTTCCACATCAGAGCTTTATGGTAAAGTGGAGGAAGTGCCTCAGAGAGAGACCACGCCATTTCATCCCTATTCTCCATATGCAGTAGCGAAGCAATATGGTTTTTGGATTGTAAAAGAGTATCGTGAAGCTTATAATATGTTTGCGGTAAATGGGATTTTGTTTAACCATGAAAGTGAAAGAAGAGGGGAAAATTTTGTTACAAGGAAGATTACATTGGCGGCTGGACGCATTGCAGAGGGATTACAGGAACATTTAGAACTGGGTAACTTGGATTCACTGCGTGATTGGGGGTATGCGAGGGATTATGTGGAGTGTATGTGGCTTATTATGCAACAGGAGAAACCAGAAGATTTTGTCATTGCTACAGGAGTTCAACATACCGTAAGAGACTTTACGGAGAAAGCATTTGCAGCAAATGGAATTACCATTCGTTGGGAGGGAAGAGGTATAGAGGAAAAGGGGTATGATGCACAAACAGGAAAAATGCTTGTTTGTGTAAATCCACAATGGTTTCGTCCAACGGATGTAGATAATTTGTGGGGAGATCCAACAAAGGCTAAAACTGTTTTAGGTTGGAATCCACAAAAGACAAGTTATGAAGAATTGGTTCAGATTATGTCAGAGCATGATAGAGAACTTGCAAAAAGTGAAAAGATAATGAAACAGAAAACAGAGTGATAGAAAATTCTGATACAGTAGAATGCAGATTGCTAAAAGAGAGGAAATTAACAATGATGGAAAAAGAGGCAAAAATATATGTCGCAGGGCATAGAGGTATGGTTGGCTCTGCAATTGTACGTGAATTGAACAAGCAAGGGTATCACAATCTTATTACTAGAACTCATAAAGAACTTAATCTTTGCAGACAAGATGAGGTGGAAAGGTTTTTTGATGAAGAGAAACCGGATTATGTATTTTTAGCGGCAGCTAAGGTTGGAGGGATTATTGCAAACCAGGAAGCTTTGGCAGATTTCATGTATGATAATATGATTTTGGAAATGAATGTGATACATTCTGCTTGGAAAAATGACTGCAAGAAGCTGGAATTTTTAGGTTCGTCTTGTATTTATCCACGTATGGCTCCGCAGCCAATGACTGAGGGGTGTTTACTAACTGGTGAGTTAGAAAAGACAAATGAAGCCTATGCTTTGGCTAAAATTTCTGGGCTAAAATATTGCGAGTATTTGAATAAACAATATGGAACGGACTATATTTCAGTAATGCCAACGAATTTGTATGGGCCAAATGATAATTATCATCCAATGCATAGTCACGTCTTGCCTGCCTTAATTAGGCGTTTTCATGCGGCAAAAGAACAGGGGCAGCAGGAAGTGATATGCTGGGGGGATGGCTCTCCTCTCCGTGAATTTTTATATGTAGATGATTTAGCTAATTTATGTGTGTTCTTAATGAACAATTATAGTGGGAGTGAGACGGTGAATGCAGGTACGGGAAAAGAGCTGTCGATTAAAGAGTTAACAGAATTGGTTGCTAAAGTAATTGGATATAGCGGAAAAATAAAATGGGATGTCAGCAAGCCGAATGGCACACCAAGGAAATTGCTTGATGTAAGTAAGGCAACTAGTCTGGGATGGAGATATAAGACAGAACTTGAGGATGGAATTCGCCTTTCTTATGAAGATTTTTTAAGTAACCCCACTAGGGCTGAAAGGTAATTGAGAAGTATAAAATGAACCGTTGCATAATCAAGAATACTGTGACGGTTCATTTTGTGTAGCAACAGCTTTTTTGTAAGGAGGAAGTAATTATATGAATATCGTATTATTGTCTGGTGGATCTGGTAAAAGGCTATGGCCCTTGTCAAATGATATTAGATCAAAACAATTTATTAAGATTTTTAAGAATGGAACAGATTCGTATGAGTCTATGGTTCAGCGTGTATACCGTCAGATTAAGAAAGTAGATGCAGATGCGGTTGTAACGATTGCAACCAGTAAGACACAAGTATCTGCTATTTATAATCAATTGGGTGATGAAGTGGGAATTTCTGTTGAACCTTGCAGAAAAGACACATTTCCAGCAATTGCATTGGCTACAGCATATTTGGTTGATGTGGAAGGAGTGGATCCGCGTGAGCCTGTGATTGTTTGTCCGGTAGATCCGTATGTTGAGGATGATTATTTTGTGGCATTGAAAAAACTCTCTGAACAAGCTGATAAGAGTACGGCAAATCTAGTGCTTATGGGTATTGAGCCTACTTATCCTAGTGAAAAGTATGGATATATTATTCCAACAACTTCAGATAAGATAGCAGTTGTTTCTAAATTTAAGGAAAAACCCACACAAGAGGTAGCCACTGCATACATTAACCAAGGAGCGTTATGGAATGCTGGCGTGTTTGCATATAAGTTAGAATATGTATTAAAAAAGGCACATGAGCTTATTAAGTTTGAGGATTATGCAGATCTGTTTGCAAAATATGAAACATTGGATAAAAATTCTTTTGATTACTCTGTTGTAGAGAAAGAAGACAAAATAGAAGTTATGCGTTTTGCAGGGAAATGGAAGGATTTGGGAACCTGGAATACATTGACGGAAGCTATGGAAGAACATGTTGTCGGGAAAGGGATTATGAATGAAAAATGTAAGAATGTGCACATAATCAATGAAATGAATGTTCCGATTTTGGCGATGGGGATGCATGATGTCGTTATTTCTGCATCACCAGAAGGCATTCTTGTTTCGGATAAAGAACAAAGTTCTTATATCAAGCCGCTTGTTGATACAATCTCTCAGCAGGTTATGTTTGCTGAAAAGTCCTGGGGAAGTTTTAAAGTTATAGATGTTGAAGCTATGTCAATGACGATTAAGGTTACCTTAAATACAGGTCATTCCATGAACTATCACAGCCATAGGAACCGTGATGAAGTTTGGGTAGTCATCAGTGGCATAGGAAAGACAATCGTGGACGGAATGGAACAAAACATAAAAGCTGGTGATGTAATTACCATGTCTGCTGGATGTCGCCATACAGTCATAGCAGAAACAGAATTGAAATTGATTGAGGTACAGCTTGGCGAAGAGATAACAGTGGAAGATAAACAAAAATTTGAATTGGAATATTGAAAGTAAAAAAGGATATTTATTTTAGAGACCTTTTGGAGAGAATAGAATGGAAAAAAATAGTGCAACTGGCTTAAATTCTCCTTTTTTTTTAAAACCTTCTGCTAAAGATTATTTATGGGGAGGAAGAAGGTTAAATGATGAATTTGCAAAAGATATAGATATGGAGCCGTTAGCGGAAACCTGGGAATGTTCCACTCATCCAGATGGCCCAAGTTTTGTAGTGTCCGGTGTATACAAGGGAAAAACTTTAACAGAGGTTTTAAAAGAGCATAAAGAGTATTTAGGGACACATCCAAAGAGCAAAGGAGAATTGCCGATTCTTATTAAGTTTATTGATGCAGGAAAGGATTTGTCTATTCAAGTGCATCCAGATGATGCTTATGCAAAAAAGAATGAGAACGGTCAATTAGGGAAGGTAGAGATGTGGTATGTTCTTGACGCGGACAAGGATGCGAAATTGGTTTATGGGCTGAGACATGATGTAGATGTTGATACGTTGAAAAAGGCGGTAAAAAATAATACAATTGAGAAATATTTACAGAAAGTAAATGTTAAGAGAAATGATCTGTTTTATATTGAAGCGGGATTGATTCATGCAATTGGTGAGGGCGTGTTGTTAGCTGAAATACAGGAAAACAGTAATTTAACCTATAGGTTATATGATTATGACCGTATTGATAAAAAAGGCAATCGGCGAGAACTTCATATAGACAAAGCACTGGAAGTAGCGAATTTGAAAAGCAGCGCAGAACCCAAGCAGCCGCTTCGGGTTTTAAAATATACTGTGGGTTGTGCTTCTGAGTTGTTGTGCAGATGTCGGTATTTTGAAGTTTATCGAATGATAATTAATACAGAAAGGACTAAGAACATGGTAGAATATAGGGCAGATTCTGTTTCGTTTCGGGTTTTGCTTTGTATTAATGGTTGTGGTATGATCTTGTTTGAAAAAGAGAAATTGCCATTTTTTAAAGGAGATTGTATTTTTGTTCCAGCTGAGTCGACTATAGTAAAAATACATGGACAGGCTCAATTCTTAGATGTAAGAGGGTAGTTTTGATGCAATATGAAAATGTTTAAGAACTGTTGTATTTTGGCTTTTGATATTGATTATCCTGATACGATTCGATTTTTATTTGCAATTATTGGAAAACTGTAGTAGAATAAAAAACAATGTATAAGTCCATGGAGTATTTGCGTTACAGGAGGAAAGGATGAAACATCACATTTCGTTGTCTTTACCGCATATGAGTGAACAAGGATACGAGAGGAAATACGTGAAAGAAGCATTTGATCTCAATATGATGGCAGCCCTTGGGGAAAATGTAACTGAGTTTGAGAATGGTATCATAGAAACTACGGGAGCTAAAAAGGCAGTTGCGCTTTCTTCTGGAACGTCTGCCATACATATAGCTTTAAAAGCGGCAGGGGTAAGGAAAGGGGATGTGTGCACACATTGAGGAGATTGCAAATATCTGTAAAAAATATCAAGTTCCATTGATTGAAGATGCGGCAGAGAGCCTTGGAAGCGCCTTTCATGGAATGCATACAGGAACTTTTGGAGAATATGGGATTATTAGTTTTAATGGAAATAAGATTATCACCTGTTTTGGGGGAGGAATGTTGCTGGTGAATTCCGAAGATGCAGAAGAAAAAACTGTGAAAGTACGCTATTGGTTCATGCAGGCACAGAAACCGGCACGTTGGTATCAACATACGGAAATAGGGTATAATTATCGTATGAGCAATATTGTTGCCGGGATTGGCAGAGGACAGCTAAAAGTGCTGGCCAGGCGTGTAGAGAAAAAACGTTATATCCATGCATATTACCAGGAGTATTTGGGGAGCCTGCCTGGGATTCATTTTATGTCTATGAATGGAAGATACTAGGAGCAATTGTTGGCTCACATCTATTTTGCTGATTGAAGAGTGTGAAGTAAAACCCATGGATATTATACAGGTATTAGAAAAGGATGAAGTGTTTACCCTTGATATAATGACGGACGCTTGGTGGGAGCATGATTTTTCAAAATATGAAGTGGTTTATCATGTTGCAGGCATTGCGTATGCAGGGGGTTCGGTTCTTTCTATGACAGATAGCAGTAAAGATATTGGTGATGTGGTAGAGAAAGGGGGATTTGGCTGGAAATGCTTAAGTAAAAGCAACAAAGATTTCGCTAATAAAGTTAAAAAATATAAATTTGGATGATATAGGAATTTTGGAGTAAATACTTGGAAATATTTGAACGAACATTATACGGTAGATTATGTTTATCATATAATTTTAAGACATATGGGGGCATAATAGTAAAAGAATTTTAGAAATAAATTTTGTGTTTTTGAGATGGGTAAGTTATATGGTTGCGAATCAGGAAGATGTATAGCGTTGACATAAAATTGATTTTGTGCTATTCTTGTTTCGTCGTAAAAAGTAAATATTTTTACTATGATGACAGATGTTCGCAGAAGATTTATAGATATGAGTTTTCAGCAATGGTTGTTTAAAGAGATATTGAAAAGACCAAAGTTATTTTGGCTTTTTTGTTAGATGTAAGGAATGTTTTGATAAAAGAGGAGCAATGATTGGAGATGGGTTGGTATTGATATGTTTACTGTTGTAACAAAAGATGTATTGCCATATGCCATAGTATGAGAAAATTTTGCTCTTATTACTGGTTGTAGATTTTCAGATATAATAATTCATAAATTTAGCAAAGATATGTTGATAAAAATATCTGTTGGGAGATTGAATATTTGTCTGAATTTGTAGAAAATGTGATTAGTTTATGCGAAAGACAGGAGTGTAGAAAATGAGGATTCTTCATTTATGTTTAGCGAATTTTTATGTTGATGGTTATAATTATCAGGAAAATGTTTTGCCTAAACTTAATAAATTAGATGGACATGAAGTTTTTATTTTGGCATCGACAGAGACATTTGTTGAAAATGTAAAACTTGGTTTCGTAAAACCAGGTGTATATACAACAGAAGATGGTATTAAGATAAAGAGATTGGCATATAAAAAATTTCTCAACCAATTTGTATCAGCAAAAATAAGAAAATATGAAGGTCTTTATAAAGAATTGGAGAAAATTAAACCGGATCTTATTTTTATGCACAATTTATGTTTTGGATCCGTTTTGGAAGTAGTGAAATACAAAAAGAAAAACCATGCTGTAAAATTATATGCGGATACACATGCGGCATATTACAATAGTGGAAGAAATTGGCTCTCAATGAACTTGTTGCATAAAATTTACTATAAATATTTAATTCAAAAAACAGTACCGTTTTTGGAGAAATATTACTACATTGGAGCGAATGAGAAAAAATTTAGTATGGAGATATATAAGATTCCAAAATCTATTATGGAATTTTTCCCTTTGGGTGGGATTTTGCCAGAGAAAGAAAAATATGATTATTATAGAAAACGGAAGCGAGAAGAGTTAGGTTTGGCGGCAGATGAATTACTTTTAGTCCACACGGGAAAACTAGATGCATTAAAGAAGACAGATGCTTTATTAAATGCTTTTTACTCTGTTAAAGGGTTAAAAGCTAAATTGATAATAATTGGTTCAATTCCAGACGAGAGAAAAGAAATAATGAAGAAATTAATTGAAAGAGATAAGAGAGTTATTTATTTGGGATGGAAAAAACCAGATGAAATGATGGAATATTTTTGTGCGTCGGATCTTTATTGTCAGCCAGGTAGTGTATCAGCGACGCTTCAGAATGCAATATGCAATTTTTTGCCTGCGCTTGCATATCCGTTTCAAACGTATTTGGATATAGATTGTGGTAATTTTATATGGGTTAGAAATCAAAAAAATATTACGGATATCTTTGAAGATATACGAGATGGAAAAATATCTCTGGATAAGTTGAAAAAGGAGTCAGTCAGATGTGCTCAGGATATTCTTGATTATAAGAAATTGGCAAAAAGGTATTATAAATAACAGACCACAAAATGCATATCTAAGAAGTGTTATTTCAGTATAAGAAAAGTTTGTGTGAACAGATTAAAGTGTTATAAAAATAAAGTTGTGGAGAAGAAAGATGAAAGAAAAGCTTATAAAAAAAATCAATGATAGAGAGATTATTGCAGGGGTAGTGGGATTGGGCTATGTAGGATTGCCCCTTGCTGTTGAGAAAGCGAAAGCAGGGTTTAAAACCATTGGCTTTGATGTGCAGAGTTCAAAGGTAAATATGGTAAATAGTGGGCACAATTATATTGGGGATGTAGTTGACACAGATTTAACAGAGTTGGTAGGCAGTGGGATGCTATCTGCAACGAATGATTTTTCTTTTATAAAAGATGTAGATTTTGTAGCGATTTGCGTACCGACTCCTTTGGATGAGCATCAAGAGCCAGATATCAGTTATGTGAAGAATTCTGCTACAGCAATTTCAAAATATTTAAAACCGGGAACAATGGTAGTATTAGAATCAACTACTTATCCAGGTACAACGGAAGAATTGGTACAACCAATATTGGAAAAAGGATCCGGATTAAAGTGCGGCCAGGACTTCTTTTTAGGTTTTAGCCCAGAGCGGGTTGATCCAGGTAACTTAATTTATAAGACTAAAAATACACCAAAGGTTGTAGGAGCAGTTGGTAAGGATGCAGCAGAAATTATCAGTGCCATGTATCGTGCTGTTTTAGATGGTGAAGTGTATACAGTATCATCGCCAGCGGTTGCCGAAATGGAAAAAATTTTGGAAAATACTTATCGTAATATTAATATCGGGTTAGTTAATGAACTGGGGCGTTTGTGTCATGAAATGGGCATATCAATCTGGGAGGTCATTGAGGCTGCAAAGACAAAACCATATGGTTTTCAACCTTTCTATCCAGGTCCAGGACTTGGAGGCCATTGTATTCCCTTAGATCCTTATTATTTGACTTGGAAGGCAAGAGAATATGGTTTTCATACGACACTCATTGAAAATTCTATGGTAATTAATGACAGCCAGCCAGAATATTGTGTGGAACGTGCTATGCATATACTTAACCGTCATAAAAAGGCGATAAATGGTGCAAAAATTCTGATGTTGGGTGTATCATATAAAAATGACATTGATGATTATCGTGAATCTCCTGCAATTCGTGTAATAAAAGAATTGCGAAAAGTTGGAGCAGATGTCGAATATTATGATCCATGGGTGTCAGAATTCAAAGATATGTATGGGCAAAGTGGTAAGAGCATAGATGAGCTGACACCGGAAATAGTGGCTGTATATGATCTTGTCATGATTACAGCGGCTCACCATAATGTAGATTATGATATGGTTCAAAAGAATGCGAAAGCAATATTTGATACTAAAAATGTCATGAGCATGGTTAAGGATCGAGATAATATTGAGGTGTTATAAGATGAAGTTCACATACCAATCATATATAGGCTTGTTGAATAAATTGCAGGTACATGGATACCATATGGTAGGCTATGACAATTGGGAAGATTACGATCGCTGTGTAATACTCCGTCATGATATTGATTATGATATAAAAAAGGCTGTTAATTTAGCTATTTTAGAACGAAAGTTTGGGGGGGGGGCAACGTATTTTGTCCTGTTAACATCTGATTTTTATAATGTGTTTTCAAAAGAAAATGTTGAAAATCTAAGATATATTATGGACTGTGGGCATATGATAGGATTGCATTTTGATGAAGTTCGATATCCAGAAATTGCTGGTGATATGGAAGCAATTAGACATAAGATTGTAGAAGAAAAAAAAGTGTTAGAATCTGCAATTAATAGCCAGATTAAGTTCGTGTCAATGCATAGACCAAGTAAAATTGTGCTAGATGCGGATTTAGAAATACCAGGAATTATTAATAGTTATAGTCAGAGATTTTTCAAAGAATTCAAATACTTATCGGATTCGAGACGAAGATGGCGTGAACCGGTGGATGAAATTATTGATACTGAAAAATATGACAGATTGCATATTTTGACTCACGCTTTTTGGTATAATCAAGAAGAAATAGATATTCATGATTCGGTGTTAGGCTTCATAAATGATGGAAATCAAAAAAGGTATCATTTTATGAAATCTAATATTACAGATTTAGATTCTATTATGAAACGAAGAGAAGTGAAATAAGAAGAGGTAATTATGCAAATCATAGAAATTTTGAAGTGGCTGGATAGCAGGGAATTTCAATATAAATTTAGTGGGGAAAGCGAAGCAGAGTTATTTGGTTTTTCTTCTCTTATGAATTATAAAGAAGGGACTCTTTCATGGATTAAGAAAGAGCAAATTTATAATGAACTTAACAGGCCATCTAATATAGCGTGTGCCGTTATTCAAAGCGGTATAGATGTTGATTTTACAAATACCATTGTGAGTGAAACATCTAAAGAGATTTTTTTTGCAATATTAAGAAATTTTTGGGGAACAAGATGCCAAGAAGGAGAAATTGGCGAAGGTACAGTAATAGATCAAAATGCCGATATTGATTCTACTGTATCTGTAGGCTGCAACTGCAGTATTTTGGGTAATGTGTTAATCGGAGCGCATACGGTAATTGATAATAATGTAGTAATTCAGGGAAATATCAAAATTGGAAGTAATTGTGTTATTCATTCAGGAACAGTAATAGGAACAGATGGTTTTGGTTATTTTTTTAAGGATGATGGAACAATTGGAAAAGTAGAGCATTTTGGAGGGGTAGTTATAGGGAATGATGTAGAGATTGGTGCAAATGTATGTATTGACAGGGGAACCATTGATGATACCTTTATTGATGACAATTCTAAAATAGATAATCTTGTTCATATAGCACATAATGTTAAGATTGGGAAATCTGTATGTGTTGTAGCTGGAGCAGCGGTATGTGGCAGTGCGGTATTACATGACGGTGCATATATCGCTCCAGGTGGAATCGTGAAAAATCAACTTGAAGTAGGGAAGGATGGACTTGTGGGTCTTGGAGCTGTAGTAACTCAATCTGTAGCTGAAAAATCTGTTGTGGCTGGTATTCCAGCAAAACTAATTAGAGAGATACAAAAAGGAGATAAGTAAAAAATGAAGTATGCATTAATTGGATGTGGAAGAATATCGCCAAATCATATTGCAGCAGCAAAGAGCAATAATTTGGAATTTGTAGGGATTTGTGATATTGATAAAGATATGCTGTCTGATAAGGCATTAAAGTTCAATCTTGAGGGAGTTCATCAATATATAGATTATCATGAAATGCTGGAGAAAGAAAAGCCGGAACTTGTGGCAATTGCCACAGAGAGTGGAAAACATGCAGCAATTGCTCTTGATTGTATAAATGCTGGTTGTAATTTGATTATTGAGAAGCCAATAGCTCTTTCAGTTTCAGATGCAGATGCAATTATAAAAGCAGCGAAAGAGAGAGGGGTAAAAGTATGTACTTCTCATCAGAACCGTTTTAATAAATCCATACAAAAGATTCGTGAAGCTTTAGAGATGGATCGCTTTGGCCGAATGTTTTATGGAACTGCCCATATACGGTGGTGCAGGAATTATGAATACTATTCGAAAGCAAAATGGCGTGGCACGTGGGAACAGGATGGGGGTGCATTAATGAATCAGTGTATCCACAACATAGATTTACTGCGTTGGATGATGGGAGATGAGATAGAGGAAGTAGTGGGAATGACAGACAGGCTGAACCATGAGTATATAGAAGCAGAGGATCTGGGAATAGCACTTGTAAAATTTAAAAATGGTTCATATGGTATTATTGAAGGCACTACCAATGTATACCCAAATAATTTGGAAGAAACACTTTATTTATTCGGCGAGAAAGGTACAGTAAAAGCCGGGGGACAGAGTGTGAACAAAATTGAAGAATGGAGATTTGCAGATAATTTGGATAATCCCCAAACAGTGATTGAAGAATTTGCAGAAAATCCTCCGAATGTGTATGGATTTGGCCATAGTCCGCTTTATGCAGATGTAATTGAAGCAATTGAGCAAGATAGAGAACCTTATGTAAATGCAGAGGCGGGAAAAAAGGCATTAGAACTTGTACTGGCAATTTATAAGTCAGCGGCAGAGGGGAGAACAGTGAAATTGCCACTGGAGGATTGTTCTACAATGAAATTTGCAGGAAGATTTGAAAACAGAAAAGAGATAAAATAATGGAAACCGTAAAGAAGCTGGATGAAAAATTTAATGAAAAGAGAATAGTTGTTTTGACTTATGATATGCCGCATCAAAAAACGTATGATGTGTTTTGTTTACTAAAAGCAAGAGGATATAAGGATATACTGGTCTATGGAATAGATAAATACTATCAAAAGAAATATGTACCTTTGATAGAACATCGCCCAGAACTTACCACAGATATTCAACCAAGAGAATTATGCCATAATTTAGGATATTTTTATGAAAAGACGACGTACGAACAGTTAAATATAGCGAATGGTAGTATTATTTTGATTGCAGGGGCAGGAATATTACCAGATGATTTTATTGAAAAGTATAAAATTATTAATTCCCATCCAGGATATATACCAAATTGCAGAGGCTTGGATGCATTAAAATGGGCTGTTTATGAAAGGCAACCGATAGGGGTTACAACTCATATGTTAGGGAAAGAGATTGATGCAGGAGAGATTATAGAAAGAAAAGTAATTCCTGTATATCAAAGTGATACTTTTCACCGATTATGCCAAAGGGTCTATCAGAATGAAGTTAAAATGTTGATTGATGCAATTGAAAAGGTTGGAGAGACACATGAATATATAGATGGTGGGAGTTATGTAATACACAGAAGAATGAAACACGAATATGAAGAAAAATTATTAGAAAGATTTGAAGAAATAAAGAATAGCAAAAGTGGTTCGGGGGGTATAAAGCATAAGTTGCTTGTTTTCTCATCAGATTTCAATAGGGGGGTTGCATGATGAGTAGCAATGATTGTTTTATACACGAGAGCAGCTATATAGATTATGATGTAGAGATAGGAACCGGAACAAAAGTATGGCATTTTTGTCATATACAGTCTGGAGCAATTATCGGAGAAAATTGTTCAATTGGACAAAATGTCAATATTTCTAATAATGTAAAAATTGGTAATGGTGTGAAAATACAAAATAATGTTTCTGTATATGAAGGCGTGGAACTAGAAGACTGTGTATTTTGTGGTCCTTCGATGGTATTTACGAATGATACGACACCACGTGCGAGACATTCTAAAAATCATAAATATAAGAAAACATTGGTTAAGCATGATGCAACTTTGGGCGCAAATTGTACGATAGTTTGTGGTCACACGATAGGTGAGTATGCAACTATAGCAGCGGGAGCGGTGGTAACAAAGGATGTCGAGCCTCATGCATTAATGGTGGGAGTTCCTGCAAGAAGAATTGGTTGGGTATGCGAATGCGGACAGGTGTTGGATGGGAAATTAGTTTGTCCGGATTGTAAGAGGAAATTTGCAATGGATTGCTAAAATATATGGCATTTTATTGGATGATGTGTCTATTTAATATTTGTTTGAAGGTGAATATAATAGCAAATAGTGAGGTTTTATTGTAAAATGAAAAAAGTAAAAATAAGTAATTTATGTGAATGGATGGTTGCATTGTGTGTATTCACGAATGGACTAGGTGTTGTTGTATATATTGCGGGTATAAATGTAGTTAATTATTTAACAATACTTGCATTTATTTTCATTATAGCTGATTTACTTAGAAACAATAAAACATTAAATTATTTTGCGGAGGGGAATAAATGGTTTCTTATAATATTTTTTATATTCTGGATATTTTATGCTTTTATACAAACAGTTTTTATAGATTTGAATAAAGAATTTTTTAATCTGGGTTTTCATCAGTTAATTACAAATGCAATGTTTGTTTTTTTTGTCTGCTATGTAATTCATGATGCCAGATCATTCGGTATTATAAGAAATGCAATGGTAGGTGTTTTGATAGTAAACACTATAATAGGAGTATTTGAAGTCATAACTGGGATCCATTTTAGTGAAACAGAGAGTATTTGGACTGCTAACAGTACTAGAGCGTTTCAGAGTAATCCAAATGAGTATGCAACAACATTATATTGTGCAATGATGGGAGTTATGTTACTTTCTTTACAAAAAAAGTTGGAATTGAAACTGAAAATACTTCTTGCATGTTCTATAATATGTATTATTACATCTCATTCAAGAGGAATTTTAGGTGCTGTTATTATTTTTTGTTTGGCATATTGCCTTATGGAAATTTATTACTATTTTAAAGGAAACATTAATTTTATAAAATTATTATTAATTATTGGATTGGGTTTAGGGGGCTATATTGTAGTTTCAGGAATGTTAATGGATATATTGAACTGGCTAGCAGGAAATTTCTCTGGTAAAGGCAATTTTGCATCAGATATGTATCGTATCCGACTGATAAAGGGCGGTATGGAACTTTTTCTGGAATCATGTGGGGTGGGTATTGGAGCTGGTCAAAGTATTTACTTGTTAAAAATGAATTTGCATAATTTTCTTTTGGAAATGCTGGTAGAGTATGGTATTGTTGTCTTTTTAGGGGTTCTTTTTATATTATGGTACATTTGGAGAATATCATTTGAGAAATGTATACCTCGAAAAAATAGATGCATTTATTTTGCATTGATCCCAAGTGTGATTATGGCGAGCATAACTTCCAGTAGCATTAATAAATTTAAAATTTTTTGGGTAATGTTGATTATGTTTTATATGTCGAAGTACTATTTAGCTGATAACAGAAATAAAACTAGTCAGGAGAGGAATGTATATGAAATTAGTTGAGATAACATTAGATTATCCATACAGTGGTGGAGAAACGTTTTGCAAGCAGGAACTGGAAGTTGCAGAAAAATATTTTGATGAAATATTACTAATTTCAATGTCAGGACATATAAATGAAAAAAACAAGCGGTATATCCCATCAAATGCAAGATTAATTAACGCAAGAAAAAAGAAATATGAAATATCTGTTTTTTTAAAAGGATTTTTACAATTGTTTCAGATGCGGACAATACAGGAAGTGCTTTTTGCAAAAAAAAGACTTAGAGTCAAAGAGAGTATGGTTCAAATACTCAAACAAATATTTATCTCTTATTATTATGAGAATCTTTTAAAACGTGTCTTTAAAAAGGAATTAATAGAAGCGGAGGATATTTTATATAGTTACTGGATGGTAGCACCTGCATATTATTTAGCAAGAAAGATAGGGAAAAATCTAAAAGTGTCTAGAGCACACGGATTTGATTGTTTTATTGGTCGTGGTTACCAGCCTTTTCGGAGAGAAATTATAGAGGGGCTTGACTATATTATAAGTATTAGTGAGGCTGGAAAGGAAGATATTGAAAAAAATTTATTTCCATGGACAAAATATTCACCAGAGAAAATTAAGGTGTCTCATTTAGGGATCATGAGAGAAAATATAAGAATAGATTTAGACGTAAAGAATGATAATTATTATACGGTTCTTACTTGTTCCAACATTAATGCGATAAAGAGATTAGATCTTATGATTGCAGCATTAGAAAAAATAGATATTCCTATTAATTGGATTCATATCGGGGAAGGAGATATGGGAGATCAAATTAGGGAGCAGGCAAAGATATTGGAATCTAACAGCAATGTTAAATATGTATTTAAAGGTTCGTATACTCAACAGCAAATATACAGTTTTTATGAGGAAAATCATATAGATTTGTTTATAAATTGCAGTGATTCGGAAGGAGTACCAGTATCTATTATGGAGGCAATTTCTTTTGGTATACCAGTTATCGCAAGAAATGTCGGTGGTAACTGCGAGATTGTGGATAATGGGAATGGAATGCTTCTTCCTGAAAATATCACTCCCAAAGAGTTAAGGGAAGCAATACGAACAATTTTATCATTGGAAGATGATAAATATATTCATTTGAGAGAAAATGCAGTTAGAAAGTATAAAGAATGCTTCATGGCAGTTGAAAATTATACTAATTTTTTTAAAATGCTTATACGTATGGCAAGAGAAAAACAAGAATAAATATAAACATAGAAGTTGGTAAACAATATGAACAAAAATAGTATTATTAAGCATTTTGCAACAATTGGTGGTGGAACAATTATCGTTTTGTTGGTAAATATTATTACGGTGCCAATTATAACTAGATTAGTTGATCCAGGGGAATATGGGCTTCAGTCCATATTTACTATGTATGCAACTCTTGCAGCATCTTTTCTTTATTTAGGGCAAGATCAGTCCTTACTAAGATTTTTCTATATAAAGGAAGGGGAGGAATATAAAAGGACTCTACTGTATAGATGTATAAAATATCCGTTATTACTTTGTGTTGTGGCAATCGGGGTGGTATTTGTAATAAAGTGGAGTAACATTTTTGAAGATAAATACGAAAATTGGATTTTGATTTGTCTATGTATCTATACAACAGTTCTTGTAATTGACAGATTTGCGTCTTTGTTATTGCGTTTAACTTATAACACAAAAATGTTTTCAGCGGTAAATATTGTGTATCGATTGTCATATCTACTGGTTTCAGTAGCACTGATATGTTGGGTAAGGAGTTATTATTCGCAAATACTTATCATTACAACTACGGTGGCGGCTATATTGAGTATGGTGCTTAATATTTTTTGTCAAAGAAATCTTTGGAGGTTTAAAAAAGGATGTAATGATAGGGACTGTGTTTCTTCACTTGATATTTTAAAATATGGAATGCCGTTTATCATATCAAGTGGTGTAGCTTCAATATTTAATGTAACAGACAAAATGGTAGTAAAGGCTTATGGGACTTATTCGGATGTAGGGATATATTCATCAGCTCTTAGTATGGTCAATGCTTTTGCCGTTATACAAACTACTTTTTGCACATTGTGGACACCGCTTACTTTTGAAAATTATGAGAAAGATCCAGATGACAGAAGTTTATATATAAAGGGGCATAATATTATAACAATAATTGTATTTGCGGCAGGTTTGACAATGATTTGTGGAAAAGATATTTTTGTTTATATGCTTGGAGAAAAATATAGAGAAGCGTCATATCTTCTTCCATTTTTAATTTTTAATCCTATAATGTATACAGTTTCAGAGACTACCGTTTCCGGTTTATATTTTATGAAAAAATCGAATATGCAGATAATTCCTTCTTTAGTAGCATGTATAGTCAATCTTGTAGGAAACATTATTCTTGTTCAAATGCTAGGATATAAAGGGGCGGCAATTTCGACTGGTCTTTCTTATATTGTATTTTTTACAGTTAGAACGGTTCTTGGAAGATATTACTATTATATAGGTTTTAATCTCAAATCATACTATATTATGACTGCCTTTTTTATAATATATGCAGTTTATAATACATTCTTCCCATTTAATGTTTGTACAATTATTGGCTATTTTTTGTGTTTGCTTATTCTTATTTTGTTATATAGGCAGACGATGAAAGAAATATTATTTTATTTCAGAGATATTATTCAAAACAGATAGCATAAATAATTGGTTGTTTTGTAGTTACAGGAGGAGAAAAATGTGAATTGTTTTAGGCAGTTAGATTGTATTTAAATAATAATTACAAAGGAGTAGTTTAAAAATGAGTAGTTTTAATGGAGCAACATTATTAATTACTGGCGGTACAGGTTCTTTTGGGAACACTGTCCTTAAATATTTTTTAGAAACCGATGTTGGGGAAATCCGAATATTTAGCCGGAATGAAAAGAAACAAGATGATATGAGACATGGACTCCAAGTAAGTCATCTAGAGCAAGCCAAGAAAGTCAAGTTTTATATTGGAAATACTGAGAGACCAGAAGCATTGGATAAGGGATGTTTCATACTGTCAGGGATTACTACAAAGGGATTGCTGCAGTCAGTGGAACTAGCAGTAGCGATGAATGCGAATGGAGATTACAGGATTTCAGTGCCAGATTATAAAGATACTAATGTCAGCGCTAAAGTTGTAAAAATTATACAATCTTATAAAGATACAATTAATCGTTTTGTATGGCGTAAAGAAATATAGAATATGGAGAAAAATAATGGAGTTCAGAGATTTAAAACGACAATATGAAAAGCTAAAGACTTCTATTGATAATAATATTGAAAATATTATTTCATCCACCCAATTTATATCAGGAGAAGCAGTTATTGCAATTGAAGAAGCACTGGCAGAATATACGGGGGCGAGATATTGTATAAGTTGTGGTAATGGAACAGATGCAATTTCTATAGCGTTGCTTGCCTATAATATTGGGCCAGGGGATGCAGTATTTGTCCCCGATTTTACTTTCTTTTCAAGTGGAGAGTGTCCAGCTGCAATTGGCGCGACACCTGTTTTTGTAGATGTAAGGAAGGATACTTATAATATTGATGTAGAGTCACTGGAATGTACAATTAAGAAGGTGATTAAGGAGGGGAAATTGATTCCCCGTGTAGTAGTTGCAGTCGATCTGTTTGGGCTTCCAGCTGATTATGATGCAATCCGTTCTATTTGTAATAAATATAATCTTCTATTATTAGAGGATGCTGCACAGGGGTTCGGTGGTATTTATAAAGGTAGAAAAGTTTGTAGCCTTGGAGATATTTCTACTACATCTTTTTTCCCGGCGAAGCCATTGGGGTGTTATGGAGATGGTGGTGCAATATTTACAGATGACGAAAAGATTGCCGCCTTATGTCGTTCTATTGCAGTTCATGGTAAAAATGCAGATGACAAATATGATAATGTGAGAATTGGCATGAATAGTAGATTAGATACGATTCAGGCTGCAGTTTTGATGCCGAAGTTAGAGGCTTTTAAAAATTACGAGTTAGAGGATGTAAATAAAGTTGCGGATTTTTATACAGAAAAACTGAAAGGTGTTGAAGGATTAATTCTTCCCAAAATACCAGATGGTTATTATTCCTCATGGGCACAGTACACAGTACAACTGCCCATTAAAGTTAATCGCAAAGCTATACAGGAATTTTTAAAAAATAGAGGTATTCCGACAAATATTTATTACATTAAACCGATGCATAGGCAGGGGGCATTTTTAAATACGTATAGTGCCATGGCCGAGTGTCCAAGAACAGATGAATTATGCGAGCGTGTGCTGTGTTTACCGATTCATCCATATTTGAAAGAAAATGAAGTGGATGAGGTAGCACGAACCCTAAAAGAAGCTCTTTATGGCTAACAGGTGTTGAACATGCTTGATGTTGATAAGAATGATAAGAATTAGATTATTAGATACGATGTAGATTGATGTGTATAAGAAGAGTTTGGAGGATACATGGATGGGAACTCAGGAGAAAATGGAACGTGAGATAAGTATAATGGATTTATTTTGGGACATTTTGTTTCATTGGAGAGAAATTATTTGCTTTGGTGTGTTGGCTGCTGTGCTAATTGGCGGTATGAAGTATGTTCATGATATGAAAGTTTATCGTGCAATGCAGAATGTAGAGGTAGAACAGGAGAAGCAGTTGACTGCTGAGGAGCAGGAACAGCTTGAAGATGCCAGGTTGCTGATGGAACGGATTGAAAATTATGAAAACTATTTAAATGAGTCTGCGCTGATGCAGATTGATCCATATAATAAGCCTATTATTGAGTTACAGTATTATGTGGAATCTAATTATACCTATAATTATACTCAGGACAATCGAAGGGATTATACGGATAACTTAATGTCTTTATATTGTAATTATATCAAAAGTGGGGAGATGAGTAATAAACTGATAGAGGCAACAAAAATTTCTATTAGTCAAGCTGATTTTAGCGAGTTATGTACGGTGACACAAAATGGTGGTACCATGGCGATTACATTTACATGGGCTGAGGAAGAGAAGTTGGAGGAAATTTCCGAGTTTATAAAAACTCAGTTAATTCAAAAAGAGAAAGAGTTTCAGAAAGTTGGTTCACATGAATTAAATTTATTGAGAGAATCACAGAATACGATTGCAGATACTGTGTTAGCGGAGACGAAAAACACGTATGCTAACAATATCAGTTATATAAATACACAATTGACTACTTTGAAAAATAATATGTCGGAGGAACAGTTAATATTACTGGATGGTAAAGAAAAAATAGAGGGTGCTGGAGATAAGGACAAAATCATAAAGCCAGGCATTAGTAAAAGATATTTGTTACTCGGAGCCGTTCTAGGGGTTTTTCTGGTATGTGCATGGGTAGTTTGCAGGATGTTTTTCACTGCCAGACTTCAGAGGGCAGAAGAAATTCGCACTCTTTATAACATTCGGTTATTAGGGGAGATCACTTTGCAATGCCAGAGAAAACGTTTTTTATCTGCCATTGATGAAAAACTTTTGGCAATCAGGAACAGAAGAAAGAAAAAGATGTCTGTGGAACAGCAAATCAAAGTGATAGCTACTAATATAGCCCTTTCATGTAAACAACAAGAAATAGGGCAAATATATATGACAGGTAGTGAATATGATAATATGGATATGGGTATACTGGATATGCTTAAACGAGAGTTAGCAGCACAGAATATTCAAGTAAGTGAAGGCGGAAATATATTCTATGATGCAAGCTCTTTAAAACAGGGTACAGAAATCGGAAATATACTCTTTATAGAACAAACAGGAAAGTCCATTTATGATGAAATATCTAATGAACTGAATCTGGTCAAAGAGCAGAAAAACCAGATGTTAGGAGTTGTGGTACTTGTATCTTAAAATTTGGAGATAACATTACTTCATCAAAAATCCTGCCGAATTCCAGATGATTCTGAGGTCGGGCAGGGTTCTGAAAAAACTGTTTTATCGCCATTAAGTAAAAAATATGATGAATGGCATACACTTTTAGCTTTGTATATAGAGGTAACTATTTAAAGAAAAGCCTGTAAAATCAATAATTTAGGGCTTGACATTATTGGGAAGGAAAACACGATGAGAGAAAAAAGATTTCCTGTGGTTGTAGTGATTCCCTCGCTAAATCCTGACCAGAGGTTGGAAAAGACAATTGATGGACTAATTTTAGGGGGGGGGGTAAAAACGTAGATATAATTTTGGTTGATGATGGCAGTAGACAGGAGTGCCAGGTTTTTTTTGAAAACATTGAAAAGAAAGATGGCTGTACAGTTATCCATCATAAAGTGAATCGGGGGAAAGGCCGGGCATTAAAAACAGCATTTGAATATTATCTACATAATTTTGATACAGGTTATTATAAGGGGGTGGTTACTGCAGATGCAGATGGGCAGCATTCGACAGAAGACATATATCGGGCAGCAGAATGTTTATGCGGATACGGACAAGAAGATGTTTTAGTGCTTGGAACCAGGAACTTTAATGAAGAACAAGTGCCATTTAAAAGCAGGAAGGGCAATAAAATTACTAGGAGAATTTTTCAGTTACTTTATGGGAAACATATCCAAGATACGCAGACGGGATTAAGAGCAATTTCTAATAAGTTTATTAATAGGTGTGTATCTTTGGACGGAGAACGGTTCGAGTATGAAATTAATATGCTGATCGCAGCTGTATGTAGAAAAGTTAATATTGTTGAAGTGCCAATACAAACGGTCTATTTTGAGGATAATAGAGAGACTCATTTTGACCCAATTAAAGATTCCATAAAAATATATAAAGTGATGTTTGCATCATTTTTTGTATTTGTTTGTTCTGGTTTAGTTTCAATGCTAGTAGATCAAGGGCTATTTGCAGTTTTACAAAAGTTATGTTTAAGCAGTATACCCAAAGTAGTTTCTATTCCAATAGCTACATTATTTGCTAGAATAGGATCCTCATACTTGAATTATTCCATAAATAAAAGAATCGTATTTAATGCTAAGGAAAAGAGAGCGATTGTACGCTATTATATTTTGTGCATCATACAGATGTTCACTTCTGCGATGTGTGTTTATTTGCTGTATACTATAAGCAGATTTGATACGTCCCTATTGAAAATTTTAGTGGATACGGTTTTGTTTTTTGGGAGTTATTGTATTCAACGTATGTGGGTGTTTAAGGAGGGGCAATGATGGGGGCGATTTTGGGATTACTCGTGTTACTTTCTGCAGGCGGTTTTTATGCGGTAACATATTTTGGAAAAAAATATGAAGAAACCTTACCGATTTCTATATTTATAGGTATTGAAATTGTATTTATATTTGGTTTGTTCGACCAGTTAAAACTGGGGGTGTATGCTTTATTTGCTATTGCTATAATTTTATATATTCTGGCAATTTACCGAATCGTTATATTAAAAACATGGAAAGCAACTATCACAAATATGGTTACACCTGCGTTTTGTATTTTTATTATATGCAGTTTCGTTTATGCGATTGCTATTATGGGAAGAGTGGCATGGAGAAATGATGAATTTTCTTTTTGGGCTGTTAGTGTAAAGAAAATGTTGTATTTGGATGCTTTTCATTGTGTACCAGAGGCAGAGCCATATTTTGCTGAATATCCACCAGGTATGCAGATATTTGAATATATTTTACAGGTTCTGAATGGAAAATTTTCTGAATGGCATCTTAACGTTTCTTATATGGTATATGTATTTGCATTGTTTGTGCCATTTTTGAAAGGCTTGAAATACAAAAATATTATGAAAAATGTCCTAATATCTGCTATGGTTTTTTGTGTTGGGACAATTATTTACTCAGATGCACTGGAAAATTTAATGGTTGATTTTGCATTAGGGACAACATTTGCGTTTGGCATGGCTCTTGTGTATTGCCCACCTTCAGAGGATGGAAAGTATGATTTTTTCATTTTCCTAAATATAGCAATGGTTATCAATATGTTGGTTTTGATAAAATCAGCAGGAAAGTTTTTGGCATTTATTGTATTCATTGCGTTTGCCTTCAGCGTAATCAAAGAAGGGCAAGGGAAATTATGGTCAAAGTTAAAAGAGGAAAAAAAGGCGGTTGGATTGGGTGGTTTAATCAGCATACTGCCTATTATGACAGCCATATTATGGAAGGTGAAATATACGCATTATCAAACGCATGTAGCATTTGAAGCAAATTATAATATAATGGAGTTTGTCCAAATATTATTGGGGAAAAATAGAGAAACCTATCGAAGTATGGTAAAAGATAACTTTATATCTTTTTTAATAAATGAAAGGGGTGAGATTGGATCCTTTTCAATGACAAACTTGCAATTATCAGTGTTGTTGATAGTGCTATGTTTATTTATCCATTTTAGTTATGTGCAAGTGGACAGTTTTAAACATGTTATTTCTATTAAAGTGATGTTGTTATTTTTACCTATTTACTGGCTGGGGCTTATGGCTAGTTATATGTATACCTTTTCAGAAAAAGAGGGTGTGGCATTGGCTAGCATGCAAAGATATCTTAACATTTATTTCAGCGGTATTTTATTGATGGTAATTTTTTTGGTTTTGAAACGTAACTCATTTTATCAAAGTGATGTTTGGAAGTTTTATATAATGGCATTGTGTATACTTTGCTTTGTTTCTTGGACAGACGTAAATGAATTGCTTTCAGGAAAAGCGGTTGAGGCAAGTATAGAATTGCGGAAACCATTTTCGGTGTTGGAAGAGCAGATTAAGGCGGATAAAAAAAATGCAGCACAGAAAGAAACTGTTCTATTAATATATAGAAGCGGCTATCCGCATACACCAGTAAATCAATTTAGCTATCTGTTATGGCCGGAATATATTGTTCCGTGGGAATGCAGTTATGGCAGTACGTTATTATTTGAGGGTGATGGCTATACGAAAATTTTTACGGACATACAATTTAAGGAACATTTGCAGGAATTAGGAGTCAAATATATTGCCATTGGATATGTTGACCAGAATTTTATTGATATGTATGGGCATATGTTCGAACAACCATTACAGAGTGGGCAGGTTTTTAAAGTGGAGGAAGGAGTTAAGGTTTTTAAACTGATGTAGTAGTGTCCCATCTAGACGGTTTTTGGGAAATTGTAAAGAATCTTGTGTCAAAAAAATTTAACTGAATCTCTAATAAGTTCTCGCCGGAGATGAGAAGAGCATGATAAGAAGCAGCATTGCTTAAGGTATCAAATAAAAAGCTCTGCTATATAAATGATAATGGTGTAGGCAACCAAACTTAAGAGAACAGGTGTATCCTAAATGAGTGATTTAAGTTTAATATATGCAAAGTATAAGTGCGTGTACATGTTGTTTTGTCCCCAAATGTCACAGGAAAGTAATGTATGGAAAGCTTGGGTAGGAAGTAGGGGAGGTAAAGAGGGCGCGTAAATAAATATATAATGGAAGGATAAATGTCTCTTTTAAGAGGCTGTTAAGTCCAATGGTCATGGACTGATTTTGTAATTGGGAATTTCAGGAAGGAAAAGATGATCAAATATGGATCAACATATATAATTGCTGGTTTGGGATGAGTTTCTTTATAGTTTTTATATTAAGATGGTTGATTATTTAAAAAAGCCTTAAATTTACAGGCATACAAGTGGGATTTCAAGCTGAATTTACTACCAATTTACTGCTTTTGAGGGAGAGAGTCTTGATATGCTGCCCGGAACCCTGCCAGCCACTAGCACACAGCATAGAGAAAAAATAGATGAAAACGGAATACGACGCAGACACGGCGTTTCTCTATTCCTATACAGGAAGAGCGGGAACGCCGCTTTTTTATGCCTTCATGTTACGCAGTAGGGGTGAGAAGAGCCTTGTTATAAGGTAACCGGATAGTGCGTACGTAGTAAACGGTAAATAGTGAGTACCGTGCATAAAATAAAAGATCACTGTATAATGGCCTTGAGAATCAATGTAAAGTAAACGGTAGATAGTGCGTACCTATACAAAACAAGAGCAAACCTGTATGATAGAAACAGATTTGCTCCAGTCTTTATTTCACTTCACGTTTATCAGGCTTTCGGCAATTCGCTGGCAGGCCTGGAGACCAGGGGAGCAGGTCATCCAGAAAACTGCGGTCTGTATCATCCAGATGTTTCGGGATCTCGGTAAGCAGATACTCAAAGTAATCATACGGTTTCAGATTGTTTGCTTTTGCGGTTTCCGCAATGCTGTAGATGATGGCGCTGGACTTTGCACCGGCAATGGTATCGATCATCACCCAGTTTTTCTTGCCGATGCAGAATCCGCGGATGGACTGTTCCGCAGCGTTATTGTCCATCGGCACTTCGCCGTCGTCCAGGAACACTTTCAGGTATTTCTCCTGGTTCAGGGAATAATTGAAACCTTCCCACGTCTTGCTTTTCTGCGGCACTTTCGGGAGGTTTTCACGAACCCATGTGAAATAAGCCTCCACCAGGGGCTTTACACTCAGCTGGCGGCGGTTTTTCCGTTCTTGTGCTGGGAGATCCTTTAGCTGTTTTTCCTCCCGGTAGATCGCCTGTATCATCGCCAGCGCAAGGTACGCGCGGCTGTCTTTCCGCTTCTGCTTAGGCAGGGCTTTCACTGCCTCGTCAAACCTCCGCCTCGCATGGGACCAGCACCCGGCAATCTTCAGATCTTCCCGTTCCTCTTCGATCGTATGATAAACCTGATATCCGTCCGTGACGCATACCCCGCTGAAATCCTTCAGGAATTCCCTTGGATGGCTGGCGTTGCGCGTCCTTTGGTATTCATACAGGACGATCTGGCATTCCGTATACATCCGTCCGGTGCGGTATACCCGCATGTAGCTTTTGCTCCCGGCAGGGCGGCCGTCCTTATTCACCTGCACGGGCGTTTCGTCTGCCTGCAGGACATGGTAGCCGTACAGCTTTTCGTGGAGGTGGTCATAAAGGACCGCAAGGTAACGGTCTGCGCATTGGACCGTCCAGTTCGCCATGTTCTGTCTTGAAATGTGCAGGCCATAACGTTCAAACTCCTGTTCCTGCCGGTAAAGCGGGACGGCATTGACATATTTGGCGTTCATTACCGCTGCCTCCAGCGAAGGGGAAACAAGGCTCCCCCTTAATAAAGCCTGCGGATGCGGCGCTTTGATGACCTCTTCCGTTTCTTTCCCGGCATATACCTTGACATGGTGTTCCTCCACTTCGATCTTCGCCGGGGTAAAGCTGTGCCTGCGGTATACTTCATCCGGGAGCTGTTTCCAGCCGTCTTTTCCAAATTTATCTTCCAGTTCCCCATCCGTCATGGAATGTTCTACCACAACTACCGGAACCCCCTCTAGATCCTCTTCCCGTTTCCCCTGTTTTTTCTTCGGTTTTGTGCGGGAAACACTTTCTACTTCCTCCTGTGTGTTTCCTTCTTCAGTGACGGCTTCAGATTCGTTAAAGAATACGACCTTCCCATCCATTTCCATAAAGGAAACCTGGCCTTCGGCCTCATGTTTTTCCGATGACCTGCCAAACCGGTGCCGTTTTAGATCCGCCATCTGTTCCAAAACAAGCTGAAGCGTATGGTCGATATTTTCAAGCTGCTCCTGCTGCGACAGGAACAGCCGGATAAGCGTTTCCCTGTCAAGGCTGTTCAGTTGTTCTTCCGTATATTTTAATGCCATGCTGTCTTCTCCCGTTATCCTGATAGCCTTATGATACCATGGATACGGAATTTTTGCGAACCCGGCGCTGCCGGATGTCCGTCATAATGGCTATGGTTAAAACAGCGGATACTGCCTTTGTACAATGCTGTTTCCAGAACCTTTTTCGGGAAGGAAAAGTATGTTTGCGTCCATTCTAGACTCTTTTATGGTGTGCGCAGTGGCCCCGCAGGGACGGGGCGGGACATTTTTTCAGCAGGAAAACAGTCTGAAAATTTCTCCGTTTTGCACAAAGTCATCCCATGTATTCCGGCGGTTCCACCGGCCTGACGGATTTCTTGGGAGTAACTGTCAGGCCTTCCATCAGCCATCGGAACTGCTGCTGTGTCAGCAGGCGCACCTCCTCCGGACTGCGCGGCCATTGGAAGCAGCTTTCGGAGAGCCTCTTGTATAACAGGAGCCATCCGTCCCCCTCCCACACAAGCCCTTTGATGCGGTCTGTACGCCTGCCGCAGAACAGGTAAAGTGTGTCGGGGACATATGGCCTGTTCCCGGTCTGCGCCTCCACCAGCGCCGCCAGCCGGTCCATGCCGGAGCGCAGATCGGTGTAACCGCAGACAATGTAGACAGCTTTAAAGCAGGTGGCATCATTGAGCATCCCGCACCACCTTAAGGACTGTCGCAAGCAGCGGCATGGGTGTGGATTCCGTTACGTGGACGGAAAAACCGTTTACAGAAACGGAAAGCCCCTGCTGGATACCGTTGCCGCTTTGCGTTTCCTGCTGTAGGAGGCAGGTGTTTACCGGGACGATCTGCTGTGTCGAAGCCTCCGGCGGAAGGTTTTCCAGACATGTCTGCCTTACACGGTGCAGCCTGTAATAGTAGTTCGCTTTCGTAATGCCGTGGCTGGCACACCAATCAACGACACTCATACCTGCGGGCCGGTTCTGGCATTCCCTGATCTGCTCTGCCCACTCTTTTAAACGGTATTGTACAGCTGCTGCTGTTGTTACTGAGTTCATAGACTTACCTCCGTATAACGGTATTAAAAGTTAAGCCTTAACTTTTAATACTGATGATAGAAATATAGTCTATTGTCACATATTTTTCTCTCGTAGTCGAGGTACGCACTATCTACCGTTTACGAATCAATTATGGTTTTCAAAGTCATTTCCAGTTTCAATAGCTACTATGAAAACTGCACATTAGTTTTCACAGTAGATGTACATGACTTTGAAAACTCTTACCAGTTTTAAAAGTGAGGTGTACAGCAGATGTCAGATTTAAAGCATGATGTAATCGCACAACGCTGGGTGGCGTTGATACAGGAGCGCCTGGACAGCGGTATGACCATTAAAGAATGGTGCCTTGAGAGAAATATCAAAGAATCCCAGTATTATTATTGGCTAAAAACACTCCGCAAAGAAGAATTGGCTGCGGCGGATCAGGAGCGTCAGGTTTCCCCTTTTGTGGAACTGCCGGATATTTGCAGGGAACAGGAACCTGCGCAGGGAAAACCCGCAGCCATTATCCGAAAGGGGGGGGGTATAGCAATAGAAGTCACAGAATCCGCTTCTGCGGGATTCATTGCAAAGATCATGGAGGCGCTGTCCTATGCTCAATGACGCGAAACAGTACAGCCGGATCTATCTAGCATATGGCTATACAGACCTCCGTTTCGGGATAGACGGCCTTGCCAGGGTTGTACAAGACAATTTCAGCCTGGATCCGTTCCAGAAAGGCATCCTGTTCCTGTTCTGCGGCAGACGGGCGGACCGGGTCAAAGGGCTCCTGTGGGAAGGCGACGGGTTCCTGCTCGTCTATAAGAGGCTTGAGTCAGGCCGGTTTAAATGGCCGAGGACGGCGTCCGAAGCCCGCGAAGTCACGCCGGAGCAGTTCACGTGGCTGATGCAGGGGCTTGCCGTGGAGCAGAAAACACGGATCAAAGAAGCGGAGCCCAAAAGGACATGCTAACGAAAGTACTGAATTTTGATGGGGCCTGCAAAAAAATATGGCAGGACTATCCAGCCTGTGCTATAATTGCCGCATGGAAAAGAAAGTTTACACAACGGATGAACTGAATAATGCCAGCAGGGAGAATCTGGTCGGGATTGTCCTTTCCCAGCAGGGCAGCATTGCGCGGATGATGGAAAACCAGGAACTGATCATGGAGCAGATATCCCTACTGCGCCAGCAGCGTTTCGGCCGCCATTCTGAAAAAATGGATGTCATTGACGGGCAGATCAGCCTGTTCTTCAACGAACCGGAAGCAGATGCGGCGCAACCAGGCAGCGGGGCGCAGGAGCCGGAATTAGAGGAAGTTGTCATCCGCAGGAAAAAGAGGAAAAAAGGAAAACGGGAAGACGACTTAAAAGATATACCGGTTACTGTTGTTGAGCATACGATGTCAGAAGACGAACTGGAAGCAGCGTTTCCGGACGGAAAATACAAACGGCTCCCGGATGAAGTTTATAAAAGGCTGGAGTTCCACCCGGCCTCTTTTGAAGTGAAAGAACACCATGTAGCAGTTTACGCTGGCATGGACAACGAAACAATCATAAAAGCGGAACACCCGAAAGACCTGCTGCGGGGCAGCATTACCACGCCTTCCTTAGAAGCGGCCATCATCAATGGAAAATATGTAAATTCCATGCCGCTTTACCGCATGGAGCAGGAATTCAAACGGAATGATGTGAACCTGAACCGCCAGAACATGGCGAACTGGATCATTCAATGTGCAGACCGTTACCTTGCAGTCCTGTATGACCGCCTGTATAAGCTGCTGTACGGATGCCATGTGCTGCAGGCCGACGAGACGCCTGTGGAAGTCACGAAAGATGGCAGGCCTGCCGGCGCAAAGAGCTACATGTGGATTTACCGTACCGGGAAATCTTATAAGGAAGCCATTGTCCTGTATGAATACCAAAAAGATAGGAAGGCAGACCATCCGGAAGAGTTCCTCAAAGGGTTCCTGGGAGTATGCGTCACAGACGGATACCAGGCATACCATTCCCTTGAGGGAAAAACACCCGGCCTGACAATCGCTGGATGCTGGGCACATGCCAGACGCAAGTATGCAGAAGCACTGAAAGCCATCAGGGATAAAGAAAAGCGTAAGGGCACGCTTGCGTATGACGCCCTCAAACAGATCGGGGCAATGTATAAACTTGATAACGAGCTTGCAGGCCTGGAGCCTGTGGAACGGCAGCATCGGAGACAGCTGGAGCTGAAACCACTGACTGATGCTTATCTTGCATGGATAAAAGAACACCAGTGTGAAGTCCCGCCAAAATCCCAGACAGGAAAGGCGTTTGCTTATTCCATAAACCAAGAAAAATACCTGCGTGTATTTCTGGATGATGGCGAAGTCCCGTTAGACAACAACGCGACAGAGTCTGCCCTGCGCGGCTTCTGTATCGGGAAGCACAACTGGCGGCTGATCGATACCGTCCGTGGGGCAAAATCCAGCGCCATCATCTACAGTATCACAGAAACTGCAAAAGCAAACGGGTTAAAAGTCTATGAATATGTGGAGCATCTGCTGACGGAGATACCGAAGCACATGGATGACACAGACCTGTCATTTCTGGATGACCTGCTCCCATGGTCTCCGAACCTGCCAGAGCGTTGCCGGAAATCCAATAAATATGAAGTAAAATAAAGACTGGAGTAAACCTGTATGATAGAAACAGATTTGCTCCAGTCTTATTTCACTTTATCCTTACCAGGCTTCCGGCAGTTGGCAGGGAGGTTTGGTGACCAGGGAAGCAGATCATCCAGAATCCCACGGTCAGTATCATCCAGATGCTTCGGTATCTCAGTGAGCAGATACTCAAAGTAATCGTATGGCTTCAGGTTGTTTGCTTTTGCTGTTTCTGCAATGCCGTAAATGATGGCACTGGACTTTGCACCGGCAACTGTATCGATCATCACCCAGCTCTTCTTTCCGATACAGAATCCACGGATCGACTGTTCCGCAGCGTTATTGTCCATTGGAACTTCGCCGTCATCCAGGAATACCTCCAGATATTTCTCCTGGTTGATGGAATGATTGAAGCCTTCCTAGGTTTTGCTTTTCTGCGGTACTTTTTGGAGATTTTTACGTATCCACGTGAAATAAGCCTCCACCAGTCTGAAGGATTTTTTGGGGTGTGATCGCCAGCCCTTCCATCAACCAGCGGAACTGTTGCTGCGTCAACGAACGTACTTCCTCCAGGCTGCGCGGCCACTGGAAACGGATTTCAGACAGCCTCTTATATAACAAGAGCCACCTGTATTCCTCCCATACAAGCCCTTTGATGCGGTCTGGCCGCCTGCCGCAGAAAAGATAAAGCGTATCAGGGACATATGGCCTGTTCCCGGTCTGTGCTTCTACCAACGCCGCAAGTCGGTCCATGCCGGAACGCAGATAAGTATATTCATAGACGATATACACGGCTTTAAACAGATGGCGTCATTAAGCATGCTGCACCGCCTTAAGCACCGATTCCAGAAAGAGCATGGACGTGGATTCCGTTACATGGATGGAGAACTGTTTTTTGTGGAAATATCCAATCCTGATTGCGGATTTCCATCTTCCGGTTTCTGATGCAGTGAAAATTCAGACTGCACAGGAATTGTCACACATTTTTCCCTCGCAGTTGAGGTATGCACTATCTACCGTTTACCTAGCTACTATGGTGGGGCATTGTGGAGACTGTTTTGATGTGTTCACTGGCGGCAAATGGAAGCCGACCCGTATTGAAATGGACATGGCGCAGGAATGGGACTTTGGTGTAAGTATATATGGTGGATGCATGGCTGCAAATTCAGTTTTTATCAGATGCCCCTGGACATAATTGTTATAGAGGGAGACCCATTCTCCTATACAGTATTTTGCAAGGAGCCTGTGTATGACGCTTTCTGAAAAAGTCCGTCATTTGCATTTCGTTCATTATCCCAGAAGTTCCAGACTAGCTCTGCCAGAAACTTCGCTTCCGTCACCATAAAGGGGACGTCCGTAAAGGTTGGTCTTGCATTTGAATTTAGTGGCAGTGAAAAGGCACAGCAGGATGTCAAAAGGGACATGGTGGTTGTCTTTGCGCTTATTTGGAAGAGCCTGGGAGAGAATATCTTTAAGCCCCCATCTTTTCATTGTAAGGATAATATCATCTATCAGGTTGGGGAATGACATTTCTGCCACATCTATCTTCTCCGTTCTTATCGCTTCGTAAACCTTTTCTTTATCTTTTCGTCATATCTGTAATCACAAGTTGTCTCTGCTTATGTTTAATGGGAATCCCTTATTCATTATAGCAGATTTTTTATGACTTATCCAAAAGACTTATTCAAGATATTTTTACAGCCTTGAAAGGTAAAAATAATTCGCACTAATCATATAGAAAACAAGCTTCTTTGCGAAAAAGTAGTAAAATAAAAGAAAAAACTTTTTCGCAAAGGAGTCTGGTTTATATATGAGTAGGGAACAAGAGAGAATCCGTAGGAAATTAGAAAAAAATCCAATTATGGAATGCAATAAGGTCAGACAAAAGCATTGCCCAAACTTGTTTCAGGATTTTGCAGACACAAAAGATCCAAGGAATTTAAGCTATGCAGATTATTCCAACGGGGAGCTGCTGGGAACTGTGTTTTACAAAGGAATTGCAGGAATAGAAAGCATGCAGTCCATGACTTATGAATTTAACAAAGAAAAAGTCGTGAAAAATTTATACCGGTTTATGGGAAAAAAGGAGAAAACATATCTCCCGCATGCAGTTACAATTAATGAATATTTAGAACGGATGGAGCCGGAGGAACTGCAAAAGGCACAGCAGAAACAGGTATACGGACTGCTCCGCAGTAAAGTCTTTTATGATGCAAGATTTATGAAAAAATGGCTGGTAATCGTAGACGGGACACAGACTTATTCCGGGGGCCGGAAACTCAATGACGGGTGTTTGGAACGCCATTACAATAAGGGAACAGAAGAAGAAACAGTGAATTACCATTGTGGTGTACTGGAAGCAAAAATTGTGCTTGGAGAGAGCCTGGTTGTGAGTATAGCCAGCGAATTTATAGAAAATAACGGGGAAGATGCTGAAAGACAGAAACATATGAATGAAGAAGAAAAGAAGCAGGACTGTGAAACAAAGGCATTCAAAAGACTGGCTGGAAAGTTGAAAAAAGCATTTCCGAGACTGCCCATCATACTACTGGCGGACAGCCTGTACGCATCAGAACCGGTAATGGATATCTGCCGGGATAACGGCTGGGAATCCATCATCCGTTATAAGATGGGAAGCATCCCGAGCATCACGGAGGAATATGAAAAAATCCCTGAAAAGGAGACGTCAGGGCATGCAGAATTCGTTAATGAGATTGATTATAATGGAAAGTCAGTAAACATGCTGCGGTTCTGGGAAGAAAAGGTTGTAAAAGGGGCTCCCACGCGTGTGGGGTTCCAGTGGCTGACAAGCATAAGGATAACAAAAAAGAATGCAGGGAAGCTTGCGGAAGCAGGAAGAAAACGCTGGAAGATAGAGAACGAGGGATTTAACCGGCAGAAGAACTGGCAGGGGGACATCACCCATGCCTGCAGCTGGAATGCCACTGCGATGAAAAACCATTACCTGATGGCGCAGATATCGGACATGGTAAAGCAGCTGTATGAATGGTTCTTTTTAAAGAAGAATGGGATAAAAAAGAAGCAAAAAAATATATCTTCCGAACTGTTAGAAAGCTTTGCCCAGCAGATAACAGAAACAGAAGATATATCCCGGAATGATACGCTCAGCGTACCAGTCAACTGAATTAAGTATAGCAAAGGAAGTGATGCCTGCCAAGAGGGAAATGAAAAAATCTAATATTTAATATATCCACAAAAAGCAAAAATGGTGCAGGAATATAGCCATAGGATGTGGATAACTTTTCAGATCCCACGTGAAACCCTAGATAAAGAAATTTAGAGTGGAAAAGGCAGGATATAAAGAAATTTACCTTTCAAGACTGATATTTTTATGTTTAACTTGACAAATTTAGTGGGGGGGGTAAACTAATTTGAGATTAGTAGGATTAAACTGTACCCTTTGTCAAGGACAAATTTTTTGACCCCATGGGTATAGGGTCATATTCCCTGTCCATAAGTGTGGTATTTAGTTGTCGTTTGGTTCTTCGTATTCTGGGATGGCGTAATATTTCCATTGGTAACTGATATTAGCCTGTTAGAGCGTGTTTGAAAATTGCTTTCTCCAAGATGTACGTCACAGTTTGTGGGAAATCTGTGTCCAAATGAAGGGTGCGTAGTGGGCTTGGGCTATGTAACCTGAATTTGGCGCAAATATCGTGCAAAGTGGGGCGTGCAGATTGTGGGAATGAATTTTTAAATACGCTCTGGTATATATTTGCAATTCATTTTTGGGATATGTTAATTAGGAAAAGTATTTTGATTTATTAAAGTAGAAATAGTTATTCAAAAATTATTAAAAGTATAATCGCGGAAACTCCGTGAGATTTTTGTAAAAATAAATATTATGGAATTTTTTATAAGATTGTGAGGAAGGAAAAAATGGGAGAATGTTTGTATATTGTTGTACCAGCATATAATGAGGTTGAAAATATTCCAAGGTTAATTGAGAATTGGTATCCAATAGTAGAAAAATATAGTGATAGTGATAAATCGCGTCTTGTTATTATAGATGATGGGAGTAAGGATAATACATATAATCTTATTTGTGAATATGCCAAAACTAGGCCTATGATTGTTCCTATTACGAAAACCAATGGCGGTCATGGGGCAACAGTATTGTTTGGTTATAGATATGCTATTCAAAATGGCGCAGATTATATTTTTCAAACTGATGCAGATGGTCAGACAGATCCTTTAGAGTTTGAGCAATTTTGGGATTTAAGAAATGAATATAGTGCTATTATTGGGAATCGATCTACAAGGCAGGACGGTTTCTCTCGTAAGTTTGTGGAAGGAACATTGTTAGCAATTCTTAAAATAATTTTTGGTGTAAAGATACCTGATTCAAATGCACCATTTCGGCTTATGAGAAAAGAATTACTTGAAAAATATATTAAAAAGATGCCAGATGATTTTAATCTTCCAAATGTAATGTTTACAACATATTTTAGTTATTTCCATGAAAAAATAAAATTTTTAGATATTACATTTAAGTCTCGGCAAGGAGGCAAGAATTCTATTAATTTTAGGAAAATTACCAAAATTGGGTGGAAAGCTCTAAGGGATTTTTATAATTTAAAGAAAAACATTGATGTTTGGGAACAGGAACGAAGATAAACATTTATAATTAAATGATGGAGATTATGTATGCTTTTTGAAAATTGTAATCTGGGGAAAAAAGGAAAATTATTCAATCATATTCTGGAGAAACTATTGATAGGGATTTTTATTTTTTTTATTTCATTTATATTTGCGCTTCAAAGTAGCAATGATATATGGCATACTGGAATTACTTATACGGATTCAAGTGTCTTTAAATATGTTGCAAGGGTGATAATTGCTGGTGGGATGCCATATCGTGATACTTTTGATCATAAAGGTCCTTTAATATATTTGATAGATGTAGTTGGTATTTTGATTGATAAGGAGAGGGGAATATGGATTCTTGAATTATTAACGATTTGTTCAACATTTGTTTTTTTATATATGATTGCCAGATTAAAGTGCAATAAACTTGTTTCGTTATTAATATTATTACTTTCTTCAGCTTCATTATTTAAATATTTTGAGGGTGGAAATTTAGTAGAGGAATTTGCATTGCCTTTTATTGCTATTTCCATTTTCATATTTTTAGATTATTTTTTGAATAGTCGGATCAATGTGTGCCGTCTGATTGTTTGTGGATTTTCTTTTGGGTCAGTATGCATGTTGAGAATAAATATGGTAGCTATATGGTTTGTAATGTGTTTGGGTGTTTTGTATCAAAATATTCGAAAGGGCAATTATAAAGAATTATTAAGGTTTTGTTATTTTTTTATGATTGGTATAGCTATTATATGTGTGCCTATTATAATATGGTTGATTTATAATCATGCTTTTTTGGAATTTATTGATGATTATTTTGTGTTTAATAATTTGTATTCCAAAGCAATGGGAATGGGATCAGAGATGAAGATTACAATGCGAGGACAAGCATTTATTACCTTTCTTAATGATGGTGTTGTGCTGTTTTCAATATGTATTTTGATTTACAACTATATTAGGGAAAAACAGATTTTTGATTTTTTTTATTTAGCATATATATTTGTTAATGTGATGACAGTTGCATTGTCTGGGAGAAGCTTTATGCATTATGGGATGGTTTTGGTTCCTGCTTTAGTTTATCCTTTTGCATGTTTAGGAAAATGGTGTAATAATGATAAAAAAGGAAATATGGAGATACCTTTATTTTTAATTTATATGATGGTGGTTTTTGCACTTCCTAGTTGGCTTAATGCTGCTAATAATGCTCTTCAGGAGTATGCAGGAAGGGATGGAAACTATATTGATGATTTGACGTTACAGGTTACAAATATTGTAAAAGAGAATTCGACAGAGAGTGATGAAATTATTGTATGTGGAAATTGGAATATTATTTATAATATGGCTGAACGTTTTTCTGCTTCAAAGTACTCTTACCAAAATATGCCCTGTACGATAGATGCGAATAGGCTGGAGGAATATTGTACAGAAGTAGAACAAAAGCAACCCAAGATAATTGTTTTGACATTAACAAATGGATCCCTTTATAATCGTACGATGGAAATTGTAAATAGGTGTGGATATAAAGAAATTTTTAACTATCCTGGAAGCGAGACACAAGGATCTGTATGTGTGTATGGAAAATAAGGACTATTTTTTCCATTCTCGGCTTTGACGGCAGAAAGTAAACTATTATGAACAGAAATTTTTCACCCCTTTGCAGTTGCAAAGGGGTGAAATGCTGGTCAATCTTACTAATATCATTTTCAAAATCTTGAAATGGCTGTATCTGAAACAAATGAATTGCTTCAAATATTGTAAAGTGTTTTCATTTTATGAAATTTTTTGCTCTGAATACAATTAACGTTGAAGGAAATATATTTTGTATTTATTTATATTTGTTAGGTATCTCCCCAGCGTACTGTCTCTTGACCCTGTTCCCGCTCCGCTACCGGATCCACGCTTTTTCACAAGATCCTTCGGCTTTTTCTCTGCAATTGGGGCAGAAGGTGGATTTGCAACTGCGAGAGGATATTCACCCGTGATGCGGAACTGGTAGTATTCATTGGGCGACAGCTTGGCCAGTTGCTACTGGTAACGATCATTGTTATAGTAATCAATGTAATCATCTACGATCACTTTAATTTGGATAAACTCCGTTGCTTCCTTGAGATCATCCTTTACAGAGTCCTTCATGTGGTCAAAAAGGCTTTCCTGCGGCGCATTGTCCCAGTAGTTGCCCTTTGTAGGACAATGACTGGCAAGCCTTTTATCATGGAGGCTCTCAATCAACCTGTAACTCGTATAATGACATCCCTGGTCACTGTGAAGGATGGTCTCCTGGCTGAGTGAAACGCCATGGTCTCTGATGAGGGTATCTACTGTCTCAAGCACGAAATCTACCTCCAGCGATCTACTGACCACATATGCCAGCACCTGTTTTGTAAAGGTGTCAAGTATCGTAGACAAGTAAGCAAATGTCCTCTTATAGAGCAGATACGTAATGTCTGTAAGGAGAGCTATTCTCGGACCGTAACTTTCAAACTCTCTCTGCAAGGGATTGCCGGCGACTTTGTTTGTCTTTAATGCCTTTGCCATGCGGCACCGGTAAGCATTTGCTTATGGGGCATACAAGCCCGTGCTTTTTCATCAGCCGTCTGATTTTCTTGAGGTTCATCGTCATGGGAGGATTCTTGTGGAGCAGGTTCATGTATATGGTTTCTGTACCTTTCTTGTAACCACGTATCTTATAGGCTTCAAGGATAAAATCAAAATCCCTGCGGTTCTGTTTCTTGGCTGCTTCCCGTACTGGGGCAGCTTTGAGCCAGGCATAGTAGCCGCTCCGTGATACACTGGCTGTTTTTCACAGTTCCTTAACAGGCCGGTGGTTACTGCTGTCTTTGACTGTTCTGTTAATGACTTCAAACACACAGAAAGATTCATTCATAAGCAAAGCACCTGCCTTCTTGCAGTTCTGCTTGAAGAAGTTTTTTAAAAACTCAATTTCCTACCGGAGGTATTCCACCTCTTCCTGCAGCTTATTGACACGCTTCTCCGTAGTCTGGGCATTTCCATCTGGAGACTTCCCGGATCTGGGCATGGCACTTCGCGGAGTCCTCTAGGGCTGTGGTATTGTTTTTTTATGGTATGTGCGATGCCCCATATGCGCTCTTTGCCAAGGATGTCTGCGGGATAACCGTATTGTTCCAGAATCTGGCGCGGTATGGCACCGGACTGGTATTTCTCCCAGAAGAGTTCTTTGAACTCTTTGGTAAAGGACAGTATATGTGGAGTAACTGCAAAAATGTACTTATTGTCCCTAAGCATCTCCACTTTCTCTGGTGTGAACACTTTCTTGCTCATGATGCACATCCTCCTGTTCTTAAGATAGAGTACCATACGAAAGCAGCTTTGTGTCCATTATCTTGGGCAAAAGATTTGAGCCATTGTATCCTGTGTCCAATCAGATGGATAGACAGAATCAGAATTGAGGTATATGTCCATTAGGAGGGATACTAAAAACTTTTCTTGTCCACGCCTATGGGTTTATTAAATCACCAGCTGGATTTCCTGATTTTTTCGTTTCTGGTTGGGGTGTCTTGCCATTTTCCGTTGTCAGTTGTCAATTTTATAGCATCCTGGTAAATGACCATGTTTTCTCTTGCCGGGATGTAGACATCTACTTTGTGAGTTGTTTTCAGATAGTTGTTCAATTCTCATGACAGGTATCCTCTGTCCTTAATCAGCATGTTGTTTTCGTAGAAACAGGAAGTGCTACGCAGCGTTTTCCGACATTATTCCATAGCATGAGTTTTGAGTGTGCTGAATATATTTTTTTCTGAAATTCTAGAGTCATCCAGGACATTTCTCAAAACCCCAAGCTTACATTTGTGCGTTGTTTTCCAATCTATCTTTCATACAGAAGAATTTTCATAATTATCATTATCAAGATTGCTAAGAACCTTTCATACAGCCCAGTATGTGGTTACACAGCTGTAGCTTCAGTTTTTTGGACAGATATTCCTGGACATAATGCTTATAGAAAGACAACCATTATCCATTGCTGTGCTTCAAAAGGAGCTTGCGCATGACACTTTCTGAAGAAGCTCTTTATTTACAACCCGTTTATTGTCCAAGAGATTTCAGTCCAGTTTTGCCAGTAGTTCCTTTTTCATCACCGTAAAAGGGACATCTGTAAAGCTGGTCTTATGTCTTAGTTTGGTTGCAACAGCCAGACACAGTAGGAAATCAAAAGAGACATGGTTGATATACCTACGCTTATCTGGAAAAACCTGTGAGAGAATATCTGTATCATAAATCACATTTGTTTTGTCATAATGTAAATCTTCTAATTCTTTATAGAAAGTTTTTTACTACTTGGATAAAAGACTAATTGAAACATTGCTCTTTATAGTTGACAAAATACCGGGGGGGGGTAAAATCAAGTAAGAATTTTTACAAATATTTTTTAATATTAGGGGAAATTAAGAATGGATAAAATTGCAGTATTGATTCCGTGTTATAACGAAAGCAAAACCATAGGGAAAGTAGTGAGTGACTGGAAGAAGGAATTGCCGGAAGCGGCAGTATATGTATATGATAATAATTCTATAGACAAAACAGCGGTAATTGCCAGCGAGGCTGGCGCAATCGTCAGGCATGAATATATGCAGGGAAAAGGCAATGTGATACGACGGATGTTTCGGGAGATAGATGCAGAAGTATATATCATGGTAGATGGGGATGATACATATCCAGCTGAATATGGGCGGCAGATGGCGGAATTGGTATTGACAAAAAAAGTGGATATGGTAGTTGGTGACAGGCTGTCGTCCACATATTTTCAGGCAAATAAAAGGCCGTTTCATAATTTTGGCAATTCTTTGGTCAAGGGATGTATCAATCTGCTTTTCCACTCTGAGATAAAAGATATAATGACAGGGTATCGTGCCTTTAGTTATTTATTTGCCAAATCATTCCCTGTTTTGTCAAAAGGGTTTGAGATTGAGACGGAAATGACAATACATGCGCTTGATAAGAACATGTATATGGAAAATGTGGTCATTGATTATCGTGACAGGCCGGGCGGCAGTGAATCCAAACTCAATACATATTCAGATGGATTTAAAGTGCTGCACACGATTGTAAAATTATTTCGGAATTACAGGCCGCTTATGTTCTTTGGGAGCATTGCTGGGATATTGGCCGCCCTATCATTAGTATTTATGGTTCCAGTAGTAAGTATTTACCTAAATACTGGGAAAGTCCCTAATTTTCCAACGCTGATCGTTTGTGGGTTTACGATGTTAGCAGCACTGCATTCTCTGTTTGCAGGGTTACAGCTTCAAAATGCGGTGCAGAAAAATAGGCAGGACTTTGAATTTCATTTGCTGTTGGTAGAAAAGATGCAGGGAAGGCGTATAGAGAGGGAAGAAAATGAGCAGTAGGAACAAGGGAAAAGTTATCAAGGGGAAATCTAGTGCAGTATTTGCTGCAACGCTTATGGCAGCATTTTATGCAGTGTCCTATCTATTAACTGAATTTTCTGGAATTAATACAGTTGAATATTCGTTCGTTTATGTTTTAGCATTTATTGGAATTGGCTGTGTTTTAAAATTTGGGATTCAATTTAGGGATGTGTTCATAGAGGATAAATGGTTATGGATATTGGCAGTTTTACTGTCGGTATCCACAATCACAGGCTTTTTTTTTGATCATGGATTGCCATTTGAAAATATGAAAATAAAAGAATGTATCAATTATTTGATTTGTATTATTGGTTTTGTGCCTTTATGCAGGGTTTTGTTTGTTGTATTTTTTTACTATATGCACCAATGGTCAAGCAGCCAGCGCAGCAGCACACTTGGCAGCTATCATGGCACAAAGACTTTTTTCATGGCATTCATAGTTATATTAATATGCTGGCTTCCTGTTTGGCTGGCTTATTACCCTGGTCTTTGGAATTATGATCCAGGGCAGGCGTGGGAATTTGTAAATAAGCGTTATGGCAAACACCATCCGCTTATACATACTCTGTTGCTGGGATTTTGTTATTCTATAGGTTTGGAGCGGAATAACTGCAATGTCGGGGTCATTTTATATGATGTGATTCAAATGCTTATCATGGCAGGGATATTTGCTTATACGTATACATATATTTGCAAGCATATTTATAGCAGATTTTTTCGGGCGGTGGTTTTGGCTTTTTATGCTATTTTCCCAATAAATTCTATACTTGCCATAAGTTCCACAAAGGATGTGCTGTTTTCTGGGTTAGTGTTGTTATGCATGGTTCTTTCTATGCAGATAGCAGAAATTGATGCTGTGCCAAAGAGGAGGAAGCTGGCAGTTGTCCTATTACCTTTGTGTGTACTGATGCTGTCATTTAGGAATAATACTGTTTATGCTTTTTACATATTTATGATTTGCCTGTGTGTGTTTGTGTGTACAAAAGATTCTGAAATAAAAATGCATTTTCAGGTGGCAGGGACAAAAATTTTACTATACTGTACTTGCTGTCTCATGCTGTTTAAATTGTTCGATATAGGGCTGGCAAAGTATTTGGATGCTTCAAACGGTTCTGCTAGAGAGATGTTTAGTGTTACCAGCCAGCAATTTGGAAGAATTTATACTGCTGTGAATGAAAAAGGGACGGATTTGCAGACACTGGAAATTATCAATTCGTATTATGATATGAGCAAGTCAGGATATAATCCCCGTTTGTCTGATCCTATGAAAGGAACGCTTAATGTGGAAAACCGAGAGGATATTATAAAGTATTTGAAGGATTCCATAAAACTGTTTTGCAAATATCCTGTGGTTAGTTTAGATTCATTTCTTTATTTGACCGAGGGAAGCTGGAATATCAATGATATATCGCATGCAAATATATACGGGGCAGGATTGGAAGGGAGGCAGGGATATCTTCTTACAGATGTGAAAAATGGTTTTAACATTATTCATAAGAGCAAGTTTTCTAAATTAGAAATATTTATGGAACGTGCATTTTCTGATAATGAATATCAAACGTGGCCTGTTTTATCCTTGCTGTTTTCACCCGCATTATATTTTTGGATATTAATCATATGCACTCTGGTGTTCTTTAAGACGAATTCATATGGCCTGTTGCTGCTTTCTAGTTTTCTGTGGGGACTGTATCTGACAATATTGCTGGGGCCTTGTATTTTGATACGTTATTTCTATCCATTCGTTGTATGCAGCCCGCTTCTGGTATGCATGGCGAATTGCTCAATTCGTAAACAACGAGAGGGTGAAAAGTCTCGTGGATGAAAAAGGATAACGGAGTATCTATGAAAAAACAGCTGTAGAATAACTTATGCATTACTCAAAAGGCACTTGCAAATAAACGCAGTATCATGCGTTTTTTGCAAGTGTTTTTTGGAAAAAGTTGTTGATATATAGGAAAAATAGTACTATAATAGCATTATGGGATAGTATGAATGGAAAAATACGGGGTGTAAAATGAAAAAAATCCTTAGGCATATTTTAAAATTTTTTTAGAAAAATTATAGCATGTGCAGTGGAAAAATCGGATATATTTGGAAATGCAACAAGGATTTTCTGACAAATTTCTACATTTGGATAAAGCATATATGCAGGGAACTGCTGCTTAAAGTTTATAGCGTCAAGTTTCGGTATGCTGCCATGTTGTATGCTGTAGTATTCTTCATAGGAAGGACATCAGCCTTTGCTTTGATAAGCTTGACAAAGCGAGGTTGTCCCCTGTAAATTTCTTTGTCCCTATTTTCCCTGTAATTTTTTTATTCAAGTAAGTAAGGAAATGGCTTTTGTCCCATTGGCAGGCGTGAGGTATTTTATGATATATTTTTCTGCGTCTGCATTTTATATTTCCCTGATTGCCTATTGGCAGCTGCTGTTGTCAACAAGAATGATATACAGTTTGACCAGGATTGAAAATATCAAGCTGCCCTTTCGCTATCCCAGCGATTTGCTGAAAGTTCCCAGATGGCTGAAAAACTTTGCGGATCTTTACCGGAGAGCACAATTTTCCTTCTTTTCAGTTGGGATGATATTTACAATGGAATTTATATTGCTGATGCCAAGTGGCATTGATATTCTAGATGGCAGAGGCGGTTTTAATAAATCGTTGCGTATGGGATTTTGGGAAACCTGGATCATAATTCTTGTCTTTATTATCATTGCATTTCCTATTTGCTGGACAATCCTGAAAAGGCTGCTGATAAAGTTGACAATGAATTTTAACCAAAGGGCAGTGTATAGACTGGAAGATGTTAAAAGTGGCAGCGAGCCGTCTGATTTGACATCCATATGGTCATATTACCAGCGGATAAACCATGCGGTTAAATTTGATAAAAAACTTTTTATCAAACACAATTATTATCCTGCGGTAGCTGCCGCAGTGAGTTTTATTCCCTTCACGGGTTTAATACCCCGCTGCTTGCAGCGTTCTGAAGAAGGAAGCCAGGGCAGGATACCCCGTAGCTTGCTGTGGGGTGGTTCATAAAATTTCCCCTTAAACTGTAGGCATTTTATAATACGTTTTCGGAAAAGTTGACGAAGATGTAAATGTAAGCTATAATGGAAAAAATTACCAATGAAGAACGGGTTTGTTTGCCAATAAGGGGAAATTCACAAATGGAATTATGTGAAGCAATGGGGAGGAGTGCTGAATTATGCAAAATGTACAAGAACCGCTGAAGGTTTTTATTTCTTATTCCCATAAGGATAAGCAGATGAAGGAAAAATTAATGGCTCATATGAACTCACTAATCCGACAGAAATACATTTCATTGTGGTTTGACAATATGATTCTGCCGGGAAAAGAGATTGACAAAGAGGTGTTAATTGCGCTTGAAAGCAGCCAGATTGTGCTCCTTTTGCTCAGTTGTGATTATCTTGCATCAGACTATTGTTATCAAATTGAGATGGAGAAAGCATTGATTCTGTGTAAGGAGGAAAAGTTGGAAGTAGTCCCAATTTTGTTAAGGCCGGTAGATTTAATAGGGACGCCGATTGATCATCTGATGACTTTGCCGGAGGACAGGAAAGCAGTAACTTTATTCAAGAATGAGGATAAGGCCTATAAGAATATTGCGGAAGGAATCCGAAGGGTTGTAGAAAGCTGGTATCGGAGATCCATCCCAATCCTGAATGGTGATGGAACAGGACAGCCTATAGGGAACAAAGATAAGAGTGGAATAAGACAGCCATATAACAATTATGGGATTCAGATTAATGGCAATGTCCATGGAGGGAACTTTGAGATAAAAAATTAACGGGGGAGCAGCAGCGTGGATTGGAATAAAACGTATAAGGGCAAAGAACCAGAAGGCATGGTACATAAGAAGGATGGGAGCCAGGACATAGCGCAGGCAATGCCAGGGGACATGTCAGCAGATAATATAGCAGTGGAAGATGCAGTGGCATCAGGACAGGGGAAAAACACAGAAGATACAGTGATGCCAGGGCAGAAGAAAGCGATAGATGATACAGCGGCATCTACCCAGGGAAAAGCGGTAAATGATATAGAGGCATCCGGCCAAGAAAAAACGTCGGATGATATAATGGAATCCAACCAGGAACAGGCAGTAGCAGATACAGGAACATCAGAACAGGAGCAAAAAGTTTCGGAGAAAGAGTCTGATCAGGGCTATGGCAAAGGAGATGAGTTGTTAAATCGGTATCGGGAAAACCGGAAGAATGTGGAATCTGATACAGGAGAAGATTCGGTATCACAGATAGAACTTTTACGCCAGGAATTAGAGAACTGGGGGATGAAGTTTGCCGGATCAACCATTCAAAATTCTACATTTGTAGTAAATAATGTGGGGCACAAGGAATATCAGGGAGAAGATGCAAAGAAAAATTTACTTGGTGAAGCAGCTGAGGGGGAGATGCTGGATTGGTGTTCCCAGCATTACCAAGACTTGCATTTCTCCATGCTTCTGGCAGTATGCATTCTGGACAGGCAGCCATATCAAACCATCTATCAGATGGCAAGGGAATTACAAAAAATTTTCGCAGCAGGTACAGAGAAACAAGATGAGGAGAAGAGCGGAAAAACATTTAAATCCCAGATTTCAGAGACTTTGGGTATTATAGGATATTCAGACTTTACTTCTGTCCGAGGTGTTATGACTGAGACAGATTTTTTGCGTTTGCCGGTGCATGAGCAGGCAGAGCGTTATATTCAGCTTATGGTAAAAGAGTTTCCAGAATTAAAATTTACTTTGAGTGATTATTTGGTGAACAAAATAATTGCAGTATATGACAGCAGGCATAATTATAATGTTATTAGCGGCTGCATGGAAGCTCTTGTATTTATTGCAGCAACTGATCTGCAGTTTTTTAATGGACGCGTTGTTACACGTTTCCTTCGTAAAAAGGCGACGGAGATGGATTTTTGTTTATCTGTTCTTTTAGGCAAATTATATCATCGCAGAGGGTGTAGAGATTTTGTGAAAGCCTGTGTCGTGCAATGGGGACAGTTGAAAAATAATCCTCATTGTTCACTGACGGCATTGTATGTTTGCAGTATGCTGGGAAAACAGGAAAGCCTGGTGCGTGATATTTGGATACGGATACTTGACAGGCTGATAGAAGAATTTACAGAAGAATTTACAGAAGAATCAATAACTGGCAAACTTTATTTTGATATTTTACCAGAATTGTTTTGCAGTGGTAATCTGGATATCAGCTATTATAAAGGTGTGATCCATGCGTTTTATATACAGATTGTGGCTGCGGAAAAGAAACAGGAGAGAGTACGCTGGGAGTTTCTCAATTTGATTTTCTTACTTTTTATAGAGGAGGACTATGATAATTGCGATCTTTCAGAGGGGAAACCAAACAAACGAGATATGGTTTGGATTAAAATTTTTAAAAAGTTAGATAGGCAGACAGGGGAAGAGCTTACGGAACTATGGTACCTGGTGCTGGATAACCGGATGTACCCCAGAGAAATATGGGAATTGTTGGAAGCTTATTTAGCAGAATATCAAGACTATGGAACGGATGATATAGAGAAACTGGCTTTCTTTTTTTATCATATAAACCAGAGGATGGGAAGAAACAGGGGGCTTTTTTTCTTAAAAGAATGCTCGGAAAGAAGCCTTCACCCAAATCCAATGGCAAAACAGATATACAATAGAATAAAGGGGTAAGGGACATGAAAGACAAAATTGTAGAGATCAAAGAATTGGAGAAGACGTTGACTGGTTTTCAAAGCGTGCCAAAGGGTGATGCGAACACGGCTTATGTATTTTTTCAGTCAAAGGATAATAGCAAATATGCTGTATCCACGGAAAAGCGGAAAATCATGTCAGCAGAATTGAGAAGAGGGAAATTTGATCGCATTATGACCATTTATTGTGGTGAGTTTGCGGAATCTTTTGAAAAAGAGATTGCCTGTGAGGAAGATGGGCATAGTTTCTTTACAAAAATCGGCATAAGATATTTTATCACAGATCCAGAAAAGATTTATTTGGATCGCATTTATCAGATGGATGTGGAATTGGCAAGAAGCCTGTCAGATTTGGAATTTGAGTTTGGGCAGCAATATGGCTTTCGGGATAGAATTGGCTTTACAAAGGATATGAAGCAGATAGTGGCGAAGAAACTTGGGCAATTGTCTTTTTTGAAATGTTCTTTTCAACTGCAAGTCGATATTGATGAAACAGCCAAGACAATTATCCAGAGGGAACAGAAGCATAAGGTTACAGTAAATGATGCGGATTTGTCTGTCATAGAAGAGCAGGTTAAGATGGGAAATTCTTATGATCTAAAGCAGATGCAATTGGAAAGAGAAGTGGAAGTTGCAAGGCTTGAAGCAGAGGTGAAATCTGTAAAAGTGGATGCTGTAGGAGATCTTATCCGAAAATATGGTATTAATGCAGGGAACATGATTGGCCATGCCGATGGACAAATGACAGGCGAAGAATTGTCTAAAGCAATAGCGGATACACTCAAGGAAAGCAGAAGCGATCAGTTTACCATGATAACGAAATTATACAAAGACGGAATACTTCCGAGGGATCTGCTTGAAGGAGCAGTTACTAAGCTGTTGGGGACGGATGACGGAAGAGATATCAAAGGGGTGTTGGAAGCGAAAGAAAATGTAGAAGAAAAAGAACAGCAGCCAGAAATCGAAGCTTTCCAATGGAATGATGTAGATACGGAGGATGGTGCAATAGAATGATACATATGGTTACGGATATTGTGAAACTATATACGGCCATGTTATTATCCTATGTTTTAAAATGGCCTTATGTTTTAAAAGTTATTGTTTGTGTGGAGTTTATTTTTTTTGCCGTGTATCTACTCACAAAATCAGCAATTTTTCTGGCCAGAAAAATCGGAATACCGTTTCTTTTTGGTATTTTTAAGTATGTAATCTATATTCTTCAATGGATTATTTTTCAATTATCCAAGGTTAATCCCAAGTTTCAGGAGAGAGGCGGGCAGTTTGATGAATCCCTAAATACCTTGGGAATGAAGTTAGAGGAATGGAATAATAAGTTGAAGGTAGAACCATTGCAGAAAGCGGTAAAGCGGAAAGTGAAATGGGGCGGTTCCGTTATAGTGTTAGCCATCTCTATTGTCTTCATCATTGTTCCTTATTATATGGAACCTGTGCTTTCTGGAAGTGCAAAGAATGCCTGCGATAAAATCAACCAGTTAAGTGCGGATTTTGAGGGAAATATCCGCAGCTATGCAAACCGTTATTATACCCCTGCGAAACCTGTAATCTTAGAGGAATCAGAGGAGGAATCCATAGAGGAGGAAGGTGTGAAGCAAGTGCTGCATTTGGGCGGACAAGGGTATGATGGAGCAAATTTGAGAAGTGCGCCTGAAAAGGGAGGAAATGTTATCACAATCATATCAGGGGATATTGAATTGTTTTATGAAAATGAAATGGCAGAGGGTGACACAACGATATGGCTGAAGGTCAGTACAGAGGGTATAGAGGAGGCATGGATTAGTAAAAAAGTAATTCGCGAAGAGGATTTGGAAAAGATCGGGATACAATAATAATGAAGTTTCTTTTATGCTGTTAGCAATTAATTTAGGAAAGGACAGTGTAAGTAAGCTTTTTTTGAAAATAAACGCTCCTTTTTGGTAAAATTTAGGATAAAAAATTTTCACCAAAAAGGAGTATTTATGTGCCGCGATGGGTATATTTGTTGCATTTACAAGATAAGTGTGATATATTTAGGAAAATGTGGTAACCTATACGATAGAGACATATGAGATAGAATACGGAGGAAAAAAAGTGAAATTAATCATACAGATACCCTGTTTTAATGAAGCGGAAACTCTTGAGGTGGCATTGAACGACCTGCCTAAGCATATAGAGGGCATTGATGAGATTGAATATCTGATTATCAATGACGGAAGCAAGGATAATACCGTAGAGGTGGCAAGAAAATGGGGCGTTCACTATGTGGTAGACTTAAAAAGGAATAAAGGCCTTGCAAAAGGGTTTATGGCAGGCCTGGACGCGTGTCTGCGCAATGGAGCGGACATTATTGTGAATACGGACGCCGACAACCAGTATTGCGCGGATGATATAGAGAAGCTGGTGCGTCCTATTATGGAAGGAAAAACAGATATTGTGATTGGAGAAAGGCCGGTGGATGATACGGAGCACTGGTCTCCGCTGAAGAAAAAGCTGCAGCATTTTGGAAGCTGGGTGGTCCGCAAGGCTTCCAGGAGCGACATTCCAGATGCGCCAAGCGGATTCCGTGCCTACAGCCGGGAGGCTGCTATGCGGCTCAATGTTGTGAATGAATATACGTATACGCTGGAAACTATCGTACAGGCAGGAAGAAGCAAAATTGCCATGGAATCTGTACCCATCCGTACGAATGCAGAATTAAGGCCGTCCCGTCTGTTTAACAGCATGTTTGGCTATGTGAAGAAATCCATGCTCACAATCCTGCGGGCGTTCATGATGTACAGGCCATTAATGGTGTTCTCTATTATTGGAAGTTTGATTTTTCTGGGAGGCTTTGCCATAGGGATACGTTTCCTGGTATTTTATTTCGGAGGAAGCGGTGCAGGGCATATGCAGTCCCTGATCCTGGCAAGTATTCTGATGCTTCTGGGGTTCCAGACCTTTATTGTGGGTCTTCAGGCAGACATTATATCTGCCAACCGAAAGATTCTGGAAGATGTACAATATCATGTGAGAAAGCTGGATTTTGACAAGGACGCGGAAAAGAAGAAAATAGAAGGCGCCAGCAGACAGGAAGAGCAGGAGCATGAAAGAAAAGGTAAAGGAAAAGTGTGAAAAATTGAGATTGTCGTTTCCAGTTGTAATTGAGACATAAAACGGAACCTTTCGGGAAATGTGGCCAACTGCCTAACTTTCCTGAAAGGTTTGTTCATGTATGCAGCGGTTGCTATTTTTAAGATAGTGTTTGTCATTGGAAATAATGATATGCCACAGGTATCTGATGGATTTAATTATATACGTTTTAGTAAAGACCTGTTAGTGAAAGGAAGTTATAATAGTACACAATACCCGATATTATATCCGATAGCCTTGCTGCCTGCGTTGGCGTTTGGGGAATATCATTTCCTGGTAATGAAAGTGCTGAATGTACTATATTCATCATTGACGCCAATAATTGTGTATTTTTTGGGAAAACTATATTTAAATAGAAAAAATGCTATGACATGTTCGGTTTTTTCAGCGTTGGTTCCTTATAATTTTGTTATGCCTATGGCAATTATGAGTGAGGATATATATTCTCCAATCCTTATGCTTACAATATATATTTTATCAAAGGCATTCTTGGAGGGCATTTTATAGCTATCCTGTTTTTAAGAAAATAGAAGGGCGTTATGTAATATATATACCGGCCCGGATGTTTTTGCTGGTTATGGTAAGCTTGTTTTCAACAGAGGAAAGAAGGCGGATAAAAAATAATGCTGTTAATATAATTGCTGCTTATGTAATGCCGGCATGTTTGTTGGCGATGGGGTATTTAATAGACGTATATGGGATTATTCAACCGTTAGCCAGGACTTTTATTGGTGCTGTGGAGTCATCTGGCGGACAGAGGATGAAGTTTCTAAATATCTGGTATAGTATGGCCTGTTGTTTGTTTATGTGCCTTTTCCAAATTGGATATGAATATGGAACAAAGTATAAAGAGTGCGTATTGATTGCAGCTTTTGTGGCTGGAGCAGGTTTGCTGCAGATACAGGGAATGCCGAGTTATTATGCGTATCTGGAGAATAGGAATGAAGGATATAGAAACGTGAGGGATAAACTGTTTCTGGAATTGAAAGCAGCTTTGGATAATAAGGGACAGATAAGCGGCCGGTGATTTACATGGGCGGTTTAGCCAGGGTAACAGAGCGTTTATAAAAGGGGCTTTTGAATTCTATAATTGTTCCAAGGTAGTAGTTGTCAGTGGCTTATCTATAATAACTTCAAAGACATATTTTATTTTGACGGATGATGTACAGAAATACGAATTTGATGAAATTATGGGGAATTATAATGGGAATACCAAGGAATATTATTTATTGCAATTAACGAAGAAGTAGTATGGCATGGATGATATTATTGCATTTACAGGATAAGTGTGATATATTTAGAAAAATATGGAAATGTCATGTGCAGAGGATGGAAAAATGGTAAAAGTTTCAGTAATTGTTCCAGTATATAATATGGAAAGATATTTAAGGCAGTGTATGGACAGTATTTTAGGGCAGACGCTTAGGGATATTGAGGTTTTTTGTATCAATGACGGTTCTGTGGATGCATCGCTGGCAATCCTTCAGCAGTACCAGCAGGAGGACGGGCGTGTCACGATTGTGGATCAGAAGAACCAGGGTGCGGCAAGATCCAGAAACACAGGCATCCGCCAGGCCAAGGGAAAGTATGTGATCTTTATGGACTCAGACGACTGGTATCCGTCAGAGGGGATATTGGAAATGCTTTATCAGGCTGCGGAACAGCATCAGGTTGGCATTGCTGGCGGGAGCTTCATGGATTACCATGATGGAATATATAATGAAGAATTTGAGGACAGATATTATGGCTACCATTTCGAAAAGGATGGTGTAATAGAATATAAAGATTATCAGTTTGATTTTGGATATCAAAGGTTTCTTTTCCAGCGGGAAATGCTTTTGGACAATGGGATTTTCTTTAAGGAATATGTACGGTATCAGGATCCGCCGTTTATGGCGGAAGCCATGATCCATGCTGGAAAGTTTTATGGAATTGATAAGCCTTCTTATTGTTACCGCTATGGGCACGAAACGATAACCTGGAATGAGCAGAAGGTTTGTGATGTATTAAAGGGAATTCAGGACAATCTTGATATTTCCAGGAAATATGGGCTGGAAAGGCTGCATCAGTTATGTGTGAGGCGTTTGAACGAGGAGTACCGGCAGCTTATAGGGGACAGTATCTTTTATGAGGATTATGCGGTTCCCGTATATGAGGCTCTGATGGAGACGCTGTTTCATGTTGAACCGAAAATGCTTGGCGGGATGGATGGAAATGTTACACAGATATTGAGTCCAATTGTTGCAAGAGTCCGCGAAAATGCCAAAGAATCCAGAAGGGAAATAGCAGAACTGCAGGAAAAGTGCGCCCAAAAGGAGCGGGAGAAAACAGGGCTTAGAAGTGAGATTGCCAATCTTACCATTGCGATGCGTTATCTTGATAATGACAGGAAGTATCTGGAGGACGATAACCGTGCGGTTTATGAATCTTTTTCTTATCGGTTTGGACATAGCGTGACGGGGATTCCACGCTGGATATACCGAAAACTGGGAGGAAGTTAAGGGATGGAAAAGCTGTTGAGCGTTATAGTTCCCACCTATAATGTAGAGAGGTACCTGAATCAGTGTTTGGACTCCCTGTGTATGGGAGAGGCAAAAGATAAGATGGAGGTACTTCTTATCAATGATGGTTCTACGGACAGCTCTGCGGATATTGCCCTAGGATACACCCAAAGGCATCCAGAGGTATTCCGCCTTATCAATAAGGAAAATGGCGGCCATGGATCTACGATTAACCGTGGGATTCAGGAGGCGGCAGGCAGATATTTTAAAGTGTTGGACAGCGATGACTGGGTGGATCCAGAGGCGCTTGACAAGCTGCTGGGATATCTGGAACACTGTACCTCGGATATTGTTTACACAAATTTTTACCATGTAGATCATAAAAGCGGCAGAAAAACCATTGAATTTGTCCAGCCGTTCCCAGGAGTGGAGTATGGAAGGAAATATCATTTTTCAGAGTTAAAGAATAATTTTTTTATGAAAATGCATGGATATACAATAAGAACAGAGCTTTTAAAGAATATGCCAAAGATTGATGAACACTGTTTTTATGTGGATATGGAATATGTGCTTTTTCCGATTCCACAGGTTCAGACAATCACATTTCTGGATATTTTTGTATACCAGTACAGGGTGGGGCTGCCGGGGCAGAGCATGAGCATCCAGAGAATGAAGCGGAATGCGGATGATTATGACCGGGTGCTGGAACGTGTATTAGGTTTTTACAGCCAGTGGATGCCAAAGCTGCAGCCTGAGAAGCTGGGCTATATGGAACATGTGCTGGGGCGTATGGCTGCCAGCAGGATTAAGATTTATTTAAGCCAGCCCTATGGCAGAGAAAACAGGGAGGCCATAGAAGCCTTTGAGGATACTATGAAGAGGGATTATCCAGCAGTGTACCATGCTGTGGGCAATAAAGCTGTTTTGCTGCTGCGGCGCAGCCACTACAGGCTGTATCCGGCGGCAAGGGCTGCATATTATTGGAAGGAAAGGTTAAGTTAGCATGGATAAAGGGAAGACGAAGGTTAGGATAGAGACTTTCATTAAATATACAGAACTGATGAAACAGTTGGTAGTCAGGGATTTAAAGCTGAAATACCGCAGAAGCCTTTTAGGGTATGTGTGGAGTATTTTAAATCCCCTTCTGATTATGCTTGTCATGGTAGCGGTTTTCTCAAATCTTTTTGACCGCAGCGGCTCTATTCAGAATTTTGCGGTTTATCTTATCTCGGGCAGAACGGTGTTTGAGTTCATTACGGGTTCCACCAATGACGCCATGCGCTCCATCATTGGCAACTCGGCGCTGCTCAAGAAGGTGTATGTGCCCAAATATGTATTTACCCTGGCAAAGGTAACCAGCGGGCTGGTGAATATGGTGTTTTCCATGGGCGCCCTGCTGATTGTAATGGTGTGTACCGGTTCAAAATTCACAGGGTATTTTCTTCTGTTTCCGGTAGTGTTGGTACAGCTGTATATCTTCTGCTGCGGTATGGGATTTTTCCTTGCCCAGGCTAACGTATTCTTCCGGGACGTCCAATATATTTATAAGGCCTTTACCACTGCATGGATGTATATTACGCCCATTTTCTATTCGGTAGAACAGATGCACGGCAAGGTACGGTTTATCATTGAGTACTTAAATCCGGCCTATTACTATGTAAAGCAGTTCCGGTGCTTTGTGTATGAAGGCTGCCTGCCGGATATCCGGATTTTTGCAGGCGGGTGTATCATATCGTTGCTTTCCTTTGCAATAGGGCTTTTTTTCTTTAAAAAGTCACAGGATAAGTTTATTTTATATATATAGGTGAGTAATATGGAAGAAAGAATAATGATTGATGTTGACCATGTGACAATACGCTTTAATAAAGCAAACCAGAAGATAGATAATCTCAAGGATTATGCCGTTAAACTCATCAAGAGGGAGCTGATGTTCCAGGAATTTCTGGCGCTGCAGGATATTACGTTCCAGGTACGTAAAGGAGAAGGGTGGGGGCTGATTGGAACCAATGGCTCTGGAAAAAGCACGATGCTCAAAGCGATTGCAGGAATTATGAAACCATATAAAGGGAAGATTACTACCAGCGGGTCGATTGCCCCGTTGATTGAACTGGGGGCGGGTTTTGATTCAAACTTGACGGCCAGGGAGAATATCTACCTTAACGGTGCCGTTTTGGGATATTCCAAGCAGTTTATGAAGGAACATTTTGAAGAGATTGTGGAATTTGCGGATATCCGGAATTTTCTGGATTCACCCATTAAAAATTATTCTTCCGGTATGAAGGCGAGGCTTGGATTTTCTGTTGCCACAGTGGTAAATCCGGACATTCTGATTGTAGATGAGGTGCTGTCGGTAGGGGATGCCAAATTTAGGAAAAAGTGCAACCAGAGAATGACAGAGCTGTTAGCCAATGATACCACGCTGCTCTATGTTTCGCATAATATTAAATCAGTTTTAAAGCTTTGCACCCATGCTTTGTGGATTGACAAAGGACATGCCGTAATGCAGGGCAGGGTAGAGGAAGTATGTGAGAAATATATGGAATCACAGGGACTGACGATGGAAGATTAAAGGAGAAAGAAGATGAGATTACAACAGTTAATTCTGCGCGATGTGACCCGGGAAAATATTTTGCTGCCATTATACGTTACGGAGGAAAATATCCGAAGGAAGAGGATGGTAACGGAGGAATTATATGCACGCATGGAGGAGGCTTCCTTTCTCTCATATGGAATAGAAGGAATTTATTTCAGGGAAGGCGGGCAGGTGGGTTTTGATACTTTCCAGAATGGCTTTTCCTGTGGCAAATGGAAAAAATATACCATCATAGAGCATGTGTTTATCACGCTGGATCTGGAGGGGCATTTTAGGCTTCGGCTGATGCATTCTTGCCTGCAGGACGGTGAAGTTGTGGAAACACAGATTTCAGAGCGGGAGATTCATACAGATGGGCCGCTTAAGGTGACGGAAGAATTTGGCGGTTTGCAGGATGAGGGAATCTTTTATGTCGTTTTGGAGGCTTTGCAGGGGGGGAGTTATCTATATTCCGGGTTCTACGGGACAGAAGAGCTTAATCCCACACAGGATGTGAAGCTGGCAATTGATATATGCACGTTTAAACGGGAGCAGTATGTTGCCAGGAACATGAAGATTTTAAAGCGTGACATCCTGGAGAATGAGGCTTCTCCCTGTTACGGCAGGGTGTGGGTGCATATCTCGGATAACGCCTCATCGCTGGATGGGATTGTGGATTCCCAGGAGAATATAACTGTAGATAAGAATGCAAACCTGGGTGGAGTAGGCGGCTTTACCCGGGGAATTATAGAGACCCTGAAGCGGGTAAAGGATCAGGGCTTTACCCATGTTTTGGTGATGGATGATGACGCAACAATCAGTTCCGCCGCGATAGAAGCAAATTACCTTCTGCTTTCCTATTTAAAGCCAGAGTATTTTGGATATACGGTAGGGGGAAAGCTATTAGTCCTTGGAAATCCCTTTATGCAGTTTGAGGTGGGCGCCCAGTGGAATGCGGGCGACATTGAAGCATTGAAAAACAACCGGGATATACGTCTGCGATGGGAAGTGCTGGACAGTGAGCGGGAGGATGAGACCGTAGAATACCAAGGCTGGTGGTACAGCTGTATCCCTCTTCAGGAAATTGATGAAAATAATCTGCCGCTTCCTATTTTTATCCACAGGGATGATATAGAATATGGCTTGAGGACGGGGAAAGAGCGTTTTATTTATATGAACAGGATCTGTATCTGGCATGAAGCCTTTGCAGGAAAGATGCCAGGTGTGCTGGACTACTATGACATCCGTAACCTCTGTATCACCAATGCCATTCACTGTCCCCAATATACGAAGGAAGATTTTAAGAAATTCTTTTCCAAATGGGTGTGGGGCAATATTGGGAAATACCGCTATAAATATGTAGATTATAATATCAAGGCGGTGGAAGATTTCTGTAAGGGGATTGACTGGCTTCTTGGCACGGACGCTTTTTTGCTGCACCAGGAGCTGTTCGCCATGAATTATAAGGCAAAGCCTGTTGCAGAATGGGTTGGTTTTGAGGGATTGACAAAAGAGCAGCTTGAGGATCGGGAGAAAGGATTTAAAAATCCAGGCCGCCTCAGGCGCAGATTGCATATCTTGACGGCGAATGGATGCTTCTTTCCGCCTAAGAAAGGCAAAGTTGTTATCTCAGAGCCTTATGGGAACGTCCATATTTTATACCGCAGGCCAAGGACAATTGTCGTTGACAGTTATGGGAACGGCTTGTATCTGGAACGGGACAGGAAGCAATTCTGGGAATGCAAGCGTAAGCTGGATGCAGCTTTGAAACTGATAGATGAAAAATATGACGCTGCGGCAAAGAGTTACCATGACAGGTATCAGGAACTGGTAAGCCTGGAATTCTGGGAAAAATATCTGGGATTGAAGTAGGAGAGATATATGGAAAATAAAAATGGGCAGGAAATGAAAGAAAAAATTGAAGAATTAGAGGGGAAGCATTTTGATATTGGGCTGGCCGGAGTCTGGTATGGTGCAAATTATGGGAGTGTCTTAACCTATTATGCGCTTTATCAGACACTGGTAAAATTAGGGTACTCTGTTCTGATGATTGATAAGCTTTACAAAGAGGACAATGACTGGGAGCGGAATGCGAAAGTTCATTCCCGGGTGTTTGCTGCAAAGCATTATGGAGGAATTGCGCCTTCCTTGAAACCAGATGAGATGAAGCTTTTGAACCGTTATTGCGATATATTCCTTATGGGCTGCGATCAGGTATGGAATTATGGGATTGCCAGCAATTTCGGGCTGAATAATTATTTTGACTATGTGGAAGATAATAAGAAAAAGCTTTCCTACGCTTCTTCCTTTGGGCATGCCGTGTCTTTTACCCCAACGGAAAAGCTGCCAATAGTTACAAAGCTGTTTCACAGATTTGATGGGATTTCCGTCCGGGAAGCAGATGCGGTGCAGATATTGAAGAATGAATTCGGGGTGGAAGGCACGCAGGTATTGGATCCGGTTTTTCTTCTGGATAAAGAGGAATATAAGGAAATCCTCGCGGACAGCAAGGCAGAGGAGACGGAAAAGTTTATCCTTTCTTATATCTTAGACCCCACGCCTGAAATACGGGAAGCATTGCTGTATACAGCAGAAAAAAAAGGTCTTAAGCTTGTCAATATGCTGGACGGCAGGGGAGACAAAAAGAAAAATAAAGAGATATTGAATTTACCGAATATTGTGGAAAATCTGGATGCGCCCACCTGGCTGTGGTATATGATGCACGCGGAGTTTGTGATTACGGACTCCTGCCACGGCGCTAGTTTTTCTTTGATTTTTGAGAAACCCTTTATTGCCATTGCAAATAAGCGGCGGGGAGTGTCCCGTTTTGAATCCTTGGTGGATATGCTGGGAATCCGGAAGCGTTATATCCATGATGTGGGGCGTGTGCAGCGGGAAGACAGCCTTTTATCCCCTATGGACTATACTGAAATCAATAGGATATTTGCTATGGAGCGGGAGCGTTCCCTAAAATGGCTGAAGGATGCGCTGGCCAGTGAGAAAAAGCAGGCGGTTACCGTAAAGGACTGTGTCAGCAAGAAAGAGTGCTGTGGGTGCGGCGCATGTTTCCAGGCCTGTCCATCAGACGCTATCCGCATGGACTATGATGAAGAAGGTATCCTGTATCCCTTGGTGGACGAGGAAAAATGTATCCGCTGTGGGAAGTGCGTGAAGGTATGTCCGGCTCTTCATCCATACAACCGCAGCAAAACGCAGCCGGAATGTTACGCGGCATATGCAGAGGATGATATACGCGCGGCCAGCTCGTCCGGCGGAATCTTTACCCTGGTGGCAGAACAGGTATTGGAGGACGGCGGTGCAGTGTGCGGCGCGGTCTTTGATGATAAATTCGAGTTGTTCCAGAAAGTCATTTATGCCAAAGAAGAACTGCCAGCTCTTCGAGGATCTAAGTATATACAGAGTAATACAAAAAAGACGTTCCAGGAGATAAAAAAAGTACTGGAGGAGGGGAGACCGGCGCTGTATGTAGGAACTCCCTGTCTGGTTGCGGGGCTTAGAGGCTATCTTGGCAAGGAATATGAGCAGCTTTTTACCATTGATCTGCTGTGCCATGGCGGGCCGTCCCCGGTTGCTTTTCAGAGATACCTGCAGGAAATCCATGGAAAGAAGGAAGTGGATTACGTGGGATTCCGGGATAAGGATGCCTTTAAATGGGGAATTAATGCCACAGGGATGACAGTGAAGTATAAGGATGGCAGCAGTTACCGGCGGATCAAAGGGGAGGACTTATATTACCGGGCATTTAATCCGTCATTAATGGTACGTCCGCAATGCCAGGTATGTAATTATGCGAAGCTGCCAAGGCTTGGAGATTTCACGCTTGGAGATTTCTGGGGAGTGGAAAAATATAATCCAAAGCTGACAGATGGAAAGGGAACCTCCATTCTTACGGTTAACAGTGAGAAAGGATCTGCAATGCTTGACAAAATAAGGCGTAAGCTGCTGCTCCTGGAGGAGGTAGATATCAATCATATTCTGACCCATGGACAGCCTTTTGCAAAACCCTTTAAGAATAATCCCAGGAGAACCCGCTTTTTACGGATGTTAAGAGATTGCTCTTTTGAAAAAAGCCTGGAATGCTGTGCAGAAAACAAATTCGATTTTGCGCTGATTGGAATGAATGGGGATTCTTATGGAGAAATTTTTGGTTTTTATGCCCTTTACCGAACCATTGCGGGCAGGAATCATTCTGTACTCATGGTAAAAAGGCCCCAGGAAATGAATCAGCAGGTGACACCTTTGAAATACCGTTTGACAAGCTTTGGAAACCGTTATTATCCCCTTGTAAGCGCTCGTGAACGATTGGGACAGATTTCAACGCTTCAGGAGGTCTGCCGAGGCTGCTTGATAGATAATATAGGTGCATATGGCAAGTATCTGGGTGAAAGTAAGTTTGTTATGGATTATGTACAGGCCTTAGAAGGGCTTGATAAAGAATTTCTGCTGGACAGGCAGGCATATGAGGAGTTTACGGTTTATGCGGATTGTGGACAGCAAGGGAAATATATCGCATATGACTGCAGGAACATTCCAGAAGAGACAGAGGAGAGGATCCGCAGATATGCAGAGGATGCGGCTCTGTCTGTTGTCCAGCTTTCAGAGGATATGATGGCAGAAAATTGGCTCCAGTATATCAGACAGGCAGATTGTGTGGTCAGCAGCCAGAGGGATGTCATAAATTTTGCAGTTATATTTGAAAAGAAGCTCCTAATCCCGGAAGAGGGGTTAGAGGAAGCCATAAGGCTTCACATACTGGATATTCAGATGGGCGGGCGCATCCTGGGAAGGACAGAGGATATTCAGAAGAAATTGTCCATGATTGAAGGCCTGGGATATGGAAACGTCCATGAGGCAGTTAGCGGGAAATGTGCCTGTGCACAGAAAGCATTGGACAGGCAGCTGAAAATTGTATACAAGAATATTCAGCGCAAGGACAACTGTATGTCTGCCCGGATGAAAAGAGGCAGCATTCGTATTTTAAAAAGAGTGCTTCCCCCGTCGGTAAAGAACAGGGTGAAGAAATTGATTCAAAAATAGGGATAGGGTGTGGGAGGAAGGATTATGGCTGAAAAATATGATGTTGCCATTCTGGGCGTGTGGTATGGATGTAATTATGGCAGTATCGCAACGTACTATGCCCTTCACTGTGCAGTAAGGGATATGGGCAAGAGCGTCCTTATGATACACCGGCCCTGGATAGAACCATTTAATGAAAAGCAGATGGAAAAAAGGCATGCCATGAAGTTCGCAAGGGCGCATTATAATATCAGCAAAGCCTACAATGTAGAAGAGATATCTGAGTTGAATGAGATATGCGATGCCTTTCTGCTGGGTTCAGACCAGCTTTGGAATTACGGCGTCACAAAAATTTTTGGGCACAGCTACTTTCTGGATTTTGCACAGGATGATAAGAATAAAGTGGCTTATGCCACATCCTTTGGCGGAGACCGCTTTCTGGCGCCAGGGTCTTATGCCTGGAAAGCGCTTTCCTGTATGCGCAGGATGAATTATATTTCCGTCAGGGAAGAAGCCAATGTCAATATGTGCAAAAAGCTTTTTGGCGTAGAAGCAGTGCATGTATTGGATCCCATACTGTTGGGAAAGGCAGAACGCCTGGCTGAGATTGCAAAGGAATCATGCAGGGAGAAGAAGGAAAGGTATATTGCGGCATATGTATTGGATCCTACGCCGGAAAAGACCAAGTCGCTGCTTTGGCTGGCAGAAAAATTGGATAAAGAAATTGTAGTCCTGCTGGATGGATGGCCTCATTTATTTAAGAAAAACAAGGAGAAGATGGGGCTGCCGGAATACACGATTTCTAATCTTACCGTGAACGACTGGACTTTTTATATAAAAAACAGTGATTTTGTACTGACGGATTCTTTTCACGGCACCTGTATGGCGCTTCTGTTTGAAAAGGAGTTTTATGCTATTTCCAATCCCGGAAGGGGTGCAAGCCGGTTTGAATCGCTGGTGGGAGAATTTGGGCTGCAGAATAATTATGTGCATGCTCCAGGGGAAATTATGCAAAGGGAGCTGCCCAAGCCGCTGGACTATAAAAAGATAAACGGAATATTGGAGGAAAAGAGAGAATCCTCCCTGGAGTGGCTTAGAAAAGCAATCTGTGAGCCACAACAGGGACATTCCTCCATAGTAAGAAAAGAGAAATTGTATCCACTGCGGATGCTGAAATCCATTTTGATTTATAAAACAAACAGGATGTTAAAATCATTTTGCGTCACGAAATAAACAATAGATAAGTTATTGTTTAAATAAATAGAAGGATAAAGGAAACGATATGAAATATGATTATTTAATTGTGGGTGCCGGCCTGTTTGGGGCGGTATTTGCCTACGAAGCAAAAAGAGCTGGAAAAAAATGTTTGGTAATTGATAAGCGGAACCATATTGCAGGCAATATTTACTGTGAAAACGTAGAAGGTATCAATGTGCACAAATATGGCGCCCATATTTTCCATACCAGCAATCAAGAGGTGTGGGATTATGTCAGCCAATTTGCGGAATTTAACCATTATATCAATTCTCCGGTAGCGGTATATAAGGATGAGACTTATAATCTTCCTTTTAATATGAATACCTTCAGCAAGCTCTGGGGAATCCGCACGCCGCAGGAGGCTAAGGACATTATTGAGAAGCAGAGAGCAGAATATGGCGTGGCTGATCCTGAGAATCTGGAGGAACAGGCCTTATCCCTGGCTGGGAAGGACGTCTATGAGAAACTGATTAAAGGATATACAGAGAAGCAGTGGGGAAGGCCCTGTACGGAGCTTCCTGCTTTTATTATAAAGAGGCTGCCCTTCCGGTTTATTTATGACAACAATTATTTTAATGACAGGTATCAGGGGATTCCCATTGGGGGCTATACCCAGATTGTGGAAAAGATGCTAGAGGGCATTGAGGTGAGACTTGAGACAGATTATTTTGACTTTATCAAGGGGAATCCAGATGCTGCAGATGTCACATTGTTTACGGGCATGATTGATGAATTCTATGGCTATAGATTAGGAACCCTTCAGTACCGTACCGTACGTTTTGAGACAGAGGTGCTTGATTGTGAAAATTACCAGGGAAATGCCGTAGTGAATTATACGGAACGGGAAGTGCCCTATACCAGGATTATTGAGCATAAGCATTTTGAATTTGGGAAACAGCAAAAGACTGTAATTTCCAGGGAATATTCTTCCGAGTGGAAGCCGGGCATTGAGCCTTATTATCCCATCAACAATGAGGAAAATAATGGATTATATGCTAAGTACAGGGAGCTGGCGGACAAAGAAGAAAATGTCATCTTCGGCGGAAGATTAGGCCATTATAAATATTATGATATGGATAAAGTGATAGAGGCGGCTCTGGAATTGGTGAAGGAGGAGCTTTAAAAAATATGTTTCAGAAAGAAAAAGAAGGGCAGAGGTCTATTTGAAAATGAATGAAGGGAAAAACTGCAGATGGGATAAGCAGATTGTTTTTTTGATAGCTTTTATACCGAGATTGATTTTGATATTATGTTTTGCCGGAATTTTCCGGACTCCGATGGATGAGATGAGTACCTTGGCTACCGGTGCATATTTTGGAGGGAAAGACTGGACCACACTTACATCATATGCCAAATTCTATTACGGCGGCGGTTTTTCCATTCTATTTGCCCCATTTTACCGTCTGATTGACGATTCGGTGGTGGTATATTATATTATCCTCAGCGTGTGTGCTGCGCTGCAGAGCATCAGCGCGCCTATCAGCTATGCAGTAATGCAAAAGTTTATGAAAATTGAGAATCGGAGGTATCTCATCCTTTCGTCTTTGGCATGCTCCTACATGGTTGTAACAAGGGCTATGATGGTGTTCAATGAGCATGTTATTATTGCTTGCGTATGGATTTGTGTATGGATTTTATGTAAGCTGATAGAGGATGATAAACATAAGCCAGCGTATTCCGTGGCGTTAATGCTGGTTTTTTCCTATATGCTGACAACTCATGCAAGGACGAAAGTAATCTGGATTGCTTTTGGAATGGTAGTTGTATGTTACCGCATCCTTTATAAAAAATGGCTGGTATCCCTTGTGCCCGCCATACTATCAGGTGCAGGGGGATATTTTCTGGCAGGAAGGTTTAATTATATGGTGAAGACGTTAATCTGGGACTGGCAGGAAGGAGAATTTCTGCGGAATTCTAGTGTGAGCGTTAATTTGTCTTTATCAGATTTAAAGGATCCGGTTTTCTGGCAGGGAATTTCCTCCATAATATCCGGGCAAATCAATACGGCGCTTATATTTACGGGAGGGATTGCGGCAATTTTTGTCACTATCCTGGTATATTTTTATTGTGATAACATCAAAGTGTGGTTTGCAGAGCATTTAGCTAAGAAAAAGGAACAAGAGAATGCAGGGGCAGAAGATGGTGCAAGGGATATAATAAAAGAAATCAGCCCATATGTCATGGCGGTATCCCTGGTGTTTTTGCTTTGCGCCGGCGCGATGATTGCAGCCCAGAGCATTACCTGGCTGGACAGGACAGCAAATGTTTTAAAAAATAGTACATATGCCAGCAGTGCATACAGTTTCAAAGCATTGACATATGTACGTTATATGGGACCCTTTTTAGGGCCGCTTTTGATGAGCGGTGCAGTGCTGGTATACCATAAAAAGGAAGAATTGCGCAAATACCTGCTGCCATCAGCAGCGGCAGTCCTTGTGCTGCAGTTCATATGGGGAGGATTTATCCTTCCGCATATATACAGGAATAGGACTACCTCGGAGGTATTCACGGCTTTTGGGGGATATGATATTGTGAATAGCACGGCTCCCATGGGGTTGAAGGTGTATCTGCCTGCAAGTATTGTACTAATACTAATATTTTCTGTCTGCAGTGTCTGCTATTATAGGAAGAAAATTCTTTTGCCAATGGCGCTGGTACTATGTTTGTTAGGGTATGAATATGTATATGGGGCAATACACTGGGATGGTTCTCATGTTCAGATGTATAGCAAGTGTGCAGACGGCGGCGTGGGGATCATTAAAAATATTGAAAAGGAAGAACGGTATTGCGAGGATTTACCGAAAACTATTTATGTGGATGATCCAAGGAAAGTCCAGCAAAGATGGTTTACGTATCAGGGACAGCTGGATGATTATGAGATAATTGCCAAAGAACCTCAGGATAAGGAAAAGCATATTGTATTTTCAAACAGAAAAAAGAATGAAAAGCTTCTGCAGGAAGGATATGTGGCAGGAAAAATAGACAAAAACGAATATGTTTATGTAAACGATCCGGCCTATCAGGAAATGTTTGAAGCATATGGCGTCAAATTTCACTGAAACCATGAAATTGGGTTTACTATAGTAGCGAAAGGGATCATATATGCGTAAGTTTTCAAAGGAACAGTTAAAGAAAACTGGAAAATTAATTGGAAATTTCATATCTCTGCTGTCGATTATATTTATCATATATGCTGTATGGAAACTGGGGTTTGATTTTAATTCTATTGATAACTGGTATTTGTTTCTGGCAGTAGCGGCATTTAGTGTAATTGTAAAAGCAGCTACCGTGTATATTTCGGGATTTGTATGGTCATCCTGGCTGCATTTCTTTGCCAAGCGTGATATCGACATGCGGGAAGCAGTCTGCGTATATGCAAAGGCTAACATCGGGAAATATCTTCCGGGAAATGTTATGCATTATGTGGAGCGCAACCTGTTTGCAACAAACCTGGGAATCAGCCAGAAGAAGCTGGCGGTAAGCACGGTGCTTGAAGTAATCAGCCTGGTACTGGCAGCGGGCATTCTGGCCGCGTGTACATCGGCAGGCCAGCTGCGGCAGTCACTGCAGGCGGTTTTTGGGGACTCTTACCTACAGATGCTTTTACTGGCAGCTGCAGGAATTTTGCTGCTGGCAGTTATCTTATGGCTTGCGCTCCGTAAGAAGCTGATTCCTGTGTTGCGCGAGTATTCCTGGGTAAAGTTTGCCAGGACATCCTTGGTGTCCCTGACGGGGAATGCGGTTGTACTGGTTACGCTTGGGCTTATCATGGCTGCGCTGTACGCCTACATGGGCGGAACTGTTACCTGGGCAAAGGGCTCTTTGATTGTGTCCGGGTATGTGATTGCCTGGGTGCTCGGCTTTATAATTCCCGGGGCATCTGGCGGAATTGGCGTCCGGGAGCTTATTATAACGCTTTTATTAGGAAATGTCGTAGGAACGGAGATGGTTCTGACATTGTCAGTGATTCATCGGCTGATTACAATTGTCGGGGATTTCCTGGCTTATTTGGCCAGGCTTGCGTTGCGGAGGAAATGAAAATGAGAGATATTGTGGTTGCCATTACGGCGGCAAGTTACAGTGGAAATAAAGGTGCGGCGGCAATGCTGCAAAGTTCGATTAAGCAGCTCCATGACAGATATGGAGAGAGCCTGAATATTAATCTGATGTCCGTCTATCCGGGAGAGGACAGGAAGCAGAATCCCCATGATTTTATTAAAATTGTGCCCACGCAGCCGGAAAAGCTGCTGTTTATAGCATTTCCTATGGCAATCCTCCATTGGATATTCCAATGGTGCCCTCCGATCAGGAAATTATTGGAGAAGAATAAAATCTTAAAGGCATATAAAGGTACAGACCTGGTGATTGATGAAGCAGGCATTTCTTTTGTGGACAGCCGGGGATTTGTCATGAATACGTATGCTTTTGTCTGTGCGGCTGTGCCGCTTCTTATGGGTGTTCCTGTTGTGAAATACTCTCAGGCTCTGGGAACTTTTAAGAATCCCTATAACCGTTTTCTGGCAAAATGGATATTGCCGAAGCTGAAATTAATCTGTGCCCGGGGACAGGGGACATACGATAACCTGAAAGGGATTGGGATAAGTGATAATGTAAAGCTATGTGCGGACGGAGCGTTTACCATGGCGGACAGTCTTCCAATCCGGGAACGTGTGGCGGACAGATGTAAGAATGATGCATTTTACAGCGGTAAAATTGTGGGTTTGTCTGTCAGCTCCGTGGTGCAGAAAAAATGCAGGAAACTTGGGATTGATTATCCGCAGATTATGGCGGAATTTATTGAGTATCTTAACGGCAAAGGCTATGGAGTATTGATGATCGCAAATGCTGCAAGGATTAATAGCGAGAAATCCCGTAATAATGATCTTATCATTGGCGATGAGATATATGAGGCAGTCCGGGACAAGAAAAATGTCCGCTGGTATCATGAGGAAATGGATGCTGAGGAAATCAGAGAATATATCGCAAGATGTGATTTTCTGGTTGCCTCTCGTTTTCATGCCATGATAGGGGCGCTGGAGAAGAAGGTTCCGGTACTTTTAATTGGATGGAGCCATAAATACCAGGAGGTTCTTGATATGTTTGGGCTGGGACAGTATGCAGCAGATTTTTCCGGCCTTAATATAAATAATTTAAAGAAAAGCTTTGAGGATTTTGAGGCAGACGAGGAGCTGATCCGGGATAAGCTGGAGAAAAACCATGCGGCTGTTCTTGAAAGTTCTTATGATAATATCCGGCAGGTTTCTAATGTTTTGGAACAGACGATAAAGATAGGAAGAGGGGGTATATGCAGTAGTTCCAAGTTTTTGGATTATAATAATCCGGAAAAATATATTGGGGCTTATTTTGCGTTGCGGAAAGGATATGCGGTGGATTCCTCCATCCGTGATTATGCGGCGTCCGGGGGAATGGTTACCGCATTGTTATGCAATATGCTGAGACATCATGACATTGATGGAGCATGGGTGACAAAAACGGAATTCGTGGAAGGAAAATTGACATATAAGACTTATATTGCTGTTACGGAACAAGAAATCCGTGACGCGTCTTCGAGTGTCTATATGTCTATTCCTATTTTGAAACACATTGATTTATTGGAGAATTTTGAAGGGAAAATCGCGGTGGTTTTAACGCCCTGCATGATGCACGGCTTGAATGCTATTTTAAACAGAAAGCCTGAATTAAGGGAAAAAGTGGTTCTAAAGATGGGGCTTTACTGCAGCGGTGCACATGACATGAGGGCGACAACCCTTGCCATGGAGAAAGCAAATGTCAGCACGCAGGGAGCCAAACGGCTGTATTACCGGAGGGGCCACTGGCGTGGAATGTCCTCTGTCGTGTATAGTGATGGGAGTGAGAAAACGTTCTCTTATTCTAAATTAATTTGTGCATACAAAAATGCATACTTTTTTGAAAAAAGCAGCTGCATGCACTGTAAAGACCATTTTGCAGCAGGTGCGGATATCAGTTTTGGCGATATCTGGCTAAAGGAGATGAAAGGGGTAGATATCAAGCATACCAGCTGCGTCATAAGGAACCAAAAAGCCATGGAATATTTTGCGCAAGCCGTTGAGGACGGGGATATTGTGGCTTCTTATATGAATGGCAGGGATATGGTAAGGAGCCAGAAACGTGCCCTGGTATTCAAATATCTCTGCGCAGATAAGGAGATAAAACGCAAATGGAACCACAAGCTTGCATATTATCTTGCAGAAAAGAACAGGAAGTATTCTGTTGAGAAACTGGATAAGCTGGAGAAAGTGCCATCTTGGTTTATTTATTACTATATGTGCTTTATCCGTGTGCTGTTAAGCTTTTAGCAGAGCAGATATAAGGAATCGTTACGGAATTGTAAAGGAGGTAGAATATGAAAATAGCAGTTGCAGGAACAGGATACGTAGGTTTGTCTATGGCAGTTTTATTGTCCCAGCATAATGATGTGACAGCGGTAGATATCATTCCAGAAAAAGTGGAAATGATTAACAATAAAAAATCTCCCATTGTGGATAGAGAGATTGAAGGATATCTGGCGGAAAAAGAACTCTGCCTGAAAGCAGTCCTGGATGGGGAACAGGCCTATCGTGATGCGGATTATGTCATTATTTCCACGCCTACCAACTACGATCCACAGAAGAATTATTTTGATACAAGTTCCGTGGAAAAGGTGATTGAGCTGGTATTAGGTGTAAATAAGTCCTGTGCCATAATTGTAAAGTCTACGGTTCCAGTAGGATTTACGGAATCTATGTGCAGAAAATACCATACGGAGAATATTTTATTTTCCCCGGAATTTCTGCGGGAAGGCAGGGCGTTGTATGATAATCTTTATCCATCCAGGATTATCGTAGGTTCCCCAAAAGGAAATGAGGAGATGCGGGAACATGCCCAGAGGTTTGCAAATCTGCTGAAAGAGGGAGCATTGAAGAAGGATATGCCCATTTTATTTACCAACCTGACTGAGGCAGAGGCAGTGAAACTATTTTCCAATACCTATCTGGCATTGCGTGTTTCCTTCTTTAATGAGCTTGACACTTATGCGGAGGTCAGGGGGCTTAACAGCCAGCAGATTATCCAGGGTGTCGGCTTAGACCCCAGGATTGGGGATCATTATAATAACCCGTCATTTGGCTATGGGGGTTACTGCCTGCCGAAGGATACGAAGCAGCTTCTGGCAAATTATGCTCATGTGCCGAATAATATCATCGGCGCAATTGTGGAGGCGAACCGTACGCGGAAGGATTTTATTGCAGAGAGGATATTGGAGAAGAAGCCGGGAATCGTAGGAGTATACAGGCTTACCATGAAATCAGACTCCGACAATTTCAGGCAGTCTTCCATTCAGGGCGTCATGAAGCGCATCAAGGCAAAAGGGGTGGAAGTCATTGTCTATGAGCCTGCCATGAAGGAAGATGAGTTCTTCCGCAGCAAGGTATACAGAAATCTGGAGGAGTTTAAGGCTAAGAGTGATGTAATCATTGCAAACCGGTGGAGTGATGAGCTTGAGGATGTGGAGGAAAAGGTATATACCAGAGATTTGTGGCGGAGGGATTAAGTCAGCACACTAGCAGTACCGTTTGACGATGGACTGAAATCCAATGCTTTTACAGACTATCCTATATAATGTGGTATTCTCATGAATTGTTATATGCTGCGGATACCCTTTTGCTATATGAAAAAATCTAATGGAAATATCCATGAAAATATGGTAAATTAATAAAAAGATACAGCGAAAGTCAGGCGGTGCAGTTGTGCAGAGATTGAAGCCTTTAAACGATTATATATTTGGGAAGACCTTTGGGGAAAAAGGTGACGAGGAGCAGCTATTATCGCTGTTGAATGCTATTTTGGCAAAGAAAAAACACAAGAGACTGGTTAAGATTGAGATTGTAGAACACAGGATATTTACAGCGGAGGTGGCCAAAGACAAGACCAGCATACTTGATATCCGTGCAGCAGCCGAGGACGGCATGAGGATCAACATTGAAGTACAGCTTCGGGATTATGGGAACATGGACAGGCGGAGCCTTTTCTACTGGAGCAGGGAGTTTGCAAGCGGCCTGGACAAGGGAGGCGATTACAGCCAGTTAGCCAATGTAATAGCAATCAACATAGTGAACTTTGAAGCTGTGAGTGTAGAGGATTTCCATACGGTATTCCATTAATAGTAGAATGCGGAAAGCAAAGGATGAGGGTAAAATAGAGAGAAATATCGAAATTGCCCGGAATATGATAGCGGATGGTGAACCGATAGAAAAGATTATCAGATATACTGGTCTCACAAAAGAAAATATAGAGAATTTACAAGTCTGACCAAAGAAAAATTATGAACAAAGCGGATACCTTAACGGCGGGGTATCCTCTTTTTGGGTGTGCCGGCGGGCGCACGTTCTAAGGAGGTGAAAGTTCCTGAATCGTCCGGCAGTGGGAAGGATGCAGCCAAGGGCATCATCGTCAGGTGTATAATGAATGCCCCAGTGCGGCATGGCAGATGGGTACATATGCTCCTATATTATTTTTATACAGACTTCATCGCTTCCCATTGGGTCAACACGAATCAGGTTTTCACCAATAAACGTAAGCATAAATTTTTCCCTTCCCCTTTACGGAATATGAGATGGTAAATTGCAGGTTCTGAATAGTTACCTTAATTTTTCATATAAGAACGGAGATAATATCCTTCTTAGACGGAGCGTTTTTAGAAGTTTCAGATGCACCTGTTATAGAGGGGATTACTCCCCTCTAAGAGGTGGCTGCTGGTAGAGTTTTCGCTCAATCTGCCGTCTTTCTATTGCTATTTGTTTCAAGGCAGCCTCATCTTCTGTAACTGCTTCAATTCTTTCTAAAATTGAGAGTTGGTCAAACAAATAACAATTGATTTCTTTTTCATTTGTTGGCATGATGTTTTCTCTCCTTTCTTCTTTAAAAGTATTTTGTTATGTTTATTATAACTTTTTTTTTATATGTATTCAATGAAAAATACTGGTGATGAAGGGATAATTTGCAGAAATCTGAATGATATTGGGATGGGAGAGTGGGGACGAAGCCAGGTACAAGAAGCTTTATAGCAGCGCAAAGCGGCGTCGGACAGCGGACGCTGCCCGGATTGAGAAAATATTGGAAGTGCTGGACAGGTAAATGTTATTGCCTGTTCATGGTCTGTATGCAAATTTCTGTACCATGCACTCCTTTTTATAAAAGCAGATTCCATACGCTGCAATATCCACATACCCTTCCTGCTCCAGTCCCTCCCAATACTTTTTTTCTTCAATTTGCCAGAGAGCATCTTTGCATCCTGCTTCCATATCCTGGAATCTCTTTGTGGTTTTCAGTTCTAAGATGATGGCACGGCCTTTGCGGATTCTGGGGGTCTTTAAGATCAGGTCTGCACGGCCTGTCCCTGTTTCCCGGTTGGATTGGATGCGGTATTTTCCATTCCGCTGCAGCAGCTCTGCCAGGAACCCATGGTAGTAGTTTTCTCCATAGTCGAAATAGCTGATTGTTTTTTCCAGAAAACCGGAAATCTCTTCTCCGATTTTGTCGGTATCTTCTTCTTCCAGCGCTGTATAAAGAGGCAGCATGTTGAAATTTTTCTGCTTTTTTTCAAACCAGGTGCGGATGGTATTTCGATAAATATACGAAACTTCTTTATTAGGGATGCTCATGGTAACATACTGCTTTGTTCCTTCTAAATAGGAAGACACTTTTTTCAGATATCCGGTAAAAAACAGGAAATTCCATAGATTATCCTCATTGTCGTAAATACTGTTATATGTGATATCTTCATGAATTGGCTTCTCAATTGTCCCGCCGTTTATCAAATGTTCTAACTGCCCTTGCAGCATTCCCTCATCATCATCCAGCTGCTCCACCAAATCCTGGACGACACTGTTTGAACTGGTAGTTGCCCAATATGGTATGGGAAAAGCTTCCTGGTCAGTCACTATATCCTCCATATGATTTAGAATGCTCCAGGGATTGTAAATTTCAGTATTTCCAAAACAATATCCATCATACCATTTTTTTATAAGCCCAAAATTTTGTTTCCGATTATAATATTCCAGTATGCCGTAAATTTCATCTTCCGTAAAACCAAAATATTTGCTATAATTTTCATTTAAAATGGAATAAATCCTCAAATTATTCAGTTCTGTGAAAATGGATTCCCTGGATATCCTAAGGCATCCGGTAACCACTGCAAATTCCAGGTAAGGATTCGTCTTTAGCGCGGACTCAAACAGGCAGCGGATAAATCCTGTCATTTCATCATAAAAGCCATTAAAATATGCATATTCCAATGGAACATCATACTCATCCATCAGTATGACGCACTTCTTCCCATACGTCTGATACAGGCATTGGGATAAAAATGCAAGGCTGGCCATGTAATCAGAATCCGTTCCTTTCCGCTCCCGGATACACATATATTTTTCCAGATCCGCCTGGTTTTCCAATTTTTCCCTTACCTGATTTTCATGTCGGGCATACTCTTGTGCCAATGTCTCTTTCAGGCAGGCCATAGCCTCCTGGTAAGTTCTCTGCTTTGCTGATTTCAATGTTAACATAATTACTGGATATTGGCATATTTCCCTGGCATACCTTTCTCCGGCATTGTCGATGGCAAGGCCGGAAAACAATTTCCGTTTTCTTTGATTCTTTTCTTCATTTCCATTATTTTCAAAATAATAACGCAGCATGCTTAAGTTCAGCGTCTTACCAAAACGGCGGGGCCGGGTAAAAAGGTTCACTTTTCCTTTTTTGTCCAGAAGCTCTTTGATCATCAATGTTTTATCTACATAATAGTAATTTTTTAAAATAATTTCTTCAAAATCATCTACTCCGATCGGCAATGGTTTCATTTCTTCTGCCTCCCATGCTTAACAGTTCCTTATCATCCTTATGCAATCGTCATACGTTTTCAGGTATTAGCCCATGTTCTTTCTTATCTGCGGAAAGCATGGGCTTTTGGAGTATTATAATCCAAATAGCCATAGTGTGCAAGCAGTCCTGCCAAACGCGCAAACGTCTTTGAAAATTATAATATCCCAAAATCTGGAAAAAGGCCTATTCAAATTGAAAATTTTGTTGTAAAATAAATATAACATACGATTATCCCTTCTTATTTGCAAAATGTTTGAAATAAAAGAAAATGATTGTATGTTTTTTCGTGAGAGAGATCAAAATTATATTCATTTATAGCAATTCTTTGCTATTATAATAGATAGCGTCTTTAGTTTGGTATTTTATGTTTGGAGTTATTCATACGATATCGGATTCAGGCGCATTTTTGTTGTCAACGAGAGAGGGGGAGAAAATTATGCAGGCATTTATTGAATTTATATATATTTATATACTGCAAAAACTTTATGATATGGATGTTATAATTACGACTGTAATAGGAGTTGTTATCAGCACTATATTTTTATTTATCACAGTGCCTGAAAAAAAATGGAAAAAAATATTGTTGGCAATATTGCCAGCAGCCATGACCTTTATATTGTGTGGGTGTATCAACTTTTCCAAAACACATTATACTTATTTACCTAATATTAATTTAGCAGAGGAATCTTTGAATCTAGTGCATTCTCAATTAAAAGATGCAGGTTTATGGTATTCGGATAGAAAAACGGAATATGATGAAGAAGCACAAAAGCAAAAGGACGAAGGAAAGCCTCTAACGGATGAGTATTTCAAGGTGGTTAAATGTACTCCAGAATCAGGAGAATTTGTAAAGAGAAAAACTGTTGTTAAGCTGTGGGTCAGCTGGATTGCTGAACCGGAACCAGATGATGGAGGGCCGAAACCAGATGATGGAGAACCGAAACCAGATGATGGAGAGCCGAAACCAGATGATGGAGAGCCGAAACCAGATGATGGAGAACCTATAAAGAAAGCAGACACTGTAATAGGTAACTTTGCTCTAAAAGGAGAGTTGTGGAAAGTACCCGATGTCAGGGGGGAAGCTCAAGGGACAGCAGAAAAGGTGCTTGGAACTTTGAAGATTTCGTATCATATAGGTGGAGAGGACTATTCAGATGAAATAGAAAAAGGAAGTGTCCTTTCTCAAAAACCGGAAGCAGGAACAGCTGTAGATGAGAATACAGAGGTTGTACTGGTTGTAAGCAAAGGATCAAAACCCGTTCAGGTGCCCGATGTGGTTGGCATGTCTAAGAAGAAGGCGAAAAATAAGTTAGAAAAATCAGGCCTGAAAGTCACAGTGGAAGAGGAAGAAGGATACAACGATACAGTGAAGGCAGGGGATGTGGTTACGCAGAGCACAAACGCAGGGGAAAGTGTTCCACCAGGAACGGAAATTAGAATTGAAATCAGCAAGGGACAGAAGCCAACCCCAACGGAAACGCCAAAACCAACCCCAACGGAAACGCCGGAACTCCCATCGCCAAAACCGACGGAAGTGCCGGTGCCAACGGCAACGCCAGAACCCCCAACGCCGACAGAAGCACCAGTGCCAACGGCAACGCCTTCAAAGATTCCGGAGAAGCCTCTAAAAGATTCAGACGACACGGTAATTCCCGAAAAAGAAGTAGATTAATTAAAATAGAGAAATTAATATCAAACTTGGAGGGGCTATAAATGAAAATTCAATTTAGTATAATAAAGCGGCAGCTTATAATGATTTTTATAACCGTTATTTTCGTAGGAATAGGGACAGGTTTTCATGTAAAAGCGGCATCTTCACAATGCCAGCTGGTCTATAAATTAAGCGGGCAGTATCAGGCGGCAAATGCCTTGGGAAATTTGTCCAGTGTAAAAATAGCGAGGAACAAAGAATTCTTTTTGAAATATCCAATAGAACATGAGCAGATTGCCGGCAGCACCGTGAAGATATATGTGCAAAACCAGGCTGGCGGTACGGAGATGATTGCAAAGGTGATCTGCACGTCTGTGAATGAAGATTATTATTATGATGCAGGGGAAAATTGCGCATACATTCCGATATCCCTGAAAAGCGAACAAGGTTCCATAAAACTGTATTTTGACATAACCCTTGCAAATGGAACCGAGAAGGAGAAATATGAGCCAGGTTCCGGGAAGTTTTTTTGGTTGGATTTGCTTGGGGAATACACTGTATCATACGATGCAAACGGAGGAACGGATGCGCCGGATTCCCAGACAAAATATGCAGAAAGCCCATTGGAACTCACACGCGAAGAGCCAATAAGGGAAGGATATATATTTAAAGGATGGGCAGAAAGCAGCGCTGCAACAGAGGTATTGTATCATCCAGGGGATATGTATACAGAGAGCAGAGGGAAAACATTATTTGCAGTTTGGAAGCTGGATTTACGGCCTGTAGTCACTGGGCCGTCAGAGCAATCTGTGAAAGCGGGGGAAAGCGTAACATTTCACGTAACTGCGGAAGGGGAGTATCCAGATTGTTACAGTTATCAGTGGTACTTTGCAAGTTCCCCGGATGGAACAGGAACTAAGATTTCTGGAGAGACAAAGTCCAGCCTTGTGATTGCAAAAGATAAGGTAACTTTGCAGTTAGATAACCTGTATTATTATTGTATAGTATATGACAGTTGCAGTGAAGAGTATGTGGAAAGCAGCCGTGCCAGGCTGACGGTAAACAGTGAGCCGACGGTAACAGGTCCAACGGCGCAAAGCGTCAAGGCAGGTGAAGCAGTATCGTTCCATGTGGCAGCCAGTGGGGGAAACCCCAAAAATTATACGTATCAATGGTATTATGCGCCGTCCCAAGCCGGCCAGGGGGTTAAAATTGCAGGAGCCGTATCTTCAGCTTATACCATACCGGGCAGCCAGGTAACCGTAAGCCTTAATGGAAGATATTATTACTGTGTGGTAAGCAATGGTAAATACCATGTTACAAGCAGCAGGGCAAAATTGACAGTACAGGCAGGCAGCGTTTCTGACAGTAATGGCGGCAGTGGTAACGATGATGGAGAAAATAACAATACCAGCAGCAATGGAGGCAGCAGCAACAATAGCGGCAGTAATGGAAACAGTAGTAATAATGGAGGCGGCAGTGGGAACAACAATAGCGCTAAGACTCGTAAGACACAGAAAATCAAAGCTTCTTCCTTTGAGAAGGTATATGGAAGCAAACCATTTTACCTTAAGGCGAAAACAAACGGGAATGGCAAGCTTAGCTATTCCAGCAGTAACAAAAAAGTAGCTTCTGTATCATCCAAAGGAAAAGTAACTGTAAAAAAATATGGAACGGCGGTTATTACCATCCGTGCATCGAAGACAGCAAAATATTATGCGGCAGTAAAAAAAGTAAAAATAAAGGTTGTGCCAAAGAGAGCGCAAATTGCCAGAATAAAGTCACTGGAAAAGGGCAAGGTAACAATTATATGGAAGGATAATAAGACAGTGACGGGCTTTCAAGTGGAAATATTCTACAGAAAAAAAGGCAAATTAAAACCTAGAGTGGAAGAATTTATGCGGAACCAGCCAGGAATTACATATACAAAAATTGACAGTGGTTCAATTTGTTCTGTTAAGATTCGTTCCTATGTTAAGATTAGAAAAAAGAATTATTACAGCCCCTGGAGCAAAGAGAAAAGAATAAGAGTTAAATAGCCGTTTTTTGCTCATTTTCAAACGTGTTCTATATTTCCAGGGATAGATTTATAAGTTCCACAATTGCAAAATATACATAAGGGGAAAGGAGAATAATTGATGAAAAACAGGAAGTTATGGAAACGCTGCGCAGCTTTTTTACTGGCATTGGCATTTTTATTTGCAGATACGGCAATTAACCCACAAATGCTGCAGGCGGCATCCAAGCAGGTAAAGAGTGTCTCGCTGAAAATCGGTTCTAAAAAAGTTACAAAAAAGACAGTGACCATGTACAGTGGGGAATCAAAGACGTTGAAAGCCAGCGTATCACCGAAAAATGCTAAGAAAAAGGTTGTATTCACTTCAAGCAAGAAAAGTGTTGCAACGGTCAGCAGTAAGGGAGTGATTACGGCGAAGAAGTCCGGCACAGCCCAGATTAAGGCAACGGTGACTGGCAAGAACAACAAAAAGAAATTTACATACGTGAAAGTAAAAGTAAAGTATGTTTCCCTTTCACTGAATAAAAAGACGGCGTCCCTTAAGGTTGGGAATAAGCTTAACCTGACAGCAAAAGTATCTCCAAAGAAAAAGGTGAAGTGGAGCTCTTCAAACCGAAAAGTTGCAACCGTATCTTCTAAGGGAATGGTAAAAGGCGTAAAGGCTGGGACGGCAAAGGTAACGGCAAGTGTAGGCAGCAAGAAGGCACACTGCATGGTTAAGGTCACAGGCACAAGTTCTGGTGATGGAGGCAATAACAGCGCAACGGTTAAGGTGCAGGGGCTGAGTGCCTCTATTGAAGGCGGGAATACCGTTTATGTGGGGCATTCCAGCCCTGTTGTCACCCAGATTATCCCGGCAAATGCAACAGACAAAACCCTTTCCTACCATTCCAGCGATACAAATATCGCACGGGTCACTGAGCGCGGCATAATTCTTGGAATCTCACAGGGCACAGCCACAATCACAGTAACGGCGGCTGGAAATGTCAGAGCAGCATTGAAAGTAACGGTTGTGGAAGTGCCGGTAGAATCTGTCAAAGTAACGCCGGATAAGGTTGTGCTTCCGGTTACCGGAACAACAAACCTGGCAGCAGAGATATTGCCGGCAGAGGCATCTAAGAAACTGGTGAACTGGAGCAGCGACAATATGGCCATTGCAAGGGTGGATGCAAATGGCAAGGTGACAGGAGTATCGGCAGGAACAACGCAGATTAAAGCTAAGGTAGCTGGAAGCAGCCAGTTTGGCTTATGTACCGTTGAGGTAGACCCTAATTTTGTGGCAGATGGACTCTCAATGCAGGTAATAAACCCTTACAAGGATAATGTGGGAAATATATATGAGAACACAATGCTGTTTGGCAGGGATATGACATTGCGGGTGCGCTTAATGCGGGACAAACAGCCGGTTGGAAAATCAAATATTAATCTTCAATTGAAAGCAGTGTCTGGAAATGCGGAGGATTGCTTTGAGGTGCGCCAGGCAAACCAGGAAACAGACAGTGACGGATATGCAAATTTTCATATCGGTGTCAAAAATAATGATTGGAATGCAGTGTGCGGAAAATGGCAGAGCTTCATTGCCACTGCCAGGGATTCTGCGTCAAATAAGACGGCGGAGCTTAGCGTAAGGTTTGCAACGGTACATTTGGACCGGATCGAAGTGGTTTCAAATATCATCCCTTCCAGAAATGCGTCCTTTGCGGATTCTGGGATTTATGAGACGGCTTCCACCAACGGAAGCAAGAAGGTGGAGTATGTGACAAGCCAGCAGGTTTCTTCTCCAAGTGAGGATCACAGTGTGTCTCTGGAAGCGCAGCCTTACCTGCTCCTGCCTGCAACCAGAGAGACAGCAGACAGTGGGGAATGGCATGTTTCGTTCCCAAATGAAGATGGCAATGGGGTATCGGGAAATTATTCTATCTATAATAATAATACAAACGAGACGACCACTACAACGGTAGAGGAAGTTCCGGCAGGGCTGAACAGCCTGACGGTGAAGTTTGATAAGATTGCCCTGTCAAAATACACTGCTGTTTATATTGATCTTTACAGCGCTGAGACCGGGAAATTGATGGATCATCAGGAGCTTACTGCAACCAATAATGGAGCTGCAGCAGGGCTTTCATTTGGAAAGCAGACAGATGAAAGAGGTTATCTGGTGGTTTCTTTGGTATCTCAGGGGCAGGTGGAGGAAGGCTGTGAAGGATATGTGATAAGAGAGATTATAGGAGCATGGACAAGTGAAAAAAATGGAAGGGCAGAGGCCGTAAAACTGGAAAATGCCGTGAACTGGGAAATCCTAAGCCCGGACTTTTCTGTGGCAAATGATTTGCTGGATGTGGAAAATTATGTACCAGGCAGTATGATAGCGGATAATTATACTTATAAGTATAAGGTTCCTAATTTTCCCCAGGTTGGAAATGCAATCATTGAAGCAACCGGCCCAAATAATGATGGGGTGAAGGAATATTTTGTATATCCTTCTGTGAATGCAAAGACAGGGGAAATGTATGATAATAGGAATTCCCTTGCACCCGCGCGCAGGGCGGTAAAAGCAGTTTATCTTGGCAAAGATGATGTGACCCATCAGGTAGGGAGGCTCCAGCGGGATGGGAACAAAGCCATTGTGGATTCTACAGAGACAGGGCTGACAACCATTAAGGCAGTGATTGCCGTGGAGGGACTTGAAAAAGAAGAACTCAATTCCCAGAACGGCGGAACTTTGTACAGCTCCATCCAATGGGTTCCTGTTCCCAATAAAATTCCTTCCGAGATTGTGTCCGATTACTATGCGCTGGAAGGGCAGTCCGTTACAATCACAGCCCAGGTAATTGATAAAAGCGGGAACCCTGTGGCAGGGGAGGGGGTTATTACCTTCCAATATAACAATGGTTTTGGATTGACGGATATTACCACCCCAGGACAACAGTTAACCGGTGCAGGGAATGATACGGAAACAAATTATGTGACAGTCAGTGAGATTACAAACGGTACAACAGATACCAGGGGTCAGGCTGTCCTGAAGCTGCGTGGGGTAAATGCAGGATGTGTAGAAGGGCTCACAGCAGTATGCGGAGATTTCAATGTTAAGCTGACCATTGGAAGCGAAGGGAAGGAAGAGATTAAGAATGCAAATATCTACTGGGTAGACATGGGTCTTACCTATGTGAATTCAGCAGTCCAGGCAGATTCGCCTGTACGGACAACCAATTTTGCCAATGGGGTGGCTTCCATCCTGGCAGAAAGCAGCAGCGTGGTGGGTAAAACATGGAAGGTCGGGTTCCTTCCAGTTGCACAGTCCCATAAATTTAACTATACAAATCCGGCGGAAGTGGAACGTCCATCAGGCGAGAATGAGTTTATCGGTGTTTCAGGGATTTCCATCGGTTATAGCAGGGATGGGGTAGGAAGCTGCATCCAGAAGGATAATACAGCCACTTTGTCTTCCACTCAGACCGGAGCGGCATACTTGACAGGGAAAATTAAGCTGCCAAGCGATTCTAGCAGTGTAAAGTTCACATTTTATGATGAAGATGGAAATGAAGTGACACATACGAATATCGGGGATAGTATATCAGAAAGTACCGCTGAGAATACGGGTCTTAAATATCAGATGAATTGGCTGCCCAGTGGGGAAAAACTTGAAATCCTGGAGGGAAAGGAAAAAAGCTTTCAGAACAACGAGGAAGTGCAAATCCATGTAAAGTTAAGTGATAATTATGGGAATCCGATTCCTGAGAGGAAAATATCATATACAGTTTCCGGGTATCATAGCGATATAGGGATGCAGAACGAAACGACAGACTCCTCTGGTATTGTGACAATCATACTTTCCGCTCCATATGAAGCAGGAGTGGCCACTACGATTTCTGTTACCGCGGAAGGGGATACGGATTTGCAGGGAAGCATTATCGTATCCTATACCAATTAGAATAAGAAAAATGAAAATTATCCACAATATATAGCTGTGCCGATGATGGCATCACAGTATATATTGTGGATAATTAAGTACTGGTTTATGGTTTTAATACTTTTATTAATTCTTTGTTTGGGATAAGTACTTTTCCCTTTTCATAGGTCAAAAGGCCATAGACTACCATGGCAGAATAGATTTGTTCCCTGGAAGTTATTTCCATAGAAAAGGCTCCTATCATATTTGCCATTACTGCTTTATTAAATCAGCGTGGTCTTGTGATGCAGAAATAGCAGTTTGCTTTATTAAAAAGGGAACAGCTCTGTTAATAACAAGGATTTATCTACAAAATAAGGACTTTGCACTACTTTTTTATATGTTTCATATGGCGCTTTGCTGTTTAAAAACATTCCCATACTCGTATGCTCCTTCCTGCAATTGCTCTCTGTTAGGATTTATTATAGCATATGGCCCGAATTCTGCCATTTTTTCAATTTCATTCCCATCACTTTACCCGGAACACCTCAAAATGTTCCGTCTCCCCCACAGCTTCATACCCCGCATGCTCGAAGTATTCTCCCAGCCCCTTATCTTTGTTGGGAATCACATATTGTATCTTATGCCTTTTTATATTTCTTTTCAGGACATCAGGCTCAAGCTGGATGCCGTAATAGAGCAGCAGCGTCAGGATGCGGCGGCTTTGCTTTTTCTCCAGGGTCTGCTGTACGGCGTCCTGGTCCGTGGGGTCTATGGTCCAGCGTATCATCTCCTGCCGCCGGATGGCATTTAAAATAGAGGGGTCATACTGCCGCAATTCCAGAAGCTGTATGTCAGCAAAAAGGCAGGATTTGGGTTCGTCCGTCTGGGCGTCCTTTTCAATGAGATCAGCGATTTGGATGGACTCGTCCGTAATCTTGTAAATGTTTTCCGCCGGAACCATATGCACAAATTGGCTCTCGCCTAAAACGGCAGCCAGGGCGGCAAGGGTGATTACAGCTATGGCGCGTTTCCAGCGTTTGGAGAGAAGGTGGATGAGCCAGACCATCACAAAGGCCAGCACAAGGTTTACGGGCAGCAGCCAGAATATGCGGCGGATGCGGGAGGAAAGGTCTACGGCATCCGCAATTGGTATCATAAGATACGGGTTGAATATGGTGAACAGGGCAAAAAGCGCAGGGTAGGCAAATGCGGCTTTCAAGCTCTGCTTTTTTTGGAGCCAAAAGATAACTAAGGCAAGGACATAAGCAAGAAAGAAAATTTCTATATTGGAAAAAGCATCGTCAAAAGATTTGTTCAGAAAATCCATTCCCAATTTATATAAATGTTGCATGATGCACCCTCCTATGTGTAGATAAAGAAAGAATATTTGGTAATCAGGTATGCCGCGCCGTAGAGGATACAGGGGAGCAGGCAGATTCCATAACGTATCCAGATGGAAATGCTTTTTCTCGTGTATCCCAGGGGAAGCAGGCAGATGCTTAATTCAAAGGGAAGCATATAGATGCAGGACATATTCAAGCCAAAGCTGGAAAACACAACCAGGAACAATTCAATCCAGTGGCTTGGTTTTTCATGGTCCTTGGAAATTTTCAAAAATAAGAGAAATACCATTGGGAGGATAATGCAGGCCAGGATGGTTTTCCCTTCAAACGCCCGGAAAAATAAAAATTCGGCGCTGGTAAACAGGTTAAAGCTGAACAGATTCAGCCAGAACAGGAAAAATACCAGAAAAGCCGCTTTTTTTCTGTTATTGGCAAAAAAATGCAGTCCAAACTGATAGGAAATCAGGTTCGCCATAAGAACCATCAGAGACGCCTCAGCAGTCCTGGCTTCGATGAGGGCTGGAAGCCCAAAAAGCTGGCAGAGGACGGCGCTGTGGTTTTGGTAGGTTTCCAGCAGGTATTCTGTGTTCAGTTTTTTTTGCAATGCTCCGGTGTAAGGATCATATTGGCTGATGGAGTTGGTGTATACCGAGGAGCTGATATCGCCGATGTAATAGGATTGATCCCAGAGGGCATAAGTTTCCCCATTGTAGTTGACCAGGATAAGCTGGAACAAAACAAGGAGAACCAGGATAAGGAGTACCCAGCCATGCTTTGACAGAAGCATTTTGCAGTAGGCTCCCCTGTCTCTTAGAGATTTACGGCGGAAAATAAAGAACAGCGCCGTTATGGAAATAAGGACAAAGAGCCATGCTTTTGCCAGCAGGGATAAGGGCTGCAAAGTCATTTTCAAAGGGAGCGCAGCCAGCTGGAACAGGAAAAAATAGCAGAAAAATCCAATCAGGATACGGTAGGAGATAGACTGTTCCTGGCGGTTGGAGAACTGCAGGAATAAATCGCCTAGCATATAGCTGAAAATCAGATATAAAAGAATAAGTTCCAAACAAATCAGGTAGTAATTCATATTAATTCCTCCAAAACAGTTTCCATCCGGCGTGCAGGGCTTGTTTGATACGCTGGATATCCAGCACACAGAAGAAGAACAGGGCAAAAGGATATAGAGTCCCAATCAGCGCCCGGAATGTGGCGCCAGTGTCCGAACATCCGTGGGCAGGTGCCAGAAGGTAAAACAAAAAGGGCAAAAGCCCGATACAAATAAGAGGGAGAAAAGCGCTAAATTCCCGGAGGGGTTTATGTCCTGTAAAAAATAAAATAAGATAGGCTGCCGTAAAAGCAAAGGCCAGGAACAATAGGGCTTTTATCCCAAATCCTGCCGGGGAGAGGAAGCTGTTTAAGTTTTCATAATATAGCTGCTTGATTTGGGCAGCAGAGGAAAGGGAGAGGAAGCATTCTTGGTATATCCGGCTGAAATATTCGGGAAAAAGGTTTTTTCCTGTGAGAAGGACGGCAAGCAGCCATTTTGTCAATACCAAAAATACGTATCCCGATCCCCAGGAAATTGTGCAGAGAGCCAGAGGCTTCCATGTGCCGGAACCTTGTCCATATTTTTGGATGGAAAGAAATAGGACGGCCAGGGGCATGCCAAGGGTAATGACCGGGATTGTCATGGGATCTATGAAAGCGGTAACAGCACCGATGCCGTAAAAAATAAGCGTCAGGCTATGGACATTTTCTTTCCAGAATCCAGGGCCTTTTCCCAATAAAAGCAGGATGGCGGAGAAAACAATGAAAAAGCATCCGGCATGCTGCAGCTGATAAGATACAGGAAGTATATCTGCCCACAAAACAGAAAACAGGAAAAGAAAGCCGAAGCCAAAAGAAAATTTTGTGCTGATTTTCCATGCGGCGCAAAATAAAAGCAGGAAGAAAGCAATTGCGCACAGATAACGTATCTGCCCGATATGGAAAAAAACCAAAAGAGGCCTAAGCAGCGTCTGGATGCCGTTCCAGCGGCAGCCCTGGTCTGCCCCAAGGAGCGTATTCCAGAGTGTGGAATGCTCAGGATTGCGGGCCAGGCTTAAGAGAAGGGCAGATTCATCCTCCATGGGGGCAAGGTCAGAGGGAAAAAAATCATTTCCAGGATGCTCGGATAGAAACTGCAGGGACAGCTCTGAGTGTTCCAGAATCCTTTCTTCTGGAATCCAGTTTACCGCAAAGAGCAGGTAAAGGAACAGGGCGGCCAGCAGGAAATGCAGTTTGCAAAAAGAAAAAAGTTTAAGCTTGTTCAATCTCATATGTCAATCCCTCAATCATTTTTTCTACATACTCATGGATAGTTTACATGACATCCGCCAGGAAAGCAATAGAAGAAATGGAAAATATGTATAGAAAAAAATCTTATTTTGTGTTATACTCACTTAAATCAGTATGAAAATAATCTGGAAGTGGATAGAATACTAGCATGTACAGAACGCAGAAAGGAAATGACAAGGAGGACAGAACAATGGCAAGAGATACACGCGGCCAGACAGAATATACAAGGAAGAAAAAGAGAAAAACCAAACGGAAGAAACGCCAGCAGAGGAAAATAATTCTGGCAGTATTGGCAGTGCTGACAGCCATAATAGGGCTGGTGTTTGCATTTGGATGGAGCAAGTACGGAAAGATGGGAAGGATTCCCATCCGGGATAAGGATGTAAAGATAAACGATCTGTCTTTGGAAACCCAGAAAACATTGGAGGGCTATGAGAGCATTGCTTTGTTTGGGCTGGACAACCGTTCCACCGGAAATTTTGAAAGAGGAAACAGCGATACGATTATTGTAGTAAGCATCAACCGCAAGACCGGGGAAATCCGCATGGCGTCCGTATACCGGGACACTTATCTGGATATCAGCGAGGATCAGTACCGGAAGGCAAATGCAGCCTACGCCAATGGAGGACCCAAGCAGGCCATTGAGATGCTGAATAAGAACCTGGATTTGAATATTACAGATTATGTCAGCGTGGATTTTGGCGCCTTGGTAGACGCCATTGACCTTTTGGGCGGCATCGAATTGGATATTACTCCAGAGGAAGCGGAATGGCTGAACGGCTATGTGGTAGAAACCAATGAGGTGACCGGGCATAACAGCGGGCCGGTGTCCCCAGGGACAAACGTCCATGTGGATGGCGTACAGGCAACCTCTTACGCAAGAATCCGGTATGTAGGCCTGGATTACCAGAGGACAGAGCGGCAGAGAACCGTGATTACCAAAATGTTTGAGAAAGCAAAGCAGTGCGATTTGTTTACCTTAAATGACCTGCTGGATAAGCTGCTGCCCCAGATTTCCACCAGCTTAAGCATGACAGAGCTGTTGGGGCTGGCGGGAAATGCAGGAAAGTACCATATGGGGGAGAATACAGGATTCCCCTTTGATAAGGAAACTCCTGGCAATGTAGGCAGCGCTGGGGACGCAGTGGTCCCGGTAGATTTGGCAAATAATGTGGCGCAGCTGCATCAATTCCTGTATGACAGTGAGAGTTATACCCCTTCTGAAACGGTACAGAATATAAGCGCTGCGATCCGGGCAAATACCGGGTATTAGCCAAAAGAAAGGAGAGGAGAAACATGAAAAAACTATGGAGTACAGCCAGGATAGGAGCGATTGTTCTGGGGTTTGCATTCGTTCTTGGCATAGGATTGAAAGCGGAGGCGGCTGGGGCGCCGGGACAGGTTGCCGGGCTTAAGCAGACAGACGCAGGAGCCGGTTTCGTGGAGATTGTCTTCCAGGCACTGCTGGACAATGAAGCGGAATATGAAATCCAGCTGAGCAGCACCCCGGCTGGGAATTATAAGGAATGGAAGACTTGTTCCTCTGGGAAGTGTTCTCTTTATAACCTTCCAAATGCAGGCAGTTCTTATTATCTGCGGGTGGTTTCTTATTATGAAAACAGTGAAACCAATTGGAAGAAGGTGTATGGCACGCCCTCTGCTCCCATTGAAGTAGTGACGGCTCCGAATGGAAATGTGGAAAATTTAAAGCATACGAATTCTACCACGACAAGCATTAGCCTGTCTTGGAACCCGGTTGCAGGCGCCAATAGTTATCAGGTGAAGTATAGCAGTGCAGGCGGCGGGGATACGGTTGTCTATGCTGCAGGCACCCAGGCTGTTTTGGATAAGCTGGGCAAGGGTACAGAATATACGGTTCATGTTTATCCGGCAAGAAAGAGCGGCACAGGATTCTATGCCGTAGGAGGCGGTTATGATTCCAAGTATAATGTTCCAGTAATTCCCGGTAAGGCGCCGAAACCATCCTGCGAGTATTATTGGCAGAATCTAGGAGAGATCAGAAGCGATGTTGATGCCGTAAAGTGTGCAGATGGATACGAATGGGAGATTTGGACGGCATATCAGAAAAAGGACAAAAAGGTAAAGTCTGTGTTCCAGAGTTCTGATGCAGCATTTATCAAGTATAAGGGCTTTAAGAAATATAACTTTTTCAAGATGAGGGTCCGTGCCTGCTGTACCAATGATGATGGGAAAAAGATGCCGGGGCAATGGTCAGACTGGGAGTACTTCTGTCCCCAGCCCGAGATTATCAGGTTAAAATCCGTAAAATCCGGGATTAGCCTTAAGTGGAGCACCGTGAAAGGGGCAGACCGGTATGAAGTTTATGCGTCTGCCAAAGAAAAATCAGGATTTAAAAAATGTGCAGCCACCAAAAAGACAAGCCTGACAGTGAAAAAAATTGGAAAATCTTCTTTCAAGAACAAGAAGACATACTATTTTTATGTAGAAGCATATAACAAGGCTGGCAAAAAGATGTATTCCGGTTTGGCAGGAAATGCAACAGACCGCTGGAAGATAAAGTACGTGAAATAAACGATAGAAACATTAAAGCAAAAGAACGTCTGTGGGAAATTGTGATACCTGCAGGCGTTTTTGACTATAAATTTCTATGATGTACGGCTTATTGTGCGGCAGCCCAATGGTAAAATGCTGTAAGTTTTTGGCAGATGGTTGTACCAAAGCAAGAATTGTGATAGGATAAAAAGCAGCCAGGCAGGTCAATTACATAGAAATGGAGTGTACAAAATGAAAGCATCGAAACGAATAGCAGCGGCCATTTTAGCGGTATGTATGGTGGCTGGAACTGTGGGTATGCAGGTGCAGGCATACGAGAAGAATGAAATACAGTTTGAAAAGACAGAGGAAGAGAGTATAGAGGAGAGCAGCATAGAAGAACCAGAAAGCCCAGAGAAGCCGGCGGAACAGGAAGGGATAGAAGAACAGGAGAAGCCGGAAGAGCCAGAAAGCCAGGAGAAGCCGAGGGAACAAGAAGGGACGGAAGGCCAGGAGCCTGCAGAAGAGCTGGAAGAGCCAGAAAACCAGGAGAAGCCGACGGAACAGGAAGGGACGGAAGGCCAGGAGTCCGCAGAAGAACTGGAAGAGCCAGAAAACCAGAAGAAGGCGGAAGGGACAAAAGGCCAGGAACAGGCAGAGAATCCAGAACAGGGCACACTGAATTTTATCATGCAGGAAAGCGATTCCATCACAGCGCCAGGAGTGCAGAATGTGGCTGTGAGCCTGGGAGAAGAAGGAAGCGCAGTAGAGAGTGCCCAGCTGGTGTATCAGAATACAACAACAGCACAGGAGTTTACAGTGGAAGCTGCAGGGATTGTGGACAACATGGTGCGGTTTTCTATGGAGTATAACAGTGAAAACCAGGCAGGGATTTACGAGTTGATAAGCATTGCCTGGACACAGAATGGAAAAAATTATCAGACAGTTCTTGCGCAGACCGATGCTAAGGTCGTTTACGGCGTCAACCGGGAAGCGCTGGCAGAGCCGGATGAGGTGCTGTTGGATCAGGAAGTGCTGAAGGCGGTGGAAGCAAATGTGGTGACCATGGATGGCAATGGGAATGCCATTTCAGAAAATACGCTGGAGGATGTTCTGGAACAGGATGGAAACAGGAGGTTCTTTTCATCCAGGAATATGACCCGCGGCGCCCAGAAGATGGTCATTGTGCTGGATCCAGGACATGACAGCACCCATTCAGGAGCTTCCTACCATGGATTCCGGGAACAGGATTTGGTACTAAAGATTGCCCGGTACTGTAAAGAGGAATTGGAAAAGTACGGTGGAATCAGTATTTATATGACCAGGGAAACCCAGGCCTGCCCCAATGGGGGAAGTATTGTGGACTCTGGAACCTGCAATGCCAGAAGGGTAGAATTTGCAGCAGCGAAAAAGGCAGATGTTTATGTAAGCTTTCATCTGAATGCCAGTGTAAGCAGTACGCCAAAAGGGGTAGGGGTTTATTATCCTAACAGCAATTACAGGCCTGGGATTGGCGCTGAAGGAAAAGGATTGGCTGCGGAAATTTATGAGAAGCTTAAGGCATTGGGACTGTCAACCTGGGCCACAGGGATTCTGATCCGCAATTCTGAGACCAATACCCAATACCCGGATGGGTCTTTGGCAGATTATCTTGCAATTATAAGGAGAAGCAAGTTGGCAGGCTTTCCGGCTGTTTTGATTGAACATGCTTTTTTGAGCAACGCTGGAGATGTGAATAGCTTTCTGAATTCCGAAGCAAAATTGAAAAACCTTGGAATTGCCGATGCCAAAGGAATTGCAGACTATTACAAGCTGACGTTAGCAGGAGACGGGACAGATCCTGGCGGAAATGGAGGAGACGGGAATGGAGGGCAGAATCAGCCGGCAGGCCAGCCTCCAGTGATTTCCTCAGTACAGTCCAGGGGAAGCGGGCTCCTCCGGGTCTGCTGGAACCAGGTGCCGGATGCCTCCTTCTACCGGATATACCGCAGTAATTCGGAAAATGGAGAATATGTGCAGGTTGCAGCAGGCAGCGGAATTCAATTTGATGATAAAAATGTTTCCCCAGGCACCACTTATTACTATAAAGTATGTACGGTGTATGGGGAGGGAAAAGCTTCTGTGCAGTCTGCGGCACATGCAGGGAAAACCCTTGTGAAGCCCCAGATTACGAAAGTGGTTTCCAAAAACAGCAGCCAGGTTCAGATTACTTGGAATGGGATGGCGGATGCCAGCAAATATGAGATATACCGGAGCCTGAAGAGCGGCAGCGGTTACCAGAGGATTGCAACGGTGAAAACCGGGAAGACTTCTTACATTGATAAAAAAGCAACGCCCCAGACTACATATTATTACAAGATACGCACCAGGGGCGGGGAAAAAAATGGTTACAGCAGTTATTCCAAGGTGGTTTCCGGCTGGGCGGTAAAAAAGACCAAGATTGTCAGCGTAAGCTCCAAGACAAAGACTTCCCTGGTAATCAAGTGGAACAAGATTTCCAAGGCATATGGCTACCGGGTGAAGCGCAGCACATCCAAGACCAAGGGATACAAGACAATTGCAACCATCAAATCAGGAACCACCACCAGCTATGTCGATAAAAAATTAAAAACTGGAAAAAAATATTATTACAAAATACAGGTTTTGAACCGAGTAAATAAGAAGACCGGGTACAGTGACGACAGCAAAGCGGCATCCGGCGCAACGATTACAGGAACCGCTATGGTATCCGTTCGGTCAAAAGACAGCAAAAGCATGGAAGTGAAATGGAAGAAAGATACAAAGGCCACCGGCTACCGGCTGAAACGCAGCGAGACGAAGAACGGCAAATACCAGACGGTTGTGGAAATCCAGGGAAACAGTACCGTTAAGTACATAGATAAAACCATTACCAGCGGAAAAGCATATTACTATGCAGTGGAGAGCGTGGCGGAGAAAAATGGCGTGAAAAATTACAGCGGCAATTCGAAGCCAGTGTCAGCAAGAAATTTGAAAAAGGTCAGCGTTTCTTCTTTGGAAACCGGGGAGAAGGGAGTGGCCTTGTCCTGGAAAAAAGTGGCGGGAGCAAACGGCTATCAGATTATGCGCAGCGATGCAAAGAATGGGAAATTTACAGAGATTGCCAAGCTTTCTGGAGATAAGCTTTCCTACCGGGATACCCAGACAGTCATTGGAAACCGATACTATTACAAAATCAGGGCATTTGCTTCTGGAAAAAATACCGGGTATGGAAGCTATACGGCTGTCTTGGAAAAATGGGCGCTGGAGGCGCCTCAGGATTTTGCAGCTGTTTTGCTTCAGGCAGACCAGGTAAGATTATCCTGGGAAGCAGCCAGGAAAGCCGTAGGGTATGAGGTTTTCAGAAGCAGCCAGGCAGATGGAAAGTACGGAAGCATTGCAACCTTAGATGGCAGAAAAAATGTTACTTACATTGATAATACTGTTTTAGCGGACAACACTTACTATTATAAGGTTGCGGCAGTTGGAAAGTATGAGGAGGAAACAGGAAACGGGGATGTAACAGATCCTGTATCGGTTCAGGTAGGGGAATAAGAGAAAGGAAGGTAAGCTATGAGATTTAAAAATGGAAGGAGGCTGGCAGCCTGGGCCGTGGCGGCAGCCATAGGCATTTCGGATATCTGCGGAACGGGAAGCCTTGTTTATGCGGGCCAGCAGGGATATTTGCTTGAAACGGAGGAAGAGCAGGTTTCCCAGGATGTGACAAAGGATAACGCTAAAAGAGCAGAAATCCCGGAGGATACCCAGGAGGCGGAGGTTTCAGAGGATACGCTGGAAGCTGAGATTGGACAGGAGAAGGAAGACGTTGATTTTTCCCAGGCGGCGGAGGCTTTTGCAGAACTCATAAGGGAATATGATATGTACGGGGTTCTTGCAAATGAGACGGAGTTCTACGTGTATCAGGAAGCAGACCCGGGCTCAGCGGTGGTAAAGGTTCTTTCCAGCGGTTATCAGGTAAGGCTGGCAGGCGCGGTGATTAATGATACAGGCCTTTGGTTCCAGATTGGATTTGCTGTCAGCGGCGTGGAATACAGCGGCTATATAGAGAGTGAGTATGTGGTTACCCAGGACGAAAGGCTGGAGCCATGGAAACAGCAGTATTTGGGAAATCTTACGGCACAAACCTTTTCCAGGGGAAGCAGCCGGGGAGCCACTGATCTTTCCGCTTTTCCCAAGGATTATCAGACCTTGGTTCAGAAATTGGCAGCAGCTCATCCAAACTGGACCTTTGTACCTATGAATACGGGTCTGGAATGGGCGGACGTGCTGGCGGGAGAAATGACAGACAGCAATAACCTGGTGGAGACCTATCAGCCGGATACCTGGAAATCTACAGCTTCCAAAGATTATAACATGGAAACTGGAGAATGGGTGATTAAGAACGGAACCAACTGGGTACAGGCATCGGAATCCATTATCAAGTATTTTTTAGACCCACGGAATTTTCTAACGGAAGAATGGGTGTTCCAATTTGAACAGCTTACCTACAGCTCTTACCATACAGAAGCAGGCGTGGAAAAGATTTTAAGCGGCACCTTTATGTCCCATAAAAAACTGGAGGATGGCTCCGGAGGGGGCGTTACATATGCCCAGGCATTTGTGAAGATTGGCAAGGAATTAAAGGTAAGCCCCTATTTCCTGGCAAGCCGTGTCCGGCAGGAGCAGGGAGTGTCCGGGAACTCTTCCCTGATTTCCGGCACTTATCCTGGATATGAGGGGTATTACAATTATTTTAACCGCCGCGCCACAGGGATTGGAACGGAGGTTATCATTACCGGGCTCACCGAGGCAAAGCAGAATGGATGGAATACCCGCTATAAGGCCCTGCAGGGAGGAGCAAAGTCTTTGGCATCCAGTTTTATTGCCAGAGGGCAGGATACCTTATACCTGCAGAAATTTGATGTAGACAATTCTTATGACGGGCTGTACTGGCATCAGTATATGCAGAACCTTTCCGGCGCTTACAGCGAAGGTATCAGCGTGCGGAAAGGATATGAGCAGATGGGGGCTTTGGATAACAAGTTTGTGTTCAAGGTTCCGGTGTACAACAATATGCCAGCTTCCCCCTGCCCCAAGCCGGAGGAAGGGTTAAGCCAGCCAGCCTTAAAGGCGTCAAAGAGCGGCTATACGTCCGTAAAACTCTCCTGGAATGAAGTGGCCTCTGCCCAGGGGTACCTGATTTACCGGGCAGAAGGCACAGGCAGCTTTAAACGGATCAAAACCATATCAAATGCAGGAACGCTTTCCTATACGGATACAGGGGTGACGCCGGGAAAACAGTATCGCTACCGGATGCGCGCTTATATGAAATTAAGCGGCGGGAATAAATATTCTTCTTACTCCAACGTAAAAGAAATTGACTTTACAGTTCCGGCTACGTCCTGGGGCACATTTAAAATCACCAATTACAGGACCATAAGCTTGTCATGGAAAAAGAAGCCGGTGGACGGCTGCAAAATTTACCGGAAGACAGGCACAGGAAAATACAGCTGCATCAAGACCATAAAAGGGAATAAGACGGTAAGCTTCAAGGATACCTCTGTCAAGCCTTCCAATACTTATACGTACCGTATCCGCGGATATGTGACGGTGAATGGAAAGAATTACTATTCTGCCTACACTGCGGTGAAAAAGGCGGAGCTTAAGATGGCAAAGCCCCAATTGAAAAAGGCAAAGGTTTCGGGCGGGTCAAAGGTTAAGGTCACCTGGAAGCGGGATTCCAAAGCAGACGGCTATTATATTTACCGGGCAGCCTCCAAAAAAGGAACCTATAAAAAGGTGAAAACCATAACAAAGAATAAAACCGTAAGCTGGTCAGATACCAGCATCCGTACCGGAAAAACGTATTATTATAAGATACGCTCTTATGTGAAAGCATCATCAGGCATAAAATCTTCCGGCTATTCTGCGGCCTTGTCAGTGAAGACAGCATTGAGCAAGCCCGCGGTAACTTCCCTTACCGCCTCTGGCGGCAAGGTGAAGCTGAAATGGAAAAAAGATAAGAATGCCGCAGGCTATAAAATTTACCGGGCATCGTCCAAGAATGGAACATACAAAGCCGTAAAAACCATCAAGAACAATTCCACAGTTGCATGGACGGATAAAAACGTAAAAGCAGGAAAGAATTATTACTATAAAGTGAGAGCCTATTCTGTCAATCTGGGCAAGGCAAAATACTCCGCATACTCTGCCCAAAAAGGCGTCCGGGCAGAATAAATAGCCCGTGGCAGGAAGAAAATGTAGATTAGAAATTATTTCTTCCCTGCGGATTCGGTCATTGCCCAAGGGCGTGGCAGGAAGGAAAGAACATGAAGATTACCCCCTATAAAATCAAAAAAGGAATCAGATATTTCAAACATTATGGTCCGAAAGCCTTTTTTAACCGGCTGAGGGACAAAATGGAACCAGACCAGGTGCCTTACGGCCCCTGGTTTGAGCGTTACAGGGCAAGCAGGGAGGAATTGCTGCGCCAGGAAAAGGAGTGGACAAAATTCACATATCAGCCCATGATCAGCATTGTGGTTCCCTGCTATCAGACGAAGGAGCGTTATCTTCTGGAAATGATTGAGTCTGTCTGCGCCCAGTCCTACGGCAACTGGCAGCTGTGCTTGATGGACGCTACCCCTTCGGACCAGGTGGAACGGGTTGTCCGGGAATTTTGTGATAAATCTCAGGAAAAAAGGATTTTTTACCATCATCTGGAAAAAAATATGGGAATCGCAGGAAATACCAATGCAGGCTTAGAAGCGGCCCAGGGAGAATGGGTGGGGTTTCTGGATCATGACGATCTGCTGGCACCGGAAGCCTTGTATGAGACGGCGGCTTTGATGAACCGGGAGCCGGATACGGAGGTCATCTATTCAGACGAAGATCAGGTGGAGGAAGCCAGGCAGGGGCTTTCCCACAAAAAGCCCCACTTTAAGCCGGATTTCAGCCCGGATTTGCTGTGCTCCAACAATTATATTACCCATTTCCTCTGCGTCAAAACCAGTGTGTTAAAGCAGGTGGGGGGATTCCGCAAGGAATTTGACGGAGCCCAGGATTACGATTTTATCCTGCGCTGTACAGAGAAAGCAAAGAGAACCGGGCATGTGCCCAGAGTCCTCTACCATTGGCGTGTCCACAGCAATTCTACGGCAGACAACCCTTTGAGTAAAACCTATGCCTATGAAGCTGGGCAGAGAGCCTTAGAAGAACATCTGGCACGGGCCAAACGGCAGGGAACCGTCAGCCAGCTTCCCCATTTTGGGTTTTACCGGGTAAAGTATGCAGTGGAAGGAGAACCTTTGGTTTCCATTTTGATTCCCAACAAGGATCAGGCGCCTGTGCTCCGCCGCTGCCTGGCCTCCATCCAAGCATCCACCTATCAGAACTATGAGATTATCATTATAGAAAATAACAGCACGCAGCAGGAAACCTTTTCCTATTACCAAGAACTATTGGGCAAAGGAAGCCTTGCCAAGAGCCAGGAAGGATGCTGCAGCGAAGGAAATCTTTCTAAAGGCCAGGAAGAGCCTTGCGGTGAAGGAGTCCTGCCTGGCGGCCAGAAAATCCAGGTGGTGGTCTGGAAGGAAGGATTCAACTATTCCGCCATCAACAATTTCGGCGCTTCCTTCGCCAAAGGCAGCTATTTTATCCTGCTGAACAATGACATAGAGATTATCACAAAGGACTGGATAGAAGAAATGCTAAGCAACTGCCAAAGGCCAGAAGTGGGAATCGTAGGTGCCCGGCTCTATTACCCCGACAACACCATTCAACACGCCGGAATCGTAGTAGGCATTGACGGCATCGCCGCAAATATGTTTCCAGGCCTTCGCAGAGGACAGGAAGGATACTACCACAAAGCAGCCATCCAGCTAAATTACAGTGCGGTCACAGCAGCCTGCATGATGGTATCCCGTGAAGTCTTCGAAAAACTAAAAGGCCTGGAAGAAAAACTGACTGTGGCATTTAATGACCTGGATTTCTGCCTCCGCGCCGTAAAAGCAGGATATCTGGTGGTCTACAACCCCTTCGTAGAAGCCTACCACTACGAATCAAAAACAAGGGGCGCCGAGGACACCGAGGAAAAAATGCGCCGGTTCTGGAAGGAAATTGACTTTATCCGCACCCGATGGATTACCCTCCTCAAAGAAGGAGACCCCTATTATAACCCCAATTTTTCCCTGAAAAAATGCAATTACGCACTAAAACCATAGGGCAGAACTTGCCCTTTTTCCAATTCAATGCTACAATAGAGTGAATCAAAAATACAAAGTTGGATGTGAGAAAAAACATATGATGAAAGTATTTATCTGCCCAGAGTGCGGCAGCATTACAACAGTATCCAGAAGGAAAGAGATTTATTGCCATAAATGCGGAGGTACAAGGATGCTTCCCTCCAAACTGACGTTTTCCCAATACAGCGAGATGGATGAACAGCAGAGGAAGGATTATTCGGACAGCTGGTTGTACATACGGAATAAAACGAAGAATTAGCGGTGCACAGATTAAAAATTAATGAAAATTTAAGAGAATTTTTGTTGTTTCCCTATGGGAAAATCAGGTATGATAATTCCGTATGATTGAGTTTAGTATGGGGACGAAAGATTATGTATAAAAAAGAGAAAAAAAGCTGGGTGAAGCATCTGGATTTTTTGATTCTGGATATTATATGCCTGGAGGTGGCTTTTTATGCTTCCTGCTTCATCAGGCTTGGAAATATCAGAAGGCTGCCCATGCTGCTGGACTATTATAACCGCCTGGCTGTGGTAGTGCTGCTTGTGGATATCTGCATCGTTTTCTTTTTTGAAGCTTACACGGGAATCCTGCGGAGGAATAAGGTGCAGGAATTGAAGGTCGTGCTGATGCACTGCAGCATGGTATTTGCGGCAATCACTGTTTACGTGTGGGCCACCAAGCAATCAGAGGTTTATTCCAGGCAGGTTATTTTCGGGCTATGGGGAATCTCCATTGTGGTAGAGTATTTTTCCAGATGCCTGTGGAAAATCTATATCCGCCAGCGCATGATAAGAGGGAAAAAATTTTCCCAGCTCATTGTGGTCACCGAGAAACGCTACGCCCAGGAGTGCGTTGCAGATTTCCAGCATGACCGGTACAAGGAATTTGAAGTAGTCGGCGTAGTGATTGTAGATGAAAACCGGATTGGGGATGAGATCTGCGGAGTTCCGGTGGTGGCCTCTGCGGATACTTTTTTGGAATATGTGCGGCTTAATGTAGTAGATGAAATTTTTATCAACGGGAATACAAGGGAGAGCAGCGAAGCCTTGGCGGACGAGCTTTTGGAGCTTGGAATTACCGTGCATTTTAACCTGGTGCGGGAGTCCCGCCTGATGCCCAATAAACTGGTGGAGCATTGCGGAAAATATATGGTGCTGACCACCAGCATGAAGATTGCCACTACCAGGCAGGTGTTTGTGAAACGATGCATGGATATTTTTGGAAGCCTGGTGGGGCTTTTATTGACTGGGATTGCATTTGTAATTTTTGCACCCATCATTAAGATACAGTCCCCAGGGCCGATTTTTTATGAACAGACCAGAATCGGAAGAAACGGCAGGCGTTTTAAATTTTATAAATTCCGTACCATGGTGGTAGGGGCAGACCAGATGAAGCAGGAGCTGATGGAGCAGAACGAGATGGACGGCCTGATGTTTAAAATGGAACATGACCCGAGGATCTTCGGCATAGGGAGTTTTATGCGCAAGTTTTCCATTGATGAGCTCCCCCAGTTCTGGAATGTGCTGAAAGGGGATATGAGCCTGGTTGGGACAAGGCCTCCCACAGAGGAGGAATTTGAACAATATGAGCTTCACCATAAGGCCAGGCTGGGCATCCGGCCGGGGCTGACCGGTATGTGGCAGGTCAGCGGCAGGAGCGATATTAAAAATTTTGAGGAAGTGGTAGCCTTGGATACCCAATATATTTCTAATTGGTCGCTGGGCGTGGATGTACGGATATTGTTCCGTACGATTGTGGTAGTGTTAACAGGTAAGGGATCGTCATGACAGATATTTCAATTACAATAGTGGCATATAATGATGAGGAAGATGTGAGAAATGCGGTATGTTCCATTATGGAATATACCGCTGTCACTATTTCTAAGAAACTATATATTGTGGACAACAGCAGCGAAAAAAATGGGCTTAAGGCGCTGGAGAAGGAATACCCGGATGTGGTTTATCTGAATCCGGGAAAAAACCTGGGGTTTGGCGGCGGCCATAATTACGTGCTTCCCAGGCTGGATTCCAAGTTTCATGCAATTGTCAACCCGGATATTATTTTGACAGAGGACAGCTTTTCGGTTTTGCTGGAATTTATGGAGAAAAAGGGAATTGGGATGGTGGTTCCTAAGCTGACAGATGCGAGGGGCAGGCTGCAAATGGCATATCGCCGGGAGCTGACCCTTATGGATATGGGAATCCGCATGTTCCTGCCCTCCCATTTTAAGAAGCGCCAGTCTTACCATACCATGCAGGATATGGATTACCAGAAGCCTTTTTTGGTGCCCTTTGCCCAGGGGAGCTTTCTGGTGGTCCAGACAGAATTATTCCGGCAGCTGGGCGGATTTGACGGACGTTATTTTATGTATATGGAGGATGCAGATTTGTGCAGGCAGGTGAATCAAAGGAGCAGCCTGTGGTACTGCCCATACACCGCCGTGATTCATAAGTGGGAGCGGGGATCCCATAAGGACAGGAAGCTATTGAAGATGCATCTAACGTCCATGCTCCGGTATTTCCAGAAATGGGGGTGGAAATTATGGTAACAGGCAAGGGAGAGGAGCCTGTACGGGTTTCCGTGGCAATGGTTTCGTATAATGGAGAAAAATATCTGGAGAAGCAGATAGCATCTGTGCTGCAGCAGCTTGGGGCAGAGGATGAGCTGGTGGTTTCCGATGACGGCTCCAAAGACCGCACCCTGGAAATGCTTGAGGAATACCAGAAAAGGGACGCCAGGATACGTTTGCTGAAAGGGCCGGGCAGGGGAATCAAAAAAAATGTGGAGCATGTGCTGCGGCATACAAGGGGAGCTTATATTTTCCTGGCGGATCAGGATGATATCTGGGCGCCGGATAAGGTGGAACAGGTGCTGCGGGCCTTTCAGGAAAAAAATGCCATGGTGGTGATCCATGACGCCAAAGTATTTGAGGGGGAAAAGCCGGAAAGGATTGTGATGGATTCCTTTTTTGCATTCCGAGGTTCCGGCGCCGGCGTTTTGAAAAATATGATAAAAAACAGCTACATCGGGTGCTGCATGGCGTTCCGCCGGGAGCTTTTAGGCGCCATCCTTCCCATTCCCAGCCGGATTGAAATGCACGACCAGTGGATTGGGATCCTGGGAGACTATACGGCTGGAAAATCTTGCTTTTTGCCAGAAACCCTGTTATTCTACCGAAGGCATGGAGATAATAATTCCAGCATGAAACACTACGGAATTGGTAAAATGTTACGAAACCGAATCTGTTTTTTCGGTTATTTTTTTGTTAGAATTGTACAGATTCAACAGAAAAGGAACTGGTTTTTTGGAAAATTCAAGAAAAAATAACGGTTGATAAATGAATGGAAATATTATAATATAAACCATATGTGTAAATTGAGTGAAAAACGAAGACAGATAGGGTGAAGGGATGGCAAAAGAAAATAAAGTACAGGGGCAGAAGCCTGATGGGAAAAAGAGTAAAAAGAGCAAACGCACAAAGCGTAAAATAATTATTGTAATTGTTGAGATTATCATTTTACTGGCTGTGCTGGTGTGGGTCTGGATCAACGGAAAGATGGATAAACTGGATACCGACGTTTCTTTCAAAGGGCAGGATGTGCAGGTAGAGCTGCCAAAACAGACACAGGATGTCTTGGGAGAATACACCACCATTGCTTTGTTTGGCTTGGATAACCGGGAAGAGGACTCTTATGAGAGCGGGAATTCTGATGTCATAATGGTGGCCAGGATTGACAAGGATACAAAAGAGGTAAAACTGGTTTCCATATACCGTGATACTTTTTTGAAAATGGCGGATCTGGATCAGCCAGGCGCGTACAGCAAGGCCAATGCAGCCTATGCAGTGGGCGGACCCAAGCAAGCAGTGCGTATGCTGAATACCAACCTGGATTTGGATATCCAGGAATATGTTTCTTTTGATTTTTCAGCAGTGGCGGAAGCCGTGGATATTTTAGGCGGCGTTGAGATTGAGATTACAGGGGAAGAGGCCGGCCACCTGAACAACTATTGCATCGAAACCTCGAAGGTTACCGGAAAAAGCTACAGAAGCCTGCCAGGAGCCGGCACTTATAACCTGAATGGGGTGCAGGCGGTTTCCTACGGCAGAATCCGTTATACCCTGGGGGATGATTTTAAGCGGACCGAGCGGCAGCGGCTGGTGGTGGAAAAAATGGTGGAAAAGGCACTGTCCTCTGATGTGGGAACCATCAATGAATTGATTGATGCAGTGTTTCCTAAGATTAAGACCAGCCTGGATAAGTCAGAAATTTTAAGCCTTGCCGCCGATGCATTTCATTATAAGCTGGGGGAGAATGCAGGATTTCCTTTTGACATTGAAAACCAGGTGGTAAGCATTTCTTACCAGAAGGGCAGCCAGGACTGCGTGGTTCCGGCGGATCTTGCCTCAAATGTAAAGCAGCTTCATGATTTCTTGTTTGGAACCACCAGCTACCAGGTGACAGACAGCGTGCAAAGCATCAGTGATGAGATTGCATACCGGACAGGGGTTTATGAAAAGAAAAAGGATTGACAGGAGGTTTTCACATGTGTGGAATTGTAGGATATATTGGAACATCGCAGGCGGCTCCCATTTTGTTGGATGGGCTGTCAAAACTGGAATACAGAGGATACGATTCCGCAGGGATTGCTGTGTACGACGGAGAAAATATTAAGATACAAAAAGCTGTGGGGCGGCTGAAGGTGTTAAGCGAGCTGACCCATGACGGGGCTACGATGCCGGGAACGCTGGGGATTGGCCATACCCGCTGGGCCACCCATGGGGTCCCCTCCAATCAGAACGCCCACCCCCACTATAACCAGTCAGAGACCATTGCAGTGGTACACAATGGAATTATCGAAAACTATTTAAAGCTGCGCAAGCGTTTGGAAAAGAAGGAGTATCAGTTTCAATCGGATACAGATACGGAGGTAGTGGCGCATCTTTTGGATTATTATTATAAAGGCGACCCCATAGAGGCCATAACGAAGATTATGCACAGGGTAGAGGGCTCCTATGCCCTTGGGATTATTTTTAAGGAGCATCCAGGCCATATTTATGCAGTGCGCAAGGACAGCCCGCTGATTGTGGGTCGGGGCAAGGATGGGAACCTGATTGCTTCCGATGTGCCCGCAGTGTTGAAATATACGAGGAATGTATATTTTATCCAGAATGAAGAGATTTCTGTTTTGACAGGAGAGGGCATTGCCTTTTATAACGTGGACGGAGAAGAACTCCAAAAGGAATCCACTACCATAGACTGGGATATCAACGCAGCGGAAAAAGGCGGTTATGAGCATTTCATGTTAAAGGAGATGTATGAGCAGCCCCAGACGGTGCGGGATACCTTAAGCCCCAGGATTAAGGACGGCTCCATTTTCATTGAGGAGCTTGGCATGAGTGATGAGGAAATCCAGGAAATCCGCAAGATACACATTGTGGCATGCGGCTCTGCATATCATGCCGGGGTAACTGCCAAATATGTGTTTGAAGGGATGGCAAGGATTCCGGTGGAGGTAGATTTGGCTTCCGAGTTCCGTTACCGGAACCCGATTCTCTCCAATGATGAGATTGTGATCGTCATCAGCCAGTCCGGTGAGACAGCGGATTCTTTGGCTGCTCTGCGGGAGGCAAAGAAAAAGGGAGTAAAAACCTTAGGGATTGTGAATGTGGTGGGAAGCTCCATTGCAAGGGAGGCGGATAAGGTAATGTATACCTGGGCTGGGCCGGAGATCGCAGTTGCAACCACCAAGGCATACAGCGCCCAGTTAATTGCCGAATATCTTCTTGCGGTGAAGTTTGCACAGGTGCGCGGGGAGATTACCCCGGAGGAAGCAGCAGGATTTTTAAAGGATTTGCAGCGGCTTCCAGAGCAGATTGAGATGCTTTTGAGCAATAAGGAGAAGATTCAGCATTTCGCCAACCGCTACATTGCGGCGAGGGATGTATTTTTTGTAGGAAGGGGAATTGACTATGCCATTTCCCTGGAGGGTTCCTTGAAGCTGAAGGAGATTTCTTATATTCATTCTGAGGCTTATGCGGCAGGAGAGTTAAAACACGGAACCATCTCGCTGATTGAGGAGGGAACCCTGGTGGCTGCAGTGGTAACCCAGGAGGAGCTTTATAAAAAAACCATCAGCAATATCGTGGAGCTGAGCAGCCGGGGCGCCTTTGTGCTTGCGGTAACCAATGCTGGGAACCATGAGATTGAGAAGGCGGCTGATTATGTGATTTATATTCCCCAGACCAATAAATATTTCACCAATTCCCTGGCGATTATTCCGCTGCAGCTGTTCAGCTATTATGTATCGGTAGGCAAGGGGTGCGATGTGGATAAGCCCAGGAACCTTGCGAAATCGGTGACGGTGGAGTAAAGAGCTGTTAAAAAATAAAATATGGAAAAGCTAGGCTGCCCATTCAGTGAGTATAGAATCCTGGATGTGGCAGCTTCTTTCGTTTTTCAAACACGCTTTTTTAAAATTGTTATCACATTTTTGTCACAAATCTTCCGTAAACTGCTTAATAGAAACAAAGCAAGGAAACAATAAAAAGCAGGAAACGAAAGGAGAAATTAGGATGGAACACAATAACAATGAAAACAATCTTAATTCAAACAATGAATCCAACTCTTTATATTCATACAGTTATCTTAATCAGGAGAACCAGGAGCGCAATCCCAATTATTATGAGAAGCAGGAGGAACAAGGCCAGGGGGCTTCTGGCGGACAGCCAGGCAGCAATGAAAGAACTTATGTTGCAGGCGTTTCTGCCGAGCAGGGATATGCCAGAAATGACCAGCAGTTCTATACCACAGGGCAGGCTTCCCAAGGGGAAGGGCAGTTCCAGGAGAATGGCCAGGCATACAGCAGCCAGTGGAACCCTGCACCGGAAGGAAAAAAGAAGAAACAGAAAAAGCATCATGGGTTTGGCGCCACATTGGGAAAATGCGCTGCCCTTGCCCTAGTCTTTGGATTGGTTTCCGGAACTGTATTTTATGGAACAGGACTTATTTTTGAACGTACCAAGAGTCCTGCACAGCTGGAAACAACCACAGGCGGAAGCGGCAAAACAGACGGAACCACTTCAAACAGCAGCGGAATTCCTGGAACCAGCGTCAGCACTGCAACAACCATAAATGATGTGGCTGATATTGTGGACAATGTGATTCCCTCCATTGTGTCTATTACCAATATGGGACAGCAGCAGCTTGGAATGGATTTCTTCGGCCGGACTTACACGCAGGATACGGAAAGCGCCGGGAGCGGAATTATCATCAGCCAGACGGAAGAGGAAATCTATATTGCCACCAACAACCATGTGGTTGCCAATTCCACCCAGCTTACCGTGAACTTTGTGGATGACCAGTCGGTAACAGCCCAGATTAAGGGAACGGATCCCAGCACGGATTTGGCAGTAATTTCCGTAGCAATTAAGGATATTCCAGCAGAGACAATGGAAAAAATAAAGGTAGCTACCCTGGGAAGTTCCGATGGCATCAGAGTAGGCCAGGGAGCAGTAGCCATTGGAAATGCGCTGGGTTACGGCCAGTCCGTTACCACAGGCGTTATCAGCGCCATGGACAGGGAAGTAACCGTCCAGGATGAGCAGACAGGAGCTTCCATTACCAATTCCCTGCTTCAGACCAGCGCGGCAATCAATCCGGGGAACAGCGGCGGAGCCCTGGTAAATATGAATGGAGAAGTGATTGGAATTAATTCTGTGAAATACAACGACACCAGTGTAGAAGGGATGGGGTTTGCCATTCCAATCTCAGCAGCAGAGCCGATTATCAATGATTTGATTACAAGAGAAGTGGTGGACGCATCCAATTCTTCCTACCTTGGCGTGTCCGGCCAGGATGTAACCGAGGATATTGCACAGGATTTCGGCATGCCGGAAGGGTTGTATATCACACGGGTGCTGGAGAACAGCGCTGCAGAACAGGCAGGAATTAAAAAAGGAGATGTCATTACAGAATTTGATGGAAGAAAAGTCCAGTCCATGGATGGGCTCAAGGGGATTCTCCAGTACTATGCAGCGGGAACAGAGGTGGAAATCACCCTAATGACCAATGAAGCTGGGGAATGGCAGGAGAAAAAGGTCACTGCAGTCCTTGGGAAAAAGAATGATTAAAGCCTCAGATATTTTTCTTTCAAAATAGTGGAAAGTATGGTAAACTAAGAAAAAACGAAGATGCCAATCTGGAAATATCCGGATTGGCGTTTCGGCTTACGGAGGTTTTTAAATTGAGAAAGAAAAAGATCGTAATTGCTCTGGGGCACGATGCCTTAGGAACTACGCTGCCGGAGCAGAAAAGCGCCACAAAGAAAACGGCAAAAGCGGTGGCGGATTTTATCAGGGACGATTATCAGGTGGTGATTTCTCACAGCAATGGGCCTCAGGTTGGCATGATCCATACAGCGATGGCGGAATTCTGCAGGATTTATCCCGAATATACGGCAACGCCTATGTCCGTCTGCTCCGCCATGAGCCAGGGGTATATCGGCTATGATCTGCAGAATGCAATCCGAACGGAGCTTTTGAACCGGGGGATTTATAAGCCGGTTTCCACGATTTTAACACAGGTCTGCGTAGACCCTTATGACGATGCCTTCTATCATCCCACCAAGGAAATCGGGCGTGTCATGACAGAGGAGGAGGCGGAAGCGGAGGAAAAGAAGGGAAACCATGTGGTTCAGACGCCCAAGGGATACCGAAGGATTGTGGCAGCCCCAAAGCCTGTGGATATTGTGGAGATTGATGCAATCCGCGCTCTTTTAGAAGCAGACCAGATTGTAATTGCCTGCGGAGGAGGAGGGATTCCGGTGCTTGCCCAGGGACACAGATTAAAGGGGGCAAGCGCGGTGATTGAAAAGGATTCCGCAGCCGGGAAGCTGGCAGAATTAATCCAGGCAGACCGTTTGGTGATTTTAACCGGAGTGGAGAAGGTCTGCTTGAATTATGGGACTGAGCAGGAGGTTCCCATTGATGAAATGACAACAGCCCAGGCAGAAAAATATATGGAAGAGGGACAGTTTGAAGCAGGGACCATGCTCCCCAAAATTGAAGCTGCCATTGAATTTATTGGAAATTCAGCTGTGCGCAGCGTGCTGATTACCAGGCTGGAATCTTCCGGGGATGAAATAAAAAGGTTTACTGGAACTGTAGTGCACAAATAAAAGGAAGGAGATTTGTTATGAAAAATTTAAGGAAAACAAAAATTATCTGTACGTTAGGGCCGTCCACGGACAAGGATGATGTGCTGAAACAATTGATGGCTGAGGGGATGAATGTAGCCCGGTTTAATTTTTCCCACGGCACCCATGAAGAGCAGGGGGAGCGTTTAAAGAAGGTTCAGCAGCTGCGGGAAGAGCTGGATTTGCCGGTAGCATCCTTGCTGGATACCAAAGGGCCGGAAATCCGCCTGCGGGATATTAAGAATGGCAAGGCACAGCTGGAGGCAGGCCAGAAGTTTACATTGACCACAGAAGAAATTTTGGGGGATGAGAGCCGTGTGTCCATTACCTACAAGGACTTGGTAAAGGATGTGGAGAAAGGCTGCCGGATTCTGATTGATGATGGGCTTATTGAGCTTGGGGTAGATGAGGTAACGGATACGGATATCGTATGCCATGTGGTAAACGGCGGCATGATTTCCAATAAAAAGGGCGTCAATGTGCCGAATGTGGAGCTGTCTATGCCTTACATCAGCGATAAGGATTATGAGGATATCGTATTCGGCATTGAGAATGATTTTGATTTTGTAGCGGCATCTTTTGTGCGTACGGCGGATGATGTGCTGCAGATACGGAAAATTTTTGAGGAAAAAAACTGCAGCAGCATCAACATCATTTCCAAGATTGAAAATATGCAGGGCGTGGAAAATATTGATGAGATTATCCGGGTATCCGACGGGATTATGGTGGCCAGAGGCGACATGGGAGTGGAAATCCCCCTGGAGGATGTGCCGGTCATCCAGAAAATGATTATCAAAAAGGTTATTGAAGCAGGGAAGCAGGTAATCACTGCCACCCAGATGTTGGATTCAATGATGAAAAACCCCCGGCCTACCCGTGCAGAAGCTACGGATGTGGCAAATGCGATCTATGACGGAACCAGTGCCATCATGCTTTCTGGAGAGACAGCGGCGGGCATGTATCCGGTGGAAGCATTAAAAACCATGGTGAAAATAGCCATCCGTACCGAGCAGGATATTAACTATACCGCCCGGTTTAAGGCCAGGGAGAATTTGAGCAATCCTGATATTACCAATGCCATTTCCCATGCCACCTGCACCACGGCAAATGATTTGAAGGCAGCGGCAATCATTACCGTTACCCAGTCGGGAAGGACAGCCCGTATGATTTCCAAGTACAGGCCGGATTGTACGATTATCGGCGGAAGCATGTCTCCTAAGGTTTGCCGCCAGCTGAATCTTTCCTGGGGTGTAACTCCGCTGATTATGGAGCCCAAGGATGACGCGGACGAGCTGTTTGAGCATGCGGTGGATGTGGTGGAAAAGGCCGGATTGATTTCCATGGGGGATATTACGGTTATTACCGGCGGCGTGCCCTTAGGGGTGCCTGGAACCACAAATATCCTGAAAGTCCATGTGGCAGGCCATATCCTGATTACCGGGGAGGGGATCAATGACAAATCCGTTTCTGCCAATCTCTGTGTCTGCAAAAATGTAACTGATTTGCAAAGGAATTTTAAAGCTGGGGATATTATCGTGGCAAAGGAGACCAGCAATGAGATGATGGAGCAGATGCGGGAGGCTTCTGGCTTGATTGTGGAAAAGGGCGGAGCAGGTTCCCATGCAGTGATAGTGGGATTGAGCCTGGATATCCCGGTAATCACCAAAGCGGAATATGCCACCTCCATCTTAAAGACAGGGGCATATGTTACCCTGGATGCAAAAGAAGGAATTGTCAGCTGCAACCAGTAAGGAGAATATAGATGAAAAAATATAGGAAACCCACCAGCAGGCCCAGCCAGCCCTTTGGCAGGAAGCATAGCTATCCCAAACTTTTATCCTGCTGTCTGGTATTTTTGCTGGCAATGGTTGTGGTGCTCAGCGGCTGCGGAAATTCCGGCCAAAATGGCAATGGGAGCCAGCAGGCAGGGGGACAACAGCAAGATGGTTCCGGTGTGGAAACGGAAGGTCAAGAGAAAGATAATTCCAGTGTGGGAACAAAAGGCCAGGGACAAGATAATTCCGGTCTGCAAAAAGGGGATGGAAAAGAGGAACCTGGGCAGGATAGCACGGAGGTTTCCAGCCAAGGGGGCAATTCAGAAAAAGGAGAAGCTTCCGGTTCACAAAAAGCGGAGGAACCACAAAATCCGGCTGTGCCCGCATTAAATGAACAAACCGTGAAATACGCTAGGGAAGAGGTAGTGACCACCTCTTCCGTCAATGTGCGGACGGCGCCGTCTACAGACAGTGAAGTGTACCAAACGGCAGCGCGCAGAAGTGAATTTATCCGCACAGCGGATGACGGTTCCTGGAGCGCTGTGGAGATAGAGGGAAAAGAGTATTATATTTCCTCGGAATTTCTGCAGCTGAAATCAGAAATGACAGACAACGGATATCTGGTGGTGATTGATGCTGGACACCAGGGGAGAGGCAATAGCGAACCCGAACCCATCGGCCCTGGGGCTTCGGAGACCAAGGCGAAGGTTTCCAGCGGAACCTCCGGCTGCGTCAGCGGCCTAAATGAATATGAATTGACCCTTCTGGTATCCGTAAAGCTGCAGGCAGAGCTGGAAGCCAGAGGTTACCAGGTGATGATGGTCCGCACCAGCCACGATGTGGACATCAGCAACAGTGAGCGGGCAGCAGTGGCTAACAATGCAGGGGCAGACGCTTTTATCCGGGTACATGCCAATGGTTCCGACGACAGCAGCGAACACGGGATCCTAACCATCTGCCCTACCTCTTCCAATCCATATATGGGAAACCTGTACAGCCAGTGCAGAAGCCTTTCCGAGTGTGTGCTGGATGGTGCAGCCAATGCCACCGGAGCCAATAAAAAATACATCTGGGAAACCGATATCATGAGCGGCATTAACTGGTGTACCGTTCCAGTCACCATTGTGGAAATGGGCTTTATGACCAACCCGGACGAGGACAGCAGGATGGCGGAGGATGGATACCAAAGCCAGCTTGCAGCCGGGATCGCAGATGGGGTGGACGCCTATTTCGGCAGGCAGTGAGCTGCTGCAATGAAAAGTTTTATATTTCGATACACAGGAAAGGCAGGATGGAGCGCGTTGCTCTATGGGCAAGGAATGTGTGTCGCAGAGCATAGATTGTTCCTTGTAGTGTGGAGTGTTGAAAAAGGAGAGGAAAATGGAACAATATTATAAAGTGGCAAGAAGGATTCTGTCGTTTTTTTTACTTTTGGCGTTGGCGGCAGCGGGCTGTAAAGGCTGGACGCTGGAGGTTCATGCGGCTCCAAGGGCAGAGCGGATTACATTGAATTACAGCAAGATTTCCATGGTAAAGGGAGATAAGCTTACATTGAGGGTGAAGTCGGTGCAGCCGGCCGGCGCCTCCAAAAAAGTAAAATGGAGCACATCCAATAAAAATATTGCAACGGTGCGAGCCACATCCACGGGCGCGCAGGTGGCGGCGAAGAAAAATGGAACGGTGGCCATTACGGCAAAGTCGAAAAGCAATCCAAAAGCCAAGGCTGTCTGCAGGATTAAGGTCTATAAGGAAACGCAAAGCTTAAAGCTGGAGTCGAAAAAGTCCTGTACGGTACAAGTGGGAAAAACGAAGCGGCTAAGCGTAAAGACCACGCCGAAAAACCAGCCGGTTACCTGGAAATCTTCGAATCCAAAGGTTGCCAAGGTGGACAGCAAGGGGAAGGTAAAAGGGATTGCAAAGGGAAAAGCAGCGATTACAGCTAAATCCGGGGATAAATCCGTGAAGGTGTCTGTGAAGGTGAAAGGCAATGGACATCTGGTGGTAATTGATGCCGGGCATCAGGCCAAGGGCAACAATGAAATGGAGCCAATCGGCCCCGGCGCGTCCCAGACAAAGCTCAAGGTTTCCAGCGGGACTGCTGGATGCGTTACGGGGATATATGAATATGAGTTGAATCTTGCGGTATCCTTCAAGCTGCAAGCGGAGCTGAAAGCCAGAGGATATGATGTGGTGATGGTCCGCACCAGCCATGATGTGAATATCAGCAACAGTGAACGGGCAGCCATTGCCAGCCGGGCAGGGGCAGATGCTTTTATCCGGGTGCATGCCAATGGCTCTGACAACAGCGCAGTAAATGGGATATTGACCATCTGCCCTACGCCGGGAAATCCTTATATCGGCCATCTCTACAGCCAGTGCCGGAGGCTTTCGGATTGTGTGCTGGACGGCATGGTGAACGCCACGGGCGCAAATAAGCAGTTTGTCTGGGAGACGGATTCCATGAGCGGCATTAACTGGTGTACCGTGCCAGTGACGATTGTGGAAATGGGATTTATGACCAATCCAGAGGAGGATAGGAGAATGGCAGACGACGGGTATCGGAACCAGCTTGCAGCAGGAATGGCAGATGGATTGGATGCTTATTTCGGAAACTAAATCTGCAGCAGGAAATGGGCAGGCTGTTGATACGGCTGGTAAACAGCGGTGTTTCTGTGGCTGCAGCTACCCATAGCGATATTATCCTTCAACACATCAACAATAATAGAAGGCTGTCCTGCCTGCATCCAAATAGAAAACGTCCGCAGCAGTACGGATTTTCCAATTTAGAAAAATCTATTACATAGGCTGTCAATTCCCTGGATGATAAGAGAGAAAAGCCCCAGCCCGATGCCAAGGCACGCCCAGAGTTGAATCGCTGCCTCCGCCAGGCCTGGGGTTCCTGTCCTATGCAGATATAAGATGAGCAAAATCACCAAGATACCTGTAAATGTAGTGATTAAAACACCTGCATAGCCCAGATAGGTTAGTTTTCCCATATCATTTTTAAAAATATCTTTTTCGCACTGCATCAGAGTAAAGAACCGTTGATAGGGCGTCCTTGCCCGGAATGCCTTAATATATTTGTGCCCCCCATGGAACGAACGATACTCACATCCAGCAGATAAAGAAGTATAAATGCAAAAAAGATAAAATGTTAGTTTGATAATATTTAAAATCATTTTTCATTCACAGGCATTTGGCAGAATAATTCTGCATAGCTGCAATTGCCAAAGGGTTTTCTTAAAAATTCTTTCCATTCCAGCCCCATTTACTGCATTCTTCGTATTTTACATAGGTACGGTCTTTCTTAATCTGCAAGCAGTCCTCATAAATGCCGCAGATAGTTTCCGTCATCTTGTCCAGGCAGTCTGCAGGTATGCTGCCAAACACTTTGATTTCCACAAAAGCAGAAGGCATTGAGTTGTTTCCCTGAAAGTATAAATCACAGTTGTCGGAAAGCTCCAGCATCAGCCATTGCTCAGATTTTCCCGGAATAATTGAGATCGCTTCTCCTAGTTTTTGCTTTAAGGTTTCTTTTTGCTGCCCTGTCATGGACACGCTGACGCTTGAATTGATAAATGGCATAAATCATTTCTCCTTTTCTATGGATGTTTTTGTGTTTCTGGGGGGGGGCTGTGGGAAAATGAATCTGCCTACAATATATCGCAGCGCCAATGAAGACGCCGCAGTGTATATTGTGGATGATGCGTCATTTTCCGGCAGACCCGTTTTTGGTGCTCCATTTCGTTAAATATACCATTATATTATACACCAAAACACTTAAAAATTGCCAGCAGATTTCCGGGAAAATCTGGAGCGGTTATTTTATGATATGTTTGGCAGGCCGGAAAGCATTTCAGATGATATAGATGCAATTATTTTCCCAATTTAGGCCAATTTACATTTTTTATATGAAATGGTAAACAGCACAGCAAACACAAGCATATTTGCGGCAAGGATACCAATGTTTTCTGCCTCAAGGTGCAGGTTTTCTGCCTGGCTTACCATAAGGCGGAGCTGTTCGGAATAAGTGAATTTTGCTATTTTTCCAATCGTGGCATTAAACAATGACAACATCGGCAGAAAAGAGAAAACCATCATCACAGGCACAGCGACCGAAGCAGCCATCATCTGTGTCTGGCTCCAGGTGCCTATGGCAGCTCCTATCAATGTTGAAATAGCAATGCCCGCTGCCATTAGGCAAAGAAAGGCGATGGCTGCTTTGCGGCTGCAGCCGCCTGCGGTGCAGATAACCATTGAACCAGCCATGCATATAGACCAGACGTAAATGCCGATTCCCAGTAAATATTCATAAGGTTTCACATTTGCCATCATCAGTACCCGAAGCGTGTTTTTCTCCTTCTCTTCCGCTATAATAGACGCCATGCTTGTCAACGGCGCCATGCCAGCATACATAACGGCAAACAGGTTGACAAAGAAATTTTCCGGCATCCCTTCTATGTTGATTGCGTTATCCATAACCAGGGTAAGAATGGGAAACATAAGGAACTGGATAAGGACAGTTTTATTTTTTAAGGTATCTTTTCCCTGTTTTTTCAAAATCGCAATGATATGCTTCATGTTCTTTATACTCCTTTTAGTTCTTGGCTGTTTTTAAGTTCCATAAATACAGTTTCAAGGGTCGGTTCGGTTGAGTGGATTGCCGCTATTTTTTCGTTTTCCAGATATTCTTTTACCGTGATGGCAGAAGCTTTTCCATTGTCTAAGGTCACAGCCTTTCCATCTTTTAGGGTTATCCGCAGCTTGTTTAAATGGTTATATCTTTGGCAGATCTGGTCTGGTGTTCCCCTTTCTATGATACTGCCGTCGTACAAAAGGGCGATATGGCTGCAGAGATGTTCCGCCTCAAACATATTGTGGGTGGTGAGGAAGATGGTGGCTCCCTTTTTCTTTTGCTCTGCCAAAATGCTGTGTATTTCCCTGGCTGTGCCTGGGTCAAGCCCAGCGGTGGGTTCATCCAGAAAAAGTATTTTAGGATTGTTCAGCAATGCCCTTGCCAAGGATAATCGGTTTTTCATGCCTTTGGAAAGCTTTGAAACGGCGGTGTCTTGGCTTTCATGCAAGCCCATATTTTTCAGGAGCCCGTCTATGGAGCTGTGGGATACCTGATAGATGTCGGCATAAAAGGCCAGATTATCGTATACGGACAGACGGTCGTATAAGCCGAAGTTGTCCATCATGATACCGATTTGCCTGTGTTCTTGAGCAGATAATTTTTTTGTGTCCCTTCCAAGGAGCTTAGCATATCCATGGCTGGGTGCAAGCTGCCCGGTGAGAATTTTTATCAAGGTGGTCTTTCCTGCTCCGGACGGGCCTAGCAATCCAAATATTTCTCCCTCCGGTACGTGGAGGGAAATGTTATCCAAAACCTGGCGGGATGCGAAATGCAAAGAAAGGTTCTGGGTGAAAATCGTATTATGCATGTTTTTCTTCCTCCTCTTTCAACAGCCGCAGGGCTTCTTCCATTTGTTTGTTTTCTGCTTTCTCTTTCAGCGCCATCACAAGGCAGCTTGCAAGAAATGAGATTCCAAAACAGAGGAAAAACATTGCCCAGGGCTGCCACATGCCAATGGGAAACCATTGGAAGGCAGCAATGAAGGCTGTCATAATGAGAACCACGGAAACCAGCATGCAGAGGGTTCTTAACCAAATCGGCATTTTCTTTATCCATATATCTGTAAAGAAAACAATTCTGGTTCCTGTGATGCAAACGGAGACGCATAGAAATTGGAAAGTTACCGCTACGGAAAGGCCCTGATTCCCAAGCGCAAACATACTGGAAAAATCTTTTGCGGTATTTCCAAAAGCAAGGCAGAAAATATTCATTACAAGTATTGTGAAACCAAATATAATCAGTATCTGAGCCAAATAATCAAACGCATTTTTCTTTTCATCCATGTTATTTCACCCCTAATCTTTTTTTCAGTTCATCGGCATATTGCCGGGAAGCTATAATCTGTTCCCCATTTGACATGGTAATCCGAATTTTTCTGTTAATGTCCGCTTTCAGTGATTTTATTTTTTTAAGATGAATCAGAAATGATTTGCTGACGCGGAAGAAACCGTATTCCACCAGCTGCTGTTCCAGCTCATACAGCCGGAAATCGGATTCATATGTTTCATGGGCTGTGTAAACAAAGCATTTTCTATCTACGCTCTCAATATAAATGATTTGAGAGGTATCCAGCAGATATATTTCGTTTTCTTTCTTTGCCGTAAGCTGATGGTTCATCATGCGCAAGGCCGCTAAAATTTTTTCCACATCGGGGGTCAGCTGCTTGCAGGTAACGGATATTTTTAAATCTGCTGCATTTTCATCAACCAGGATTTCTATTTTCAAAGCTCCACCGCCTTCCTGAAATTAAGATATGTCCCGTCAGTTTGGTTTCTGGGCGGGTATCTGATTTAGATTATATCCCAATACTATCCCGCAATCAATTTTTTAGGACGCAAGCTGCCGGAATTCCTGCATAAGCTGCCATTTTAGCAATGAGCAAAAGCTTGCGGCATTGATGGCAGGGTATAAGGAAATTTTAGAAAGGCATAGGTGATATGATGCGTGGGGCATTGATTGAAACAGAGAAAATTTTTTATTGGCAGGAAAGCCTTTTTTCATGCGCCAGCAGCCATTGTTTGATATCCAGGCCCCCCGCGTAGCCTGTCAGGGAACCGTTGCTTCCGATGACCCGGTGGCAGGGGATGATAATCATAATGGGATTGCGGTTGTTTGCCATGCCAACCGCCCGGCATCCCTTTGGGTTTTGAATCTGCGCAGCGATTTCTTTATAGCTGCGTGTTTCGCCGTAGGGGATGGTGCATAAAGCGTTCCAGACCTTTTGCTGGAACTGGGTGCCAAAAGGAGACAGGGGAAGGTCAAAGCTTTTCCGTTTTCCCTGGAAATATTCATCCAGCTGTCTTTTGGCGGAGGAAATAAGAGGCGTGTCCTTCTGGGTTATGGAGCCTTTGGGAAAACCGGCTGGCAATATCTTATTGACTGACAGGTTTAAGTGCGTCAGAGAATTGTTTTCTTCTAACATTTGCATGCCGCCTAAGGGGGAGGAATAATAACTGAAATATTTCATGGCATCGGCCTTTCTTCTTTATCAATTTGTGCTATAATAATGTGGAAGCTGCGATACAGGCAATTCAATGTTTTCTATAACCGTATCATACCATGCTGATAGAAATAATCAATACCTGCCGCATTTTAGCAGCGAAAAAGGAGAACATACATATGTTGAATCGTTATTCCCAGACACCGGAAGCATGCAACAGGCAGATCAGAAAACAACTGGAACAGTTAAAAGAGCCGGAATTCCAGCAGTTCACCGCAAAGCTGCTGCCGGGGGTGGAGCCGATTCTTGGCGTGCGCCTGCCGCTGCTGCGCAGGCTGGCAAAGCAGCTTGCGAAAGAAGATTGGCAAAGTTACCTTCGTCATGCAAGAGACGACAGTTATGAGGAAATTATGCTCCAGGGGATGGTTTTGGGGTATGCCAAAGGGGATTTGCAGGAAAAGAAGGAATATCTGGAAGGATTTATCCCTAAAATAGATAACTGGTCGGTGTGCGACAGTGCATGCGCCACCATAAAGCTGGCGCAAAGCCAGCCAGAAGAAATGTGGGAATTTCTACAGCAATACCTGGGCAGTCCGGGGGAGTTTGAGATTCGGTTTGCGCTGGTGCAGCTTTTGGATTACTATGTGAAGGAAGCATATCTTGCCCGGACGCTTGAAGCTGTGCAGCAGGTGAAGCAGGAAGCGTATTATGTGAATATGGCGCAGGCCTGGCTGATTTCCATTTGCTATCGGGAATTTCCCAAAGAAACGCTGCCGGTTTTACAGGAAAATTCTTTCAATGATTTTACCCATAATAAAGCAATTCAAAAGATTACAGAATCCTTGAAGGTGTCCAAGGAGGAAAAGGAACGAGTGCGCAGGCTTAAGAGGTGAGAAGGAATTTACACGGTTTGAAGCCCTGCGAGCTGTTCTGCTTCTTCGCCAAGTCTTTTTAAGGCTTCCCGATACTCTGCCTTCAATGCAGCAAAAAAGCAGGGAGATAAATCTGGATCATTCGTCATTTCCCTGTCAATGTAATTCATCTACAAAAGTGATTAATGCATTCTAAACTTCAACTTGCATTTATCAACAGATGAGACAGTTTTTCACCGTGTTAATTTCCCATTGACGATATCTAAGGAAAACCGTATAATATGCCTTGAAGATATCTTATAGATTTATTTTTAGAAAGAAGGTGACACGAATGGTAGAATTAGACCAGTTCAAGACAACCTTGAACACCTATAAAGAACCGTTAGTGGAAGTGAGGGATTCACTTTGACCTGGCTAATAAAGAAAAGAAAATCCAGGAACTAGAACGGGAAATGGAAGCACCGGATTTTTGGGACAACACGGAGCTTTCCCAGATAAAAATGAAGGAACTCAAAAGCTTAAAGGATGATGTGGAAACTTATGACCGGCTTTCTGGCCAGTATGAGGATATCGAAACCTTGCTGGAAATGGGCTATGAAGAAAATGATGCATCCCTGATACCGGAAATTGAAGAAGCGTTACAGGAATTTGAAGAAACCTTTGAGAATATCCGAATCAAGACACTCCTTTCTGGAGAATATGATATGGAAAATGCCATTGTCTCCCTGCATGCCGGGGCAGGCGGAACGGAGTCCTGCGACTGGAATTCCATGCTTTACCGGATGTACAAACGGTGGGCGGAGGACAAAGGGTTTGAGGTGGAAGTGCTGGATTCTCTGGATGGAGAAGAAGCAGGCATTAAGTCCATTACCTTTGAGGTGCGTGGAGAGAATGCTTACGGCTATCTGAAATCAGAAAAGGGCGTGCACCGCCTGGTGCGCATTTCGCCTTTTAACGCGGCAGGCAAGCGGCAGACCTCCTTTGCTTCCTGTGATGTGATGCCGGATATTGAAAAAGACCTTGATATTGAGATAAAAGATGATGAGTTAAGGATTGACACCTACCGTTCCAGCGGAGCCGGCGGGCAGCATATCAATAAAACCTCCTCTGCCATCCGCATTACCCATCTTCCCACGGGAATCGTGGTGCAGTGCCAGAATGAGCGTTCCCAGCACATGAATAAGGATAAGGCGATGCAGATGTTAAAGGCGAAGCTGTATCTTTTGAAACAGGAGGAAAATGAGAAAAAAGCCGCGGATATCCGGGGAGAGGTGACGGAAATCGGCTGGGGCAATCAGATACGTTCCTATGTGATGCAGCCCTACACTATGGTGAAGGACCACCGCACCAGCGCAGAGACAGGAAATGTAGACAGCGTCATGGATGGCAGGCTTGATCTATTTATCAATGCTTATCTGAAATGGAAGAGCCTGGGGAAAGTATAGTATTCCAGTATGGTTCATCCAGCCGTTGACGAGCCGGGCATGATGGGGATACTTTTTAATGGAAGGGGAAGGCAGGAGGATCAGAAGAATGGAGTATTGCAGAATATGATCCTGGAAGGAAAAAGAGATATGTTGTTAGAGAGTTTAGCTGATTTATATGTAATTAAGCCTGCAAATTAAAGAGGAAAATACAGTGTTAGGCCACAAAATCAAAGTGACAGAAAAACGCCTTGAGGTTTTGGGGGTTAAGGATTTGGCAGATATCAGGCCGTAAAGGGATACAGGAGGAAACAGAATGGGAATTATCAGAGCAGCATTACAAGCCGTATCCGGAGGACTGGCGGATCAATGGCTGGAGGTATACGAACCAGGAGATATGGGAGACAGAACCGTATTTACCAGCGGAGTCAAGACACGGAAGGGGCAGAATGTCAAAGGAAGCAGCGGCACGGTAAGCAACGGCTCCGTGATTCATGTGTATGACAACCAGTTTATGATGCTGGTGGACGGAGGAAAAATCGTAGATTACACGGCAGAGCCAGGATATTATAAAGTAGATAATTCTGCGCTGCCCTCCCTGTTCAACGGACAGTTGAAGGATGCGGTAAAAGAATCTTTCAGCCGCATCAAATTTGGCGGACAGACTCCCACCATGCAGAAGGTTTTTTATATCAATCTGCAGGAAATTAAAGGCATTAAATTTGGCACCAGAAATCCAGTCAATTATTTTGACAATTTCTACAATGCGGAGCTGTTTCTGCGCGCCCACGGAACTTATTCCATTAAGATTACAGACCCGGTGCGGTTTTATGCAGAAGCCATTCCAAGAAATGCCAGCCAGGTAGAGATAGAAGATATCAATGAGCAGTATCTTTCGGAATTTCTGGAGGCGCTGCAGTCCGCCATCAACCAGATGTCTGCCGATGGAATCCGTATTTCCCATGTGGCGTCCAAAGGCCGGGAACTTGGAAAATACATGGCAGATACGTTAGACGAAGACTGGAACCGGATGCGGGGCATGGAAATTCAGGCGGTAGGAATTGCCAGCGTTTCCTATGACGATAAATCAACAGAGCTTATCAACATGCGCAATGAAGGAGCCATGCTGGGTGATCCCATGGTACGGGAAGGCTACCTGCAAGGCCATATGGCCCGGGGACTGGAAGCGGCAGGCTCCAATGCCAATGGAGCAATGGCAGGATTTATGGGGATAGGCGTTGGCATGCAGGCAGGCGGAAGTGCCATGGGCGCAGCTTCCGCAGCGAATATGCAGCAAATGCAGATGCAGAACCAAAATGCCTGGAACAGCCAGACCCAGAATGCACGGCAGAACCAAAGCATACAGCGGCCCGGCGGCTGGACTTGTGCATGCGGCGCACAAAACAACGGAAAATTCTGTTCCGAGTGTGGAAAGCCCCAGCCCAAGCAGCCAGAAGAGTGGACCTGCAGCTGCGGCCACGTAAACCAAGGAAAGTTCTGTTCCGAATGCGGCGCGCAGAGACCAGAGAATCTCGGTACATGGACGTGTGAATGCGGCGCAGTAAACAGCGGAAAGTTCTGTTCCCAATGCGGAAAACAAGCAAGATAAGGAGAAAGAAATGTCAGTTGTCAGCTATAAATGCCCCAATTGCGACGGCGAACTGGTTTTCAATCCAAAAACGCAGAAGTACAGGTGTGAATACTGTGCTTCTGCGTTTTCACAGGAAGAATTGGACCAGATGCAGCCGGAGGGAGCGCATCAGCCCAGGCCGGAACCAGAGAGCCGGGAACAGGAAAATACTTCTTCCATGGAGCCAGAGGGAAATGTCTACCGGTGTCCAAGCTGCGGAGCAGAAATTGTAACAGATGATACCACAGCCGCATCCTTCTGTTATTACTGCCATAATCCGGTGGTGCTTTTTGGAAGGGTGTCCGGGGAATACCTTCCCCACAAAATCATTCCCTTTGCCATTGATAAGAAACAGGCAACGGAGAAATTTTTAGAATATGTACATAGCAGAAAATTTGTCCCGAAGGCATTTTTCAATAAAAGCCAGATTGAGAAAATATCCGGGGTCTATTTTCCTTACTGGATGGTGGACATGGATATGGAAGGAAGCCTGCAGGCGGAGGGGAGAAATGTCCGGGTATGGCGCAGCGGTGATACGGAGTATACCGAGACAAAAATATACCGGGTGGAACGGACAGGAGACATCCACTTGGAGGATATAACGAGAAATGCTTTGAAAAAAGCAAACAGCAAGCTTTCCTCGGGGGTGCTCCCCTATGATATGGGAAAAGCACAGGACTTCCACATGGGATACCTGTCTGGATTTTTAGCGGAAAAGCGGGACATTGAGAAAGAGGAGCTAAGGACGGGGGTAGAAGCAGAGGCCAGGGAATACGGAGAAAAGATTCTTCGTGATACCGTACATGGATACACCTCATTGTCTGTCAAAAGCTGCCATTTCAACCGCCAGAGGGCAAACTGGGATTATATGCTTCTGCCGGTGTGGACTGTGACCTACAAGGGCCGGGATGGAAAAATATATTATTACTCCATGAATGGGCAGAATGGCAATGTGTACGGGGAACTGCCCATTGACTATAAAAAAGCAGGGATCGTAAGCGGAGTGGCTGGCCTTGTGGTATTCCTGCTGGGGCTGATTGGAGGGTTTTTCTTATGAGCTTACAAAATAGAATGCTTTGGCAGACAAGAGGAAGAGGAGCGCTGATTGCAATTCTTTTACTAGCAGCCTGTATGTGTTTCTTTCCTTTGCGGATGGAAGCGGCCAATGCACCGCTCGCCGGCCAGGCGGGGCTTTTGTCTGAGGAAGAAGGAGAGAGCAATGCACCGCTCGCCGGCCAGGCGGGGCTTTTGTCTGAGGAAGAAGGAGAGAGCAATGCACCGCTCGCCGGCCAGGCGGAGCTTTTGTCTGAGGAAGAAGGAGAGAGCAATGCACCGCTCGCCGGCCAGGCGGAGCTTTTGTCTGAGGAAGAAGGAAAGAGCAATGCACCGCTCACCGACCAGGCGGGGCTTTTGTCTGAGGAGGAAAAAGAGGAAATCAGCCGTCAGATAGAAGAGTTGGAGAAGGCCACAGGATGGGATATCATGGCTGTGACTACAGATGATGCCGAGGGGATGGATGGGGAAGCTTACGCGGAGGCCTGGTTTGATGAGCATACCCAAAAGGATGACGGTGTTATCTGCGCCATTGATATGGATAACCGGGAAATTACAGTCCGGGCTTTTGGAGAAGCCATGTTCTACATCAATGATGACAGGACAGAAAGAATTCTGGATGCCGGTTATGACAGAATCGCCCATGAACAGTATGGCGGTACGCTCAAAGCCATGCTGGCAGAGACTGCGCTTGCATACGAAGAAGAAAATCCAAAGAATAACTATCTATATGATGAAGATACAAGAAAGGTTACCAGCTATGGGAAGGCTCATAGGGGCATCTCTTGGATGGAGGTTTTGATTGCAGCCCTGGCTGCAGTTTTGGCAGGGGGGATTACCGCAGGAGCCATCATTGGAAAATACCGCCTGAAATTCGGCGGATACAAATATCCCATTGAAAAAAATGGGAGCGCAGAATTGAAGCTGCAAAAAGACCAGTTGGTCAATCAGTTTGTCACCCATAGGCATATCCCCAGGGAAGATTCCGGCAGCAGCGGGGGCAGCAATAGAAGCACGATCCACACAGGAGCCGGCGGGCGCAGCTCCAGCGGCGGAAGCAGGAAGTTTTAAAAATAGGTTGCATTTCCAAAATAAATGTGCTAATATCTTTGCTGGGAATACAGATGTATCCCACAGACATACATAAACCGGAGGATAGCATGGAAGAAAAGACAAAATATTTTGTGTTAAAGAAAAAAGCGGTTCCAGAAGTGCTGCTGAAGGTTGTGGAGGCCAAGCGGCTGCTGGAATCTGAACGGGCAGAATCCGTGCAGGAAGCTACCGAGCTGGTGGGAATCAGCCGGAGTTCTTTTTATAAGTACAAGGATGATATTTTTCCCTTTCATGACAATGCCAAGGGGAAGACAATCACCATGGTCATCCAGCTGGATGATGAGCCGGGATTGCTGTCCGTGATACTTGGGATTGTGGCGGATTTCCACGCCAATATCCTAACGATTCATCAGAGTATCCCGGTAAACGGGGTGGCGTCCCTGACCATAAGCGTGGATGTGCTTCCAGATACGAAAAATGTGTCCCAGATGGTGGAAAGCATTGAACAGCAGAACAATGTCCATTATGTAAAAATATTAGCCAGAGAGTGAAAGCCAAAAGCAGCATAATCATGTTGAATATGTAGAAATATTATTCAGAGGGTGAAATGAAAAAGCGGCAAGACAGCGGTTATGACAGAAAAGTATTGGTGCGAGTATGAAAACGATTAGGCAGAAGTGGAGGAAATTATGATAAAGATTGCAATTTTAGGGTATGGAACCATAGGCTCCGGCGTGGTGGAAGTGCTGAATACCAACCGGGAAAGCATCGCAGGGCGCGCAGGCGATGAGATAGAGGTAAAGTATATTCTGGATTTACGGGATTTCCCAGGAGATCCCATGGAAGATAAGGTGGTGCATGATTACGGCATCATTGTAAATGACCCGGAAATCCAGGTGGTTGTGGAAGCCATGGGCGGCGTGGAGCCAGCGTACACCTTTGTAAAGAAAGCGCTGCTGGCAGGAAAGAGCGTTACCACCTCCAACAAGGCATTGGTGGCAAAGCATGGGGCGGAACTGATTGCCATTGCCAAAGAGCAGAGCATTAATTTTATGTTTGAGGCCAGTGTAGGCGGCGGAATCCCCATTATCCGGCCGTTGAATTCTTCCCTGACCGCAGATGAAATTCAGGAAATCACAGGAATTTTGAATGGAACCACCAACTACATGTTGAGCAAGATGACATTTGAAGGGCTGGAATTTGATGATGTGTTAAAGGACGCCCAATCCAGAGGCTATGCAGAAGCAGACCCTACGGCAGATGTGGAAGGCTATGACGCCTGCCGGAAGATTGCAATTTTAACTTCGCTGGTGTGCGGGCAGCAGGTGGATTTTGAAGAAATTTATACAGAAGGCATAACAAAGATTACGGCAGTGGATATCTGCTATGCCAAAGCCATGGGCAAGGTGGTTAAGCTTCTTGCCACCAGCAGGAAAACGGAAGAAGGATACTGCGCTATGGTTGCGCCCTTTTTGCTGTCCCAGGAGCATCCCCTGTATAATGTAAACGATGTGTTTAACGCTATTTTTGTCCATGGAAATGTGTTGGGCGACGCTATGTTTTACGGCAGCGGCGCCGGGAAGCTTCCCACTGCCAGCGCGGTAGTGGCAGATATCGTGGACATTGCAAAGCATCTCCACAAGAATATTCTGATTTCCTGGAGCTCCCGGAAAATGGATTTGGTTGACTGGAAAAAAGCCAAGAGCAGGTTTTTTGTGCGGGCTAAGGAAGAAAAAGAAAATATCCAAAAGATATTCGGTTCTGTGGAATTTATAGAGGCAGAAGGGATTTCCGGCGAGACAGGATTTCTGACCGAAGTTCTGACCGAGGAAGCATTTGAACAGAAAGCTTCTGGATTGAAGAACATTTTACAGAGAATTCGCGTAGTGTAGTAGGGAACAGAGAGGATAAATATGAAATACGTTGTTGTGTTAGGGGATGGGATGGCAGACCTTCCCCTGGAAGAATTAGGGGGCATGACGCCCTTAGAATATGCCAAAACCCCCTGTATGGACTGTCTGGCAGCCGCAGGGGAAATCGGAACTGTCCATACCATTCCAGACGGGATGGCGCCAGGCAGCGATACAGCCAACCTGTCTGTGCTGGGGTATGACCCGAAGCAGTATTATTCCGGCCGTTCCCCCCTGGAGGCATTAAGCATCGGCGTGGATATGAAGCCTGAGGATGTGTCCTTGCGCTGTAATCTGGTGACATTGACAGAGGAAGAAGAAAAGTTTGAGGATAAAAAGATTTTAGACCACAGTTCCGGGGAAATATCCACGGAGGATGCGGCTGTTTTACTGGAAGCTGTAAAGAAAGAACTGGAGACAGACACTTACCAGTTCTATGTGGGAACCAGCTACCGGCATCTGCTGATTTGGCAGCAGGGGCAGGTGTTAGAATTATCCCAGCCCCATGACGTGTTAGGCCAGGCCATTGGCCAGTATCTTCCCCAGGATGGGATGCTGCGAAAGATGATGAAAAGAAGCTACGAGATTCTTGTAAACCACCCAATCAACGTAAAGCGGAAGGAACAAGGGCTGCATCCAGCCAATTCCTGCTGGTTCTGGGGCGCTGGAACAAGGCCTTCCCTTTCCTCCTTCCAGGAGAAAACAGGGCTTAAGGGCGCTATGGTGTCGGCTGTGGATTTGCTGAAGGGAATTGCGGCAGGAGCTTCCATGAAGGTTGTCCTTGTGGAAGGCGCAAACGGCGGCCTTCACACCAACTACCGGGGCAAAGCCCAGGCAGCCGTAGACGTGCTGGCAGAAGAACAGTATGATTTTGTCTATGTGCATGTGGAGGCGCCAGACGAAATGGGGCATCAGGGAAGCGTAGAGAAAAAAGTACAGGCCATCCAATTCCTGGATGAGCAGGTGATTGCACCGATAAAAGAAGGATTGGAGCAGGCAGGAGAGGATTTTAGGATGCTGGTGATGCCGGATCATCCTACGCCCATTTCCATCCGCACCCATACCCGGGATGACGTGCCTTACCTGTTGTTTGACAGCAGCGCACCCCAGAAAAATACCTGGAAATACAATGAAAGAGAAGCGGCAGAAAGCGGCCGTCATATATTAAAGGGCTGCGAAATGATAGATTATCTGATTCAAAAATAGACCGTGGTTTGGGAGAACAGTATGTTAATAGTAAAAAAATTCGGAGGAAGTTCCGTTGCAGATAAAGAACGGATTTACAATGTAGCCAGGCGCTGTATAGAGGAATATAAAGAGGGAAATGATGTGGTGGTAGTATTATCTGCCATGGGAAAAACCACGGACAGCCTGCTTGAGATGGCAAAAGAGATCAATCCCAATCCTTCCAGGCGGGAACTGGATATGCTGCTGGCTACCGGAGAGCAGACCTCCACAGCATTGATGTCCATGGCGATGGGGGCTTTAGGCGTGCCTTCTGTTTCCTTAAATGCTTTTCAGGTCATGATGCAGACCTCCTCCAGATATGGCAATGCCCGTTTTAAGAGAATCGATACCAAGCGCATCCGCCATGAACTGGAATCCCGCAAGATTGTGATTGTCACAGGATTTCAGGGAGTCAACAAATACGAGGATGTTACCACCTTGGGACGGGGCGGTTCTGACACCACGGCAGTGGCTCTGGCGGCAGCGCTCCATGCAGATGCCTGTGAAATTTATACAGATGTGGAAGGGGTATATACTGCGGATCCAAGGGTCGTGCCCAATGCGAAGAAAATACCGGAAATTACCTATGATGAGATGTTAGAGCTGGCAACGCTGGGCGCCAAGGTATTGCACAACCGCTCTGTGGAAATGGCAAAGAAGTATGGGGTGCAGCTGGTGGTCCGCTCCAGCTTAAACAGTGCAGAGGGAACGATTGTAAAGGAGGAGACAGACATGGAAAGTATGCTTGTCAGCGGAGTTGCTGTTGATAAAAATACAGCCAGGATTGCGGTGTTTGGGGTAAAAGATATCCCGGGAATTGCCTTTAAAATATTTGATTTGCTGGCAAGAAACCACATCAATGTGGACATTATCCTGCAATCCATTGGAGGAAATGGCACGAAGGATATTTCCTTTACCGTGGCTAGGGAGGATGCCAAAGAGGCAGTGGCAATTCTGAAAGAACACAGAAACAGGATTACAGCCAGGGAAATTGAAGTAAATGATACGGTAGCAAAGGTATCCATTGTAGGGGCGGGCATGCAGTCCAATCCTGGGGTGGCATCCAGGATGTTCGAGGCGCTGTACAATGCAGGAATCAATATCCGCATGATTGCAACCTCGGAAATCCGCATTACCGTGCTGATTAACGAAGAGGATGTGGATAAGGCCATGCGCGCCGTGCATGACCAGTTTATTGAGGACTGACCGGAAGAAGTTACAGACTGAAATTTTTCAGCAAATCTATATGCCATATAATCAGCAGCAGATTTTTCACAATAAAATTTATAACAACTATCACAAGGGCGGCCCACACATAGCCGTCCCTGTATTTCATCCCGATGTTCAGATGATGCCTGGAAATCCGCTCTATGGTCTGGCTAAGGAGGAACCAGCCGCCAGCTGCGGCGGTATATAGAACCAGAGGATGGCAGATAAAAGAGGCAAGGAAATCACCCCGGAGAAGGGCTGTGACAGCCCTGGTTCCGCCGCAGCCAGGGCAGTAAATGCCAAGCATACGCTGCACCAGACAGGGGAGCATCAGTTTGGAAAGGGGAATGGGAAACAGCCGGTAAAGAATTCCCAGAACACATGCAATAGCAGCCAGCGCCCAGCCAGTATAAAAGAGGGCGGTTTCTTCTTTTTCTCGTTGTCTCATAAAAGTATCCTTACAGTTTGTTTGAAAAATTTTTGTTACGTTTGCAGTATAATCTCTTTTTTCCCATTTGTCAAAAGGTGAGAGTTATGGTATAATATCGGCAGATATGATACGCGCCGAAGTGCGCATGTGTGACCATACCATATCACGGAGTGATTATGGTATAATATCGGCAGATATGATACGCGCCGAAGTGCGCATGTGTGACCATACCATATCACGGAGTGATTATGGTATAATATCGGCAGATATGATACGCGCCGAAGTGCGCATCGGTGACCATGCCATATCAGGGAGTGATTATGGTATAATATCGGCAGATATGATACACGCCGAAGTGCGCATGAGCGGCTATGCTGCAGCAGAAGGAAAACGTAGAAAGAAAACATAGAAAGAAAACATAGAAGAGAGGTGTTTTGTATGGCAGGAGCAATTAGGGGATTAGGCGGTTATAGTTATAACAATTATAATAATTATAACTATAATGGAATGGATGGAGCTGAAAGGGGCAATGGCGCTAACGGAGGAAGCAAAGCCGGCAGAACCTATGGGGCAGACGGCGTATACTGGGACCGGGAAAGCAAGGACGGATCTGTGAAAAAGACAGGGGAGCGGTGCCAGACCTGTGCAAACCGCAAATACCAGGATGGTTCCAATGAGAATGTTTCTTTTAAGGCAGCAGCCCATATATCCCCGGAAGCAGCAGGCAGCGCAGTCCGCGCCCATGAGGGAGAGCATGTTTCCAATGCATATACAAAGGCAGCCAAGGATGGCGGCAAGGTAGTGAGGGCTTCCGTGAGCATCCACACATCTGTCTGCCCCGAATGCGGAAGGACATATGTGTCGGGAGGAACAACCTCTACCAGCATTAAGTATCCAGCCGACCCTTACGAAAAGAGCCGGAAGATTCTGGGAGAGGACGCTGCAAAAGGAAAGAATATTGATTATGCGGCATAAAAAGGACGCTGCAAAAGGGAAAAATATTGATTATACAGCATAAAAAGGATGATAGCAAAGGAGGGTTTATTTTTTATGAAGAAATCTAAATTGTTTGGTATGATTCTTATGATGTTTTGCTTTGTATTTTTAGGGACGCTTGCGATGCCGCATAAAGGGGACATTGCATACGCAAAGAAAATTACAAAGGACAGCCAGGCGGTGAAGCTGGCGAAGAAAAAGGTGCCTGGAGCAGCTGTTTTTGAGATAGACAGAGATTATGAAAAAGGGAATCTGCTCTATGAACTGAAGTTGATAAAGGGAACGAAAGAATATGACCTTACCTACCTTGCTTCCAATGGAAAATTGGTTCAATACGGATGGGAAGAAAATAAGATTAACCAGACCAGCCAGAAAAAGGTGATGAGCCAGAGCAAATGCAAGAGCCTGGCAAGGAAAAAGGTGCGCGGTGCAGCGATCACCAGCATTCGGCTGAAATATGATGACGGAATAGAGCAATACAAGGTGAAAATGAAAAAAGGCAGTACGAGGTATGAGCTGGAGTACCATGCCAGAACCCGTCAGCTAATCAGTTACGAGTGGAAAAAGGCTATTACCCCGAAAAAGGGAAATAGTAACTATATCGGCGTGGAGAGAGCCAAAAAAATTGCCCTTGCAAAAGTACCTGGCGCAACAGTGAGAAAGGTAGAATTTGACAAGGACGATGGAGTGCCGGTATATGAGGTAGAATTAATCAAAGACGTATACGAATATGACATAGAAATTCATGCAGTGACAGGGGCAGTACTGGATTTTGACCAGGAGATCCGAGAGGATATCTATGATTATGAATGATAGGCGGCTGTGAAGGAAGAACCCTTATTGCAGAATAAAAAATGGATCAGATTGGAAATGGAGCAGAAAGAAATGAATCGCACATCAGCAGAATTAAAACGACTGGCAAGGAAACATTTGGTTGGACATTGGGGGTTGGTGATAGGAGCCACATTGCTGCTGGCATTAATTATGTCTGCGGTATTAATTCCCTTTTATTTTCTGTTTCTTATCAGCGGAGGAGGGATCGTGCAGTTTGGTACATATCTGGCAGCAACGTTGATTGTGTCCATTGTTTCTGTTATCATGCAGTGTGGAATTATGAGAATGCAGATGGGATTCGCACGGAACCAGGAAACAGGAATCGGTATGATGTTTGGAGAGTTTACCAGAAGGCCAGACCGTTATATTGTAGGGATTTTGATGATGTCCGGGATTGGACTGATATGTATGCTGCCAGGAATTGTGTGCTGGACCATAGGGATAGCTGCAGATCTTGCAGCAGCCAGTGTGATAGGATTTGCGCTTTATCTTGCAGGAATAGTGCTTATGCTGATATTTGTGTTTCGTTTCAGCCTTGCGTTTTTCCTGTTGATTGATCATCCGCAGATGGGTGCGGTGGCATCATTCCGTGAAAGCGCCCGGTTGATGGATGGAAATAAAAGACATCTATTGTACATTTACTTAAGCTGCATTGGCTGGGGGTTCCTGGGAATGCTTTCCTGCGGTTTGGGAATGCTTTGGATCTCCCCCTATATGAGCCAGACTCTTGTAAGCTTCTATCTGGATGTAACCGGGGAGCTGGACAGAGGGCAGAAGATAGAGCCGGAAATTTATTTCCATGAACAGTAATGTACGGATGGACGGTGGATATTTCCATGAGCAGTAATGTATGGATGGATGGTGGATATTTCCATGAGCAGTAATGTATGGATGGACGGTGGATATTTCCATGAGCAGTAATGTATGGATGGACGGTGGATATTTCCATGAACAATGAAGATGGAGGCGCTGCATATGAGTAAAATGAAAGAAAGGCTGCATACCGGGGAATTGTATCTGCCTGGAGATGAAGAAATTATCAAAGAGCAGGTGGTTTACCAGGATAAATTGTGCGAGTATAACATGACGAAACCGTCGGAGGCAGAAAAAAGAGCAGAGATGCTGAAAACTATGCTGGGTGACTGTGGAGAGGGAGTTTATATCGAAGCTCCTTTTTATGCCAATTTTGGCGGAAAGCACTGCCATTTCGGGAAAATGGTTTATGCAAATTACCATTTGACCTGTGTGGATGATACCCATATTTATGTCGGGGATTACACCATGTTTGGCCCTAACGTTACCATTGCCACTGCAGGGCATCCGATTCTGCCAGAACTTCGGGAGAAGCTTTATCAGTATAATATGCCGGTTCATATCGGCAGGAATTGCTGGATTGGAGCCGGGGCAGTTATTATGCCGGGGGTTACGGTTGGAGATAATACGGTAATCGGAGCCGGGAGCGTGGTGACAAAGGATATTCCTGAGAATGTGGTTGCGGTGGGAAATCCTTGCCGGGTAATGCGTGAAATCAATGAGCATGACAGGGAATATTATTTTAAAGACCGCAGAATCCAGTGGGAAGAGAATCCTGCGGAGTCTGAAATCAAGGGAGAAAACGAAGCAGAAGAAAGTGTGTGATACTGGTTTCAAAAAATACATAGAAATGACAGGGCGGCATGTATGGCAATTTCATAGAAGCCGTCCTGTTTCTTATTATTCCAATAATGTGGGAACCTGTTTGAAACACGCTCTGGCAGATTTAATTATGTTTTGCCCTAAGCCGTTCTATCGATCTGCCTTCCGGGTTTTTGGGGCTTTCAACAATGGGGAGTTTCAAACCATATTTTTACAGTTTTGGAATCATCAAAAAAGCAGATATTATAGCAGAATCATTTTTAAAATGGGGTGATAAAACTGAAAAATCATTTGAAAAATCAAACAAGTCCATATTTACTGCAGCATGCAGGACATCCGGTGGATTGGTATCCCTGGTGTGAGGAAGCTTTTGAAAAGGCAAAAAGAGAAGATAAACCAGTATTTTTGAGCATTGGATACAGTACATGCCACTGGTGCCATGTGATGGCTCATGAGAGCTTTGAGGATGCTGAGGTGGCGGAGGAGCTGAACCGGAATTTTATTTCCATTAAGGTGGACCGGGAGGAACGGCCGGACATTGACAGCATTTATATGGAAGCCTGCGTGCTGTTTACGGGAAGCGGCGGATGGCCAGCCAGTATTTTTCTGACCCCGGAACAGAAGCCTTTTTATGCGGGGACTTATTTTCCAAAATACAGCGCTTATGGAAGGATTGGATTTCTGGATTTGCTGCGGGCGGTGGAGAAACGCTGGAAGCGTGACAGGGACAGCCTTCTTAAGTCCGCAGATGAGCTTACCTGGCAGCTGCAGCAAGAGCAGGAGGCGAAAGCTTCTGGATTGTCCTGGCAGCATTTGGCCTTGCAGGCGGTACGGCGGCTGAAACAGAGCTTTGATGAGGCTTATGGAGGATTTGGGGATGCGCCGAAATTTCCCATGGCTCATAATCTGATGTTTTTGATGGAATATTACCGGGTCAACCGAGACAGGCGTGCCCTTGAAATGGCGGAGAAGACGTTGCTGCAGATGTACCGGGGCGGAATATTTGACCATATCGGCGGCGGATTTTCCAGGTATTCCACAGATCCATATTTTCTGGTGCCTCATTTTGAAAAAATGCTGTATGACAATGCGCTGCTCCTTATGGCATATACCAAGGCATATTCCATAACTGGAAAAGAAATCTACCGGGAGGTAGCCAGAAAAACAGGCCAGTACATCCAACGTGAAATGACGGACTCCCATGGAGGGTTCTATTCTGCACAGGATGCGGACAGCCAGGGGGTGGAGGGAAAATATTATGTGTTTGCCTACGAGGAGCTTACCTCTTTGCTGGGCATCTCTGCAGGCAGAAAATTCAACGAATATTTTAATATTACAAGAGAAGGAAATTTTGAAGGGAAAAGCATTCCCAACCGTTTGGATGATAAGGTGTCTGGAGAAATGCTCCAGGGCATCTGCCAGGACGGGGACTATTCCCATACGGAGCCGGAGCGGCTTCTGCCTAAGGTATATGCATACCGTAAGCAGCGTTACCGGCTGTTTTTAGATGATAAAATCCTTGTCTCCTGGAACGGGCTTATGATAGGGGCTTTTGCCAGAATGTACCGGGTATTTGGACAGGAAAGCTATCTGCGCCAAGCAAAAAGAGCATGTGGATTTTTGGAAAAGCAGCAGGACGAAAAAGGTTTTCTGCCGGTAAGCTGCCGCCGGGGCATCTGCCAGGGCCGGGGGTTTCTGGAGGATTATGCCTTTTATGCCTTTGGATTGATAGAGCTTTACAGCGCTGTACTGGAACCAAAGTATCTGGAGCGGGCAAGGCATTATTGCAGGAAGGCCAGGGAGCTTTTTGCAGATGAAGAGAAGGGCGGATTTTTTCTTTATGGAAAAGAAAATGAACCGCTGATTGCTGCAGCGAAGGAAACCTATGACGGCGCCGTTCCCAGCGGCAACTCGGTGATGGCTTATAATCTGGTGAAGCTGTGGCAGATTACCGGAGAGGAAACATGGCGGCAGCAGGCCGAAAAGCAGTTGGAATATCTTTCCGTTTTTGCAGAACAATACCCTGCAGGGCAGAGCTTTTCTCTGCTGGCGGCTCTTTTGTACCAGAATCCGCCGGAGCATATTGTTGGGGTGCTGAAAGAGGAAGAGGATTTGGAAAAGCTGCGGAAACGATATGGAAAGGATGCAGATATCATGGTGTTCTGGGAGGAAAGCCAGGAATACGGGAGAATCAATAACCGGGCAACCTTGTATGTCTGCAAGGATGAGAGCTGCAGGCCGCCGGTGAATCTTTAACCGTGCAGCCTTGTATGCCTGCAAGGATGAGAACTGCAGGGAAATAAGGTGCAAAGCTCTTGTTCGATGAATAGGGCTTTGCACCTTTTTAATGATTTGTTTTAAACAATGGATCGACATCAGATATTTTAAAAGAGCATAATATAAAAAAGCACAATCAGGATGGAAAGTTTGATGTATGCATTGGAGAAATTGCTGATGGAAAGATGATCAATATGGCATATAAGGTTAACCATAAGATGATTATTGCATACCGCTTTCATCGCCAAAAGAAAAGCATAAGAATATGAAAAACCCTATGGATTTTTGCATCTATTTTCCTTGTCCATATTGCAAAGGCTTATTGAAGATTACCAATCTGCAACTTGATAATATGTAAAAATTGTTGTATATTAGCAGTAATAGTCACTTTAGGAAGAAATTTAGAGAGGAATACGATAGAAATATGAATGTGAAAAAATTATACAGCAAATATAAGGATGTGGTTTTTTATCTGTTTTTCGGCGTCTGCACAACGGTAGTAAATATTGCTGCCTATTGGCTGGCCGCCCACCCGCTGCATTTGGGGACAATGCCAAGTACCGTCATTGCCTGGGTGCTGGCTGTGGCATTTGCATACATTACAAACCGGAAATGGGTATTTGAAAGCAGTGCGTCAGGGAAAAAAGAAATATTGGCGGAAATGGGGTCTTTTTTTGCATGCAGGCTTGCCACAGGCGGTGTGGATTGGCTTTGCATGCTGGTGCTTGTGGATTTCATAGGGCTGAATGATATGGTGATTAAATTTGCAGCGAATGTCATTGTAATTGTGCTGAATTATGCTGCAAGCAAATTAGTGATTTTCCGGTCAAAGAGAAATACACCATGATTATTTGTAAAGATAATGATATAGCCATTGCCCGATACAATCCAGATTTTAAAGGGGGCGAATTCGACCCCTTTAGAAAAGAGTCCTGCACAAACGCATTTGCATTAATTCCCAGCCGATGGACAGAAGCAGCAAATGCCATAGGCATAACATCTAAATCGGGACGCTATGGCGGAACATATGCCCATTCGGATATTGCATTTGAAAGGAACTGCCGCAAAGGCGAAAGCCAATGCGGCGCGGGGGATTCCTAAAATAATCCAGATTGCTGCAAACAGAAAATATGAAAAAGAAATGAGCAGCTCGCTTGAGTAAAAACTGTACGGTGAACCCCCATCTCTTTTGTGAGCGGTTGTATCGGATGTATTATAAGTTCTCTTAATGCTTCACGCATAATTTTATCGCATCTTCTATATTATGTTCCGGGATATACACATCTGTACCAAGTTACCGTGGTCTTATATCTGGTATTTTTATATGCCCTGCTGTCGGCTGCAGCATCAAGGCTGGAAAGCATCTGCTCATTTTCTGCAAAAAAGAAGGTTGGCATCCCCCAGTCTATCTCAGGCAGGCTTTCTCCTGATTTCAAGGAATATGTTTGTGCATTCGGATAAAAGAATTTTGCATAGTCATATATATTCTTTTGTCCCTCATTATCTGTAAATAATATAATATTAAATTCTTCTGTATCTTTTACCCCATATTCCTTTAACGTGTCTTTTGAATAGGATATCATATATTTTAGCGGCTGCACATATTTGTAAAACACAAAGGATTGGTGTTCTTCCCCAAAATTTGAAAAAGCAGCTGTTGCAAGAAACATAACCAGCAAAAAGATCCCTGACTTCTTTATGGGAAGGGCATATTGTTTCAGGAATCTGGCAATAGACAGAAAAATCCCTGTAATAAGCACTGGAATTACAATCATATTTCTTTGCATAAGCCAATTTTTTTCATACAGCATATAGCCTGTGATATAATTTGCAAACAGAACCACCCCTAATACCCAGCAGGAAATGGTAAAATCATAAAATTTTAATGCTCCCACAAGGGAAAGGAATATGTAAAGAAGGACGATTCCTAAAAATATGCCAAAAAACGTGGCATTAGCATCTGTAAAAAATTCTTCCCAGGATTCTAGCGCAAGTGAAACCAGTGGAACATCTTCCCTGGCAGATTCCAGCCGATCTGATCTGGAGCTCAAAATTGTTGCCAGAAAAAAGCAGGCAATATTCAGAAAAAGGCCGCCTGTAACGATTAGGAGCATAGGAAGATTCTTTGCTTCCACCGCTGCTTTTGCAGCAGGACGCTTCCCTGCTTTCTCTGAACGGTTTTTATGAAACTCACCATTATGCGCAGCCGGCCAAATAGACGTCCCATGATTTTTCATAAATAGAGAAATCATATACAGAAGTAAAAAGCAAAGGAGCAAGCCTAAAGATGCAACCGCTGGCGTATAGGAATCACAAAACAAGCATCCTGCCCATGACAGGCCGATAAAGCCAATAAAGGTTGGCTTTCTGCATAATTTCATAAATAGGGCAATTCCCATCATGGTCAATGCAACCGGGGTTATAGCCTGCTCGAAATTCATAAAATATTCTGGAATAAACCGGAATGCCGGAAGCGCATACAGAGGGATTAAAGACAGGTTTTCATTGATATCCCAGTCTTTCAGCCAATTTTTGATTTCTGTAAACAGCATGATTAAGCCTATCAGAAAAGGATATGCAAAGCCCAGGTGCAGCGCAGTTATGCTTCTTCCCAGAAATACTGCTGGTAAAGCGGCTATCAGATACTGTCTGTTTGGATATCCTAAAAACGCTGTTCCTGTATAATTCCAGTCATTTATGGAAAATGCATCCAGGCCGGCAGCAGCCTGTTGTGCTGCATCATAATTGATATCGGAATATTGAATATTTCCTATGTAGTAACAGAATATGCCTGCTAATACGATAATCCCTCCCCAGGCGGTAAAATGATGCTTCTTTACATCTTCTAATATTTTTCTTCCCACATCATAAATAAAAAGGAACAGGCAGATAATTCCGGTAAGAAGCCATATTCGAGAAGCAGTAAATGAGAAAATCCCTTTTTTCCAATAGGCTAATATCTCAAGGATAGAGATACACGTAAAATAAAACAACAAAATTTTCCCATTCAAAGGATTAATTTCCTGTGTAAGACAGCTGTTTAATTTGTCAGTGAATTGTGTTACATGTAATTGGTTTTTTGCGGTATTGTTCATGTATATTGTTTATCCTTCCTTAAATTTTCCTTGATTTATAGCCGGATTATAAGTCAGTTTTCAGGATTTGTCAATTACACAGCTTGAAAATACATACAAATTGTTGTATATTAGCAGTAATGGTCATTTAAAAGATAATTTTAGGAGGAACTTATGGATAAACTTTATATTATAATTCCAGCATACAACGAAGAAGCGAATATCAGGTCGGTCATTGCCCAATGGCATCCTGTGGTGGAAAAAACAGGGCTGGACAGCCGGCTTGTGGTGATAGATGATGGAAGCCGGGACCATACATATCAGGCCGCGTCAGAATTGAAAAAACAGTATTCTCAGCTGGCTGTGCTTACCAAGGAAAATCAGGGACATGGGGCGACTGTGCTCTACGGCTATAAATATGCAATCCGTAAGGGAGCCGATTATGTATTTCAGACAGATTCGGATGGACAGACGCTTCCTTCAGAGTTTTCAGCATTCTGGAAGAACCGGGGGAAATGCGGATTGTTAATTGGGCAGCGTGTTCATCGGGGAGACGGTGTTTCACGGCTGTTTGTCACAAGGGTGCTGCGTATGGTGCTTTTGGTTGTGTTCCGGGTATGGATCAAAGACGCCAATGCACCGTATCGGCTGATGCGCTGCAGCCAGCTTCAGGAGGTCCTGAAAAAAGTGCCCAAAGATTTCTTCCTGTCTAATGTGCTGATTACTGTAATTTATACCAAAAAGCGGTTAGGGGTTCATTACTACCCCATTTCTTTCCTGCCGCGCCAGGGTGGGGAGAATTCTATCAATTTAAAAAAGATTTTTGGAATTGGGAAAAAATCGTTCCGGCAGTTCCTGGCACTCCGGAAAAAAGTGGAAGAATAGAGAGGATTGCGTTGCAATGGAAGAACAGGTGGAAAAGGTACAAAAAAATATTTATGCAGGTATGGTTTGGAAGCACAAGGATAAAATTCTGGTTAGTATTGCCTTGATTTGTCTGGCTTTTTGGCTGTTAGGAGAGGACAGCAGGACGTTCCTTTCCTGGTGGCTGCTGATATGGGTGATGGGATGCTGTTTTATGCCTCTTACAGGCATGCTGTTTTCCAAATTCCGGGATAAAGGATGGATGTTTTCAAAAGTTCTTGCCATAGCTATATCCGGTTATGTGACATGGCTGCTGGTTACATTGGGAATTTTGAAATTTACGTCTTCCACCTGCCTGGTTGTCACGCTCTTTTGCATAGGGGCAAATTGTATTCTGGCTTTTTATCAGGGGAAGAAAACATCCAGTGTATTTCCTGTAAAGGAAGGAAACTTGATTTTCTGGGAAGAGGTTGTGCTGTTTGCAGCTTTTTTGCTATGGACATACGTAGCTGGGTTCCGCCCCGAGGCTTTTGGGACGGAGAAATTTATGGATTTTGGATTTATGGCAGCCATGATGCGCAGTACAGAGCTTCCGGCAAAAGATATTTGGTATAGCCAGTCCCATATTAACTACTATTATGGAGGGCAGTATTATGCTGTTTTCTTGACGAAAATAACCGGAACCCAGGTGGCGTCTACGTATAATCTGATGCGTACATGGATTGCTGGATTGGCGTTTGCTTTGCCTTTTTCTCTCGTGCGGCAGGTTATGGCAGATTATTTTGAGGAAAGATTTGTCCGTGCCTCTACGAAAAAAGAACGCTTGGAGAAAAATTTTCTCCTGTACGAAAAAGCCGGGAATAGATGGTCCCTGTGCGCGGGAATGCTGGCGGGTGCGGCGGTTTCCCTGGCCGGGAATATGCATTACGTAGTATACAATATGATTCTTCCGCGGGTTGGAACTACTGAAAATGAATATTGGTTTCCAGATTCTACTCGCTATATTGGGCATAATCCGCCAACCTCTGACCAGACAATTCATGAATTCCCTTCTTATTCTTTTATATTGGGGGATTTACACGCTCATGTGGTGAATGTTTTTTTTGTGCTGACGGTGATTGGGCTTTTATATGCATGGATGAAATCTGGGAAATATGACAGGAAAAAGGCTCCTGTCCAGATGCCGCTATTAGTGTGTGGTTTATTTCTGGGGATTTTCCAGTGGAGCAATGCATGGGATTTTGCCATATATTATGTGGTGATTTGCGGTATATGCTTTTTCAGTAATTTAAAGTGGTTCCAGAATTGGAAGGATGGTATTGTATCCAGTGCAGTGCAATGGGTAGAATTGCTGGTTCTCAGTTTTCTGGCGGCTTTGCCTTTTACACTGAAGTTTGAGAGCAGCAGTATGGCGCAGGGCATAAGTTTTGTAAAGAACCATTCTGCTTTCTATCAGCTTTGCATTCTTTGGGGATTTCCTGTTTTAATGGTTCTTTTTTATCTGCTGATCGTATATTTGGAAAATGGGGAGCATAAGCCCCTGCAATGGCTGGAAAATATGGTGACAGCGGATCTTTTTATCGCCGTATTGTGTCTCTGTGCCTTGGGATTGGTGATAATGCCGGAAATTGTGTATTTACGGGATATCTATGAAGCAATTGCCGCCCGTTCCAACACTATGTTCAAGCTGACGTATCAGGCGTTTATCCTATTTGGGATTGGCATGGGATTTATTTTGGTACGGTTTTTGGCGGAGAAGGCTTGGTGGGTACGTGGATTTGGGATTGCAGGAACGGTCTGCTTGCTGCTGACTTCCTGTTATACGGGGACTGCAGTGTACCAATGGAACGGCCAGGTTTGGGACAGGGAAGGATACCAGGGGCTGGATGCTGCCGCTTTTCTGGAAACGTCGTTCCCGACGGATGCTGCCGCCATCCGCTGGCTGCAGTCCCAGGCAGATGGAACTCCGGTAGTGTTGGAAGCTCCCGGGGATAGTTACAGCAGTTATTGCAGGGTATCTGCTATGACAGGTCTTCCCACAGTTCAGGGCTGGTATGTCCATGAAGAACTATGGCGTGGAGATACAGATAAATTGGATGTGGATAAGGCTAATATTGAAACTATTTATACTTCCGCAGAGGAAGGGCAGGTACGCAGCCTTCTGGAGGAGTATCAGATATCCTATATATTTGTTGGGCAGATGGAGAGGGAGAAGTATCCTGATTTGAATGAGGCATTGCTTAGGAGCCTTGGAGAGGTGGTGTTTGATGATGGGGCTGTGGTAATTCAGGTGGAATAAGTATGAAATACCATTAATATGGAAGAAATATCCATGGAAAAATATTTATGTTGCATATTAATAGAATTGACAAATGAGAGAAAAAGTGGTATGTTAGTAGACAAGACAGAAAACGAAGGATGTCTAAGAAACAAAAATTAAAGGAGGATTTGTAATGACAGAATTACAGGTGAAAACCAAAAAGGGAAGCTTGAAAAAGTTTCTGGCAATGTTTTTGGCTGTTTGCGTTTGTATGACAACGTTTCAGTTGAATGGAATGTTTGCAGCAGCAGAGAATGATCCGTCAGGGAGTAATGTGGTAACCCCAGAAAAAGCAAAGTTTGTTGTATCAGGTGATGAGGCTCATTATGAAGTGGAATCTGGAACAAATTTAAACTCAGCTCAGTATTTAACAGTATCTCCAGGCAATGCTAGCAGGAAAATGATTGATTGGACTAAAAGTGATGCAAGTCCAAGCGATGCATCAATTACTGTAGACGAAAAAGGTGTAGTAACAGGTGAGGAGGGTGCAAGTGCAACAATCACAATCACAGTACCTGGAACAGCTATAGAGGATAGCTGTACAGTAAAGATTACTGGAGGACAGACTTCAACTGAGACACCGACACCGACACCGACCCAGACCCAGACTCCAACACCGACCAAGGCTCCAACTCAGGCACCGACCAAGGTACCGACCAAGGCTCCGACCAAGGTGCCGACCAAAGCTCCAACTCAGGCACCGACCAAAGCTCCAACTCAGGCTCCAACCAAGGCACCGACCAAGGCTCCAGTAAAAGTTAAGAAAGTAACACTTTCCGCAACAAAACTGTATGTAGTAGCTAAGAAGAGCGTGACAGTAGGCGTATCTGTAGAGCCATCTGATGCTAAGACTAAGACAGTAACATGGAAATCTAAAAACACAAAAGTTGCAACTGTAAAGAATGGTAAAATTACAGCAAAGAATGCAGCAGGTAAGGATACCAAGATTACAGCAACTGCAAAAGACGGCAGCAAGAAGTCTGCAACAGTAACTGTATACGTAGTAAAGAAAGCCGTAAAGGTTTCAAGTGTTAAATTGCCCAAGACTGCAAAAGTAGATGTAAAAGGCACGGTTGCATTGAAGACAACCATTAAACCGGCAAAAGCTACGATGGATTCAAAGACACTGAAATGGAGCACTTCTGATAAGAAAGTTGCAACTGTTGCCAATGGCGTTGTAACAGGTAAGAAAGCCGGAGTAGCTACCATTACTGTAAAAGCAGGCAAGAAATCTGCAAAATGTGTAGTTACTGTAACAAAGAAGGGTGTAAAAGCAAAACTTCAGAAGACAAAAGCAACTGTTAAGGTTAAGAAGACATTCCAGATTAAGTTAAAAGGCAAAGGCGATTCTATCGTTGATTGCAAAACTTCTAATAAGAAAATTGCAACCGTAACAAAGAAGGGTAAAATCACAGGTAAGAAGGCAGGAAAAGCTGATATTACTGTAATTACCAAGAAGGGTGGAGTTGCAACCTTTAAGGTAACTGTAAAGAAATAGTTATCCCATGAGTATAAAAGCTCGAGAGGTATGAATTAAAAATGGCATCTGGGCAGACAACTGCCTGGATGCCATTATATCATTCAGGAGAGAAAGATGAAACAGAAAATAAAACCAGACAGAAGTGTCATGTATGAACTGGAAGGGGCAGTCACAGGGCTTTTTGTAATCCTGATGCTTGGATTTTTTCCGTTGTTTTTCCAGGACAGCTATTTTAATATTACAGATGCCAAGCTGCTCTTTTTTTATTTCTGCGGAGCTGGTTTAGTAGTTTTAACTGCAATATTTGCAGGAGCAGACTATTTGCAGGAGAGAAAAGATAGCAGGGCTGCAGATAAAAGTGTAGGCGGAGTGAAGCATAATTTCAAGGCGATGCTAAGGGATATATCGGTAGTTTCCTGGTTTGCAGCCGCTTTTCTGCTGGCAATTCTGATTGCCACTGTTTTTTCCACTTACCCTGCGGAATCCTTTTATGGTACGGATGGAAGGCGTTTGGGAGCGATTGTGTTTTTGCTTTGCATGGCTGTATATGTAATTCTCGGAAAATATCTGCGGCCGGGCATCTGGATTGCATGGATTTTCCTGGCTTCCAATGGAGTGGTGAGCATTATTATGATTCTGCAGTTTTGGGGCGTAAATGTTTTCCATATGTGGGATAATATGATGGTCGCAGAAATTGGGGCATTTGCAAGCACCATTGGAAATGTGAATGCCTGCTGTACCTATTTCTGTATTGTGCTTCCTGTAGGGATGGTTCTGTTCTATTTGTCAGATGCGCTTCTTTCGAAGGCTCTTTATGGCTTGGCTCTGGTATTGGGGTTTTATGGTGCTTACGCGACAGGTTCGGATAGCTGGATTCTTGGAGTTGGGACTGCTTTTTTAGTAATGCTGTGCTTTGCTCTTAGAAGCCATGATTATATGAGACGCTTTCTAGAAACATGCCTGGTGTTTTGGGCAGCCAGTGTGGTTTTAAAGCTGACATTGCTGGCAGGGGCAGGGAACATGGAAGCGGTTATGCTCCTGCATTTTCGCATGCTGCCAATGCAGAATTTTATGATAAGTAAATTTGTGCTTCTGGCAGAGGGAGTGGTGCTGATTTTGGGAATATTCCTGGTAAGGAAGGCACAAAAGAACAAGTTGGAGATTCCCTACCAAAGAATCAGAAATATTTTTGTAGTCCTTGTGGCTGCAGTTATCAGTATTACTGTATTATTGGTTTTGATTGCCAATTTATCAGCGGATAAGCAATGGGAAGGTACGTTCCAATGGATGAACCGGTTGGTATTGCAGGATGATTTTGGAAGCCGCCGAGGAGTGATATGGAAACAGACATGGATTGCCTGGAAGAAGCTGCCTGTGGGCAGGAAGTTTTTCGGGTATGGGGTGAATTGCTTCCATCAGTTTTTGTATCAGTACCAGGGAGCGGAGCTGGCTGCGTACGGAGGACGTATTGTCGATCCCCATAATGAAGTGTTACAGTTTTTGTCCATGACAGGGATTTTTGGGGCAGTCAGCTACTTTGGCCTGTTGGTTAGCACTGCGGTTTCAGCAGCAAAAATGGCGCGCCAGTATCCGGTTATGATGATGGGAACCATTGCAATATGCAGTTATCTGGCACAGAGCATGGTGAATAACCCTACGGTGTTCCTTACGCCAACGCTTTTCCTCTATCTAGGAATATTGAAGAGCCTGGAGCGGCATTATAAGGAGAAGGAGACATGACATAGCACAAAGGTGAAAAGCCTTAGCGGAGACTTTTCACCTGGTTTAAATGATGCAGCAAATGTTACGATTGTAACTTATATAGTTGGAGCTTATGGTGCGGTCGGAAGTTTAGAGGCAGATCAGCTGTGCATAAGCAGATGGATTCCAGAACGTTTAATTGCATCAAGGACAGGAGCTTTGTTATATGATGAATCATCAAATCTTTGGTGGAATGGTTCAGGGTATATAGCTGAAATGTATAAGGAAGAGTTAGGCAGCGGGGATAATTTTGGGTGATAAAGGATGCAGAAGACATGTCAGAAAGTAAAGAGATATTAAACCTGGCTATATCTGTAGGTGAGGTTTTACTGAAAAGCGGCGGTGAGATTTACCGTGTGCAGGAAACGGTAACCCGTATTTTGGAAGCCTACGGAATACAGGATTACCATGTGTTTGTGATTACCAACGGGATTTTTGCCACGGTCAGTGAGCAGCAAGAAGACGCAGGAAGCATGGTGCGTTATGTGCCCATTGGCGAAGTGAATTTGAAGAGGGTGGCAGAGGTCAATCAATTGTCCAGGGAAATCTGCGAGAAAAAATGCAGCATAACGGAGGCTCATGAACAATTGGAGCAATGCAGGAACTCTGCCAGTGCCGGGAATCTTGCACTGGTTTTAGCCTGCGGCGTGGGAAGCGCTGGGTTTTGCTACCTGCTGGGCGGACGCATTTATGACAGCATGGTGTCTTTTTTCTTGGGGATATTGCTAGAAATATTTTTGCTTCTTGCGGGAAAATATCATGCGTCCAGATTCCTTATGAATATTTTGGGAAGCGCTCTGGTGACTGCCGGAAGCCTGACGCTTTATGTGGCGGGAGCTGGGATTTTGTCTGATAAGGTTATTATTGGAGGGATTATCCCTCTGGTGCCAGGGGTGGCGCTGACCACGGGAATCCGGGATTTGTTCGGCGGAGATTATCTGTCCGGAGGCATCCGGCTGATGGATGCATTGCTTACCGGGATGTGTATTGCCATCGGGGTGGGCGCAATGATTAAAATATTTCAGTTATTAGGAGGAGGTACGCTGCTGTTATGATAGATCAGATTTTGGTGTCTATGGCGGCAACGATAGCATTTGCGGTATTGTTCCACGTGCCTAAGTCCGAGTATTTGCTGTGCGGGATGAATGGAGCCATTGGGTGGATGGTATATTTGTTTTGTACGTCAAAAGGGACAGGGGGACCCGTGGCTTCTATCTGGGCAACATTGGCGCTTACTTTAATTGCAAGGATTTTATCTGCTGTCCGCAAAATGCCAAGTACGGTGTTTTTAATTACAGGAATTTTTACGCTGGTGCCGGGAACTGGGATTTACTATACCTCGTATTATCTGGTTATGAATGATTTGGAACAGTGTATTGCCAAGGGAATGGAAACCTTCAAGATTGCAGGAGCCATTGTGCTTGGGATAATTTTTGGGCTGATGCTGCCTCAGAGTTGGTTTAACCAGCTGGGGAAGGTTTGGAAAAGAAAAGTGTAAAGCACATTGAGGATTCAAAGGCTTTACACTTGTGAATAAAAAATTTACTTGATAAGTCCTGCTATTCTTTGATGATATTTAATTCAGTAAGGGTTATATTCTTTTACCCCGGATTTCTCCTATAGATCCTTCTTATAGCCTCTGTCATTTTTAGTTGTGCTGTGGTTCATGGAGGAGCCGGACATCATAACGATTCTGCCATTTAACAGTTCTTCTTTTGGTTCTTCCTGATAAGAAAGGTTCCCATTCATATTTCCTGCTCCGTCCATAAATCCCTGTTTCTATTTTTCACATTTCCAGAAATAAGCGCTGTAAGGCTTAAGCTGGCTTCCGCCGCCGAAGTCGTGGGATTCTCCGGTAATCAGATCTTCTGCCATTCCGCATCCTGCGTCAAAGTGGGCAGTGTAGGCCTCGCTGTCTGCATTGATGGCAACCAGCACCCGTTCCTTCTCTGTTTTTCGCTCAAAAATGCATTGTTTGTTGGTTAATACCACGGAACGGAAATCGCCGTAATTTAGAGCATCAGAACCTTTTTTCGCATCAGCCAGCTTTGCAATCCAGTCGGTTAGGTCGTTCCATTCCGGCGTTTCGAAGCTGGGGCGTAAGCTTGGATCTCCATTTTTCTTGTCCCCTTTGGCGCCCCATTCGCTACCATAGTAGACACAGGGAATGCCCGGCATGCCGAAGCACAGTGCATAAATCAGCGGCAGGTGGGATTTATTTCCAAGAATGGTGGCGATTCTGGAAACATCATGGTTGTCCACAAAGCTTAACAGGTGCTTTCCCTTATAGAGCGTCCAGTTTTCCGGCCCAAATTGGCGGAGCAGGGAATGGACAATTTCAAACATATTCATGGAGTTAAAGCTGGAGTGAAGGCCCTTGTAGCATTCATAATTGGTGGAGGAGTGCAGCATCCCGTCATTGACAAGCTGGTTGTAATCCCCATGGAGCATTTCTCCTACCAGGAAAAAGTCTTCCTTCAAGCTGTCGCAATGGCTGCGCAGCCTGCGGACAAAATCATGATCCAGGCAGTATGCCACATCCAGGCGGAGCCCGTCAATATCCCATTCCTTTACCCAGAGGCTGACGCTTTCCAAAAAGTATTGGATGACTTCTTCGTTCCGCAGGTTCAGCTTTACCAGGTCATAATTGCCTTCCCAGCCTTCATACCATAATCCGTCATTGTAGTTGGAATTTCCGCCGAAATTGATGTGGAACCAGTCCTTGTAACGGGAATTTTCCCGGTTTTTCAATACATCCTGGAATGCAAAGAATCCACGGCCGGCATGGTTAAATACCCCATCCAGCACCACGCGGATGCCAGCTGCGTGAAGGGCGTCGCAGACTTCCTTAAAGTCGTCATTTGTGCCCAGGCGCACGTCTATTTTCCGGTAATCCCTGGCGTTATACCCGTGGGTATCAGATTCAAACAGCGGGGAAAAATAGATGGCGTTTACGCCTAATTTTTCCAGGTGCGGAATCCATTCCTTTACTTTTAAAATACGGTTGGCAGCTGCACCGTCATTTTCAAAGGGTGCGCCGCAAAATCCCAAGGGGTAAATCTGGTAAAAAACACTTTCGTAAGCCCACATAATGTTAAGCTCCTTTCTTCTATCCTAAAAATTCATTATGCTTCATATCTCGTAACGATCAAGAATTATCCAGGCTGAAACAAGATATTCTTATTATAAAAAGAAATCGGTTGGCTGGCAAGGGAAAAAGCTACAAAATTTCTAGGCGGAAATGGAGAAAGTATGGTCAGGCATACGGAGAAAAGTGCTGGAATGGCAAGGTTTTGTGAATCCAGATTGGGAAAACAGCTTGCTGAACCGTAAAAGAGTGTGTATAATGAAATTAAATAGAATATGTGGAATACAGGAAAAGCTTTGTCTGGCAAAGATGGCGAAGAAAGAATATATGGAAGAGTAGGAAAGCAAAGATGAATATACAAATGATTCGTTCCTGCATGCACAACTTTGAGGAGGTTATTTTTCTCGGCAAAGAGGTTGATGCTGCAGGAACTTTGGTATTGGCAGCGGCAGCTGCAAGAGAAGAAAAGCGTGTGCAGATTTACCTGTTTGGAGTGGGGGAGGATGCCCGTTTATTTCAGGAAAGGCTTGCTAAAATGGAAAAAAAGCGGCGGAGGGGAACCCTTACCAAAAGGGAAGAACTGCTGTCAGAACTGGAAGAAAATGGGACTTGTCTGCTGAATCTGATAAGGGGAGTCCGGGTTGCCGGAAAGGATTATGAATTCCGGTCTGGAAGTGGAAGCGGTCTGGAGGAATATAATTTGGAGGGAAGGCTTTTGCTGTACCAGTTTTTGTGCCGCAATGTTTCTTTTGGATTTTTAGAGGAGCAGGATTTTTCCATGATGCAGTATGCGGTATTGGAACTGGAGGGGGAATATGAGAAGCTTCCATTTTCCAGGGAGGATTTGGATACGCTGGAGCTTTTGCCCCAGTCCCGCCACTGCCATATTCCGGTGAAGCAGAAAATAAAAGTGCCCATAGGGGAACAGACAGGCAGAATGCGGAAGTTTTTCTGTGGGGCGCTGCAGCAGGAGATACCCTATTGCATCAATTGCATTTCCCTTGTAGATACGTTTTCTTCCTATGAAGAAAAATACCGGAAGGGGAAAGAGGAGGGGCATTTTTCCCAGGAAGACTACGAAATGTTCTGCAGCTATTTGAGGGAAATCTGCCCGCCGGGGATGCAGAACTTGATGGTGGAATATGAATGTGAGGAAGCATCGCTGGAATTCTACGCAAAGGAGCAGTTAAAGGAAAAGGTGAAGGTCAACACAGGGGCAGCAGTTTCCTTTTTCCTGGCAGGGAGAACCGAGAAAAAGGAAGGGATGCATGGGATGCGGATGAAATCATGTTTCATTCAATACCCTATGCAGCCGGATATCCAGGAGGTTGAACTGGAACTGCTGCGTGCATTTGTGCAGGAGAAGGCAGACGGCTAGCTTTCGTGCATTTGTACAGGAGGAGCAGGCAGCTGAAAATCGGGAAATAGGCTGGAACTGCTGTACATTTTGCGCAGGAGAGGGCAGGAGGCTACAGTTCCCGGGATTTTTTTACACAGGCCCGCTGTGCTTTTATAACAGCGCTGCGCATTCCCTGCTCTTCCAGGACAGCCACAGCTTCGATGGTGGTTCCGCCAGGAGAGCAGACGGCATCCTTGAGCGCGCCGGGATGCGTGCCGGTTTCCAAAACCATTTTTGCAGCGCCCAGTACGGATTGGGCAGCGAATTTATACGCCATGGTCCGGGGCATCCCGTCTGCAACGGCAGCGTCAGCCATAGCCTCGATAAACAGGTAGACATAGGCAGGGGAAGAACCGGATACGCCGATGACAGTATCCATCATGGATTCGGAAATGATTTCACAGGAGCCGAAACTGTTAAAAACTGCAGAAACTTCTTCTAACTCCTGCTGGGATACCTGCTGGCTGGCGCATAGCGCGCTCATTGCTTCCCCCACCAGCGCAGGTGTGTTGGGCATGGCGCGTATCAGGCGGATTTCTTTGCCGAACAGGGCTTCAATGGCAGAGATAGACTGTCCTGCTGCGATGGATACCAGAAGGGCAGTTTCTTTCACATCATTTTTTATCTCTGTGATGATTTCCGGGAAAAGATATGGCTTGACTGCCAGGAACAAGATGTCTGCTTCCTTTGCAGCTTCCTGGTTGTCATGGGTGGTGCGGATGCCAAAACGTTCTTGCAGGGAATGCAGGGTCTGTCCTGTCTTGGCGGTGGCAATAATCTGGTTTTTGGCAGCAAGGCCGGAATGAAGGATTCCTCCAATGATGGCGCTTGCCATATTTCCGCCGCCGATAAATCCGATTGTTTTATTCATTTGTCAATACCTCCTTGTAATCGCTGTAACCCTAAAAATATATTCTTCAGTTATAATAGCAGTATAAGGAGGATTGTTCAAGCAGGAAAGGAGAAAAGAGAAATGGTTTCTTTTGAAAGTGATTATACCACGGGGGCGCACCCAAAAATCCTGGAGCGGTTGGCAGAGACCAACCTGGAGCCGTTATCCGGTTATGGGACGGATTCTTATTGTGAAAGCGCAAAAGAAAAAATCAGGGATGCTTGCGGCTGTCCCAAGGCGCAGGTGCAGTTCTTAGTGGGAGGCACCCAGACAAATGCAGTTGTGATTTCTTCCATGCTCCGCCGTTATGAGGGTGTTGTGACTGCTTCCACAGGCCATATTAATGTACATGAGGCAGGAGCCATTGAGTATACAGGCCATAAGGCGCTGGCGCTGCCTTGCCCTCTGCCTGAAATAAGCGGGCAGACTGTGGAAGGAAATGCTTGCAGTAAAATAAAAGATGAGACAGGCATTGGGGTGTGCAGGGACGGGCAGACTGTGATGGGAAATGCATGCAGTAAAATAAAAGATGAGACAGGCATTGGGGTGTGCAGGGACGGGCAGACTG
>CANDGI010000002.1 GCA_947384285.1 uncultured Lachnospiraceae bacterium
AAGGTTCTTCTTTACATACCAGCTATCGCACGGAATGATGACATTTTTCATGGTTTTGAATTCCTGCATGGTCAAAAAGTTTTGAAACATCTTCAAATTTTAAGTAAATATAATCAAAAAAGACACTGTTGTAAGACTTGACAAAGCCTTTTTGGATTTTGTAATAGTGCATTTTCTACCTTTTCTCATAGGAGAAACATCTGATGATGATATGTATTCATTAGGAAATAGAGTATACAAGTCTCTAACTGGACTTATGGATGAATGGGAATCTCTTGAATGCAATAACTTTGAATCCAGAATACTCATATCGGAACAAGAAGAATATCATAGGGAGGTAATCTATGGATTAATAAGAGCAGAATTTGAACATGCCTGCAATCTTTACAAGCTCCAAATAAGTCTATCATAAAGCAAAGGGCAGTTTTGGTCGATTTCATATTTGTCCCTCTTTTCTTTCTTCATATTGATAAAAAACAGCCCAAAATTGTTGGTTATATATGTAAACAACGACCTAATATAGTAAAACTAATTTAAAAAAAGATTTTGTCAATCTTTATGAACGTGAGGCTCCCAATATGTTCTACGACTTCTTCGGATTCTTCCATAGTTTGCGTCCGCAAACCGCAGCCTGCCAATGTCGTGGCACATAGGAAGATGCAGGCCAATAATGCCAATGCCTTTTTCATGTATGTCCTCATTATCAATGTCTTTATTTATGCATGAAAAAAGCCATACAGAGGTTTCCCCCTGCATGGCTTTTTTTCATGCATGTTATTCATCTTTTGGTTTCGGTTCACCTGCTTTTGTCATTCCGCATTCACAGGTGTAGTGGTCTATATACTTTACTTTCTGATATTTATATCCATACCAACGCTCAGTTTTTTCATTGTTGGTTATATGCTGGTTTATGTGAGCTAGTAGTTTACAACAACAATAGCCGTAACCTACATGTTCGTTTTTCTTGCAAATATCACAATCTTTCTTTTCATTTTCTGGCAATGTCGCGCCACAGCTGCAGTAAATGACACCTTTCCTCACTTTCACTGTCTTCTTGCGGGGTTTCCAATTGTGCTTGGCTACCCGTACGTTCAATGCTTTCTTTGTCTTTCCGTACTTTACGATAACCGTTGCAGTGCCCTGGGCCTTCACTGTGACTTTCCCCTTACGGTTCACCTGCAAAACACGGTTGTCCATGCTTTTGTAGCTTGCCTTTGCTGTCACGTTCTTTCCGTTCTGCCTTACTGTGAGCTGCACTGGTTTCTTTGTGTGGAGCCTTAACGTTGCCTTTCTGAGCGTATAGCCTTTCTTCGGGCTCTTTACCTTCACTTCCAATTTCTTTGACGCTGCCTGTGCAGGCACCGGGGCTGTTATAGATACTGCCATGAGGAGCGCTAAGGCGAACGCCAGGCTTTTTGTGCAGATTCTTTTCATAATGATTTCATCCTTTCTGTTTTTTTGTTATTTTCATAGACGAGCAGGGGTGTGAGGCATGTATAAGTCAGTCGTCGTCTCTTGGTTTCGGTTCCCCTGCCTTTGTCATTCCGCATTCGCAGGTGTAATGGTCTACATACTTTACTTTCGGATATTCATATCCAAACCAATAATTAGTGTTTTCACCGTTGAGCAGATGCTGCATTGTATGGGCTTTTTGTTTACAACAACAATAGCCGTTATCTGCACACATATAATTGTTTTTCTTGCAAATATCGCAATCTTTCTTTTCATATTCTGGCATTATCGCACCACAGTTGCAGCGAGTAACCCATTTCCTCACTGTTACTGTCTTCTTGTGGGGTTTCCAATTGTGTTTAACTACCTGTACGTTTAATGTCTTCTTTGTTTTTCCGTATTTTACGATAACCGTTGCAGTGCCTTGGGCCTTCACTGTGACTTTCCCCTTACGGTTTACCTGCAAGACACGGTTGTTTGTGCTTTTGTAGCTTGCCTTTGCCGTCACGTTCTTCCCGTTCTGTCTCACTATGAGCTGTACTGGTTTCTTTGTGTGGAGCTTTAACGTTGCCTTTCTAAGCGTATAGCCTTTCTTCGGGCTCTTTACCTTCACTTCCACTTTCTTTGATGCTGCCTGTGCAGGCATTGGAACTGCCATAGATACTGCCATGAGGAGCGCTAAGGCGAACGCCAGGCTTTTTGTCCAGATTCTTTTCATAAATACCGCCATCCTTTCATCTTCCCATAATTTATAGTATGCGGACGCTCTATGATGGGGCTTTTTTATATTCCTTAGATATGCCCCGCATTTTTTCGCCCACCTCCATGCCTAAAATTATATAACTTAGTAAGCTATCTGTCAACGCTCATTCCGACACTATGCGGCACATATTTGTAAAATTCTGGCACAATCCCATTTTTCACTTTTATGATTCTGCACAGGGTATAACGCCATAGCTGCTGTCAATGCCGTAACGATGTCTTTTAACTGCCCTTTGCGTTCTGGAATGCCTGCCATGAAACGTACCGGAACCGACCGTTCGCACAGCCGACCCGCCGCCCTGTTAGGAACCGTCGCTCTGTGCGCCTGCAAGCAGGACACTAGACATTAAAAAACACGGACAAGGAAAAATGGGAGTTGGGGACGGAAAGCTGCCGGATTCCCAGTTGTGCATATGTTATAAGACAGTAAGGGGGCATTCCGGCTATATACTGGAATGCCCCCTTATTTTGGTTCTGTATTTCTTGCCATATCAAGGCTCTTTCAATCGTAGTAAATTAGTAGTAAATTGAATATTTTTTGTATTTAAAATACCCATAAATTAAGTGTTTTAGAGGTATTTAGAGATAATCAATGTAATTTTTACTTAAAAGTTGTAAAGTGGTGTTATTTAATATACTGGAGGAAAAAGGTTTAAATAAGTATTGGTTAAGGCAAAATGGGATAAATCCAAAAGTAGTTGATGCACTAAAAAACAATAAAAATGTAAATGTCTCAACAATTATGGATTTGTGCCGACTTCTTAACTGCCAGCCAGGCGGCATCATGGAATACATACCCGATCCTCCGAGTAATTCTGACAGCCAGTAAATACCTTTGTCCAGAGCCTTGCACAGCCACAAGTGCAGGGCTTTTCCTCTTTCTAAATACTGCTTTATATTTCGTATTATGTTTTCAATGTGCTTTTTCTGCAAATAAAAAAGGTGTAAAGCCTTAATAATCTAATAGACTTTACACCATGGGTTGTGATTATTATGTATTATGCTATGTTAAGTTGTGTCTTAATTCTGCGCAATTCAGTTTCAAGTACACTCACACGAATAGCAAGCATTTCTTTTTCACTATCTATTTTTAATGCTTCATGCAGATTTCTTGATAAATCAAGATGCCCTTCAGCTACTCGCTGGATATTGACACGGATTTCATTTTCAAGTGTCAGTTTAATGTCTGTAATATCGTTTTCTAGCTTATCAAGTTTTTCAAGCCTTGAAAGTATCAGATCAAGTTTTTCACTGTCTGTCATATGATCACCGCCTTTTTGTTGTGATTATGATTACTGTATAGGTAGTATATCACAACTTAGGTGCAAAGTCTATTCAATTATCATGGTACTTATTGGGGGGGGGCATTGCAGGGTTATGCTGCCATCCCGACTACCCTTGTCTGGGTAGTTTCGCCTTAGTTCTCAAAGACTCATCAGGGGATTTATTCACAAATGTTGATTTCTTGTAATGCTCTGGTAATAAAATCAATTTCATATTTCACCAAAGTTTGCATTTTTCAAAGCCTGTGCAGCTTTGTCACCTGATTTTCTTTGTGGACATCCAGCCCACAGGAAATTTCCAAAAGATCTCTCATACAGAGCATCTCCTTTGCAATAGAATGGGCAGGAGATCTGCCCGAGGTGATACGGACTTTGCTGCTCGTGCTATCCATAAAGGCGCGACAATATGCTGTGCTCAAGGGCAAAACATTTACGTTGACAAACGGGGTGCAGATCCTCCAATGTGTAATCAGACTTAATCCTGCCTAGAGCTATTATAAAGCAAAAAGGAAACTAAAAACAGGAGTGGAGCCAGCCCCTATATTTTCATTATAGGCTCTGATAATCTTTCATGATTCGTTGACAATCCAATAGACTTTACACTCTCTGATAAATCCGTTATAATGATAACAACCTGTAAACAGTATCATCATTAAAAGGCGGTGAAGGGATGGTAGAAGAAATCAGCAAAGAAGAACTTATGAAAATATCTGTTGAAGAATTTTCAAGATTACAAGACTGGATGATAGTTTCACCCAAAGATTCAGAAGCATACAAAGGCATGAAGAAAAGATATGATGAATTAAAAGTCATATTGGCAAGCCTAAATGTTAATGTGACAGGAATTGATAAAATTAGATCATAACCACAACTGAATAATCCCCTTTAAGCGAAGAGTGTAAAGCCTATTGAATTGCCAAAGGCTTTGCACTTTTTTGTTTAGGAGGTTATGGACATGGCATATTTCAATAATATCAATACACCGGAACAATTTAAGGAAGCAATACAGGGATTTATTAAAGATTCACCACCCGGATAACGGTGGAAATGTATCAGACATGCAGGAAATCAATGCGGAATATGGCAAGCTGTTTAAATCCTTGAAGGATAAGCACAAAAGCAAGTCAGCGGATGGCAAAGAGAATAACACAAAGACAGACTTTAATAATCACGACTTTACAACTTTTATAGATGATATCCTTGCCGTTGGATTAGCTGTTTTAAGATATTTATTATGGCATTTGATTTTATGCTTGTTTCGACTTTTTCCATCAAAATGGCATAAAATACCTGTTGCCGGATTTGTTCGCTGAAGGCAAACCGAAATTCCTGCACACTTTCCGTACGATATTTGAAAACACTTCATCCTGGTATGGCAGCAGCTTCATGGCACAGTATGAGATATTGATCAGATTGACCAGCATTTCAATCCCTTTGCGGCTGCGTACCATATAACTGTACAATGACCAGAATGTTTTCTGTTCGTAGCAGCTGGCTTCGATTGGCCATTGAAAAACATACAGCATCAAAGTGGATGAACTGCATACGGTCACTCCCTGTCTGGTTTAGCGGGGACTTTTCCTGCCATGTGCAAAATACCTGCAGCCGTTCAGGAAAAACTGTGCCGAAAAACAAGCGCCTTCTGCCGGAACTCTTTTCCGGGGACGTTACATACGCAAGGACTTCTTTTCGTCAGAAAGTCAGTGACTCGACTCCCTCTTGTCCCCTTACAGGGCTAACGTAACGATGCTACAGGATTCACTTTATGTTACGGACTGCTATTTTGCACCTGTTTCTCACAGGCATACCTCGCTTCAACACAATCAGTCACCCAAAAGCATTGGAGGCTCGCTACAAGGCTCACTGGCGATTACCTTGACCAGACTTTCACTGGCAAGCTGATAAACACACGACTTTCACCCGTTAGAAACGTGCGCCGCTGGGCGCACCACTAAAAAAGCCCACAACTGATAATTGATTTTACCAGTTATGGACTTTTGATAATGTCCAAATATTTAGTTTCACTCTAAGTGTACATTCTACAAGGATTCCCACTTGTCTACTATGCGTATATGCTACATGTGTGGCCATGGCAGAACACATTTGGGGAAGCGAGCAGGAATTTGTGGCCAGAATGAACCAACGGGCAAAGGATTTAGGCATGAACGATACCACATTCGTCAACTGCTGCGGCCTGGACGTGGAAGGGCACATGACTACAGCCTTCGACGTAGCGCTCATGTCCCGGGAGCTGATCACCCGGTATCCGCAGATACATAATTACTGCACCATCTGGATGGAAAATATTACCCATGTGACTCGGAAAGGTTCTTCGGAATTCGGCCTTACCAACACCAACAAACTCATCCGCCAATACCCCTATGCCACTGGATTGAAAACCGGCTCCACCTCCCAGGCAAAATACTGCGTCTCCGCCACCGCAGAAAAAGGCGGCATGAAATTAATCGCAGTGATTATGGCTGCGCCAGACCACAAGGTGCGCTTCCGGGACGCTACCGCCCTTCTCAATTACGGTTTTGGAAAATGCCAGGTATACAAGGATGAGAATAAAGACAGACTGCCAAATATGGCAATACAAGGCGGCACAGAGGACAGCTCGCCCCTGGCCTACGAATCCGATTTCTCCTATCTTGACGTCACAGGCTCGGATTTATCTTCCATCACAAAAGAACTGCTTCTTCCTGAATCGGCAGAAGCTCCCGTGAAAAAAGGCCAGACCGCCGGAAAAGTGGTCTATAAGCTGAACAAAAAGGAAATCGGCTCGGTCAACATCCTGTTCGAAAAAAGCGTAAAAAAAGCTTTGTTTAAAGACTATTTCCTAAAAGTGCTGGAAGATTTTCTGCTCTGTTAACTCCTGGATGCTGCGCTAACTGTCCAGCACCGCCTGCTGGAATGCCCTTGCCTGTTCCTGCTCTGTTAACTCCTGGATGCTGCGCTGCTCCTGCTCCATTGATATCATTGGAAGCCATTGGGAGCTGTCCCAAAAATCCCGGGAACTATTTGCAGGCTATTTCAGGACTGTTCTTTCGCCTGTTTGCCCACTGCCTAAAGCAGCGGAGCAAACAGGCGCATCACCCCTTGCAATGTCCGAATCGCCGCCGGACGTTTCCGGCAAAATTCCAGATTAATCTCCTCGGATTCTTCCATTGTTCTTTGCACATCTTCTTTTACCTGCATCACGGCACGGGACTGATACATAAAGACGCCGCATTCAAAATGCAGGTACAAGCTGCGGTAGTCCAGGTTCACGCTCCCCACAACCGCCACCTCATCGTCACAGACAAAGCATTTTGCATGGAGAAATCCCGGATTATATTGGTAAATCCTTACGCCGCACTCAAGCAAAGGTTCATAGTACGACTGGCTGATCCAGTATACAATCTGCTTATCCGGGATTCCAGGCATAAAAATCCTTATGTCTACCCCGCTTTTGGCAGCATTCTGCAGCGCTTTCAGCAATTCATCGTCTGGAATCAGGTAAGGGGTAAAAATATACACGTACTTCTTCGCACGGTTAATAATATTCATATAAATATTTTCCCCTACCGTTTCATGATCCAGCGGGCTGTCCGTATAAGGCTGCACATATCCGTCTGTCTGGTACTGCCTGGTCTGGCAGCGGGACGGCCGGAACTGATTCAAATCCTCTTCCCGGGTTTTCGTAAGATAATCCCACATCTCCAGAAACATAACGGTAAAGCTCCAAACCCCTTCCCCTTCCAGGCGGACGCCTGTATCCTTCCAGTATCCAAACCGCTCCACCTTATTTACATATTCATCTGCCAGGTTAATGCCGCCTGTAAATCCCACCTTGCCATCCGCCACCAGGATTTTCCTATGATCCCGGTTATTCATAATCACCGACATGATTGGATATAAGGGATTGAACCGGACGCACTGGATGCCCCATTCCTTCATCTGCTGATCATATTTCTCCGGGAGCGTGGTTACACATCCAAAGTCATCATAAATAAAGCGCACATCTACGCCCGCTTTTGCTTTGCGTTTCAAGATATCCAGTATTTTCCCGAACATAAACCCTTCTTCCACGATAAAGTATTCCATAAAAATAAAATGCTCCGCTTCCTCCAAAGCTTTCAGCATATCTGGAAACATCTGCTCCCCACAGGGATAATATTTTGTTTCTGTATGTTTATATACCGGATATCCCGCCCATGCCCTGACATACTTAGACTGGCGGTAAATGGACAAATCTTTTTCCATAAGCTCCGCCTGCAGATCCTGGTTTTCCGGCAGGCTCTTCTCAATCTCAAAATTCACCGCCTCCATGCGCTTTCGGGTAGGCCTTGTCAGCTCTGAACGCCCGAAAATAAAATAAACCAGAAGCCCCACAATAGGAACTGCCAGTATTACAACCGTCCAGGCAATCTTATAGGATAGATTGCTTCTTTTATTTACAATCACCAGCACTACAAAAACAGCCGCAATGTCAATCATCGTATTGAAAAACGTATACCGCTCCCCGAAACCATACAGAAATGTTAACAGCCAGCACAATTGAATCAAAATGGCAAGGGCTACAATCGTTGCCCGGCCCAGTAAAAATTTCTTAACTTTTTTCATCTAAACCACCTCTTTGCGCATGGCATGCTTCCCGAAGGCCTGTAAAAATGTCTTTCCCTGCCATACTGCACTGGTGACATTTTATCACAATAATCTGCCAATGTCTACCATTCCCCAGCCCTGTTTTGACAAAGGCAGACCTAAATCTACCGTTCTCTGGTACAGGCGCAGTTTTACATCTGCTGGGGAAAAATGAGGATATTTGCTTAACAAAAGGGCAATGCTTCCACTTACCATTGGGGCTGCCATGGAGGTGCCGCTTTTTTGCATGTACATGGCGGGGTAAGGCGCACAGCTTGTGACATTTGTGCCTGGCAGCACCAATTCCGGCTTCACCACACAATGCTCCGTAGGCCCCTGCCCAGAATATTCCGGCTTCAGCGGTGCTTTTCCAATCCGCTCCTTGGTATCATCAAAACATCCCACCGTAATGATTTTCCGGCAGATGCCCGGTACGGTGATGCTGCTTTCCCCAGGTCCGTTGTTCCCTGCCGCCGCCACAACTGCCAGGTCATTGTCCCAGGCATACTCCACCGCCTGGAGCAGGCGGGCACGCTCCCTGCTCCTTGCATGGAGCACCATTCCGATAGAGATATTTACAATCCTTATCTGGTAAACCTTCCTGTGCTCTACCAGCCAGTCAATTGCCTGTACCACATGCTCTGTATTCCCGTTTCCTTTGTTGTCTAAGATTTTCAGGATGATAAAATGGCAGCGGGGAGCAATGCCCATATACTTTCCCCCGGATGCCCCGCCATCGCCGCCGATGATTCCGGCAATGTGGGTTCCATGCCCATTGTCATCGTAAAGTGATGCCCGTCCCCGGACATAATCACGGAAACAGACAATTCTATGCTCAAAATCCGGGTGGGGATAGATGCCTGTATCCAGCACCGCTACGCCAACCTCTTCCCCATAATAGCCTTTGTCATAAGCCCGCCCGGCATTAATAATCTTTCTTACTCTGTCCATAGGATTCTCTTTTTCTTTTAATATATGCACTGCCATTTATTTTGTTTTTGCCATTCCAGAGAAGCTATCTGCACGCCGCTTTAAGGCCAGGGTTCAAAGCGCCGGCAAAATCCGCGCCAGAACCGTACCTGCCAGATCATCTATGGTATATAGTCCATCTAGCTAGAAATTTTATGATATTTTTTGTTAAAGTATTTACTTTTAAAAGCGCCCGTAGTATGCTATTGATAGCTTACAATTGCCAGACCGTTACCGCCTTTTTAGAAAAAGGATTTCCCAGCCATATCTACAGCCGGGAGGTGGTTATGAGCAGGAAAATGAAAATAACCGGAACAGAAGGCGGCTTCCCTGAGAGCCTGCAAAACTGCCTTGGTGAAATGCTGGTCCTATTCCTCCTAAAACAAAAACCCACGAATACTTATGAGATTATGCAGGAAATCAACCGCATCAGCAACGGCGCCTTTTCCAACAAATCCCTCTACCCTTATATTTTCACAATCGGCAATCCTATCATTTCTCATGCTGCCCAAACTACGCCAAATACACAAGAGCTTTTTCTTGAAAAAACGGTATTGGAACATAGAATAACCGTGGAACACGAACTGGAAATCCTTTCTTCCAATGTCCGTTCCAACTATTGCATGCCAGATGGATGGAGCTGCAAAAACAGGATAGCAACGCGCAGCGGAAATAAATACCGCCACAACAAGTGCAAAATTTCAAAATACAACGAATATTTTAATGCCAACGTAACCATAACATGCAGCGGCTCCGGCGAAATCTCATAATCCCGGTTTTTAACCGCCATTTTAAAACCGCAACATGCGGGAACAAACAGAAAGGTGAAAAAATATGAACACAACCGTTACCCTTGGAAAAACAGGAATTACCGTCAACAAAAACGGCTTCGGCGCACTTCCCATCCAGCGGATTTCCACCGAGGAAGCCGGAAATTTATTGAAAAAAGCATATGACGCAGGCATCCGCTTCTTTGACACTGCCCGGTTCTATACCGACAGCGAAGCGAAAATCGGGGAAGCCCTCTCCCCCGTCCGGGACAATCTCTTCATTGCCACTAAGACCGGCGCCCAGAACGCTGAGGATTTCTGGAAAGACCTAGAGACCAGCCTGTCCCTGCTGAAAACAGGCTACATTGACATTTACCAGTTCCACAACCCCTCCTTCTGTCCCAAGCCTGGCGACGGAACCGGGCTGTACGAAGCTATGGAAGAAGCAAAAAAACAGGGGAAGATCCGCCATATCGGCATTACCAACCATCGGCTGAAAATTGCCCATGAAGCCATTGACAGCGGCTTATATGAAACGCTCCAATTCCCCTTCTGTTACCTTGCCTCTGAAAAAGATATGGAGGTTGTCGCACGCTGCAAAGAAGAAAATATGGGATTCATCTCCATGAAGGCATTGTCCGGCGGCCTGATAACCAATTCCGCCGCTGCCTATGCATTCCAGGCGCAGTACGGCAACGTCCTGCCTATCTGGGGCATCCAGCGGGAGTCTGAACTGGACGAATTTTTAAGCTATATGGAAAACCCGCCTGCCATGACGCCGGAGATTTCCAACTTGATTTCCATGGACAGAAAGCAGCTTGCCGGGAATTTCTGCCGTGGCTGCGGCTACTGCGTTTCCACCTGCCCCGCCGGAATTGAAATCAACAACTGTGCCAGAATGTCCCTGCTGCTTCGGCGCTCCCCCTCGGAATTGCAGCTTACCCCGGAAGTCCAGGAAAAAATGAAGAAAATTGAAAACTGCATCCACTGTAACCAGTGTAAAGCCCACTGCCCCTATGGGCTGGATACCCCTGCACTTTTGGAAGAAAATTATAAGGATTATAAAGAAGTGTTAGCCGGGAAGGCACTGTAACCTTTTACATATTCAGCCTGCAGTTTGGCAGGTTCTGTAACGTTACATATTCCATCTGCCGCTTGGCAGGCCACGAAGCCTGCTTATTTGCGCGTCACCCAAAAGCTTCAGAAAAATGAAGCCGCTGGGAAATGAAGGATTTTCTGCAGCCATATCCAGCATAAACCACGCCAGACATTAAGGTATTCAGCGTGGATTATGCTGGTGCATAAATCTCATGTTCCAGCAGCTCCATTCTTTTCATCACAACACATACTCTAGCTGGCAGTCGCAAGGCTCCGCCGCGTACAACTCCTCATTATATTCTTCCGCTTCCACACACCCAAGGGCATGGTAGAAGGCCTGCGTCTCTTCCGAAGAATGGGCGGATATGTACAATTTCCCAGCCTCCAGCTTCCTGCCTGCCAGAACCGCCCGCTGGAACAAATGCTTCCCGTATCCCTTATTCCTGCACTCACAGGATACATGGATGCAGGATAGCTGCACATACTGCCCCCTGGAGCCAAAATGCCCGCTTTCCACGGAGGTAAATCCCACAAGCTTTCCTTTTTCAAAGCAGCCGAATACAAAACCTCCGGTTTTTATGGTGTTTTTTAGGCATTTCACCAGGAATTCGTATTCTGCATCCTTCCACTCTTCTACAAAAGAAATGTCCTTCAGCTTCCAGATATCCCCTTCCTTGCGCCAGCAGCGCTTCACCTCCTGATGGCGGTTGAAATGCCGAAACAAATCCCGGCTGATTTGGGATTCTGATAATATTTCAAAAATTACTTCTGTCATATTTTACCCTTTGCCTTTTCCTTGTCCCTTATGGCCGAACCTGCCCATTGCCATATATGATATATTTTGTGCTTGTCAGCTCCTTCAAGCCCATAGGCCCCCTGGCATGAAGCTTCTGGGTGCTGATGCCGATTTCTCCTCCAAATCCAAATTCAAACCCATCGGTGAACCGTGTGGACGCATTGACATACACTGCCGCCGCATCAATCTCATCCAGAAATTTCCTGGAATTCTCATAATCCTTTGTGATAATGGCTTCGGAGTGGCCGGTATTGTACTTGTTAATATGGGCAATGGCTTCATCAATGGAAGCTACGGTCTTTATGGACAGAATATAATCCAGGTATTCCGTGCCCCAGTCTTCCTCTTTTGCAGGAAGGATACTGCCGCAGGCCGCGCGGCTTTGTTCATCTCCCCTAAGCTCCACCTGTTTTTCCTGGAGCCGCTCTGCCAATTTGGGAAGCAGTGCGTCCTTTACTTTTTCATGAACCACCAAAGATTCACAGGCATTGCAGACGCCGATTCTCTGGGTCTTGGCATTAAAAATAATATCCACTGCCATGGCAGGATCTGCAGATTCATCCACGTAAATATGGCAGTTCCCGGTGCCTGTCTCGATGACAGGGACGGTTGCTTGTTCCACCACCGTCCGGATTAATCCGGTGCCGCCCCGGGGAATCAGCACATCCACATATTGGTTCAGCTTCATGAATTCTGCCGCCGTCTCATGACTGGTATCCGTGATAAGCTGGATGGCGTCTTTTGGCAGTCCACATTTTTGCAAGGCCTCCTGCAGTGTCATGGTAATGGCATGGTTGGAATGGATGGCATCTTTTCCGCCCCGGAGGATTACTGCATTCCCCGCTTTAAAGCAAAGTCCGAAGGCATCTGCCGTCACGTTTGGGCGGGATTCATAGATAATGCCAATCACTCCCAGCGGCACACGCTTCTGGCCAATCAAAAGCCCATTGGGCCGCTGCTTCATGGACAGTACTTCCCCCACCGGGTCTTCCAGCCCTGCAATCTGCCGAAGCCCCTCTGCCATCTGGGCGATTCTTGCTTCTGTCAACAAGAGCCGGTCCAAAAGCCCCTGTGCCATCCCGTTTTCCTTGCCTCGTTCCATATCCATGTGATTTGCCTCCAGCAGCATTTTCATATTTGCCATCAGATAATCCGCTGCTGTAGTCAAAGCTTTATTTTTTCCATTGGCAGACAGTGTCCGCAGGACTGTTTCAGCTCTTTTGGCATTGCTTCCAATCTGTTCCAAAGTAAGATTCATGTTTTTCACCATTCCTTTCCAGTCACAAACAAGCTGTGAAAAAAGCTTTCACGCTTCACAGTGCAAATTTTCTTTCACGCTTTCCCTCCCTTGTCCCTGGTGCATCATTGCATCCATAGCAACCGCTATCACATCATTGCATCCATAGCAACCATTATTACATCATTGCATCCATAGCAACCATTATTACATCATTGCATCCATAGCAACCGCTATCACATCATTGCATCCATAGCAACCGCTATCACAAATTCGTCCTCACCAATTTGGGCTTGTAGCCTCTCTGCTCCAAGGCTCCCATAATCTGCTCCTTGTGCTCCGTGCCAAAGGCTTCCATGGTAATCCGAAGCTCCACAGCCGCATTCCGGTTGGTGGACACAAACTGGTTATGCTCTAATTTTATAACATTTCCCTGCTCCTTTGCAATCGTATCTGCAACCTTGCACAATTCTCCTGGCTTATCTGGCAGAAGAACCGACACCGTAAAAATCCGATTGCGGAAAATCAGCCCCTGCTGCACCACGGAAGACATGGTAATCACATCCATGTTGCCGCCGCTCAAAATGGAAACCACACGCTTATTTTCCACATTCAGATGGCGCAGCGCAGCTACGGCCAAAAGGCCGGAATTTTCCACCACCATTTTATGGTTTTCCACCATATCCAAAAATGCCACAATCAATTCGTCATCTTCCACCGTTATGATATCGTCCAGGTTTTCCCGGATATATGGGAAAATCTTTTCCCCCGGCGTCTTTACCGCCGTGCCGTCTGCAATGGTGCTGACTCCTGGAAGGGTTGTCACCTTCCCGGCTTTTATGGATTCCTGCATGCAGTTTGCCCCAGCAGGCTCCACGCCGATTACCTTGATTTTGGGATTTAAAAGCTTGGCAAGGGTGGATACCCCGGTGGCAAGCCCGCCCCCTCCAATGGGCACCAGAATAAACTCCACCAGGGGAAGCTCCTTAAAGATTTCCATGGCTATCGTGCCCTGCCCGGTGGCTACCGCCAAATCGTCAAAGGGATGGATAAAGGTATATCCATGTTCCTCTGCCAGCTCATAAGCCTTCTGGCAGGATTCATCATACACATCCCCGTACAGAATCACATTTGCTCCATATCCTTTGGTGCGGTTGACTTTAATCAACGGGGTTGTGGTGGGCATGACAATGGTGGCCTTCACCCCGTAACATTTTGCCGCGTAAGCCACACCCTGGGCATGATTCCCCGCAGAAGCGGTAATTAATCCCTTTTCCCGCTCCTCCTCGGTGAGGGTGCTGATTTTGTAATACGCGCCCCGTACCTTGTAGGCTCCGGTAAACTGCATATTTTCCGGCTTCAAATAGACTTTATTCCTGGTCTGCTCACTTAGATAATCGCTGTAAACCAGCTTTGTTTCCAAGGTTACTTCTTTTACAATCTTACTTGCTTCCTCAAATCTTTCAAGGGTCAACATGGTTTTCTTCCTCCTCCACGCTTTCATTGGTGGAAAACAGCGCTTTTACAAACTGCTCCGAATCAAATTTCTGCAAATCCTCAATGGTCTCCCCTACCCCGATATATTTTACCGGAATGCCAAGCTCCGACTGGATGGCCACCGCAATGCCGCCCTTGGCCGTCCCATCCATTTTTGTCAGGATAATCCCGGAAATATCTGCTACCTCCGAAAACTGCTTCGCCTGGGCAAGGGCATTCTGCCCGGTGGTTCCATCCAGCACAACCAGCGTTTCCCGGAAGGCCTCTGGATATTCCTTCTCCAAAATCCTATGGATTTTCTTCAATTCTTCCATGAGGTTTTTCTTATTATGGAGCCTTCCCGCCGTGTCGCACAAAAGCACGTCCGCATTCCTTGCCTTTGCCGCCGCCACCGCATCATAGACAACCGCTGCCGGGTCTGCCCCTTCCTGTCCTCCAATCATATCTACCCCTGCACGGCTGGCCCATTCGCTCAGCTGCTCCCCGGCTGCCGCACGGAAGGTATCTGCAGCTGCAAGCACTACCTTTTTCCCCTGGTCTTTGAGTTTTCCAGCCAATTTTCCCACGGAGGTGGTTTTCCCCACGCCGTTCACGCCGATGACAAGCACCACGGAGGTTTCATCTTCAAACCGATACGCGGTTTCCCCCACATCCATCTGCTCTTTGATGCTGGAAATCAAAAGCTCCTTGCACTGGGCAGGCTCCTTGATATGCTGTTCCTTTACTTTCACTTTCAAATTCTCAATAATTTCCGTGGTGGCATGGACGCCTAAGTCCCCCATAATGAGAATCTCTTCAATCTCTTCATAAAACTCTTCGTCTATGCTGGAAAATCCGCTGAAAATCGAATCAATTCCAGACACAATGTTATCTCTGGTTTTTGTCAGCCCCTGTACCAGCCGCTTAAAAAACCCTTTTTTCTCTTTCCCTTCACTGCTCATGATTATGCTCCTTCCTAAGTGGCCAACGTCTCAATCAAATCTACGGAAACCAGGGTAGACACCCCTTTCTCCTGCATGGTAATCCCATAGAGCCTGTCCGCCGCCTCCATGGTTCCCCGTCTGTGGGTAATTACAATAAACTGGGTATGTTTTGTCAATTTATGCAGATACTTTGCAAACCGCCCCACATTGGAATCGTCCAGCGCTGCCTCAATCTCGTCCAGCAGGCAAAAGGGCGAGGGCTTTAAGTTCTGGATGGCAAACAAAAGGGAGATGGCCGTCAAAGACTTCTCTCCGCCGGAAAGCTGCATCATATTCTGCAGCTTCTTTCCCGGAGGCTGGGCAATGATGCGGATGCCGCATTCTAAAATATCCTCATCCTCCACCAATTGAAGCGTTCCTTTTCCGCCGCCGAACAATTCCTTAAATACCTTGTCAAATTCCTTTTGGATCTGGGCAAACTTCTCCGTAAACTGATTGCGCATCCCCACATCCAATTCCTCGATAATGCCAAGCAGGGTTTTCTCTGCTTCCACCAAATCATCATGCTGGGTTTTCAGGAACACATACCGCTCCGACAGGCTCCGGTAATCCTCAATGGCATTGACGTTTACGTCGCCCAGTGCCCGAATCTCCTCTTTTATCTCAGAAATCCTTTTCTTCATGAAGGCGGGATTGTCATATTCTTCTTTTCGCAGCTCCATGGCATTGTGCCGGGTCAATTCATATTCTTCCCACATATAGCTGGCCTGATGCTCCATGGAATCATCCAGTTTCTCTTTCTGGCTGTTTAGGCGGTACAATTCCTTGTCCAAATCATTGATGCGCTTTGACAGCTCCTCCTGTTTCTGGAAAAATCCTTTGTAGGCTAAGGACATTTCCTCTCTTTCTTTCTGCCCTAAGGCAATCTGCTCTTCAAAACGCTCCTTATCCGCCTTGGACTGTTCCATGGCTTTTATGAATTCTTCGATATCCGTTTTCTTCTTTTGGATCTTTTCCCTGGACTGGATTTTTTCCTGCTCTGCCGCCTTTAAGTCTTCCTCCAGCTTGGCTATTTCCGCGGAAATACGTAAAATATTTTCCTGTGCAAAGCCTGCCTTCTGCTGGAAATTCGCTTCCTCCAACTGCACTCTGGAAACATCCTCCTGGCTCTCCTTTGCCAGAAGGTTCTGCATATCCAAAATCTTCTGGAACTCTTTGGTTTCCTCTTCTATCTCTTTCTCCCTCCGGCTGGCTGCATGGATTTCCTCTTGAATCCGTTCCCTGTTTTCACTGATTTCCAATAACTGCCGTTCTATCTCCCTGCTCTCCGTCTTGAGGGCAGCAAATTGATGGTCGTTTCCTTCCTTCTCTTCCCTTGCCCGCTCCAGATTCATTTTTTCTGTATTCTGCGCCAGCATCGCCTGCTGTAATTCCTCCTGGTTCTTTCGGATATCTTCTTTCAGCAGTTCTCTCGCCGTATTGATGTCCTCCAAACGATTCTTGTGAGCCTGCAATGCCTGCTCTATCTTTTCTATCTCCTTCTGCAAATCCTCAATTTCCCGTTTTCTTCCCAACAGGTTGCTGGTATTGCGGAAGGCGCCCCCCGTCATGGAGCCTCCCGGGCTTAAGGATTCCCCTTCCAGGGTTACAATCCGAAGGCTGTACTGGTATTTCCTTGCCAGCGCAATGGCATGGTCAATGGTGTCTGCCACATAGGTCCTGCCTAAAAGATATTCCTTTAATCCCTGATACCTGCTGTCTGCCTTCACCAGCTCGCTGCCGATGCCAATCACGCCTGGCTCCGACAATGCCGCCTGGTTTACTGAAATCTGCCGTTTCCCTACGCTGGTCAGCGGCAGGAAGGTTGCACGGCCAAAACGGTTTTTCTTTAAAAATCCAATCATCTTCTTGGCCGTAGCCTCATCGCTGGTTACAATATTCTGGATGCTGCCTCCCAGAGCAGTCTCAATGGCAATCTCATATTCCTTCTCCACTTGGATGATATCTGCAACCACGCCCAAAAGCCCTGGCTCTGTTTCCTTCTTTTCCATGACCCGCCGGATGGAGCTGCCATATCCGTCATAGCGTTCTGCAATGTTAATCAAAGATTCCAGCCTGGATTTCTCCCTGTGGTACCTGGAATTGTCCTGTTCCATCTGCTGCAGGGTCTCCCCCCGTTTTTCCTGCCAGCTTTTGCTCTTTTCTGCCAGCTTTGTGCCTTCCTCTTCCAGATTTCGGCATACTTCCTGAGCCTGCCTGTATTTTTCCTCACATTCCTCCAGCATAGACCGAAGCTCTTCTTCTTCGCTCTTGTATTCCAGCAGCCGCTTGCTTAGCTGCGCCTTGCGGATATTGATCTGCTCTTGCATGGTATCATAACGCTGCTGCCTTGCCTTGGTGGAAGCCTTGTCATTTAATAATTCAATGATTTCACTTTTCCCGTCCTCGATTTTCCGGCTGCACCTTGCAATCTCTTCCTGGATTTCCTGGTATCTTGCCATGGCCTGGCTCTTTTGTTCCTCCATGGACTTTACCCGATCGTCCAGCCGGGCTTTTTCCTTCTCACAGGCCGCCTTCTTGGCCTGGCGTTCCTGCCGGTCCTTTTCAACGGCGTCCCGCCTGGACTTAAAATGCTCCTCATTCTGCTGGGCTGCATGAATCTGTTCCCTTAACACATTCACCTGTCCTTCCAACTGCCCCCTGCGCACTGTGGCATTTCCCAGCTCTTCCCGCAAAGCAGAAAGCTTCTCATCTGCCTTAGCCATCTCCTGCTCCATCCGTTCATATTCTTCCCGGATATTGGCGTAAGAACAGTCCGCTTCCTTGAAATCCGCTTCTACGATTCCTGTTTTCTCTTTTAAGGATTGCAGTTCATCCTCCATGCGTTCCATATCCAAAAGGAACATATTCACATCATATTCTTTCAGCTCTTCCTTTTTTTTCAGGTACAGCCTTGCCTTATCCGCCTGGCGTTCCAGCGGGCCTACCTGCTTCTCCAGCTCTGTGAGAATATCATTGACACGCACCAGGTTCTGGCGCTCGTCCTCTAATTTCTTCTGGGCTGTGGCTTTGCGCCGCTTGAATTTCACAATCCCTGCCGCCTCGTCAAACAGCTCCCGCCGCTCCTCCGGCTTACCGCTTAAAATCCGTTCAATCTGTCCCTGGCCGATGATGGAATATCCCTCTTTTCCAATTCCCGTGTCGTAAAACAGCTCGTTCACATCCTTCAGCCGGCAGGCTGTCCCATTAATCAGATACTCACTTTCCCCGGAACGATAGACACGCCTTGCCACAGTCACCTCATTGTAATCCACATTCAGCTGCCTGTCCCCATTATCCAATGTAATGGCCACATATGCATAACTTAAAGGCTTACGGTTCTCTGTGCCGGAAAAAATAACATCCTGCATACTGGCGCCCCTAAGCTGCTTTACCCGCTGTTCTCCCAAAACCCAGCGCACCGCATCCGCCACATTGCTTTTCCCGCTTCCGTTGGGGCCTACAATCCCGGTAATCCCATTGTGGAACTCAAACAGAATCTTATTGGCAAAGGATTTAAAGCCATGAACCTCTATACTTTTTAAATACATCTGCGCCTCCGATATTTTTATTGGGGAAAATCTATATTTTTCTGCTCCTTCAGCTTAAGCAGCGTGGCATAAGCTGCTTCCTGCTCCGCGCTCTTTTTGGTTCGTCCGCATCCTCTTCCATAGACCGTCTCTCCAATCCGCGCTTCCACAATAAATTTCTTGTCATGGTCCGGCCCTTCTTCCGCCAGCAGGCAATAACTCAATTCTTCCGAATAATTTCCCTGTATCACTTCCTGCAGGATAGTCTTGCTATCATAAAAGAGCTGCTTGTGCTCTATGTCATTTAATACAAATCGATGAATAAACTCTTTTGCACTAGCAAAACCACCATCCAAATAAATTGCCCCGATGACCGCCTCCAAAGCATCAGACAAAATGGACTTCCGCTCCCTTCCGCCGGTCTGGTCTTCCCCTTTTCCCAGAAAAAGATACTTTCCCAAATCCAAATCCCTGGTGCAGAATGCCAGGGTTGGCTCACAGACAATGCTTGCCCGAAGCCTGGTCAGCTCCCCTTCCGGGTGTTTGGGATATCTGTGGAACAAAAATTCACTGGTCGCAATCTCTAACACTGCATCTCCTAAAAACTCAAGCCTTTCATTGTCTGCATGCTTGCTCAAATGGTGTTCATTTGCATACGAGCTATGGGTAAAGGCCTGCTTCAGCAGACGGGCGTTTTTAAAACTATACCCTATTTTCTCTTCAAATTCCTTTTGAAATCTCATAACATAATACCTTTCTATAATAATGCAACCACTTCCCGCAAAATTGTGGAAGTGGTTGCCACATGAAATTACCTGCACATATGATGGAAGTTTATGGATTAGTTCGTGGCATTTTTAATCTGCTCTACTGCATCTGCCACCGTTACAATCTTTTCTGCCTCTTCGTTGGCAATCTCAATATCAAATTCCTCTTCCAGTCCCATGATTATCTGGAAAATGTCCAGAGAATCTGCCCCTAAGTCATCTACAAATGTAGTATCCATTGTGATTTCGTCCACGTCAACGTTTAATACTTCTGCAATGATTTTTTTTAATTTTTCAAACTCCATTCTCGTTCCTTTCTACTCCTCCATGGGAGATGTTCCAATATTCTTTCTGATTTTTCCATTGATTTCCTGTTCCTTGAAAGTGACGCATTGGATAATAGAATTCGTTACCTCCTTCGCCTTTGCACTTCCATGGGTCTTGACTACCAGGCCGTTCAGCCCCAATAGCGGCGCTCCGCCATATTCTGTTGCATCGAAGGCCTTCAGCGTCTTTTTTAAAGATGGTTTTACAAGCAGCGCGCCGATTTTACTCCTTAGGCCTGCCATCATTCCCTGCTTTATCACGTCTACCAAAGTGCCGCTTAGACCTTCATAAAGCTTCAAAATGACATTCCCCACAAATGCCTCGCACACAATCACGTCTGCTTCCCCTTGAGGAATATCCCTTGCCTCAATACTTCCCACAAAATTCACATCCGGGCAGTTTTTCAGCAGTGGAAATGTCTCTTTTACCAGTGCATTTCCTTTTTCTTCTTCCGCACCAATATTGACAATCGCAACTTTCGGATTCTTAACGCCTAATACATTTTCCATATAAATGGAACCCATTTTCGCAAACTGAACCAGATGGGAAGCCCTGGCGTCTACGTTTGCACCGCAGTCAATCAATAAAGATACTCCCTTTTTCGTGGGAATCAATGGAGCCAGCGGCGGACGCTCAATTCCCTTAATCCTTCCGACAATGACTTGTCCGCCTACCAATATGGCTCCAGAGCTTCCTGCTGACACAAATGCATCCGCCTGTTTCCCCTTCACCATATTCATTCCCACTACAATCGATGACTGTTTTTTCTTTCGAATTGCCATCACTGGAGGTTCTGCGGTTTCAATTACCTCTTCGGCGTGAATCACTTCAATCTGGGAACCGCCGTAGGAATGCTTTTCCAGTTCCTTCTTCACCACATCCTGCTGGCCCACCAGATATACCTTAATGTCCTGCCGTAGCGTAACAGCGTTGATTGCTCCTTTTACCATCTCCTCAGGCGCATTGTCACCGCCCATGGCATCAACTGCTACTCTTACCATTTCCTGCATGAAATTTCCTCCTTATGGCCCGTAAACAAGACTTACGCCCGCCAAAATGGCAGGTGAAGTAAAATCCCAAGCCTTTAGGCTGTAAAATTTTTCCTGTTTATCGAATGCCTACCTAAGAATATACTATAAGTGTCAGGAGAAATCAATATAAAAAATCAGGCCATGCAAAAAAGCTGTTATCATTGGGCTTTCATCCTCCAGCCGACCCCCATCATGCCAGAATATCTTCCTTATACTTAGCATCCTCGGCTTCCCTGTCTTCCTCACTCATATACTTACGGAAAATTTTCTCCAGAATAGAACTCTGGATCCAGGTAAAGGCCGCTGGAAGGATGAAGATAATAAACGGCGCAATAGAAAAAGCCACCATGGAAACAAAAGCAACGACAAGCATAAGCACTGTCGTAGGCAGATGGGCAATCACCATCAGTATGGCATTTTTCATCGACTGCCTTCTGGTATTCTCAAAACGGGCCATGTAAGGAAAAAGATAAAAGGCCCAGGCAGTCCATACGATCATTCCCAGGAAACACAGGACAGAAAGAGCGGAAAAATAGCTTGCCGCCTGGGCATAATAATTAGAGATATAAAAATCAAACCCAAGCCCCGCTCCAATAACTGCGGCAATCAGCCACACCGGCGTAGCCTGTTTAAAATTATCCCGGAAAGACGTAACATAGTCCCGGAACAAATATCCCCTGTCATGCCGCAGCACCTTATGCACCGTATAATACAAAGCAGTGAGTGCAGCCCCTATGGTAACAATTGGGATGCAGCTTACAAAAAACATCAAGCTTAGGCAGATACAGTCCGTAAATTTGGACAAAAACCTCATAAGCCCGCTGTCTAAATTAAATAATTTCATTGGCAAATCCCTCTCTTCCGTTTTTTTAATATATTGGCCTATGCCTTCCAAGCGGCAGGCAGCAGATGAATATTTATTAGACTATTTTTACTCATTCTGCAGAAAATGTCAATGGATGCAAGGGTTAAATTTATAAAAATAGCTTTCCCTTCCGGGAAAGCTATTTCTTCCTGCATTAGTCCTGAGGAATAATCTCTTTTTTGTTATAACATCCGCAGTTCTTGCATACTCTATGGGGCATCATCAGTTCCCCGCATTTGCTGCATTTTACTAAAGTCGGAGCAGTCATTTTCCAGTTTGCTCTTCTTTTATCTCTTCTGCTCTTGGAAGATTTATTTTTTGGACATATAGACATGGTCACACCTCCTTAAATTTGCTAAAAATATCCTGGATTGCTGCCATTCTTGGATCAGGCTCTGTTTTCTGGCACTGGCATTCTGCCAGATTCAGATCCGCGCCGCACCGTTTGCAGATGCCTTTGCAATCCTCTCTGCACAAAACCTTCATTGGCCAACTCACCAAAATTTCTCCAAAAATAAGTTGATCCACATCCAGACTTGTTCCTGTCATATAACTTAACTCGTCCATGCCTGTCTCTTCACTGCTCTTGGTTAAATCCATCTCCTTCTCTATTTCAATCGGGAAATTCCATTCTACATCCTCAAGGCAGCGGTCACATGGAATTGCAATTGTAACCTCTGTTTTCCCCTGAATCAACAGCCGCCTGTTTTCTTCATTGGTAAACTGCAGTACAAAAGGTGTCTTTTTCACGACGGGAAATTGTCCCAATTTTGAGTGAAAGGACAATAATTCAATTTCCACCTGCTTTGACATCTCCTTGTTCTCACAGGAAATTATGTCCGCTAATTCTACTCTCATGGCAGTCTCCTATCCACACTTGCTATATTATAACTGTCAAACTTTGGTTTGTCAATCATTTATTTTATTTTCCTACCAAAGCCACTGTCTCACGGGCAATTGCCAGTTCTTCATTGGTAGGCAGGCAGAGCACGGCCACTTTGGAGCCTGCTGCGGAAATCACCTTTTCTTCTCCCCGCACCCGGTTGGCTTCCACATCGATTTCAACGCCCAGATACCCTAAGTAATCGCAGACACCCTTTCTGACATTGGGATCATTTTCGCCGATTCCCGCGGTAAAGCAAATCACATCCACGCCGTTCATGGCTGCTGCATAGGAGCCTACATATTTTGCTGCCCGGTAGATATAGGCATCCAATGCGCGGATTCCCCGTTCGTCATTCTGGTCTGCGGCCGCCCCCAAATCACGGAAGTCACTGGAAATGTGGGACAATCCCTGCACGCCGGACTTTTTATTCAAAATCGTCATAACCCCTTCTAAGCCAATGTTTTCTTTCTTTGCCAAATATTCCATTGCGCCTGGGTCAATATCCCCGGAACGGGTTCCCATAATCAATCCTTCCAACGGCGTCAGCCCCATGGAGGTGTCGATGGATTTGCCGTTTTTCACTGCACAGATGGATGCGCCGTTGCCCAAATGGCAGACAATGGTCTTTAATTCTTCATAGGGCTTTCCTAAAAATTCCGCTGCCCGTTTGGAAACATAGCTGTGGGAGGTTCCATGGAATCCATATTTCCTCACACTGTATTTTTCATAATAATCATAGTCAATGCCATAGAGATATGCCTTCTCCGGCATAGTCTGATGGAATGCCGTGTCAAATACGCCCACCATAGGCACATTAGGCATCAATTCCTGGCAGGCGCGGACGCCGATTAAGTTTGCCGGATTATGAAGAGGCGCCAAATCATTGCATTCCTCCACTACCTGCAGCACTTCCTCATCCAAAACCGTAGAGCATGCAAATTTTTCTCCCCCATGCACCAATCTGTGCCCAACGGCTTCGATTTCACTAAGGCTCTTTAAGGCTCCGGTCTTTGGATTCACCAAAGCATCCAATACCATCTGGATGGCCTGCTTGTGGGTGGGCATGTCCGCATCTGTGATTTCTTTCTCGCAGCCTGCTTTCTGGTATACCAGCCTGCCATCAATGCCGATTCTCTCACAAAGCCCTTTGGCCAATACCTCCTCTGTATCAGAATTGATAACCTGGTATTTCAGGGAAGAACTGCCGCAGTTAATTACCAATACATTCATTTTTCTTTCTCCTTTTCTCACTCTTTCCATTTTGGGCTCCTGCGTTTGCAGAAACAGAAGCCCTCACGACATAGGACGTCTTTTCTTATTATAAACTAATCCAATGGATGATACAAGGGGATTTTTTTGATACGATATTACTCCGGCGGTTAAATGCCGGAGTAATAACATCTGTTCCTGCGTCTGCCGTGCTTATTTTATCCGCTTTTTATTTACGCTCCAAAACCTGCATCAGCTTACATGGAATTTGCTAATCTCCTCCCGCAGCGTTTCCGCACTCTGCTTGGTCCTGGTTACCTGCTCAAGCACCTCTGCCGACTCGCCTGCGATGACAGACGCCCGCTGTGCAATCTCGGTAGTCCCTTCTGCTCCTTCTTCCGCAGCCTTTGAAATATCGCTCATGGAATTCTTAATCCCGTCCATATTGCCGAACAGCTCCTGGGCAATATCGCTGAATTCACGCATCAATACATCCACGGAAGCACCGTCCTTATCATACTGTTCCCCGATGGTAAGGAATCCTTCGTAGTCCGTGGTTACGTCTTTCACCACAAAATCCAGCAATTTCCTTGCGTTGGAGGAAAGGTTTTCCACCGCCTGGGTTACCTCCTGGGTCACTTCCTGTATCTTGATTACGGTCTGTCTGGACTGCTCCGCCAGATCGCCGATTTCCCCGGCAACCACCGCAAATCCCCGGCCTGCTTCCCCGGCCCTGGCTGCTTCAATGGAAGCGTTCAAGGACAACAGGTTGGTCTGGGATACCACGTTCATAATAACCCCGGACAGCTCGTAAATCTGGTCGATGACCTTTGCATTTTCCAGCGCGGATTCCAAATCCTGCTGAATCTCTTTCTTCAAATGCTCTGCTTTCTCCTGGGCATTGATAATCCTGATATTGGTCTGTTCCGCCCTGCCTTTAATCTCAGCGGCGCCCTGGGCTCCATCCTGGGAACGGCGCGCAATATGCTGCACCGCTTCATGCATTTCTACTGCCGCCTCATCCGCCATGGTTGTGGTAGCCGCCGTCTCCTCCATTCCTGCAGACAACTCCTGGGTAGCTGCGGAAACGCTGGCAATATCATCATTCAGCTTTGCTACGCACTCATTGACCGACCCTGCTGCAATGCTGATTGTTTCCGATTCCTTCTGCACCTGGCTGATTAATTTTACCATGGCAGTTTTCATATCTTCAATGCAGCGGGATAAATGCCCAAAGTCATCCTTCCGCCCCAGGAATTTTCCCATGAAATCACTGGCATAGTCCCCTTTTGCCATACAGTTCATCTGCTTTGCAGCGGCATTTAAGGACTTCGTAATATCTGTCACGATAAGAAGCGCAATCACAATCAATAATATGATCGACACCCCAATCGAAACCACAGACAGCGTCCTTACATCCTGAAAGATATTCTTCACAGGCGCGCTGTTTTCCACCGCCAGGCTTTCCAGCTCATCTACATAATTTCCGGTGCCAACCACCCATTCCCACGGCTCAAAAGCCTTGCTGTAAGCGCGCTTTGGATAACTCTCCGTACTGCCCTCCTTGGTGAAATAATATTCCGTAAAACCGCCGTCCTCCTGGCGGCCGTTTTTGATGATATCCTTAATCATCTGATATCCCTGGCTGTCCTCAAGCTCCATCCGGTTCGTCCCTTCTGTTTCCTGCCCTAAAAGAACAACATTGTCGCCCTCATATGTATCAATCCAGAAATATCCGCTCTCCCCATACCGAAGCTCTCTTATGATATCTGCCGCCTGCTTTTTTGCCTCTTCCTCGGTATACGCCCCTTCTTCATATTCTGTATAAATTTCCTCTAAAAGTGTGATCACATTTTCCACTTGATCCTTAATCTGCTGGTCGTAATCATCATAAAGCACCTGTTTCATACTGGAAACCGACTGCTGGTAGGACTTCTCCATGCCGCTCATATTTATAAAGCCCATAATGCACATGGACACCGCAGCAACAGCCGTCAGCAAAATCAACCTTGTACGTACCTTAAGATTTGTAAACATTACTTCATCATCCTTTCCTCTGTGAGACCCTATGTATTACCTTTTTATTTTAGCACAAAGCATCCGCCGAAAAAAGTTTTTTTTCATATACATCTAAAATCACCAGGCATATTGCACTTGAAGCATTATTTTGATAAACTGCTGACAACAATATAAAGACTGTGAGGTGTATCGCTATGATTGATAGACGAGAAAAACAATACTGCCCTTCTTTAGAGGAAATCAGCGAATATGTGAGAAACCCTGTTTTTTGGGAATTCTGCTGCGAAATAAAGAACCGATGCCAATGCATAGAAAAAATAGAATACAGTTCCTGCAGCATGGAGCCAGGCTGGAACGTGAAATTCAAAAAAAGCAGCAGAAGCCTGTGCACCATATACCCCAGGGAAGCTTACTTTACCGTCATGGTTGTGATTGGGAAAAAAGAAAAAGAACGCACCGAAAAGCTGCTGCCAGGCTGTAGCACCCAGCTGCAGCAAATATATCATCAGACAAAAGAAGGAAATGGGCAGAGATGGCTGATGATTGATGTGGAAGACCAGGGAGATTTATATAACGATATTCTCCAGCTGATTGACATCCGAAGAGGTATTTCAAAATAAGGTGTTTGGAAAATGCTCCAGAACCAGAAATTCATATGGTTCCATGGTATATATTTCTTGCTGTAGATTCTTTTTCCAGCCTTCACGGGCAGGGAATGTGTCTTGTTCCATATCCCCATGGGAGGGAATGCCATTTCCCTGTTCCATATCCCCATGGGAGGGAATGCCATTTCCCTGTTCCATATCCCCATGGGAGGGAATGCCATTTCCCTGTTCCATATTTCCAGGGAAGGGAATGCCATTTCCTCTGCGGTTATAATTTTCCAACAAGGCTTCACAGCCCTGCCATTCCCTGCCCATTTTTATCTTCTGCTTCTTTCCGGCCAGGTTGCAGAACACTGCGATTTTCTGTTCTCCCAGCGTTCTCTGGTAAGCCAGCGCAGAATCCGTCCCGGTTTCCAAAAAAGCAATCTCTCCTTTTGCAATCACCGGATACTTTTTTCTTGCGGCAATCAGTTTCTTATAGAAAGCAAGAATGGAATCCTCATCCTTTTGCTGGGCTTCCACTGTAATTTCCTCTCGAAATCCGTAAGATACTGGAAGCCACGGTTCCGCCTCCGAGAATCCGCCATAGGCTCCTTTGTCCCACTGCATCGGGGTTCTGCTGTTATCCCTGGATCTGGCTGCCAGAACCCCAAGGGCTTCCTCCTTTGTCTTTCCCTCTCCCAATAAAATCTGGTAATAATTCAGGCTTTCCACATCCCGGTATCGGCCTATGGATGGGTAGTGGGCATTCAGCATCCCAATCTCTTCTCCTTGATAAATATAAGGCGTTCCCCGCATGAAATGAATCATGCCTGCCAGCATTTTCGCAGATTCTTTCCAGTAAACATTTTCATCCCCCATCCTGCTCACAATACGGGGCTGGTCATGGTTGCACCAAAACAGCGCGTTCCAGCCGCCGCCACGCTGCATCCCCATCTGCCATTCCACGAAAAGCTCTTTTAATTGCTGATAATTGACAGGGGAAAGAGCCCATTTGTCCCCGTCCTTATAATCCACCTTCAGATGATGGAAATTAAAACACATGGAAAATTCTTTTTCCTTTGGCGAAGAATACCGGATGCAATGGTCAAGGGACGTGGAAGACATTTCCCCTACCGTTACGTAGTCCTCAATTTCTGCGTCCTTTACCAGCTCCTTTAAATACTCATGGATATGAGGGCCGTCGCTGTAAAACCTCCGTCCGTCTCCTTCGAAATCATCTTCCATCTGTTCTGGCTTGGAAACCAGGTTGGCCACGTCAAACCGGAATCCTTTCACACCCTTATTTTTCCAGAACCGGAGGATTTCTTTTAACTCTTCACGAACCTCCCGGTTATCCCAGTTCAAATCCGCCTGGGTCACATCATACAGCCGGAGATACCATTTGTTCAGCTTCGGCACATATTCCCATGCCGGGCCGCCAAATTTGGATTTCCAGTTGGTGGGGAGTGCATCTGGCGCGCCTTCCTTAAAAATATAGTATTTCTGATATTTCTCATCCCCGGCCAATGCTTTTTGGAACCATTCATGCTGGGTGGAGGTATGGTTAAATACCATATCCAGCATAATGCCTATCCCCCGTTCTTCACTCTGGTGGATTAAATGCTCCAAATCTTCCATTGTCCCAAACTGAGGATTGATTTTCCGGTAATCTGCCACATCATAGCCATTATCCCGCTGGGGTGAGATGAAAAAGGGGGTCAGCCACAGGTAATCCACCCCCAGCTCCTTAAGATAATCTAATTTTTCTATAATCCCGGGGATGTCGCCAAATCCATCCCCGTTGGCATCCCGAAAAGATTTCGGATAAATTTCATAAACCACTTTATTGCTAAAATCTGCCATCTTATCCCTCCATATGGTTACGCTTTATTTGAAAATTTCTGCCGTTGTCTCTTTTATTTTTCCATATGCTTTCGCTTTATTTAAAAGCTGCTGTTATCTCTTTATTTTTCCATATGCTTTTGCTTTATTTAAAAGCTGCCACTACCGTCTCTTTTTCTGTTACATGCATTCCTGTATGGAACTGGATATCCTGTGCCGCCCCTTCCCCGGTAATGATGCACACGGTAACGTCCGGGTGGCCTGCCGCTTTAATTTTTGCCCTGTCAAATCGGATCAGCGGCGTTCCCGCAGAAACCTTCTGGCCTTCCCACACCAGATATTCAAATCCATCCCCGTTCATGCTCACGGTATCAATTCCGATATGCAAAAGAACCTCCATGCCATTGGAAAGCTTAAGTCCGCAGGCGTGCCGGGACTCTTGCATCAATACTGCAACCTCTGCATCTGCTGGCGCATACAAGGTATCATTTTCTGGGATGACTGCCATCCCGCCACCCATAATTCCTTCTGAAAATACCCCATCCCCAACTTCTGCCAGGGGAATTGCCTTTCCAGTTAAAAATGCGGTTAAAGTTCCCGGCATTGCTTCCTTTACCTCTTTTTCTGCCGTTGCAGAATCCGCAATATCTGCCGCCGTGCCATTTCCTGCGCCAGCCACATTTTCCGCCGTTGCAGAATCCGCAATATCTGCCGCCGTGTCATTTCCTGCGCCAGCTATATTTTCTGCCAGCTCCGCGGCCTCATTTCCCACATCTGCCTGCAGACGATTTCTGCCCACAAGGATTGTCAAAAAGAAGGGAACTGCAAAGGCGATTACGGAGCAAATGGCAAAAGAAGCCATGTACGCCGGCTGGATGGACAAAATGCCAGGAAGCCCTCCTACGCCGATAGCATTTGCCGTTATCCCTGCAGCCACGCTGACAACTGCTGCCATGCCTGAGCCAATCATTCCACAGATAAATGGAAATCCCCTTTTTAAGTTTACGCCGAAAATTGCCGGCTCTGTCACTCCCAGGTAGCAGGAAACACATGCTGGGATATTTACTTCCTGGGCCTGGGGGTCTTTCCTCTGCAGCCAAACCATCCCAAGCACAGCCGAACCCTGTGCGATATTGGACAATGCAACCATAGGCCAAAGCATGGTTCCCTCATAATCTGTTATCAGCTGCAAATCAATGGCGTTGGACATATGATGAAGCCCTGTAATAACAAGGGGCGCGTATACCACGCCAAACACTGCGCCGAACACAACCTTAAAGGTTCCGGTAATTCCGGCATATACAACCGATGACACTGCCGCCCCGATTTTCCAGCCGATGGGTCCCAATATAAAATGCGCTGCCATAACGGACAATAGCAAGCTGCAGAAGGGAACCACAATCATGGAAACAACCTGAGGTGTAATTTTCCGAAAGAATTTTTCCAGATACACCAGTGTAAATGCCGCCAAAATTGCTGGGATGACCTGGCCTTGATAGCCAATCATATTGACCTGGAAGTCCCCAAAATCCCATTTGGGAATGTCCGCAGCCGCTGTTGCTGCAACGGAATATGCATTTAACAGCTGCCCGGATACCAGCGTCAGCCCAAGGACGATGCCAAGCATCTGGGTTGTACCCATCTTCTTGGTCACAGACCAGCAGATGCCCACCGGAAGCATATAGAACACCGCTTCTCCAATCAGCCACAAAAAACCATCCAGCCCTGCCCAGAATTGGTTCATATCGCATAACGTCTTTGTTCCATTTTCAAACAAATACAAGCTGTCAATACAGTTCCGGAAACCAAGAATCAATCCGCCTGTGATAATTGCCGGAATCAGCGGTGCAAAAATCTCTGCCAGCGCAGTAACAATCCTCTGCAGTACATTCTGGTTTTTCTTTGCCGCCTGTTTTACAGCATCCTTAGAGACGCCTTCCATCCCCGCTTCCTTGATAAAATCATTGTAGAAATCAGCTACCGTATTGCCGATAATGACCTGGAACTGCCCGGACTGGGTAAAGCTTCCCTTTACCACCTCCATTGCTTCAATCCCGCTCACATCTGCTTTCCCCGGCTCCACCAAAGCAAACCGCATCCTTGTCATACAATGCGAAACCGCCGCAATGTTTTCTTTTCCGCCTACCAGGCGCAGCAGCTGTTTTGCATCCTCTGCGTATCTTCCCATCCTTCCATTCCTCCATTTACCTTTACTTGTTTAAACATGTTTCTTGCTTATGTCTCTGTTATATCACACTTGTTTAAACATGTCAATAGTTTTTGATAATTTGTTCAAACAAGTTATTGACTTTTACTTTTTTTCTTTTTATAATGTAGTTGTCTAGAACTTGAGACAATGGTTAGTACTACAGCGAACCATCTATATTTCGATACACAGGAAAGGCAGGATGTCCCTTTGCCCAAGGAACTGTTAAGAAATAACTTTTAATATTGCTTGTCCTTTTCTCCGATAGCGCCACTCAAAAATTAGTTACACAGCCCACTATGCGCCTAATTTTTGAGTGACACTCTCCTTGACCTCCGCATCCCAATATGAAACGTTTGCTGCAGTATTAGAAACTATTGCAAAATGCTGCGGTATTTCACCGCCAGAATAAGAAAATCAGAGGTAGACAGACATGCCAAAAGCCATATACGAAACGATTTATAAGGATTTAAAACAGAAAATTGAAACAAATGTTTTTGCTTACCAGGAGCTTTTACCTTCTGAAAACACATTAATCCAAACCTACAGCTGCTCCCGCAATACGCTTCGGCGGGCGGTGGGCTGCCTGGTAACCGACGGCTACGTGCAGACCATACAGGGAAAGGGCGTGCGCAATATCTATCAGCCTGCGGCGCAAACTGCTTTTACCATCGGGGAAATCGAAAGCTTTCAGGAATCCGCCCTGCGAAACGGCCACCAGCCCTTGACAAAAGTTCTTTTATTTACGGAATTTGCATTGAATGAATCCCAAGCCCGGTCCACAGGGTTTCCGGTTGGGACAGACATTTATTACATCCAGCGTCTCCACTATTTAGATGAGAAGCCGTTGATTTTGAATCATAATTACTTTTTAAAAGAAGCCGTCCCCGGGCTCACTAAGGAAATTGCAGAAAATTCTATTTATCAGTATTTGGAGCAGACGCTGCACATGACGATCGTAAACAGCAAACGGATTATGACCGTAGAAAAGATGACGCAGATTGATGAAAAATATTTAAACATGAACGCTGAGGATTATAACTGCATGGCTGTGGTCAGCAGCCAAACCTACAACAGTGGCGGGGTCATGTTTGAATATACCCAGTCCCGGCACCGGCCAGACTATTTCCGGTTTTATGACAATGCAGTAAGAAGCTTTCGCGGCTCGCACCGGCAGGGTTAGGGCGTATTTGAAACACGCCCTAACAAAATGAATGCTGTTATCAGAGCATCATTGCCAGCTCATTTTTCGACTTATCCGTATATTTCACTACACCCTTGAAATCTAATACACAAAAAAAGACAGCCCATGCAGCTGCCATTGACTGTCTTTTCCATTACTATTCCATTCACACCCATGCTGAATGTCCTCATTCCCAAGATACATTACAATTCTCAGGCACTCTCACCCATATTCGTCAGCTTCGCCGCCTGGTCGGCTGCAATACAAGCATCCAGAATCTCCTGTATATCCCCGTTCATCACTTTATCCAGCTTATACAGCGTCAGGTTAATCCTATGATCCGTCACTCGTCCCTGGGGGAAATTATAGGTTCTGATTTTCTCGGAACGGTCCCCGGTCCCAATCTGGCTCCGTCTGGCCTCTGCTTCCGCATCATGCTGTTTCTGGCACTCAATATCATAAAGCTTTGCACGCAGCAGCGCAAAGGCTTTGTCCTTATTCTGGAGCTGTGATTTCTCCGTCTGGCTGTAAATAACAATCCCGGTAGGATAATGGGTCAGCCGGACCGCAGAATCCGTGGTGTTGACACACTGGCCGCCATTTCCAGAAGCACGCATGACATCAATACGGATGTCTTTTTCATCAATCACCACATCCACTTCCTCCGCCTCGGGCATCACCGCAACCGTGATGGTGGAGGTATGGATCCGCCCGCCAGACTCCGTCTCAGGCACCCGCTGTACCCGGTGCACGCCGGATTCATATTTCATAACAGAATAGGCGCCCTGGCCATTAATCATAAAGGTGACATTCTTCATGCCCCCGATGCCGATTTCCTCGCACTCCACGGTTTCCACCTTCCAGCGCCTGCCCTCGGCATAATGGACATACATGCGGTAAATCTCTGCTGCAAACAGCGCCGCTTCATCCCCGCCTGCTCCAGCGCGGATTTCCACAATCACATTTTTGTCATCATTAGGATCCTTGGGCAATAGCAGAATCTTCAATTTCTTTTCCAATTCCTCCACTTTTCCCTTGGAATCATTCAACTCCTCCTTAGCCAGCTCGCGCATTTCCTCGTCGGTTTCCTCCTCCAGCATAGCCAGGGAATCCGCAATGTTTTGCTTTGCCTGCTTATATTCCTTATAGGACTCCACAATCGGAGCCAAGTCGCTTTGTTCCTTCATCAATTTGCGGAACCGGTTGGTGTCGTTTGCCACATCCGGCTCGCTTAACTGATTCATAATCTCTTCAAACCGAAGAAGGATATCTTCTAATTTATCAAACATCTTTCTCTTCCTTTCTATTTCACTGCCGGCAGATTGCCGCAGACTACCCGGTCATTTCCTGCAAGATCCTTGATCACCTTCACATTCCGAAATCCATATTCCTCCATAAGAAAAGCAACTCGCCCTCCCTGGTTATAACCAATCTCAAAATACAGATAACCATTGGATTTCAAAAATTCTTTTGCCCTGCCTGCAATTTTCCGATAAAAGGCAAGCCCATCCTCCGCACCGTCCAATGCCTCCAAAGGTTCAAAATTCCGAACCTCCGGCATCAGATTTGCAATCTCCTCCGTAGGAATATAGGGAGGATTGGAAATAATCATATCGAAGGCTCCCGTAATATTTTGAAATAAATCACTGCGCACCAGTTCCGCTTCCACCTGGTTATTCTTTATATTCTCTTTTGCAATCAAAAGAGCCTGTTTGGAAATATCGCTGGCTGTCCCACGGACTGCCATCCCCGCAAGCTTTAGAAGACTTACGATAATACAACCGGAGCCAGTGCACAAATCCAATATTTCCATGCCTGGTTCCAATACTTTCAGCGCTTCCTCCACTAAAGTCTCCGTATCCTGCCGGGGAACCAGTACATGGGAATTCACTTTAAAATTCAATCCCATAAACTCCTGTACCCCGGTAATATACTGCAAAGGCACCCGCTCTCCCCGCTTTTTCAGCAAAAGCCCATACTCCTGGAATGCCTCATCCTCCATCTCCTCCAGCGCATGGAGGTAATACTGGCTTTTATCCATTTTGCAGGCATACTCCATCAAATACCATGCATCCAATTCATAATCCGCGACCCCTGACTTTTGCAGCAGATCCCTGCCATACTGCAATGCCCCTTCAAACGTCATGGCTCCTCCTCCCTGATTCCTTCCACATATTCCTTCCAATCAAATACCGCTTCCACAGAAGCAATCCCAACCTCAATCATATCCTCATCCGGTTCCCTGGTGGTCAGCTTCTGTATCCACAGGCCTGGTTTGCTCAGCACATTAATCCACCTGCTTTCGCTTCTTCCTGCAAAACGGATAATCTCATAAGAAATCCCTGCAACCAATGGCACAATGGCAAGCCTTAAAACCAGACGGAGAAAACTGGAATCTACACGGATAAACATCGTTGCAATGATGGTAATAACCACAACGAAAAATAAAAAACTGGTTCCGCAGCGTTTATGCTCCCTGGAGCTTTTCTTTACATTTTCCACGGTCAAATCCATGCCATGCTCAATGCAGTTGATGCATTTATGCTCTGCGCCATGGTACATAAACACCCTTCTGATGTCTTCCATCCGGGAAATCAACAGAATATATCCCAGAAAAATCAGAAGCCTTAAAACTCCTTCCAGCAAAATCACCGCTGTCTCCGACTTTATAAATTTCTGGAACACCAAAGAAATGTAAAAGGGAAGCGCCATAAAAACTGCTACTGCCATCACAATGGACAGACAGATGGTAACTCCCATCTCCACACGCTCTTTCTTACTGTCCCTTTGCTTTTCCTCCGTTTCTTCTTCAAAAAAGGAAGCGGAAAACGTCAGGCAGGACATGCCAAGAATCATGGATTCAATAAAATTAATCACTCCACGGACAAAAACCAGGTTGCGTACTGCGGCATTCTTACAAATCCCATTGTACTCTCTCTTTTCCACTATAATTTCATGGTCAGGCTTACGGACAGCCACCGCATAGCTTTCCTTATTCTTCATCATAACGCCTTCCATCACTGCCTGTCCGCCAATTCCCGAATACGCCAAATTTCTCACCCCTTCCGCTCTTTGATCCGTTATCTTCTGTAACGAACCACACCAAAATTCACGCTCTTTGATCCATCATCCGCTGTAACGAACCGCATCAAAATAGAAAATTTTCTTCTCATAGAAAAATAGAGGATGTCCACAATAAAGACATCCTCCCTTTGCTGCTTTCACATACTCATTCACGGAGCCTGCAACTAATCTTACTGATTATTGATACCATACTTCTTATTGAACTTGTCAATACGTCCACGAGCCTGAGCAGCTTTCTGCTGTCCGGTGTAGAACGGATGGCATTTGGAACAGATTTCCACATGAATATCTTTCTTGGTTGATCCTGTAACAAATGTATTTCCACAGTTGCATGTTACAGTTGCCTGATAATAATCTGGATGGATTCCTTCTCTCATGATTTTCACCTCTTCACACTGTATTTGAAATCTTATTTATGGATTTTTCACATTTATGCTGCCTATGCAACAGCGTTGTTATTGTAACATATTTTTTTTATCTATGCAAGTTTTATTTGGAAAATAATTATAAATTTTGCAGCCGTCGTTACTGTTCACACCCGTAACAGGCCAATGGGTTATCTGTACTGTTACAGATCCTTTGCCTAGATCTTCCCAGGCAAACAGGCCTCATCAATAGATGGCGGGAATGCTGAATATCCTCGTCCGTGTTCCGCCATAAGCTGCACTGTATGATGCCTCCATCCATACAATCCGCCCTTTGCTGAGAATCGGCTGGGAACTGGCTGAAAAAGAAAGCCCTGCATATGTCTTTGTATAAATCTTTCTCCCTGTGTCACTGACAACAACATACTGCACTTTCGTAGAATTTCCCTGCTTGGTGGAATACATGACTGCAAACCTGGTATCTGACAGCTTAACCATCCGTGCTTCTCCCACTGTAACAGATGATGTTTTTGGATGATACTGCGTCAGCCATTTCACCTTCGTTTTTCCCGTCTTACGGTTGGTAATTGTCAGATAAACATTCTTCTTCAAGCTGCTGTCAGAGCCGGAAACGCCTTTCACTTTATACTTGTGAGGAACAGAAATCCCACATGTCAGCACATTCTTGCTGCCTATCTCCATGCCGCCTGCCTTGCACCCTGTATAATTCTGTCCTATCGTTCCTTGAAAAGAAAACAACCCTTTCTCGCTTGAATAGGAAGTCTCCGCCCCATACTGATCTACCATGGTCAATAGCAGCGACCGGGGAAAGGCATCCCCATGATCCAGCAAATAAAGGCTTCCGTCTTTAAATTTTATGAATTGATTGAAGGAATGGCTGACATAGCTGTTATTTGCCTGTTTTACCTTCATCTTCTTGGTATCAATCTTAAATGAAATATTTGACTGATGCCTCAGGCCATCGTCTCCCTGGAACATCGTCCTGGATGTTACCAGGTACAGCGTCGAGCCTTGCATATCCATCCGGCAGTTGCCAGCATCAAAGGGCTTGTATATCCCAACAAATTTATTGGAAGCTCCTCCTTTAATGTTTGCTGTCTTGCACTTTTTCCACTTACTATTGTATTGTATCACTTTTATGACAGTCTTGGTTCTGCTTTCCTGATGGTTGGCATAACCTACTGCTACATAAAAATTTCCATCCGGCCCATGGTAAAAACCGCCCCACAAATCATACCCTATCTTTACTGTTTTCGTGCTCTTCACCTTCAGGGCTGAATCCAGCGTATAAATTTTCAAAGAAGCATCATTTTGCACGCAGACTGCATGGAGCTTTCCACCTGCCTGGTAATAATAGGTTTTATCACTATGTGACCAGTTCCAGCTATATTGGCCGCTGGAACCGGCGGTCTGGCTGATTTTATCCTGATCCACAGCCTTGGCTTTTCCACTCTTGGGAATAAACTGCGAAACGGAGCCGGAAAATTCACTTTCCCCTTCTGGATATACTGTAACCAGCTTATAGAAATATGTTACTCCCTTCTCCACTTTCTGCCGATAGGAAGACCTGTTCCCTCCGGCGATTTTGGATACGCATTTGTATGCGCCGTTCTCATAGGTGGAACGATATATTTTGTAAGCAGTCGCTCCTTCCATGGGCTTCCATTTGATAAGCAGATACCTGCTGCCGGATTTCTCGATGGAAGTAAACTCCGCTCCTATTTTACGGGCAGTAAAGTCATACCCGCTATAGATATCTTCCTCTCCCCGCATGACGCGCTCGCCGTCTTTTATAAATCCAACTACCCGGTAACTGTATGGTTTGTCCCATTGTGCATCTAGAATGGAGCTGGAACTTCCTCCATCTACGCTTTTCACTGTCTTATAGTTATTCTTTCCAGCAGGCGCACGTTCAATGGAATATCCGCTGCAGCCAGGTATTTTTTCCCACTTCAATTGGATGCTTTTGTATCCAATCTGTTTCACGCTCTTAACCTCTATCATGGGCGGCAGAACATAAATTTTCGTTTTATAGGTATCCATCCCGGCTTTCACTATAATTTCACATACGCCTGGACGCACTGCCTGGAAACTGATATGGTTTGAATTATAAGTTCCCGCTTTTATTACAATGGATGTATCAGAAGTAATCTTGATAACATTGGTATCTGAGCTTGACACCTGCAGCGTATACGAAGTATCCGTCTCATTATCACATTCAAATTGTACGCTGCGTTTATCGCCGGGAAGGCAATGCAGCTCATCTCCCCACAGGTCTTTATAAAAAATAAACTTAAATCCATTGTCCTGCCCGCTGGCTCTCATTTTTGTCTCTGTAGTTCTCTTTTCCCCAATAGCTGTTATCTCGTCCCGCTGTTCCACTGCCCTGGCCTCTGTTTCTTCATAACATTGCAGTTCTCCCACGCCTGCCGCTTCCACGGTTTGGCTCATCTGTGCCGGAAACATTCCCACAAACAGCCCCACTGCCAGCAAAACACTTCCTATTTTCCTTTTCATAATTTTACTTACCCTTCTTCCCATCACTAAATAAGCTTGGTCTTTTTAATCATCTGGCAGAATTCCCGGTTGCTATTGGTACGCACAAACAGGTTCAAGATGCTTTCTACAGCCTCGTCTGCCTTCATTCCATTAATCGCCCGGCGCATAATCTCTACTGCTTCCTGCTCCTCCCTGCTCAGCAGCAGATCCTCCCGCCTTGTGCCGGATTTGGTAATGTCAACCGCCGGGAAAATTCTCCGCTCCGACAGCTTCCGGTCCAAAATAATCTCCATATTTCCGGTTCCCTTGAATTCTTCATAAATCACATCATCCATACGGCTTCCAGTCTCCACCAAAGCAGTTGCCAGAATCGTAATGCTGCCCCCTTCCCGCATATTGCGGGCCGCTCCAAAGAACCGTTTCGGCATATGTAATGCTGCCGGGTCAATACCGCCGGATAAGGTTCTTCCGCTGGGGGGGACAATCAGGTTATATGCCCTTGCCAGACGGGTAATGCTGTCCAAAAGGATCATCACATCCTTCCTATGCTCTACCAGGCGCCTTGCACGCTCAATTACCATTTCTGATACACGCTTATGGTGTTCCGGCAATTCATCAAAGGTAGAGTAGATTACCTCCACATTCCTGCCTTCAATTGCTTCCTTGATATCTGTCACTTCCTCGGGACGTTCGTCAATTAAAAGAATAATCAGGTGCATGTCCGGGTTATTCCTGGTCACAGCCTTCGCCACCTGCTTTAACAGTGTGGTCTTGCCAGCCTTCGGCGGCGATACGATCATCCCGCGCTGCCCTTTTCCGATTGGGGAAACCACATCCATAATCCGCATGGCAATGGCGCTCCGGTCTGTTTCCAGGCGAATCCTCTCATTTGGGAAAATAGGAGTCAAATCCTCAAAGTTCGGACGCCTTAATATCTCGGATGGATGGTTCCCATTGATGCTTTTAATATACAAAAGAGCGCTGAACTTTTCCTGCTGGGTCTTCACCCTTGTATTTCCATGGATAATATCTCCCGTTTTTAAGCCGAACTTGCGAATCTGGGAGGGGGATACATAAACGTCATGATCTCCTGGCAGATAATTTTCGCAGCGGATAAATCCATATCCATCCGGCATAACCTCCAAAATTCCATGTGCACTGATTCCGCTGTCCAGCTCTGGATTATCAATCTCTATTCCATCTGCCGTAATCACCCTGGAAGGCTTCCGGTCTGGTTCCCTCATATGCCTTCCTTCCGGCCTCTCCTCATTGCTTCCGCCAGAAGGCCTGCGTTCCGGTTCTTTCCCCTGTCTGGTTTCAGCTTTGTCATCACTGTTCCTGCCAGAGGATTTCCGTTCCGGTTCTTTCCCCTGCTTCGCTTCTGCCTTCTCCTCACTGTTTCTGCCAGAAGCTCTCACCTCTGTCTCTCTTGCTGGCCTTGTCTCTGTTCTCTCTTCGCTGTTTCTGCCAGGGGATTTCACCTCTGCCGCTTTTGCTGGCCTTGTCTCTGTTCTCTCTTCACTGCTTCTGCCAGAAGCTTTCTGTTCCGGCTCCTGCTTCACCTGCGCGCTCTCTTCGCCCTCTCCATTGGCAGCCTTCTCATCCTCCTGCACCATCAGCTCTACCAATTCTTTCTTCTTCAACCCGGAAAGATGCCGCAAGCCTCTTGCTTTGGCCACCTCCCGCAACACACTTACTGATAAACTCTCATATTTTTCTCTCATCTCTTTCTCCTTTTTACTGCCATTTATTTATTGGGAATCTCTGTCAGACTAGACAATGATTTTCATTACTCTAAAAGCGAAAGCTTCCACAGCAAGGATGGCCATACAGACCACCGGACGGATGGCTGGGGATACACAGAAATTTCAATGAATTATATTATACACCATCTTTTTGCAAATAGGAAGCCCTTTTTTCTTGATTTGTATTTTTTTTCATGTTATCCTAATTGGGAAAAGGAGTGATAAATCATGACAACCAGCGAAAAAGCAATTTTTCTACATAAAGAATGGAATGGAAAAATTGAAACCATATCCAAATCCCCTGTAAAAAACAGAGAAGACTTATCCATCGCCTATACCCCCGGCGTAGCGGAGCCCTGCAAACTGATTGCAGAAGATCCCCGAAATGCTTACGTTTATACCATGAAGGCAAATACCGTAGCCGTTGTCTCTGACGGCAGCGCAGTCCTCGGCCTTGGAAATATCGGCCCTTACGCCGCCATGCCTGTGATGGAGGGGAAATGCGTCCTGTTTAAAGAATTCGGCGGGTTGAATGCCGTCCCCATCTGCCTGGATACCCAGGATACAGAAGAAATCATCAAAGCTGTCACCTATCTGGCCCCGGGATTCGGCGGCATCAATTTAGAGGATATTTCCGCCCCCCGCTGCTTTGAAATTGAAGAACGGTTGAAAGAGACATTGTCCATCCCCGTGTTCCATGACGACCAGCATGGCACCGCCATTGTAGTGCTTGCAGGAATTATCAACGCCCTGAAAGTAACCGGAAAGAAAAAAGAGGACTGCCAGGTGGTTGTAAACGGCGCAGGCTCCGCCGGCATTGCCATCACCAGGCTGCTTTTGACATACGGATTTTCCCATATTACCATGTGCGACCGCTATGGAATCATCCATAAAAATTATCCAGATTTGAACTGGATGCAGAAAAAAATGACAGGCCTTACCAATCTGGAACAAAAGACAGGCTCCTTGAAGGATGCCCTAAAGGGCGCAGATATTTTTGTAGGCGTTTCCGCTCCAGGCCTTGTAACCTCTGAAATGGTATCTTCCATGAACCAGGATGCCATTTTGTTCGCTATGGCAAATCCCGTTCCTGAAATTATGCCGGATATTGCAAAAGCCGCCGGCGCAAAGGTTGTGGGAACCGGGCGCAGCGATTTTCCAAACCAGGTCAATAACGTAGTGGCTTTCCCAGGCATATTCAAAGGGGCGCTGGAAGGACACGCTTCCCAGATTACCGAAGAAATGAAGCTGGCTGCCGCCGAAGCCATTGCCGGGCTGGTATCGGAAGAACAGCTTACAGAAGACTTTATTATGCCGGAAGCCTTTGACCCCCGGGTGGCTCAGGCGGTAAGCAATGCGGTAAAATCCCATATTTCCAGGTAGTCCTATGGTTTGGAATGACAAGCGTTATTACTCCATCGATTATTATCTGAAACAGGCCTTCGGGGAAAAAGTCTACCGGCTGTCATTAAACGGAGGCATGACCTGCCCCAACCGGGACGGCACCCTGGGCAGCCATGGATGCATTTTCTGCAGCGCCGCAGGCAGCGGTGATTTTGCCCAGAAAGATCTTCCCATCCCAGAGCAGTTGGCGGCTGCCAAAAGCCAGATACAGCAAAAAAGAAACTGCCGGAAATTTATTGCATATTTCCAGGCATACACCAACACCTATGCCCCTGTGGACTATCTGAGGGGTCTTTTTCTTGATGCCATCAACGATCCTGACGTGGTAATCTTATCCATCGCCACCAGGCCGGACTGCCTTTCGGGAGAAATTTTAGATCTTCTGGCGGAATTAAACCAAAGAAAACCTGTCTGGATAGAGCTGGGGCTGCAGACCATCCATCCAAGCACCCACCGCTTTATCCGCAGCGGATTTACCCTGGACTGTTTTCACGAAGCGGTAACGCAGCTTCTTCTGCGGGGCATTCCAGTGATTGTCCATGTGATTTTAGGGCTTCCCGGCGAAAGCCGGCAGCAAATGCTGGAAACGGTTTCCCATGTGGGGAGCCTGCCTGTTTTCGGCATCAAATTGCAGCTGCTCCACGTCCTGTCCGACACCGGCCTTGGCACGCTCTACCAGCAGCGCCCATTCCCTCTTTTTACCCAGGAGGAATACTGTGAGATGATTTGCGACTGCCTGGAAATCCTGCCGGAGACAATCACCATCCACCGGCTCACCGGAGACGGCCCAAAGGAATTGCTGATCGCTCCTCTTTGGAGCAGCGCAAAACGCAGCGTCTTGAACCAAATCCAAAAGACCCTGAAAAACCGGGACACCTGGCAAGGAAAATATTTTGTTCCCGATAATCCAGCCACAAGGAGTGAAACCAATGGCCATGTCCCCGATAAGCCAGCCAAACGAAGTGAAACCAGTGACCGTGTTCCCGATAAGCTAACCAAAAGGAGGGAAACCAATGGCAGAAGCCTTAACCCAATATAAGCTGATTGTATTATATATGTTAGATCATGTGGATTTCCCACTGACCAACACCCAGATTTCCAATTTTGTCCTGGAAAAGGAATACACCACTTACTTCACCATCCAGCAGGCCATCAGCGAGTTAATCAGCGCAGAATTAATTCGTGCGGAATCCACCCACAACAATACCTGTTACTACATGATGCCTGCGGGAAGGGAGACTCTTTCCTATTTCCCAGATAAAATATCTGCTGCGATTAAAGCGGATGTCCTTTCCTATTTTGCAGAAAATAAAATCGAATTGAAGCAGGAAATCTCCGTGATTGCAGACTACTACAAAACCACTGCACAGGAATACGCTGTGCGGTGCCAAATCAAAGAAAAGGAACACTCTTTGATTGACCTGACCATCACCCTGAAAACAAAAGAACAAGCAGAAGCAGCCTGTTCCAATTGGAACAAGCAGAACGAAGAAGTATATGCTTATCTGATGGATCTGCTGATAAAATAAAAGGACTGCCCAAAACAAAAAATCCTGCAGCATATCGATTTACCCTGCGATATGCTATAGGATTTTTACATTTTACAGCAGTTCCTCTATTTCCCTTTTGAGGAATCATCTTTTTCCAAAAATCTCATTCTGTTATCTTCAGAATCAAAGGAAATTGCCCCAAATCCTGCTCTCTCCAGATTATTCAGCTCGCGGTAGCACTTCTGGCAGAGATTTCCAAAGGTAATGGGCTCTCCGCACTTGGCGCAATGAAGCGTATCCAGCCGCTCTTCATCTTCCTTATACTCAATCCTTCCTTCCAGAATCCACTTTTTCACCAGCCTGCGCGGAATGTTGAAATATTCTGCCACCTGGTACTCATTTACATCTTTGGAACGGATATATTCTTTGACTTCTGAAAATAGCTGGTTCTCTTTGCAGAACGGGCATAATTCGTCTTCATAATCTTCTGGAAGGGAACCCCGGCATATTGCACAAAATTTCGAATTGTTAAATAAAGATACATGTTCCAAAAAGACCACTCCCTTTTCTTTTCTTCTACAATGCTTCTTACTTCCTTTGCCGCCCTTTGGCGCTGGCATATTCCAGTTATCCTGCTCCATGCCCGCCAAAGCAAAATAACTATTTTTATTATTATAGCACTTTTTTTATGTATCTTCTACTATTTTCTAATATTTTTTCTCTTTTTCCTGACGCTATACCCAAATGTTCCCAGAACATGATTCAGGCCGAAATACGCTCCATGGGAATACACAATGGGATCCGCCTGCTCCAGATGGAAGGCGCCATTTTCATCCATATAGGCTTCTGAGACGTGGACGGATGCCACTTCCGCTAAAAACATATGATGAGAACCTAGTTTCATGCATTCTGTTACCTTGCACTCAATGTTCACCGGACTCTCCCCAATCAAAGGAGCCAGAATCTTCGATGCCTTCTGCCTGGTCAGATGCAGTTCCTGAAATTTATCCACATCCCTTCCTGATTTTACCCCGCAGTAATCAGTGGCAAATGCCAGCTCCCTGGTGGTCAGGTTGATGGCAAATTCCCCTGTCTCCTCTATCATATGGTAAGAATACCGCTGGGGCCGGACAGAGATATACACCATCGGCGGATTGGTACACACCGTCCCCGTCCATGCTACTGTTATAATATTATCCCTCCCGGATTTATCTGCCGCTGTTACCAGCACTGCCGGGACAGGATATACCATATTCCCAGGCTTCCATTCCTGCTTCTTCTGCATGGCGCTATGCACCACAGGCCTTTTTTCCTTTTTTCTTCCATTCCTGCCTGGATGGCTGGATTCCTGCTTTCTGCTGCTTCCTTTCATCCCTATTTCTCCTGGAGCTCCAGCATCAGTGCGGGAATTAACTGTTTCTTCCTGGATACGACTCCCTTCAGCCAAAGGCTGCCGCCCCGGTCCTCGGCATGTCCGCGGAACGCCTGCTCTGCGGTTTCTTTTGCTTCCTCTCCCACAAATATAAGCTCTGAGCTTTCTTCCAGGATATTTGTAAGCATCACATAAATCATATCCAGCTTCCGCTCATTTTTCACCTGCTGGATGTAGGGCAGCAATTTTTCCTTCACTTCCTGTAAGCCTTCATTGCTCATAACATTTAACTGGCCCACGCCAAATTGTTTTTCCTCGGAAGAGAAGGTTTTAAAATCCTGGAAAAGGATTTCATCTGGGGATTTGGCTTTGAAATCACTGCCTGCCTGGAACATTGCCTTGGCATGGTCCTCTATGGTAAGCCCCGCTATCCCAGCCAGGGATTCCGCTGCATTTCTGTCTATCTGCGTACAGGTGGGGGAACGGAACATCAAGGTGTCCGAAATAATAGCAGAACATAACAGCCCAGCCATATCCGCCGGAATCTCTATTCCCTGCTCCTGATACATCTGATAAATAATCGTAGAGGTACAGCCCAGGGGCTGGTTGCGGAAAAATACCGGGGAAATCGTCTCAAGGCTGCCCAGCCTGTGATGGTCGATAATTTCTAATATCTCTGCGCCGTCTATCCCATCCACCGCCTGGGTCTTCTCATTGTGATCCACCAGAATCACCTGCTTGCGCTTCATATTCAGCAAATTCCTCCGGGAAATCATTCCTACATATTTTCCCTCTTCATCCAAAATAGGAAAGTCACGGTGGCGTTCCCTGGACATAATCTCCCTTACGTCATCCACATACTCTTCTGTTTCAAAGGTAATGAGATTCTCCCGGCGCATAAAATATTTCACAGGCATGCTCTGATTAATCAGCCTTGCCACTGTATAGGTATCGTAAGGGGTGGTGATGATAACGCAGCCTCTGTCATCCGCCAGTTTTTGTATGGTCTTGGACACTTTGGCATCGGAGCAGACAATGATGCAGCTGGCATTCATCTCAATGGCGCACAGCTGTACCTCGTAGCGGTTGCCTAAAATTACCATATCATCATCTTCGATATATTCTTCCATCAATTCCGGGCTTTCTGTGGCGGCTACCACCTTGCCCTTGATAAAATACCCATGAAGATTTCCTGTATGTACTTCCCCTTCCAATGTTTCCGCAATGTTCTTGTACTGTGTTCTTGCCTTTGCCAGAATCCGGTTGTCATACACATCCATGTAGGAAGTTGCAATATCCCCTGTAATAATCAGCCCCTCCAACAGCCCATTTTGGCTGGTAATCGGAAGCGTCACCACATTCTGTGCTTTCATGGTCTCCCATGCGGTCTTTAAAGAAACATTACTGCTGATTCCCGGGGTTTTCCGTATCTCAATATCCTTTACCTGTGCCCCTACGTCAGCCACATAAGCTGGCGACGGTATCCCGAAATGCTCCAGCACATATTTGCTTTCTTCATTAATCTGCCCTGCACGCCTTGCTTCATACCGGGTGTCTCCTGTTTTATTTTTTAAATGTGCGTAAGCAATCGCCGCGCAGATAGAATCCGTATCGGGATTCTTATGTCCAATCACCCAAACACTCTTTTTTTTCTCCATGTTAACTTACATTCCTTTCGCTTCGCTCAGGCACAAATAGACAATGAAACATTTTCTTTTCAACCTATTTCCTCCCGTATTCAAATCCATCCCAAAAGATGCGCTGCAATCCCCAGAATTCCAGCCAGGTTTAAGGCAGCCAGGACAATCGCAGCCCGAAAATATCCTTTCAAGGTTTTCATACTGCTGTATCCAATCTCTGTTGTATCCACCTTCTGCTTCAATTCTTCAATCAATGTCTGGACATTCCGGTAACACTTCACATTTTCCGTGTGGACTTTCTCTCCAAGCTCCCCTTTCACAGCATCCACTTTTTCTGCCACGGCATCCAATTTCTCTGCCATATCAGACAGTAAAGCGGTAAGCGTCTCTGTCTGCTTCTCTGTCTCCTGCTCCACGGTTTCTGGAAAATCCTGCAAGGTCTGGCGGGCCGTTTCAGACACATTTTTCAACGCCTGGTCAACCGCCTTAGAAACATTTTCCATTCTAAGGTCAACCACCGTTGTCATATCATGCATCTTCTGTCCAACCAAAGCAGAAATCCCCTGCATGTTCTGGTCAACTGTCTGCGAAATATTTTTCATGGACTGCTCAATCACAGCCAGCTCCTGCCTGGAATTATTGTTTAATTCACCTACCTGCTCAGAAATCCTCTCATCCAGCGTATTAATCTCACAGCTGATGGTCTCGTCCATTGCTTTCATCTGGGTATCTATCCTGGCAGTCATGGCTTCTATCTGCTTATGCACACCCTGCACCAGCAAATCCGCTTCTTTTTGATGCTCCTCCAATTCCTGCTGGAGCTTTCTTGCCTGTTCTTCCCTCTCTTCCAGCACTCCCTGAAGCTCGTCCACCTTATTCTCTTTTGTTACCAGAATACTTTGAAGCTGCTTTGCTTTTTCCCTGAATTCATCAATCTGCTTGAGTAAAAAATCATCCTGCTGCATCCTGCTCAATACTTTTTCGCGTTCTGCTTCCGGCTCCTTCATCCTCATCTGCTTCGGCAGCTTATCCATAATACTTCCCATCCTTTCCTCCCATATCTTTCTTTTCATATTACAGCCAGATTTCCAGGCTGCCCGCTATTTTTACTATTGTAGCATTTCATATTGTGTTTTGCAAGAAATTACTTTGAAAGTCTCCGACTTCCAAAGCAAGATGGCCATGCGGCCTGTCATACGGCAGGTTAAGCATGATGAGGGTTTACTTTGAAAGTCTCCGACTTCCAAAGCAAGATGGCCATGCGGCCTGTCATACGGCAGGTTAAGCATGATGAGGGTTTACTTTGAAAGTCTCCGGCTTCCAGAGTCCACAATTTCCATTTTCAGGGGACGTAATTTTGTATCTGGTCTTTGTATTTGTTGTACAGCTCCTGCAGTTCATTCTTATCTTCCTCGGTAATCTGCCCTTCTGCCAGCCCCCTCAGCCCTTCCACATCTCCGCTTACAGCCATATCTGCTGCCTGCTTGATATTGTCCTTGGAAATGTATTTTTCTGCAATCTCTGTAACCTTCTCTACATCCTGTTCTTCCATCTGGTTTACAATCTCTGAAACATTTATTTCCTGCCCTCCAACATTAATGTTTTTTCCAATCTGCTCCTCTAACATCTTTTTGCCTACCTCTGTGGTGACTTTTGTTTTTACTTTCTTAACAATCATGTCACGTCCTGCAAACAAAACCACCGCTGCCACTGCCAAAAAGGCTGTGAACAAAAGCAAACCTGTATGTCTCTTTTTCCTTTTCTTTCCTTTCACTCTTTACTACCTCCTGAATCTACGCAAATGCAAAATTTTCCCTTTCGTATAGAAAGGCACCTCCTGAATTATAATATGATAAAATATATGCATGTTTATCATATCATAATCTCAGAAGGCGTATCTTGCGACTTTCTTAATATTTCCTGAAATTTTTATATTTGGATACGGACGGAAAGACGGAATGGCCCTTTGCCACGCAAACTAAGCAATTCCGTCTTTCCTGGGTATCAAAATATTGGATTGTCTGCTGTGATATTAAAGTGTATTCTTCTTTATATATCATGTTTTTCCATACAGCTTTTTGCACAGCCGCTGCACCCACTGCAGCCTCCGCTGCATTTCCCGGCCTTTTTATCTTTATATATGCTGAATGCTGCGCCGGCTGCGATGGCTAAAACAACCATACCTACGATAAAAGTTCCCATGGCACATCCTCCTGTCAACTTTGATAATGACTATCTTTATGGTTAGTATACGCTAACTCCTTTCGGATGTCAAGAAGGAATTCCCATATTTTCGTAGGGGAATCTGCACTTTCAGCAACAGTTCAATGGACTATCCAACCGTTACCATTTTCAGCATAATTCTTCCTCCAGCCAATGTCTCTCCTGATCTGTCAGCTGAGCCTTTTCCAGCAAATCCGGCCTTCGCTCCTTTGTCAAAAGAATGGACTGCTGCCTGCGCCACGCTTCAATATTTTTATGATGCCCGGACAAAAGGATCTCTGGCACCTTCCTGCCATTCCACTCCTCCGGCCTGGAATACTGGGGATATTCCAAAAGATTCCCCTCAAAAGATTCCGTGGAGCCAGACTCCTCATTGCTCAATACGCCTGGCACCATCCGGGAAATGGCATCCACCATCACCATTGCCGGAAGCTCCCCGCCAGTCAGCACATAGTCGCCAATGGACATATAATCTGTTACAATCTCTTCCAGCACACGCTGGTCAATGCCCTCATAATGGCCGCAGAGAAAAATAAGCTCTTCCTCCAATGCAAATGCTTTTGCCTCCTTTTGGGTAAAAGTTTTTCCCTGGGGCGTCATATAAATACAACGGGGCTTTCTCCCAATCCGGTCTGCCACAGACCGCCAGGCATCGTATACCGGCTGCGCCTGCATCAGCATGCCCGCCCCGCCCCCATAAGGATAGTCGTCTACTTTCTGATGCTTATTGGCGGAATAGTCACGGATATTCACCGTTTCTATCTTAATCGTTCCTGCCTTTGCTGCCCTGCCGATAATGCTGGTATTAAGCCCTGCCATGACCATGTCTGGAAATAATGTCAGGATATAAAAATTCATAGCTCTTCCTGCCCTTCTTCCAACAGCCCTGGCATCAGGTGCACCTGCATCCTTCTTTTTTCCATATCTATCCCAAGGATGCAATCTTTGATTGCCGGGAGCAGCAGTTCTTTCCTTTTATCCGCCACTTTGGAAAAATAAGGGGAATCCTCCCCCACCTTTACCACATACACATCATTTGCCCCTGTCTGCAGCACATTTTTCAGCTCCCCTAAAAGCTTTCCGTCCTCTTCCACAACCTCCAGCCCAATCAAATCGGCAATGAAATATTCATCCTTCTCACATTTCACCGCCTGCTCCCTGGTTACAAAAAGACTTTTTCCTTTATACTGTCCCACATCATTTATGGTATCAAAATCCTGAAATTTTAAAATCACCATGTTTTTAAAAAACTTTACCTGGGTGATTTTTAATGTAAGCTTCTCTTTTCCCGTATCCAGAATCACTTTTTTCAGCTTTTTAAACCGTGCGGGATCATCTGTTGTGGGAAATACCTTTACTTCCCCCCGCACTCCATGGGTGCTGGCAATGGCACCCACCTGCAGCAAATCTTCCATATTCATTCCTTTCCAACATTACCTGTAAGAGATACCCACAAGGGGTTGCCGGGAAATGGAATCTGCCTGCAATATATAGCTGTGCTGCTGAAAGCGCCGCAGTATATATTGTGGATAACGCATCATTTCCCGACAGCCCCCTGGAATATAAAAAACACTGCCGCACCAGGAGAAACATTTTCACCCTTGTACGGCAGCTTCTTATCTGTGAAATGCAGCTTTTCATAAAAATTATTGCATAATATCTACAATTACTTTTTTATCACTTTTCGCTGCTGCTGCTTTTACAACGGAACGGATTGCCTTTGCAATACGTCCCTGTTTTCCGATTACCTTTCCCATATCTGCCTGGGCAACACGTAACTCTATCACAATGGATTTTTCATTCTCAGTCTCTGTAACTGCAACTTCATTCGGATAATCCACAAGTGCTTTCGCAATTACTTCTACCAATTCTCTCATTACGTCACCTCACGAAGATTATTTTTCGATACCGGCTGCTTTAAAGATCTTTCCTACTACCTCGGTAGGCTGCGCACCATTTGCTAACCATTTTTTTGCCAATTCTTCATTTACATGAAATTCACTTGGGTCTTTGGTTGGATCGTAAGTTCCGATTTCCTCAATAAACTTACCGTCTCTTGGAGACCTGGCGTCAGCCACAACAATTCTATAGAAAGGAGCCTTCTTCTGTCCCATTCTCTTTAACCTAATCTTAACCATCGCATCTCACCTCCTGTTATGTGATATCTTTATATTTGTAATCAGAAACAGGATTCCTGTCTCCGTTACGGACTATATCGTATGGCCATGCGGCCTGCTGCACGGTCATTTCCTGGCTAAAAACCAAACGGCAGCTTAAATCCGCCCCGGCGTTTTCCTTTTCCGCCGCCCATTAAGCCAGGCATCTGCTTCATCATTTTCCTGCTCTGCTCAAATTGCTTCACCAGGCGGTTTACCTCACTTAAATCCACCCCGGCTCCCTTGGCAATCCTGCGCTTACGGCTGGGATTTAAAATGGATGGATTGGCTCTCTCCTTGGGCGTCATGGAATAAATAATCCCTTCAATCCTTGCCATCTTCTTCTCATCCATGGCATTTTCAATCTCTGCTATCTGTGCTCCGCCAATTCCAGGCATCATGCTGAGCAAGCTGGAAATGCCGCCCATCTTTTTCATCTGGCTCATGGACTCCAGATAATCATCAAAGCCGAATTCGGCCTTCTTCATCTTCTGTTCCAGTTCCCTGGCCTTTTCCTCGTCGATGGTCTCCTGGGCTTTCTCAATCAGGGTGAGCACATCTCCCATACCGAGAATCCGATTGGCCATACGTTCTGGGTAAAACTGCTCCAAATCAGAAAGCTTCTCTCCCATACCCACATACAGCAGAGGCTTTCCGGTTACGGAACGGATCGACAAGGCTGCACCGCCTCTGGTATCCCCGTCCAGCTTGGTAAGGATGACGCCGTCAATCCCAATCTTTTCCTCAAACATGGAAGCTGCATTGACAGCATCCTGCCCTGTCATGGCGTCTACCACCAAAATCGTCTGATGAACCTCTACCTGTTCTTTGATTTCCTGCAGCTCCTGCATCATCTCTTCATCAATATGGAGCCGCCCGGCGGTATCTAAAATCACCACATTAAAGCCCTTCGCCTTGGCATGCTCAATCGCCGCTTTTGCAATATTGACCGGCTTATGCTTGTCTCCCATGGAAAATACTTCCACACCCTGCTTCTCCCCATTGATTTGAAGCTGCTGGATTGCTGCAGGGCGGTAGATATCACAGGCTGCCAGCAAAGGCTTGCGGCCTTTCTGCTTCAGCTTCCCGGCAATCTTAGCCGTGGTGGTGGTCTTGCCTGCTCCCTGCAAGCCCGCCATCATGATAACAGTCACCTCGCTGCCTGGCTTCAAGGCAATCTCTGTGGTCTCTGAACCCATCAGAGAAACCAGTTCCTCATTTACAATCTTTATCACCATCTGCCCAGGGTTCAGGCCGTTCATAACATCCTGCCCCACTGCCCGTTCCTGGACAGACTTCACAAACTTTTTCACTACTTTAAAGCTGACATCCGCTTCCAGCAATGCAAGTTTTACTTCCTTCAATGCTGTCTTCACATCATCTTCCGTCAAAAGTCCCTTGCTCCGCAAAGATTTGAACACATTCTGTAGTTTTTCTGATAAACTGTCAAATGCCATCTTATAACTCCTCTAATATCTCGCTGGAAATAGCTTCAATCTCTGCCATTACCACCGCTTCCTTCTGCTCCTGATAATTCTGGCTGAGTGTCCGAATTCTGGTGACCTTTTCCTTCGTGTTCAGAAAGCGCTCCAAAAGGTGCAGCTTATCTTCATATCCTTCCAATATCCTGTCACATCGCTTCACTAAATCATGGACGCCCTGGCGGCTGATTCCCTCTTCCTGGGCAATCTCGCTTAAGGACAAGTCGTCTAGTACAAATTCCTCATAAATATCCCTCTGATGCTTTGTGAGCAGTTCTCCATAAAAATCGTAAAGGTAAGTCTGCATTACTTTTCGTTCCATTTCTATCACCTTGGGTATCATACTATAAAAGGAAAAGCGTGTCAAGTGTTTTTTCTTTACGAACTGTTGTTTGCCATACCTGACAGGAACACAATGGATGCCGTGCGCCTTTGCCAGTAAACAGCTTGCAGAACCTTCTATCCGGCTGCCCCTTTATTTTGTAAACATACGCCTTCTTTCTTCTGAAGCGGCCGCAGTATTTCCGCAAATCTATGTTTCCAACTCTGAAAGCGGCTTATTTTTACATTTCTGCAAAAAATCCCCTGCCAGGCAAAACCTGGCAGGGGATTTTTAAAAGGGGAGGATAAGTATTTAACCTTATCTTTAGTTCAAAGCATTTTGCTTTCACCGAGCCGGACAAATGGGGGCTTTGTCCTTTTCGGATGGTAATAGTATGAACGGTTTTTTTTCTTTTATACAATAATTTTGAAATAATTTTGCTATTTTTCCTTTGGGTATGTTAGAATGGGAATACACCGCGTGCTGCCGCCTGCAAAATTACAGGCAAACACAGCGCATTGCCGCCTGGCTCAATTGCAGAATAAACAGTACGTTGTGTCTGGCTCAATTGCAAAAACCCACGCATCGAAATAACGTATAAGAGGTGATAGCTTTTTATGGAAAAAAATCTTTTGCACAACAAATATTTTCTTTATGTCACAGAATTCTTTTCCGGCATGTCCGTCATGGCTGTGGAGCTGGGGGCAAGCCGCCTGATGGCTCCCTATTTCAGTTCCTCCCAGATTGTGTGGACAGTGATTATCGGCGTCATTATGATAGCCATGGCTCTGGGAAATGTATGGGGCGGCAGGCTTGCAGACAAATCGCCCTCCCCGGACAGGCTCTATGGCAGGCTGATGCTTGCTTCTGTCTGGATTGCCCTGATTCCCTTCGCGGGAAGATACCTGATTGGCGGAATTTCACTGCTCCTTGCCGTATTTATCACAAAAAATTTTCTGGTTTGGGCAGCCCTTTTTGCCTGTCTGGCGGTGTTTGCCTTTCCCTGCGTGCTGCTTGGGACAGTAACCCCTTCCCTGGTGAAATACTCTGTCAGCAGCCTTGACAGCAACGGAAAAACCGTTGGAGAGCTGGGTGCGTTAAATACCATCGGGAGCATTATCGGAACCTTCCTTCCCACTTTTGTGACGATTCCTTCTGTGGGAACGGCAGTGACATTTTTGATTTTTTCAGGTGTGCTTGCCTTAATCAGCATTATTTATTTTCTCTCCATGCGAAAGAAAATGGTAAAATGCGTGCTCACAGTCCTGCTGATTCTGGCGCTTGGGCTTACCTCTTCCAATTATAGTTTTGCCTTCTGGGAAAAAGGCATCACCTTAGAGGACGAGTCCATTTACAATTACTTGCAGGTCAAGGAATCGGATTCTTCAGTGATTTTGTCCACCAATGTACTGTTTGGGGTACAGTCTATTTTGATGAAGGACGAAAGGCTTACCGGCATGTATTATGATTATGCCCTAGCCGCTCCGCTGCTGGCAGGCATTACCGCAGACAACCCTGGAAATATCTTGATTCTGGGGCTTGGCACCGGCACCTTTGCCAAGTACTGCAGCGAATATTTCCCCGGCTGCTCCATAGAAGGGGTGGAAATCGATGAAAAAATCGCGAGACTGGCAGCAGAATATTTTCAGCTTCCAGATTCCGTCCAGGTATCTGTCTATGACGGACGTTCCTATCTGGCAGCTTCCCACAAAACATACGACGTAATTATGGTGGACGCTTACCAGGATATTACCATTCCATTCCAGATGTCTTCTGTGGAGTTTTTTACAGAGGTCCGCAGCCATCTGGCGCCTGAAGGCGTTATGGTGGTAAATATGAATATGAAATCCCGTTTGGAGCATTCCATCAATGACTATCTTTGCGATACCATAGGCGCTGTATTCGATTATGTCTACACGGCTCCTGTCAGCGGCGGAACAAACTGCGAGGTATTTGCTTTCCAGTCCCCCACTGCATTGGAAGCCTTGGAAGCAGGAAAAGCTTCCCTGAAGGATCCAGTGCTTGCGGATATGATGGAGACAGTTTCCACTCAAATGGAACTGCGGGAATCTGGGAATCTGATTCTGACCGACGATAAAGCTCCGGTGGAACTCTTGGGTATGCAGGTGTTGGATGAAATCATTGCAGATGAGCTGGACTATTACCGGGAGATATATTTGGGGGAGATTTTCTAGCAGAGTGGACTTTTTATCTTTGGAGACGGACGGAACGAGCAGAGTGCCCAGTTTGCGCGGCAAAGAGCCACCCTGTCTTTCCCTCCGTATCCAAATACAAAAATTTTCACTTAAATTGCTTCACCAGCCATTTCCCCCAAGGCGTCAAATCCTTGCTCTTCCATCCGGAAGTCTTTTTGCTGGAAGATTGAATCAGTGCGGAACTTTCCTCTTTATTGGAAAGGCTCCAGCCAATGGCGCTGATTTTATTTTTCTTTAGGAATTTCATCCACTGGCTTCCTTCTGCCTGGTTTAATGCCCCATTCCCGGATGCATCTGAAATCCCAAATTCTGACACAAACAGCGGCAATCCTTGATCCAAGGCTGCCTGTGCTTTCTGCCGCAGATATTCCCCATGGGTTCCCGCATAAAAATGAAGGGTATACATAAGGTTTTTATACCCTTTGACGGGATCCTGCGCTGCAATGTCCACATCCTGGGACCAATTAGGCGTCCCGATGAGAATCACGGCTTTTTTATCTTTGGAACGGATGGCTTTTACCACTTTCTTTGCATAAGATTTGATGTCTGTCCAGGAAGTCCCGCCATTGGGCTCGTTGCAGATTTCATAAATCACATTGGTATGCTTCCTGTATTTGGACGCCATCTTTTTAAAAAATGAGACGGCCTCTTTTTCATAGGTCTTGGGGCTGCCGTCGCTTAAAATATGCCAGTCAATAATTACGTAAAGCCCTGCTTTTGTGGCATATTTCACACCCTTATCAATCCGCTGCTCCAAGGCCTTGCGGTTGGCGGCATCCCCGGTGCAGTATCCATTGTATTCACTGGTGTAAAGCGCCAGGCGGACTGCATTGATTTTCCAGTTCTTTTTCATATAGGTAAAGGCTTTCTGGTTCACATATTCTGGATACCAGGACAGCCCGTGGGTGCTGACTCCCTTAAGCCTTACCGTCTTACCTTTTGCATTGACTAACTGCGTCCCTTTTACCTTCAGCGATGGGAGCTTTGCGGCATGTACTGGCATGCACTCTAAAGTTATCGTACATAAAACTGCCAGCAGGCAGATAAGGTATGTCCGTATCTTTGTTTTCATGGCTGTTTTTCCTCCTTTGATGCAATTACCTGTAGTCTATCACAATTTCTCCCAGTCAGCCACAAAAACCTGATAATTTTACCCGGATACTTCTTGTTTTACCTCCGTTTCCCCTTTTGAAAAACCGCTTGATCCAGAACTTCCCCATGCTTATCCTCCACAAAAAACGCATAGTCGCCCAGAATCTCCCCTCCCATCCTTTCTTCCGCTTCTTTTAATGAAATATAGGTAACATTCTTAAGCTGCGCAATCTCTTTTGCCAGCGTTCCCTCTGGCTCTTTTCCCTGATACAGATAGCAGGTATACCTGTCATCTGCCAGCCACTGCACATAGGACGTTATCTTCTTGGCCTTACGCATCTCATCCAGCCGCAGAAGCAGGTAGCTTTTGTAGTCCTCTTCCCATCGTTCTGATACCTCTGCGTATTGCCTGTAATCTGTGAGACTGTAATGTTCCGACAGGTAATTCCCTACATGCTGAGTGATTTTTTTTGCACCAAGTATATTGACATGCACTCTATCAGAAAAATCTGTCCCATAATCCAACAGGTTTTCCTCATACTGCATATCCAAGAAAGATATCCCATATTCCTCTGCCACTTTCGGCACAGCGTTCATCGCCATCTGGACATCTTCCTTCTTACTGCAGGAAGGAATCCGTGTCAGTACCAGCGCAATTCCTCTCTGCTGGCATACCTCAATAATCTTCTTGAGATAGAGAAATCCCAGGGTACCGCCATCAGACATGTTCTCTTTTGGAATGCTGCAGAAACCAGAATTATCCACAATTTTGTTCCATAAGCGGGCGCCCTTCGTCTCGGAGCGCTGCGTATGAAAGTCTTCTTCTGCCAGTTCCTCCCAGCGGTTATGGTAAAGAGAAAATTTCCACAGATATTCTATCCTTTCTTCCCATGTATCGAAAATGTCGCAGACTCCTTCGATTTTCATGGCAGAAAGGGGAATCTTATCAAACCCCGTATGAATCCAGTCTTGCTTTCCTTCCACATACTTATTGTTAAGTTCGACATGATAGGTATCTACGAAAAGTACTTTCGGCTCGCCATACTCCAATGCGCACATCAACGTCCAGTACACCTGCGTAAGGCTGCTGCCTGACGCTCCCAGGTTATAGGAGCGGATTCCGTATTGTTCCCACAGCTCCATTGGCAGTATCGAACAGTACACATGGCTGCTTCCCATAAACCATACATCATAGTCTTTCGGATTATCCCAGAATTCCGAGTAATGCTTCTCGCTGTCCTTACTGTTAAATATATCAGACACCGAACTTAAAACGATACACAGTACCAGCAAAAAGCATAAGGATGACACGGCTGTTTTTATTTTGCTCATTGATCTGCCTTCCTCCTTTTTCAATGAAATGCCCCTTCGCTTCGTTCCTTTCAAAATTGGAAATATACAAAAGCCTGGGCATCATAAGCATTTCCCCAGACACCGAAAACCAGCACAAACAAGATACCAATGATATAGGCTGGCCAGCGGAACCAGATATCCTGCTCCAGCAGCCTGTCCAAAACATTGACCTTCTTGTATTTCAACCAGTCTGCTGCTGCAAGAATGACCACGGAAAATACCATTACATGGAACTGCTTTTGGCTAAGTCCCAAACTGTACAAAGAATTATCAAAGAAAATCCAGGGATTATGCATAGTAAAAATACTCTTTATGATATGTAATGCATCCCGTATGCTGGCGGCACGGAAAAAAATCCAGGCAAAATCCACAAGGACAAATGTCACACAGGCTTTAAAGAATTTATGCCCAAAGCTCTCCTCTCTCAATCCCAGCAATTCTCCTGCCTTCTTCCTAAGCGGCATCAAAATGCTTCCAAGCACCTGGAACAGACCGTTCAACCCTCCCCAGATAACGTATGTCCACTGTGCCCCATGCCATAGCCCGCTCACCAGAAACACAAGCAAAATATTCAGATACTTTCTTACCGTCCCTTTGCGGTTCCCTCCCAGCGGAATATAAAGATAATCCCGAAACCACGAGGTTAAAGAAATATGCCACCTCCGCCAGAATTCTGCCACTGACTTTGCATAATAGGGACAGTTAAAATTCTCCATCAGCTCAAATCCCATCACCTTTGCCGCCCCTGCCGCAATCAGGGAATAGCCGGAGAAATCACAGTAAATCTGTATGGCAAACAGCACGCTGGCCAAAAGGTAATAGCTTCCCTCATAGCTCCCCACATTGTTATAAACTGTGTCAACCAGAAGGGCAATCCTGTCCGCTATCACAATCTTCTGAAAATAGCCCCAGAGCATGATTAAAAGTCCTCTTCTGAAATTATCATAGGAAAAAACATTATATGTGCCAATCTGTTTTAAAAGATTTTTAGAACGCTCAATCGGACCCGCCACCAATTGGGGGAAAAATGAAACAAACAGGGCGTACTTTAGGAAATTCCTCTCCACATAAATTTCTTTCCGGTATACATCCATCGTATAGCTGAGCGCCTGGAAAATATAGAATGAGATTCCTACCGGCAGCAGAAGGTCAAACCCTGGCATGATAATCTCCAGGTTGCATTCCGCAAGTATAACATTGATATTGCCAACCACAAAATTAAAATATTTAAACAGGAATAAAATGGAAAGATTCATAATAAAACTCAGCGCCACAAATACCTTCTTTCTCTTTTCCAGACCCTCCTTCCTGTCACATCTGTCTATCAGAAGCCCGCTTATATAAGTCACAGCCGTAGAATACAACAATAGCGCCGCATACTTTGCGTTCCAGCACATATAGAAGAAGTAGCTTGCCAGTAAAAGCCATATATATCTGGCTTTTTTAGGTATCACAAAGTAGATAAATACCACGATTGGGAAATAAATAATAAAGCTTATTGAATTGAAAAGCATTTCATAATTCCTCCATTTTCCTCAGTAACAGACATTTTCTTTATTACATGTTAGACCAAAACGGTCTAAAAGTCAATAGGCCATTATGGTCTTTATATAATCTTGGAATAACACAAATAATTATGAAGAAATGGAGATACTTATGATTATGATTTTAGTACGACTCAGAAATTTAAGAGAAGACGCCGATTACACACAAGAATATATTGCACACATGCTGAACGTTTCACAGCGCACATATTCCAGATATGAAAACGGCGAACGTTCCATTCCCCTGGCCAGTTTATGTACCCTGGCCGACTTCTACCAAACCAGCGTAGATTATCTTTTGGAACGGACAGACTGCAAAGAACCTTATCCTGCCAAAACAAACAGGTGCCACGCTTAAATAATGCCAAAAAGGAATATCCATCAAATATGCAAAAAACATATTTGATGGATATTCCCCTGCAGTAATCCTAACCTGGATAAACCAGAAAAGCTTGGTGCAGAAATTCTGCCATTTTGCAAAACTGCCTTGCCGCAATAAAGCATAAAATTTTCAAATCTTTTTATTGGATTTTCCCTTCTGACAAAACAATTCTCCGATGCCCAAGCCTTTTTGCCTGTTCCATATCATGTGTGGCCACGAGAACTGTGGTTCCTTTTTTGTGGATCCGCCTAAATAAATCCATAATCTCCCTGGAAGCCTGGCCATCCAGGTTCCCGGCTGGCTCATCTGCAAATAAAAAAGCTGGATCATTCATCATGGCTCTGGCAATGGCAGCCTTCTGCTTTTCCCCGCCGGAAAGCTGAAAAGGATAACGGCTGGACAACCTGCCCAATTCCAGGAACGAAAGCATAGAAGCCACTCTCCGGCTCGTATCCTGCTGGTATCCATAAAGCGCCTCCCGGGCAAAAGAAAGGTTTTCAAACACCGTCCGGTCCTCCAAAAGCCTCATATCCTGAAACACAATCCCAAGATTTCTCCGGTAAATAGGCACCTGCTTTCTGTCCATTTCAGAAAGATTCCTGCCATTCACAAGGATTTTTCCCTCTGTGGCGCAGATCTCCCGGATTAAAAGCCGTATCAGTGTCGACTTCCCGGAACCGCTTTCCCCTGTTACAAACAGGAATTCCCCCCGCTCCACCTGGAGGTTTACCTGGCTTAAAGCCGCCTTCTCCATATTTTCATAAATTTTTGTAACATTTTCCAGATAAATCATGTTTTTCCCTTCAGCCTTAGTACGATAATGGAGCCTTCAAAATATATGGTTACGGACAAAAAGGCGGGATACGGATTGTTCACTGTAGTGTTAAGAACCGTCCCACAATAAAAAAGAAACGTAAGCTTCACATTTTATTGCTGGAAGTTCTTTACTCTTCTATATTCAAAATATCGCAAAATCCTGTCATTTCAAACACTTCCATCACCATCTCGCCTACATTCCTAAGGGTCATTGCCCCTTCCTTGGCGGCCGCTGTTTTCTGCCCAATCATCAATGCGCGCAGCCCGGCGCTGGCAATATAGGCAACCTGCCCAAAGTCCAGCTCCACATGCTTCATCTTCTGGAAGGCCAGCAGAATCCCATTCTGAAGCTGGGAGCTGTTTGCGGCGTCAATCCTTCCTGCAATCTCTAAAATAATTTTACTATCCTGCTTGATTTCTTTTATCTCCATTTGTTTCACTCCTTATTTTCTCTGAAAGCATATTCCCTAACCTGGATAAACCAGAAAAGCTCAATACAAAATTTTGCGCAAGAATTGTTTCGAAACGCTTAATTGCAGCCTAGAACGTGCGAATCCGCAAGCGGAGCAAGGCAGAAATTGCCATCCAGCGCTATCCTTTCATTCAGATATACGGTTTCTTCCACCCAAAGCCGGGCATTGATATCCAGATAGCAATAGGTATCCATATTGCTCTTCTGTTCCAAAAATACCAGGTTCAGCTCGCACCGCACCGGCACAAACTGCTGCAGCAGAAAATAGAGCTGGGAACGCCTGGCCTTTTCCACACGGCTTCTTATCAGCAAGGTAACACAATAGGGGCTGCTTCCATAAAGGGAATCATAGATTTTTTCTTGGGAGCTTTCGGCGCATTCTTTCAGGATATTCCTTTCCAGAATCACGGCCTTCTCATCCAGGATAATCTCTGTTAGAAGCTCCAGGGATTTCCTGGTTCCTTTCCATTTGTTGAGCCTGTGGATTTCTTTTACGAAGGCGCGCAGCTTTTCCCCGGACAGGAAATTTCCACTGACATCCACGCCCATCCATGCTGCAAACATCCTAAGCTGTTCCTGGGCGGCGGCATCCAGTTCAAGTACTTTCTCCACTGTATCAATTTTTTCCTGAAAATCATTGTAAATGCTGGAAAACACGGACAGGTAACGGTGAAAAAAACTATTCCATTCCCGATATGCCTCTGGAAATGCGGACAGAAAGGTATCCCCGGGAAGAACCATGCACAGATTCGAAACCGTGCCTTCCCCTTCCCCCATAACCTCCACGCAAATCCACAGATACCGCCCTCGCAGGCCATACATCAAAACATCCTCCTGGCTCACATAGGCGGCTGCATTGGATCGCCCAAACAAGGCAAGCTTTTCCTCCGGCTCAATTCCAGGGTTCTGGAAAAAAAGATCCAGTTCCTCCCCTTCAGAATCCATTCCAGGATTTTGGAAAAAAAGGCCAAGCTCCTCCCCTCCAGAATTCATTCCAGCAAAACTTCCAAGGGATTTCTGGTTTCCTGCAAAGGCATGTACCACAAACGCCATATTGCCGGAAAGTGAAAAATTTCCTTTCCATCTTCCCCACAGGCAGTCCGGCTCAGTACCGTCCAGGCATCCCAAAAACAAATACCTGTTTTTCTCTGAGGGAAGTATCCTAAGGCTTGCCGGCCCCGCCAGCTCCATTCCCACCAGGCAGGCCTTTTTCAGCCTGGCCTCCTGTATGAAATATTTCTTCCTGTCATTCATATCCATACCCTCCTGGCTGCCCGGCATGGATATCCAGGGAAAGATTTCCTGGGTAACACAGGCAGTCCCAAGCCGGATGGACATCCATTCCCTGGACGGAGGCTTTTCCAAAATCCTGGGGATACATCCCAAGATTCTGCACAGAGACAATGCAATCCAGCCCTTCCAATTCCCAATAAAGCTGTTCAAGCCTTAGGACTTCCCCAAACTCCTGGCTGCCCTCCCGGTAATCCAAAAACTTTTTTATCACATGTTCTATCTCCTCCCTGCAATGTTCATAATGGCGTTTCACATAGAGGACGCCCCGGACGTCGACTGCCACATACCTGGGGCCGGAAAAACAGATGCTTGCCCCCAGCAGCCGCCTTGGCTCGAAATATGTTTCCAGGATATTCTGGTACAGGGGCGTAAGCTCCGGGAAAGGCTCTTTGGACCATGGCTTTACCGCTGCAAGGATTTCATTTTTATCTTCATCCATCACCACCCTTACTTTGTGGATGCAAAGCCCTGGAACCCTCTGTGCCATCCTCTCATAATCCCTGGCACAGACAGCCGTCTGTGGCTCTTTCACCTCCTCGTAGAGCCTTCGCGCCGCCATTTTTAAGGATTCCTTCTGCCTTCCGCCCATCCCCGGGGCAGGATTGGACAATTCCAGCTCCCCGAAAGCCCCTCTGGCAAAAAAAGTCCTGCCTGCCCGGACATTCCCGGCTTCTCCCTGGCAGGTGGAAATGCTGGCAAGAAACAATTGTGCTCCCACAAAGCCACCGGCGTCCAGAATACGTATCCTCCCTTCCTCCTCCAAAAGCTCATACTTTAAATCCCCGTCCTTTGTCCTGTCTGGCTTCACAAAATCATAGTAATCCCCATCCTTATCCTGCCGCTTCGCCAACAGGCAGAAATTTCTCGGCGCTATCTGGCTCACCGGAAGCTGCAGCAGCTGGTTATCATAACCATATACCATCCCAAGCGCAGACTTTCGCATCATCTCTTCCGTATAAACCACAATCCTGGCCGCGTCCCTCCCCCCGGCAGGGCCATACCCGGATTTCTGTCTGCTAAATGTTATGACAGCCTTTTCTCCCTTCTGGGAAACCTCATAATAACGCCCTTTTCCGCCGCGTCCTTCAAATTCATTTTGCCAGCAGCATTTCCCTTCTTCCTGGGAAACTTCATAACAGTTCCACTTTCCGCCGCATCCATCAGACTCATATTGGCGGTAAGAATTCCCTTCCTCCTCCCGGCAATATACCCGGAAATACCCATTTTCCAGCAAATCGCTGTCCAGCTCAATGGGCTGCCCAGCACAGAAATTTTTTACAGCGCATCCTGTCTTATGCTGAAATGCTTCCAAAAGAAATCCATGGACGGAAAGAAGCTGGGGCGCAGTATCATAGGATGCTTCTTTTAAAACGCCCCGGATACAATAACCGCTGTTTGGCATCCCAGAATAAACCACAGCCCCGTGGATTCCAGAAAACACCAGCTCCCCATGGGTAAGGAAGGCCTCTGTTTGATCCTTACAGGAAATTTCCTGAAATCCTTCCTGGGTATAGCACTGCCAGGAAACCTCTGCAAACCTCTGGCCTGCTGTCCCCTCAAAATCATTGCGGCAGGGCGTCTTTACCACATCCACATAAAAATAAAATTCCTCCTCTTGCGGCAGGGAGTCCATGATAAAATACACTGCATTTCCCGCTTTGGGGCAATCACCGAAAATTTTTATGCTCATAGGTATCTCCTCCTGCAAGAGCACGCCCCCATCCAGGATTTTTTCTTCCTCCATGCCATAGACCCCCACCAGCTTATGCCCTCCTGCTCTCTGGGGCTTCTCTGTCTCAAAAACCGTTTCCCCCACCCAAAACTGCTGATATGCCGGAAACAGAACAGATTGCCCCGGCTGTTTCATCTTTAGCAATACCCTGGCACAGGCCCCGGGACGGCGGATAATGCCTGCCATCTTCAGCAGGTTTTCCACCGCTCCCTGGGAAAATCCATCCATACTCTTCTGCTGCATCATATGAAATGCAATAAAATATTCCAATATGGTAACGCCAGGGTCGGAAGGATTGAAATTCGTCCACTCCGAAGTGTACACAGGAATTTTTTTCAGGCTCTCTTCCCACCATTCTTCAAATGTCTTATCCATCTGCCTTCCCTCGCTTTATATAATATTTAGCTTTCTTCGGCTAACGCGGCTCCAGGATATGTACCTTGTGCTGCCCGCTTTTACAGATAAAAAAAAGAGAATCCGGCATTTTTTCCAATTCCATCTCACACACTCCTGTTTTGCCCTGATATTTTCCTGTAATCATGATATGCTGGATGTCTGCCTTGCAAGAGGTTCTGCGAAGGCATAGAAGAATCTGGGACGGCTTTGGCAGCTCCCCGATTTCCCAGCCTGTATGGGATTCATCAGAAATGGGATTCAAAAAATCCTTCAGTGCCTGGATTAATTTGTTTTGAACCTGAAAGCTTTCCTCCCATCCTTCCTTTTTTACCCACAGCTCCACAGATATTTCTACCGGTACCGGCGCAGCCACAGAAAGCTTATCCTTGCGGATAGACATCTCGCACCGGGCATAGAGATGCTCTTTGATTCCGTCCGCTTCCCGGATAAAAGAATCCGGTCCTTTGGCAAAATCCTTCATCAACACCACAAGGCAGATATGGCCTGGCTCCCTGGCTCCCGCCGGGTTCCTCCCCACAAGGCAGGATACCTTATCAATATTGTCCGAATAGGACTTCACCTCCCGGACATAGTCTAACCGGGTCAGGACTCTCCGGCGGCGGCTGAATTGTCCGGCTCCCCTTTTCAAGGCTTTGTCCAGGGTTTCCTGGCCAGCTCCCCCAAAGGCTGGGAGAGGATTATTGCAGCTTCCATAAAAAGGAACCTTTGATACAAAATTCCGGATTGCCCCTGCTGGGACATTCCCGTCTGCCCCATCACATACCCTGACCGCCGCACAGAAGGTTACATCCCCGGTGACCCCTGGGATTTTCACATGTACGCCATCCCCGAACCGCAGCTCCCCCTGTGCCCTGTCTAAGATATAATGCCTGTCCTGCGGCCTGGAATTTTCAAAATCCCAGACCTCCTCCCATTTCACATAAAAATTCTGGATATGTCCTGCGGTATCATATTCTGCACGAGCCTTTTTTGGCATTTCCTGCAGCAAGGCTTCCATCTGAGCCTTAGAGCAGCAATCCTTCTCATTCACCCATATATCCGCGTCCAGGATATCATTTTCTGACAACTGAACATGCATACCCGGCCGAACCTGCTCCAGATAGAACTCTTCCTCCTCCAGAGATTCTATATTCTGCACCCAGACCCCGTTTACCCTTACCTGGTTCAAAAAAGGCTGCGCCATTGGTGTTTGTCCTCTGCCTTCCTCTCGAATCCTAAGCCAGTATCTGCAAACCCCCGCTTCCTTTGTTGGGGCAGAATCCCCTGGCGCCATAACGCTGGCAATTCCCGTATGGGCAAACCCGTCTGTCCCGTCCAGCGCCCGAAGCTCCCGGAATCCATGGCGGGAAGCGTACTCAAAGATAAGCTTCCTCCCAGAAAAGCCAGGCTCGTTCCTGAATTCAAAATACAGGTTCACCGGGCTTCCTTCCCATTTCTTTTCAAATCCCAGGTAAAGGGCATTCTCCCTGTATCTGGAAGGAGCGAACACGCACACCGGCTCACCAGCCAGCAATCTGGCTGCCAGATCCTCCCTTTCTGCCCCATACACCCGTTCCAGGCAGGAGGGCCTTTCGTACCTTCCCTCATAGCTGTAACGGATTTCCAAATGCTCCAGCACCGGATAAGCATGGAGGGCTGGAAGCATATAGCAATTGTCTGCCTTCGTCAGCCGCATACGGATACAGCGGCCCTCATAGGAGCCAATCTGGGACGGATGAAAATCCCTGGGGCAAAGAAAAGAAATTTGATAATCTCCCGGACGAGCCAAAGCGAACATCCCTTTGTAATCCCGCCCGCAAACCGGACAGGCGGACATTCCTTTGTAATCCCGCCCGCAAACCGGACAGACAGACATTCCTTTGCAATCCTGCTGGCAGGCCAGCCGCTTCCATCCTTTCCCGTTAAAATATTCCAGCGATATCTCCTCTGCAAAAACTTTTACCGGGGTAATCTTAGGCTGCATGGGCGGTTTTCTTTTCACCAGGCGTAAATCCTCCATCTCTGGCTCTTGAAAGGGCAATCCCACTGTATGCTTCAAAAAAGATACCTGAAAATCCAGGGTGATTTCCGCATTTTCCTTGGAAAAACAAACATCATCCCCAATGTAGCACTCCTCAAATAATTGCAGTGTATTCCCAAAAGGCGCGAATTTTTCCACGTCAAAATCCATGGTTCCGTTTCCGGCATAAGGAGCCCTATGGGCAGCGCCTTCCGAGGAAACCAGAATCTCATCCAGCACAACCGCGTGCTCCAGCGGCTTTAAAGCCTCAATCACCAGCTCTGAGCCTGTGGGCTTGTCCCTTCCAATCATAAGGGTGTCTGGCTGAAGTTTTACTTCCTCTGCCTCCACAAATCCTTCCCGGGCAGGATAGAGAATCCGAAATTCCCCCTCCACTATCCTTTCCGCCAGATTTTCTTTTCCCGCCAGTTTCAGATAGACGCTGCCATTTTCCGGGGCAAGCATATGCTTATGGGCAAGGATTAAGGCATTTTTTCCCATTCCCCTTTCTGGAAAAGAAAACAGCTCCCTGCCAGCAAAGTCCTGGTTTCCCACTGGGCTTTGCTCTGCCAGATAGTCCTGGCAGGCAAATTTCCCAAGCAGGGGCAGGGTTACGCCAGTGATGCCTTCGGCCATAAAACAATGGGTCAGCCTGCTGGCTGTGAGATAGCATCCGGCGCTGGTTTCAAATACAATATTTTTTCCTTCCGCTTCTGCGGACAGCTTCGTTCCCTTTTCTAAAAATGCTCCGCCAAAGCCTTCCGAAGCCTGGGAAAAGAGGACGCAGCTCTTTGCCGGATGCGCCGGAAGCCGGGACAAGCCCAGCATATTCACAAAATCCATCTGAAACTGTTCCAGCTTCCGGTTAAATTTCCTCAGATTCCACTCCATCTGCTCTGCAAACAAAAGGCCAAGGACAGAGCCGATATCCGGGCATTCCTCTTCAAAATGCCACTCCGGGGTATAAGCCTCCGCCAGCTTTGCAATTTCTTTCCTGATATCCCCAGCCGTCCTGCCATCCAATGGACTTTCCTTGACGTCCCCAGCCGTCCTGCCATCCAATGGACTTTCCTTGAATCCTGTCCATTCCTCCATCTTTCTTCTCCTTCTAAGGAACTGTTCAAAAATAACTTGTGGACAGCTCCTATTGCGTATAAAACGGAACTGCCATGCTGTCCTTCCTGTGTCCGCCCAAGACCATGTAAGTGAGATTTACCATCAAACACCCCCTGCCTGGGACAGGCTTCATCTCTATTTCCACCTGGGATACCCTGGGCTCCTGGGTCAGGATGTCCGAACGGATATCCCTTGCCAGCATGGTCATCCTGGTTTCTGTCATATCCATAAATGTGTATGCAATCATACTGCTGCCAAAAGAAGGCCGCACCATCCGCTCCCTTTTGGACGTCATCAAAATCAAATAGATGGATTCCCTCACGGACATCACCCCTTTGGATACCGCAAACCTTCCGGTGGCTGGGTCCACCTGGGGCGGAAATTTCATCCCCATTCCCAGAAAATTATTTTCTTCCACAGCTGACTCCTGTATATATTCCATTTGAATCTGGCTTCCTTCATATCTGCTTCTATCCAATTTTAATTTGGTTTCCCCATATCTGTTCCTATCCAATTTTTACCAGGCTTCCTCCTATGGATGTCTGTCCGCTGCTGGTAACCTTTACCTGTCCTCCGCCCTCAAGGGTAAGCCCGGCGGAAGCTTTCAGGCTGCCGTTTCCGTCTGTTTTCATTTCCATTCCTTTGCTGGCTGTTTCCTTTAGCACATTGCATTTCACATGGATGGCGCCATTTTCCCCGTTCAAAGTGATTTCAATGCTGTCCCCCACCTGGATGGCCAGCTTTTTCTCCGCAGACACTTCCATCCTGCCATTTTCCGTCTTAATTACAATCCCATTCTTTTTGTCTTTATCGCTGATGGAAATCTGGCTTTTTTCATTGTCCAGCTCCAGCCTGTGGCACTCCCCCGCTGTTCTTATGAAAATCTTATCCTTTTCCCCGCCATCGCTTTCCTTGCTGTCCACAAAGGTAATCTCTGAACCATGCCTGGTCTTTATCTGCTTATACTGATTATTTTCATCTGCCGCAGACTTTAAAAAGCGGGAATTATTTTTGGGGATACAGCCAATCACATAAGGCTTTTCGATATTTCCCTCTTCAAATGCAAGGACTGCCTGATCCCCTGTTTCCGGCAGGAAATAATGGCCCCATGCTTCCCCTCCGAAGGGCAGGGCAACCCTTGCCCATTTTAAAATATTTGCATTCTCATCCCGCTGGGGAATCTGCACGCATACCCTGCCCGGCATTTCCTTGTTATAATTTTCTGTTACAATTCCTGTGAGAATCCCAAACACCCGGTTCTCCCCCAGCTCTGTTTTTGTCATCTGTTTGGCAGTTATTTCATCCATAATATTATATAAAGACATTTGTTCCCCTTCCTTAAGAAACCGGCAAACTAACCCTGTGTATCGAAATATAGATTGTTACTGTGGCACCCGCACGGTTAAAAATCATCGTTTTGCATGGATCCGGTATATCAGTGCTTTCTTGTCATGGTGTAAAATCAAGGGCGCAGGTGTTTCCTTCCAGGTAGGTCAAAAACCCTTCTTCCCGGCGGAAAACATGGCGGACTGTCTGCAGATAAAAGCAGTTTTCCACGGCTTCCCCCAGGGCGTTGATACGGATGTAGCGTCCTGGAACCAGCTCCGGGATTCCCACTGTTTTACAGGCAATGCTTCCAAACCCAAAGGCGTTCTGCTCCGCCAGAAATTCTGCACGGCTCCCGGCTTCTTCCTTAGATACAGCCCCGGGATCTGTATAGACTTTCGCACTCCCTTTCAGCAGCGCTTTTGCATGGCTTCCGGTAGATATTTTATTTTTTATCTTTTTCTTTGCATTGACAGCCACGGCTTTTCCAGTATCCATGCCCCTGACTTCCACCTGCTCTGTAAGCCCTGCAATATCGTAGCCGATTTCAAATCCCAAAAGCCCGCTGTCTGGCCCAAGCTCCATCAGCATCTCCTTATTCTTTCTGGCCTTCCTGAAATAGACGGTGCCGCAGTGGGTAAAAAATTCATAATTGTACCGTTTGGCAGCCCTTACCACAAACTCATAATCACTTTCATTCAGGAACTCTATGCTCCTTGCCTCCTTGCCTGTCCCGGAAACCTGCTTATCCGGGGTATCATCAATTTCAAGCTTCAGCAATCCATACTGCTGCATTTTACTGTAAGCCGCCCTGGCAAAAACCTCCTTCACCGCATCCGAGTAGGATTCTGCCTTCAGCTGCTTTGCAAATCCACACGCCATCATAATTCCCCGGACATCCATTGCCGTCACCTGGACATAAGGATGTTCCTCCTGTTCATAAATAAAGTCCACCCTGGTGATCACCCCAAGAAATACTTTTCTAGCCTGGTTTTGATAGCCAAAGCTGATTTCCGCTTTTGCCCCAAGCTGTATGTACTTTTTCAAACCGCCAAACTCAAATTCCCAGGTATATTTTGAAAAAGCATTGTAAATGCAGAAAGTTGCCATGGACGCCTCAAATCCGCAGGTAAGCTCCACCTCCATATCATTGAGGATAAACCTTTCCTGATTGTCTGCAAAATCCTTTTCTCCCACCTTGAGCACTGCCACTGGATGTTCAAAGCCATAATATATCTTTTTTAAATCCTCATATTGATACGATGCCATTTCCACCTCTGCTTGAAAAGCCCTGCTTTCACAATCCTTCTCTCCTTTGTTTTCACCTCTGGGAAAGCTTTTGGAAATCTTTCCACGCCTTTTCCCAATATCCTTGCTCCGACTTATTTGTCCCTGCATCACAATCCGCTTCTGCCTGCCGGATGGAAAGGCTGGCGTTTGCCCGGATGGGAGCTCCATTTCCACGAAACATGGTATAGGATGCGCTGACGCTTTCCAGTTCTCCGCCAAAACTCATATCTCCCCAGGCAAAAACCACCTGCCGCCCGGCCTCCTGCATCACAAGGGACAAAAGCTCTTCTACCTGTCTCTGGACAAATCCCGTCTGGTTCTCGTCCATTTCCTCAAAGAAAAGCTCTACATGCAATGTGGTTTCCGGGGGAAAAACTGCGCTCTTTTGTGTTTCAAGCCCTGTTTCCCCAGCGCCCCTCTCCTCAACCAATCCGGCTCTGGAAGAAAAGGAAAGGGAAGCAGGATTGTACTGTACCGTCATATCCTTGCAGGCTGCAGTTTCCTTTGAATCTTTGCTTGTTTTTCCTATTTTCAGTATTGCCTTCTGGAAATCCAAAATATCCCTTCCTTTCTCTCAATGTCCACCGGCGCCGCCCACAGGATTTTGTTATGCCATTTCCACTTGGCTTGGAGAACTTGCTTAATATTCAGCTCCGCCGCCCGCAGGATTTTGTTATGCCATTTCTACCTGGCTTGGAGAACTTGCTTAATGTCCACCGACGCCGCCCGCAGGATTTTGTTATGTCATTTCTACCTGGCTTGGAGAACTTGCTTAATATTCAGCTCCGCCGCCCGCAGGATTCCCCCATGCACAGGATTCCCACCCACACTTCTGCCCGAAGGGGGCTGCCTTTGGGGTGGAACATCACGTAAGAGGCCTGGACAGTATTCAAATATCCGCTGTAGCTTAGCGTTCCCCAAATCAAACTGACTTTCCTGGTATATCTGCTCCGAAGGGCGGCAAGCAGCCCTTCCACCTGCTGCTTTACCAATGGTTTGTCATCATTGGTTCCATCAAAAATGAGCTTGAAATTTACCCGGATCCGGGGCGATAACCGGTATGGCCGCAAAGCATTTCTGCTTCCGGCTGCATCCCCGATACAGTCCTGGGAATCTGCCGCGCCTTCTGCTGATATTTGAAGTTCTGCGGGATTAAACTGTACGGTAAAGCGGATTTTTTCTTCTTTGCTGTTGTTCCATTCAAAATTTTCTGCACTTATGCCTTGTGTGCTGATTCCTGGTATCTTTTTTGTTCCTGCTTCTGTTAGCTGGATTTCTCCTGGCTCCTGGTTTATGATCTCGATGACTGCTTTTTGAAGCTTGCAAGTGTCTCTTGGTTTCTGCATGATAATCTCCATTTCTTTGCAAAAGGATTGCAGGGAAATCTAAAACGAATTTTTTACATTTTGGATGCGGACGGAAATGCAGGCGCGCCTGCATTTCCTGTGTATCGAGATATAGCATCCTGAATTCATGCTAGTTTGAGCTGCTAACGTTCAATCTGATAGTGCAGATATCACACTGGGCGGCGGATGCTTTGCGTTAAGAGGGCATCAGGTGCGAAACCTGATGGATTCCTTAGCGTGGATGGTGGGAGTAATTTTTCAAACATGTTCTAAATTCCCCGCCGTTTTCTTTCATTTGAGAGCTTTCTTTCTAATTTCCGGCAGACTTGCTCGGAAATATCATTTATTTTCCGCTGCATGGTTCGCTGTACCAGTTCTGTGATATCCTGGGCGTTTTTCTTTTCCCATTGTTCTGCCTGCGTATGGATTTGCTGCGCCGCTGCTATTGCCTGAGTTTGCGTCTGCCGCGCCGCTGCCATTGTCTGGGTTTGCATCTGCTTCCCTGCTATCGCTGGCTGGAACTCTGCCTGCTGTCCTGCCATTGTCTGGGTTTGCATCTGCTTCCCTGCCATAACCGGCTGGGGCTGGAGCTGCTGCCCTGCCATCGCTGGCTGGGGTTGTATCTGCAGGATTCCTTCTGCTTTTTGTTTCCCGATTTCCACTTTAGCCGTCTGGGGTTCTTTATGGTAAAAATGCAGGCTTTGCCCTGGAAATAAAATCTGGCTCTGTTCCTTCTGGCCTGTAATGATTGGATTTATGAAAAAACGGATATGGTCTGTTTGTTCCAGAAATTTACACAATTGCGCTGTCTGCTCTTTCACTTTCTCTGTGTATTCCTGGGGCTTCTCCGTTTTCAGTTTGTTCAGGGATTGCAATTGTTCTTTCAAATTTTCAGTTTCAATTTCTTTTATCAGTATTTGACCTGTTTCCTGGCGGAAATGTAAAAATTTCTTAAGGAATGCTGCGTGTTTTTCTCTTCTTTCTTTTGTTTCTTGCAATAACTCCGTTATCTTTTCCAGTTTTGCAGCTTCCCCTATCTGAGCATGTGCTGCCACTTGTTCTCTTCCGGCATTTTCTGATTTTGATATCTGCCTGCCAGGATTTCCTTCCAGAATCTTTGTCCTTACGGATTCCTCTTTCAAATATCTGCCAGGATTTCCTTCCCATGTCTCCGTCTTTACGGATTCCTCTTTCAAATATCTGCCAGGATTTCCTTCCCATGTCTCCGTCCTGCCAGATTCCTCGCTCAAATATCTGTCAGCTAATTCAGGATGTTCCAGGAAAAACAACGTCTCTTTTCTTGTTCTCTCCCTGTCAATCCGAATTGGAAGAACACTCTGTGCCATCCCTGCCGCGTACTCTGTCTTTTCCAGCTTCCTTTTGCCTTCTTCCCTCAGTTTTGTTCCTTCCAGCTTCCTTTTGTTTTCTTCCCTCAGTTTTATTTCTTCCAGATTCTTTTTATATTCCTCTTTCTGCCTTGTTTCTTCCAGTTTCCTTTTGTTTTCCTCATTCAGTCTTTGTATTTCTTCCTTGAGCATTCTGTTCTGCTCTTCTGTTTTTGGGGAATCTCTCATATCATTTTCCAATGCCTGGCTGATTTGATTAATTTCCTCCAATATTTGAATTTCATCCCTGCCTGTTACATGGTACAGGCTCCCCTCTGGTATTTCCGGTTTGATTCCTTCTGATGCCTGAAATTCGTCTTCTCCTGTTACATGATACAGGCTCCCCTCTGGTATTTCCGGTTTGATTCCTTCTAATGCCTGAAATTCGTCTTCTCCTGTTACATGGTACAGGCTTCCCTCCGCTGCTGGCTTCTCTCCCTGGAAAAGCCGTATATTTTCCTGTGCTTTCCCTGCTTTTTCCTGCAAAAACCTTGTATTTTCTTCTGCGTTTTTTATTTCTTCTTGCAGGAAGAGCATGTTTTCTTCTGCATTTCCTGTTTTTTCTTGCAGGAAGAGCATGTTTTCTTCTGCATTTTTTATTTCTCCTTGCAGGAAGAGCATGTTTTCTTCTGCGTTTCCTGTTTTTTCTTGCAGGAAGATCATGTTTTCTTCTTCATTTTTTATTTCTCCTTGCAAGAATGAGAGGTTTCTTTTTAGGCTCCCAGCCTTCTCTGGTAAAAGCCTTGCGCTTTCTTCTCTCCCTGCTTCTTCCTGCAAAAACCTTATACTTTCCTCATCTGTCCTTATCTTTTCCTGCAAGTACTTTGTGCTCTCTTCTCTCCTTATCTTTTCCTGCATGTACTTTGTGCTTTCTTCTCTCCTTATCTTTTCCTGCAAGTACCTTGTGTTTTCTTCTCTCCCTAACTTTTCCTGCATGTACCTTGTATTTTCTTCTGTCCTTATCTTTCCTTGCAAAAACCATGTATTTTCTTCTGCATCAAAGTCGTTCCTCTGGGAAAATGCCATCAGCATTTCTATTTCCTGCCTTCGGAATTCATTCACAGACTTCTGGTACTGGCTGTTCTTTTCCTGCTTCCCCAGCCATATCTGCTGAAAATGATAAGCCCGGAAACGGCTCAGCGTATGTTCCAATATCTTTCCAAACCCTCCCTGGAACTGATACCAGTTTCCCCGATGGTTCTGCCTTAGATTGAAGCAGGCCTGGAAAAGGCTTTCAGAAACATTCAAAAGAGCTGCCGCTGCCAGTTCACGAATCATATCTCCTTCCAGGTAAGTTTTTTCTCCTGTGCCTTTCTCGTAACGATTCACCCTCTGGCCTATCAAAGGGCTTTTTTCCATAAGGACATAATGTTCCAGCCTTTTAAGCTTCAAGGCTTCTGCAGTGCGGATCTGCTCTGCCATGGCGGCTTCCCCGCTTTCAATCTGGGAAAATCCATACAGCACATTTTTTTGGAACGCGGCTGCTATATGATAAAGATCCGCAGACTGCAGCCGCGTGAAAATTTTATCATGAATCCAGTAAACCGGGACTACATCTGTGCGCTCTGTTTCCATACGCCCTATATCTATATGCTCCCGTTCCAGCCTTTCCTTTTCTTCTATCCTTTGAGCCATTGCCCTTAGGTAATCTTTATTGGTTTCGTATAAGCGAGATAGTTCTTTGATGTTTTTGGCATCCTCCTGTATCTCATAGAACTGCCCCATAAATTCAGATACATTTTTTACCCCCAGCTTCTGCAGCATAATCTGTACATATACGGCGTCCTGATAGGTAAATCCAATGGAATCTGCCACGATAAGCCTGTTCCATAGATTATGTACCAGGGAAAGGCGCACTTTCTGATAATCCTCATTTCTATTCTGGATTGCAAGGGTTGTCATGCCGCCTTCCTGCAAGTATACCTCCGTTGGCTGGCACATCAGATGAAACAGCTCCTCCCGGCCGTATTCTACCTGCATCAAACTGTAATTTCCACGGATTCTTTCTCCAAACCCATCCAAAGCATGTACCATCGGGACAAAGATTTTCAACTTTATCGGTTCTTTCAATATCAACATAACGTTTTGGGCTTACCCTTCCTTTTCCTCCACCAGCAGTTCCTGGTATGCAATCGTGACTTTCTCTGTCAACAATCCACTGCTCAGGGCGTCCATCCCCTTATATTCCTTTGCCGTCACCACACAGCCTTTAAAGGCATAGCTTCTGCTGGCTTTCTCAAACTGATTTAATTTCCTGCTTACCAAAAGCAGCAAAGGCTGCTCCAGCACAGCCCCCAGGGGAAGCGGATCCACATCGCCGCTTACCACATAACGCTCCACTTCCAGCTCTGGCGGCCTGGATGCGGGCTTCCTTCGTATGTGGACATAATCGTTCTGCCCACCTTCCTGGATATAATCGTATTCCTGTTCCATTCGGAATGCCTGCACGGATTTGCAGGCCAGGTCATATCTTGCCTCTACCCGCAAAAGAAAATTATAGCCAGCCAAAGGCTCTTTTCCCTGTGGGGCTTTTGGATTTTCCTGTGCATTCCATGACGCCATATGTTTTCCTTTCTAATGAAACGTAGGTTTCAAATCAAAAATGCTTTTTTCTTTTCTGCTGTTTTCTTTCGAGGGATTTAGGCTGCGGTTAATAGAAGAAATTTCTTCGCACCACCGCCGCCTTACTGCATGCTCCAACTCCATCACTTCCCCATTGCTCCAGTGGAAATAATAGGAAATGAATGCCATCTCTTTGTAAAGCTCGTCCTTGGGATACAGCCTTAACCCTCTCGCGTAAAATTTAGGGGCGTCTCAAAGGTTTTTCCGCATTCCGGGCAGACTACCTGCATGGCTGGAGGTTCAATATCATTGATTCTCTGGTACATATCCTGGAGAAAGGCCAGGTCTGCGGTAAAAAACTGTTCAATCTGCGTGGCTGAAATAATCTCCATCCCCTCTATCTCCGTAATCACCTTGGAAAGTACGGCTATGGTGAGAAAGGAGGGGTTTGACAGAACCCGCGGATCCCTTGTGGCGCTGATTTCATCCCCTGCGGTGGCAAGGCGCATTTTTCCCTTTTTATGCACCTGCCCCTTTTCGTCTACAATACCTTTGGGCAGCTCAAACTCATAAACTGTCTGCATAATGCCTCCTTAATTCCTAGCTGGCACCGCCTGAGGATGATGCCGCAGCCTTGTTTCCCGCAATCACCAGTGATTCATAGGCAAGCTCTATGGATTCCACTGCAATCTGGCTGTTCATTGCATTCATATCCGGCCCATTATATTTGGTTACCCAGGCCTCCTTAAATACCCATACATTTCCTCCGGCAGCTGCTGCCTCTGTATTTATCTTATTCGGCATTTCCACGGAAGCTCCTGTGTCCATCAATTCCACCCGGACGTCCAGGCGGAAATTCTTATCCCTGCTGGTAATCCCCCGTTCTGAACTGACGCATTGTGCTACCCAGTTCCGGAAACTGTCATCCATGATATAGCCGTATTTTAGTGTTATATTCCCATGATGAACCAATCCCGGAACCTTGATGGGGGCAAGGCTTATGGAGTTCCCCTGCCTGAATTCCACCACATCGACGCTTGCCTCAATCCCTGTCACCTCGCTGAAGGAGGCAACCCCTGTGCCTGCCGTGACAACAAAATTCATGCTTGTCATAGGATAGGGCAGCGCGCTTACATTTTTCATCGCTGGCATGATTTTCTCCTCTCTTTCTCTATTTTTTATTCTCCGCCTTCCGCTGTATTCTGGCTGACGCGGAAAATGACAAATTCCGCTGGCCTGGAGGGTGCAATGCCCACCTCGCAGATGAGCTTTCCATTCTGGATATCATCTTTTGTCATGGTATCCGGCCCGATATTGACAAAATACGCTTCCCCAGCGCTGTCTCCCACAAGCATCCCTGCCCGCCACAGCCCCTCCAGAAAAGCATTGATGGAAATGGACACCCGAGACCACAGGGCAGGGTCATTGGGTTCAAACACCACCCAGCTGGTATTTGCCTGAATGCTCTCTTCCACATAAATAAACAGGCGGCGCACATTGACGTAACGGAAGGCGCTGCTGCTGCTGGCTGTCCTTGCACCCCAGATACGGATTCCCTGGCCGGCAAAGGCGCGGATTAAATTGATTCCCTGGGGATTCAATAAATCCTGCTCCACCTTCGTATAATTTACTTTCAGCCCTGTGCACGCTACGGTTTCATTTGCCGGAGCCTTATGTACGCCGCGGTTTCGATCTGTCCTGGCATACACTCCCATCACGGCCCCGGAGGGCGGAATAAATTCTGGGCAGCCGGCAGACGGGTCAAATACCTGGACCCATGGATGGTACATGGCGGCATAGCTGCTGTCCACCATGCTCCTGTATTCCGCCAAATCTTCCGGCTTTACCGCATCCCTTGGCATATCCAGCACCGCAAAACGGCTCCTTGCATTTTCACAGTGTGCCACCAAAGAAACCATAACCTCTGGAATCGTAATACCTGGAACCGCCATCATGCTCACATTGGTATTTTCCAAAAATGCCTGGATTCCCGTGCGCTTTCCCGGGCCTTTATCCTCCCCGATAAAGGTATCCGCGCCTGCTTTTCCCACAGAGCCGTCCGACCCTTGTGCCAGACAGACTGTACATGGTTTTTCCTGAAAAATTGCATCCATCAAGCTCCTTGGCTCCTCCAAGGGCGCGGCTGCCACCTTCACCAGCGCAGACCGCTCCATACGGGCGCCAATATAAGCCGGAGATGATGCATTAAAGGTAACTCCCGTATATTTTTCCACTTCCTCCATGCAGGAGACAACCACCTGCAGCTCCTCAAGAAACAGGACGACCCCAGGCAGCAAGGATGGGTCTACCACATTCTGTTCAAATCCCTTTTCAAATGTAACCTTCTTATCAAGGATGCTCACAATCCGGTTATATTCTTCCCCCGCCCTTACAATATCCCCTTCCCGAAAACCTTCCAGGGACTTTGCCGTGTAAACGCCGTTTTCTTCTGCAATCAACTGCAGCTTGCGCCTTTTCATCCCTTCTATCTCCACACGGATTTTATTCCCCCATTTCCCCTCATCTGCCGCCTCAAAAGAAAGGGCTCCCACGTTTGCCCTTGCCTTTCTTGCGTCCTTGGGAATCACACGGGAAATATAACAGCGTGTGCCGCCATTTGCAAAAAACTGCTCCACACAAAAAGGGAGATAGCGGAAATTTCCGTGGGTAAAACCACTTAAATACCCTCCAAACTGTTTCCGGTAGCTTGCAAAGCTTGTGACAAGCGCCGGCGCCCCGGCAGAGGGGCCTCTTTCTGCAAAGCCAACAAATCCTGCGGTGCTTGTCCCCACCCCTTCCATAGGGCGGGGGGAATTGTCAATTTCTTCCACATATACTCCTGGTGATAAATATTCCGCCATAACTATTTTTCCTTTCTTCTTAATACATCCACGCCATGCGCAGCCTATCCTGCTGCAGAAGCCGGCAGCTTTCATTGTAATCCCATCCTGCTGCAGAAGCCGGCAGCTTTCATTGCTGCCCCATCCTGCTGCAAAAGCCGGGTGCTTTCATTGTAACCCCATCCTGCTGCAGAAGCTGGCAGCTTTCATTGCTGCCCCATCCTGCTGCAAAAGCCGGGTGCTTTCATTGTAACCCCATCCTGCTGCAGAAGCCGGGTGCTCTCATATATTTTCCAAGGAAACCTGCACCTCCCTGACCGGAACAATATCCATAATGTTTTCACTGGATATCAATACCGGCGCAGCCTGGTAAAAAAGGCTGAAACGGTATGGCTGTCCAACCGCCTGCCAAATCTGGAGCTTTGTTTCCAGGCTTATCTGCGTCTGGGACAGCAGCACCGGAGGCTCCGGCATTTCAAGCCATGGCTGCAGCAGATTAGGCGATACCTGCATCCGGTCTCCTAGCACCTGCGCCGTGCGGCCGATGATTCTTTGTACATCCACGGATTTGTAATTTGCCTGGGATGCAGGGTTGATAAAAACCATAAAGTAAAGCCGGTACAGCTTCGGCGGCTGGCGGAAAGCCATCTTTCCGGTTTCCCGGAACCTTGGCAGGGAAACCTCCTTTTCTTCCTCCATATGGTACAAGAAAAGCCCCAGCATATAATCCCTCCCCTTTTCCCCGGGATCTGCAATTTCAATCTGCGAAGGAGCCAGAATCAATTCCGGGCACATCTTTTCCCGTAATACCCCAGCCAAATATCTGCTGATATCGGCGATAATCGAATAATCCGCCATAGCCTACCCTCCCAGGCTTGCATGGAGCATGCTTAGATACTCCGAAGCCCTTGTCTCCATTTCCTTGGTAACCAACAACGCCAGGCCGCTTTCCGGCACATACCGGGAACTGCATTGGAAAAACTCTTGTGCATCCTCCTCTGGCAGATAAATATCCTCCAAAAAGCCTGCATTCCTGCTTAATTCTTCGGTTCCCTCCCCCTTTTCATACGTGGATGCAAAGGCATGGAAGGTATAGAAACTGCCTTTCCTTGCCAGGGTAGCTTTCTTTTTCTGGTGATCAAAAACATACCGGAAGCCCAAACATTCTGAAATATTTTTTATCGGAATGTATTCGTACACCGGATCATTGTATTGCCGGAAGATATAGGAATTTCCATCGGCCTCCATCTGTGCCGCCAGAATCTGCGCCATTTGCTTACTTGTAGTGCTTTGATACTGCTCCAGGAATTCCAGCAATGCCAAGAGAACTGCCGCCTGCTCCTCCTGCCCCAGCTCTCCTAGTTTCCCGCCAGCCTGCTCTTCCAGCAGCCTTTGCAGTTCCTCCTGCGAGGGAGTAAGAATGTGAAAACCCTCCCCTTCGGCCAAATCTGCATTCTGTTGGGAGCTGGCTGTATCTGAATCCTCCCCCAGCGTTTCCCCGGATTCCTCCATCTGTTTTTCCAATCTGCCTATCTGCCTATCCAACTCCGCTATCTGTGCTTCTGCTTTTTTGGCCCCAGCCAAATCATTGGCTTCCAGGGCGGAAAGCTTCTCTTCCTGTTTCTTCTCTTTCTGCTCCAGAAGCCTTGCCTGTCCGCTTTCATGTTCCGTGGGATTCCTTTGTGCATACAAGGTATTCAAATCATTTGCATAGGAATCTATGCTGTCTTTTGCATAGGAAGAAAATGCATCATCCCTGATACTATTTTTCAGGTTCTCCCCTTCCTGAAGAAGAGTTTGCAGAAAATCCTTTCCTTCCTGGGCAGACATCTTTGAAAGAGCCGCATGTTCCAAAAACTGCAATTCGCTGTTGGCTGCCTGTGCTGCGTAAAACTGTTCCTTTAAGGCCGCATCCAACATGCCCTGGGCAGCATTTTCCCGGGAGGCCTCCTTCTGATATTTTTCTCCCGGCCCATTGATAAGCAGATCTTCATAGGCTTTTTTGGCCGCCGGAAGAATGGTATTCTTTAAATATTCCAGTTCCCTTCCGGCATCCCTTGTTGTGTTTTGTTTGATGCTGCCCAAAAGCGCAGCCTTCTCGGCCAAATTTTCACAGGAGGCAAAATCCCCTGCCCTGGCAGCATCTGCCAGCGCCTGGCTCACTGCATATTCTTCTTTTCCAAGAATGGTTGTCCCTTCTGTAAGCTTCATAGAATCATACGTTAGAATGCCCTCCTCCAGATTTTTCAGGCTTTCCTTTGCCCCTTCCTTCAATTCTCCGCCAGCTTCCAAAGAAATCCCTGCCTGGCTTCCCAAAAGAAGCTCCATCAACTGTCCCAGCGGTTCCCGGAGCCTGCTCAATACCATGGATCTTCTGGCGGCATCCACAGCCTCCATAACTGCTGTAAGGGAAAGCCTGTCCTCTGCGCTGGCCTGCATATAATAATTTTGAAGCCCCAAAAGCTGTGCGTCCAGATTCCCCGTCTCTTCATCCCTTACATCCATTCCGAAAAACTCCCTGATTTTTTCCTCATAGAATTCATCTGTTTCATCCTTATCCTGCTTGCCTGCCAGAATATCATACTGCAGCTTCAAAGGCTCCAGCTCACTCAAATGTTCCAAATCATACGGATCGGAAAGATCGAACATGCAAATGGGCTGTCCCGTCCGCAGATCATAGGTAATCCCATCCGATTTGGTATGGTGGGTCAAAAACAATCCATTTATCACCTCATCCTCCACCGGGGTTCCTTCTTTTGTAATATCTTTCAAGGAAAAAGCGTTGGAAATGTCAAACCACATGCCTTCTGCAAGCTCAGATTTGTAATACTGCAGATCCTGGCCGCTTTGGGAAGCGGAATCCGCCGCAATCCGGTAAATTTCATCATTCATGGCGCTTAAGTGAATCAGATGGGTTCCTATGAGAAGGGTAGCATCCTCAATCTCCGATGCTGTGATATGGACTGCCTGCTCTTCCTCCAGCAATGCCTGCACCTCTATGGTTCCTAAGGTATGCCATGTGAAAATCAATAGGGCGCAAAAAGCAGCTGCCCTTACGGCATATTTTTTCTTTTTATTCATGATATCTTTTCCCTTTTCAGGCTCAGGGAATCTGTATCAAACTCTGCCTGGTACATCTCTCCCTGGCTTCCGTCATAAAACCTTACCTTCAATTCTTCCAAACTTCCATTTAACAAAGACAGATACGTAAAGGGCTGCTCCACGGGAAGCAGGCTCCCTCCGAAAAGCTGTTTTCCCTCCTGGTTTTCCAGGCTGTAATAGGCGGGGGCTTCCTCTCCTGCCGACCTTATAGGCGTAATTGCAATGCTCATCATGCCGTTTTCCCGCGCCTGCACCTGATACTTTGCCACAGTCAAATCTTCCTCCTCTTTCCTCCGATAGCCGCCCACAACCGAAAGCGGCCCTTCATACTCTGCCGGGTCAATCACGCAGTCGTCGATAAAGGTATCCCCCTGGTACAGCCGAAGAACCACTTTTTCTGCCTGCTCTTTGTCCAGCGCAAGATGGCGCAGCCTTTGGCTCAAGCTGGTACGTTCCCCGATCTTTACATTGTCAATCCACAGCTCAAAGGATGTGATTTCCAGTCCATATCCTTCCGGGATGGAAATCCCGATTTCAAAAAGATTGTCCTCCGCATAAGTCCTGATATCGTAACGGGCTCCCTCCATCCGCTCTTCCTCCACCAGGCTGTCTCCTCCCTGCGCTGCCTTTGGGCTTGTCCCAGCTTCATACATCAGGGATGTGGCTGCCCCGCAGCACAGCCCGTCCAGGGAATACAAAGCCTGGGTATAGGAAGACAAGGTTTCTAACAGCGTCAGCTGGTTCTCCTCATACATCTCCTGTAATGCGGTTAATTCCTCCAAAGACAGGCTCCCAGCCCGGTTCAAAACCAGGGCAAGCTCCACCTCCTGTTCCAGGGAATCCACCTCCTCCTTCAGGGAATCATAGGCATTTTTTGCGGTTATCACCGTATCATAACTTTCTTCCACCATATCCAGCAGCTCTTTTTTTGCATCTGCTTCCTCCTTTACCGCCTCCTGGTATTCCAAAATATTGGTATACAAGGTATAAGGCTCATCCTCCACATACCGCACGCCGGAAATCTGCCCCTTGAACCACTCTTTAGGAATTTTGATAAACAGGATTTTGATATTGCCCTGCCAGGGCGCGTCCACATCCTCCAGCAGCTTGTCATACTGGGCTTTTAAGGCATCGGAATGAATGCTCCCGCCGCTTTTCACCCTGTGGAGAAAGGAATCCAGCCGATCCATCCTGCCTCCGTACTGGCTGCGCATCATGGCATAATTGGTGTCCAATGCAATCCTTTGAAGCTGAGCGGCCGCCTTTACCTCATAGAAGCTTTGATCCTCAGCCAGTGTGTGCTCTTTTAGGGCGGCAAGGTCTGCCCGGCTCATGTCCGTCTCCATATAAGGATTCAGAAAACGGTATCCGCTCCTTACATCCAGATTTATCTGCTCTCCCAGCTTCTTCTTTGCTTTTTCAAACTTCCGCACCTTCCCGGCTGTCTTTTGTTCCAGGGAACGGACGGCCTTTTCCAGGGAAGCTGCGTCATCTGCATTGGCCTGTCCAGCCAAAAGCTTTGCCCGGATGCGCTTTAAATCCTCCTGCCGCATTTCCAGCTGTTCTTCATAAAATCCAATGGTTTCCTGGAGGGTGTAGGCTTCTGTAAACTGGTTTCCAACGGTTTCATACACATCATACTGCACCACCGACATTTCATGGCGCAGGCCGTTTATCTCGGACTGGATTTGCATAGGTTTATAGGTGAATTCAAATTCTTCTGCCAGATCCGGCTTCTCCGGGAACTTGAAAGACAACAGGGGCGTCCAGCGGAAGGATGCCATGTTTTTTTTCTTTAACCGGATGGATTTTATCGCCTCCTGGTACTTCACCTGGGACAATGCCAGCTTATCTTGAAGCTTTTGATAAGCGCTGCTGTTTTCCATTGCCATTGTCTTTGCCTGGGTGACATTCAGCGTTCTCCCTGCCCCATAGCTTTTGATGGCATACGCCTGTTCAAAAGCCCCGGCCGCCAGAGCAAGGCAAAGGGCAATACCGATGATTTTTTTCTTTCCTTCCATGGCTGTTACCCCTTCTCCATAAAATACATGGCAAATTCCCCGTTCTTTTCCTTGCTGAAAAAAGTATACCGGATTCCCTCTTCCATAAAAGAATACAGATAAACCAGATAACTGGAATCGTAATCCTCCACCACTGCCACGTCCGAAAACTCATTGGCAAGCTCCATATCTCCCGGGCCAAACAGACTGCTTTCCTTCTCATTCAGATAGGAAACCGCAACGGCTTCTGCCAGGGTAAGGGACGCATTTCCCTCATACTCCGGCTCCCCCAGCAGCGCTTTCAGCTCTGGAATGGACGTGCAGCAGCTGCCCTTGATGGAAATCTGCTTTTTCAGCACATAAATCCCCTCCACCTGCACGCTGCCTTCCAAAGCCGCCCCATTCAAAGCACCGCAGTAAACCGCATCAATCTCTTCCATCACTACGGAAAACTCCCCCTCCCCACCCGTATAAATCTTTCTTCTGCCCTGGTAAACCTGGCTGGTTTCCTCCGCTGTTTTCCCAAGGAAATCGCTGTATAAAAGCTCATCCTGGCTGAAATTGCCGCAAAATATTTCCTGGTTCCCAGAATTAAACAGCTTCCCTTCCCCATGCTTTTTGCCCCTTTCAAACCCTCCTTCGTATTCTTTGCTCCCATTTTCCCGGTAAAGGATTCCCATGCCGTTAAATTCGTTTTCCTGGAAGGCGCCCTGGTACTTCAGCTTCCCTCCTGGGTAATAGAGCTTTCCTTCCCCTTCATACTGGTTTTGTGCAAATTCTCCGGTATAGGCTGCTTCGCCGGATGCTTGATACAAGGTTCCCTTTCCAGAAACAGCACCCTGCTCTACATTCCCTTCGTAGGCAATGTACCCGGACTTTGCCCGGATTCTTACGTTTCCTTTGGCAAATTTCAGCAGAGGGGAGTTGTAATCATAGGTTGGGGTTCCTCCTGCTCCCTTTCGGGAGGGGGGATGCAGCAGGAAAAAGCAGCACAGGCCCAGCAGGCCAAGGGAAAGCATGGCTGCTTTTGCCAGGCGCTTGCTGACCAGCCAGGAAAAGATGGGGAGGTAGTCTGTTTGGCTTTTGGGGGTGATGCTTAGCAGCTTTTGTATTCTTTTCATAGATTTTCTCATTCCTTTATATATTGGATTGGGGCGGAAAGGCAGGATGCCCTTTCCTGTGTATCGAAATATAATTTACTGAATCAAGGACTCTTTGCCAATCTTTTCAAAGGAACTGGTGAACATGCGTAAAAAAGGAATATCGCCCACTGTTATCTGGGAAAACAGCATGAGAAAGGCTGCTATGCCAATCAAAAGAGAACATGCCAAAAGTACACGTATCAAAACCTTACGTTTTTTCCTAAAAAATTTCCCTATTTTCTCCTTGAATTTTCCTTTCTTTTGGATAGGAAAATCCAGATGGATGTCTTGGAGCAATTCTAAAAAATCCTGGTATCCTTCTTTTTGAATTTTTTTCTCAATCAGATTCCTTCCGGCTGTATGCATTTTCGATGGCTCCTGCATCAATTCCAACATTAATTCTGCGCATTTTATGGCACATTCCTGTTCTCCTGCATCTGGGTTCAGCTGGCTAAGATCTATCTGATACCCTAGGAAAATGCTTCCGTCTTTTTGCATATGTATCTGCCGTTGTTTTAAAATCAGGTAGAGCACAGGCCATGGCTCTTTGGAAGAGATACACGCTGCAAGAAGGCTTTGGCATATCTTCTGGCATTTTTCTTGGGAACGGGCTTCCGTTTGAAAAAACTGATCCAGCGGCCTGGCTTTTTGGCAGGGATACGCCACCCAGAATCCGTCTTTTCCGGCGACCTGCTGTCCCTGCGGATTCCTGCCGCTTTTTTTCCCTGTCTCCCAGATTTCCATCAGAAGCTTTGCTGTCTCATGTTTTTTTATTGCAAGCATCGTATAATATCTGCATGCCTGCCCCTGTCCAAAGGGAACCGGGGACGCTAAGGCCTTTGCGCTATGCCATCCTGCTGGAATGTCCTTTGCAACCCACACATCATTGGCTTCATATTCCTGAACCTTCCATATAGGATTCCATTTTCTTTCCTCTTCACTGTAAACCATGGGCTACTCCTGCCTGCTCCCGTTGTCCTGCTTTGTGCGTACCACCGCATAGGCATACGCACAAATCACAGGCATGTCCGTGCAGTAAATACGGATTTCATATACCCCTTCTCTGCCTGGAGCCGTGTACACGCCATCCGGGGTAATCGCTCCGCTTCCTGGTTCCGTCAATTCATAGGTAAGGCTTGCAGGCTCCATGTGATGGAAGCTTACATGGAAATAACAGCTTTCCCTTATGCCTAAAATGACGGTAGGCGTGTCTGCCCGAATGCTTCCCTCCCCATCTTCTTCCTCCCATGCTTGCTGGAAAGAAGGGAATAGCACGGCAACCCACCGGCAGGTAAGCAAGGGGGCGCTGATATTTTTCAGAAGCTTTGCGGCAGCGATAAAGCTCCCTTTATCATTGAGTACTTTTACTGCCGTCTCCACATAGCCCATCCCTTCCGTTTCCCTTGGGAATAAAGCTGCATTTCCGTAAACAACGCTATTTCCATAAACGGCGTTCTTTCCATAAACAGCGCTATTTCCATTGGCTCCTGGCACCGTTTCTGCGCTGCAGCATTCCAGGCCCAGCTCCACATACACATTGCCCCTGCCCAGCCCATGCATAATCTCCCCAGAATAGCAGATACTTCCTTTTCTCGCTCCCGTGCCCAGCGGTATCTCAAGGATTCCTGTGGACAGAAACGGCGTATCCCATCTTGTTTTTGCATTTGTGGGAAGCTCTACTTGTTCCTCTCCTTTCTTTTCCTTCCCACGGGGCAAAGGAACGTTCTCCCGGAAATATGAGCCATACTCCCTGCGTTTTCCTTCCCAGCCAGGCGCACAGATATATCGTTTGACGCCCCGTTCCGTCACCTGGTCAATCAGATAGGCGCTGTCTGTTCGCAGCAATCTCAGCTTGGCAAGAACCACATAATCTTTTTTCTGTTCCAGGCTCAGCATTTCCAGATTGGTTCTGGCTGCTTCCTCCATCACAAGCTGGGCGGGATGCTCCTCCCAAATCTGCACCTGAAAGGATTGATTTCCGTTTTCTGCCTGGTACAATTGATTTCCGTTTTCTGTCTGGGACAATTGATTTCCGTTTCCTGCCCGAAACAATTGATTTCCGTTTTCCGCCTGGAACACCAAGTCGGTTTTTCCCTCCTGCGGATGCTCCGCTTCCACCCAGTAATCTTTCCCTGCCGTCTCTCCTTTTTCCAGCGACAGCCCTTCAAATCCCATCTGCAGTTCATGATTTCCATCCTCAGTCCGAAAAGCCGGCATTTGGAGCGTTCCCTGCCAGGTGATGGGCAAAGGCTCCTCTGACAATTTTTCCAGTTCCAGATGAACCTTTACAAGCACGCCTTTGCACACAGCCGCCGGCATGGTAAGCTCTATCTGAAAATCCTGCTCCTTGCACAAACAGATTTTCCGGAAAAAACTGTCTTCCAGCCGGAAGCCCTCTGCCGCCTCTTTTTCGTCCTTTAAAAATAATTCATATCCCTCGCTCATCCGGTTATATTCATAGGAATCGCCCTTTTCCTGCTGGTTCACTGCAAAGACAGCCTGTATCGGCGTCTCCTGGTAACGTATGCAAAGCAGCGTTTCCTTCCCCTTAATCTGGGAAAACCCTGGGATTGCAGATAGCTTTTTCACCACCGATTCCGGGATTACAATTTCCCGCCCGAAATCATCTATCGCTGCTCCGCTCTCCACCAAAACAGATAAATCATCCAAGCTGAACACATTTAAGCCGCATAGAATCCCCGAACCATGAACTATGGAATTGATAAAACGCCTTTTATTGTTGAAGTATGCCTGCTCTGCCTGAAAATCAGGGGAGGTAAGCATCTTGCCGGAATAATACCGATTGCGCTCAAAAGGAAATAACTGGTTATTTTTCACATTTCTTACCTCCTTACCTGTCATAGAATACATAGCCGATTCCACGGACGGTCTGAATCATGCCGCTGTCTTTTCCATCCACCTTTTTCCGCAGATTGGAAACATGGACCATCACGGTCCGCACATCCCCTAAATCATCTGTTTTCCACACGCATTGGTAAATCTCTCCATAGGTTAGAAGCTTGCCCATGTTGGAAATAAACAGTTCCAGCAATTTATATTCAATGGGGGATAAATGCAGCCTTTCCCTGCGCTTTCCGCTATCATCCATCTTCCATACCATATGCCTGGATAAATCAATGCGAAACTGGCAAAATGCCAGAATCCTCCCATTCAGCCTGCCTTTTTGGTATGTCCGGCAGCGTCTGACATTCGATTCAATCCTGGCAAGAAGCACCTTTAGCTCCACCGGCCTTGCCACATAATCATCGCCCCCGTTATTTAAGGCTTCCGCGATTCTGTCCCCATCGCTTGTATTTCCCAGAAAAACAACCGGCACAAATGTTATCTTCCGAATCCGCTTGCAGAATTCCACCCCGCTTTCATCCGGGAGATCCGTATCCAGCAGAATCAAATCCATGGCTTCTCGTCTCATCCTATGCTCCGCTTCCCTGGCGGAAGCTGCCCAGATGACCTGCCAGGCATTTTTTTCAAGCTGTGCCTTTACCGTGGCGCTCAGCTTTTTATCCTCTTCCACCAGCAAGATTTTTCCCTTTGCCAATTTCATCCCCTCCCTTGAAAAGCGAAGCAATTCTTTTCGTTTATGCCGTGTCTTTTCTTCTGAACTGCGAAACGGAATCACGGCGCTGGAACTATGCTTTCTATCATAAATTATATCTTTTTCGATTTTTTTCAACAATACCGCCCAGGCGCGGTTCCTGCCGTTTGTGCACAATCCCCTCCTTCCTGCTTCATTTTCCAGAACAAAAAATCATTGTAACGGTTCAGCGCCTTGCTGTGCTCCCGGCGGCTGACTGGCAGCACCTCTCCGTTTACCAGAAAACACTCCGCTGTGTCAAACCGCCTGGCGTGCTCTAAGTTCACCATACACCCTCTGGCAATTCTGGCAAACTTGGCCTCCTGCTCCAGCTCTTTTTCTATGATATGGAAAGGCGCCTTTACCCAGGAATTCCATTTGCGGTTTTCCATATGGATTTCCACGCCTCGGTCCTTGCTTTTGATATATAAAATCTGGGATTTGGGAAATTTGCGGATTTCCCTGCCGCTTTGCACACACAGGCATTCTTCCTGGGCACGGTTTGTCTGCCACCGTTCTAAGATTGCCTGTACCGCCTGCTTTGTCACCGGTTTCACCAGATAATGAATCGCCCCCACCGCAAAGGCCTCCACCGCATAGTCTCTGCTGCTGGTTAGAAATGCAATCTGAGGCTCTAAATCCAGCCCGCAGATTTCTTTTGCAATTTCAATTCCGTCCCTTCCTTCTGCCATCATAATGTCCAGCAAATATAACTGATACGTTTCCCCTGCCCGGATCCTTCCCAGCAGCTCTTCTCCATTCAAAAAGCATGCAAGCTCTGTCTTAGCTGCCAGGTGATGCAGCGCAGCTTCCAGGTTCTTGCATATCAGTTTCATTTCAAAGGCATCGTCTTCACAAACTGCAATTTTCATCCTTATCCCCCTTATCCCAATTGATTTTTCCCAAAAGATATGGGACATCCCATTTCTGGGACATCCCATATCCTGTGCCTTCCAAACACACGCTCTCATACAGCGGTCTTTTTAGTTCCTTCCCAGTATGCATCCGCCAGGAGCGCCCTTGCGTCCGCCTACCACCTTTTCCAGCTCTTTTTCTGTTAGCTTTCTTCTGGTATTTTCTTTTGCATCTGCAGCTTTTCTCTCTTTTTTCATAAGGAATCCCCCTTTTTCAATGAAATGCCCCGATTTTTTTGTGACAATTTCCAAACCATACCCAGCATGTGTTTTTGGTTTGTGCCTTCAATATAGCACCGTTTTTTTTCTTTTGCAATTTTCTTGGGGGAATCTTTAGAATTCTTTAGAAACCTCTTTGAATTACCTCTTAATCCGGCTCTCGGTATCTGTCCAGAGACACTTTGACCGCTTTTAGGAACTGTAGGAAAATAAGTGATACAGATTGCGCAGGATATTTCTTCGAGTGTGCAGGCCAAAAAACGTAGGCGTAGCGGGCTACGTTGAGGCTTTTTGGCCTGTGCAATCGGAGAAATAGACAAGTCAAGATGTGTCACTTATTTTTTATTCAGGAAAAGAAATAAAAACTTGAACGCCTGACACCTCTGCCGTTGCAAAATCCAAACCTTTCTCATTCCCGGCCTTAACATTTCATAACGAATCGGGCAAAAGAATCGGCATTCATCTCTTCAATCTTACTTTTCGCTGCAATCACACAAGCTGCTGCCCTTTTACCAAATCTGCAAAGACTCCATCCTTTTTTATCAAATCTTCATACTTCCCTTCCTCTGCAATCCTGCCTTCATCCATCACAAATATTTTGTCACAGCGCTGTATGGTAGAAAGCCTGTGGGCAATGACAATCCTGGTACATTTCATCTGCCCAAGGGCTTCTGTTACTTTCCTCTGGTTTAAGTTGTCAAGGGCTGATGTGGCCTCGTCAAGCATCAATATTTTTGGCCTTGAGACAATGGCTCTTGCAATGAGAATCCGCTGCTTCTGCCCTCCGGAAATGGTTCCGCTCCCTTCGCTGACTATTGTATGCATTCCCATGGGCATTTCCCGGATGTCCTCTGCAATCCCGGCAATCCCTGCCGCTTCCCAGGCATCCTTTGGCTCAAGCCAGGGAGCCGCAATTGTGATGTTCGACAATATGTCCCCGTCAAACAATCCTCCGTCCTGGAGGACGCTGCCAATTTTCTGGCGCAAAGAGACAAGATCCAGCTTTCGGATATCTTTCCTGTCGTAGTACACCGCACCGCTTTTTGGATGTTCAAATCCCAGCAAAAGACGAAGCAGCGTTGATTTGCCGCAGCCTGTCTTCCCCACAATCCCCACATACTGGCCAGGGCGTATTTTCAGGGAGAGATCCCGGATGATATCTGAGCCATGCTCTGCATAACGGAAGGAGACATGGCTTACTTCTATTCCACCAGAAAGTTTTTTCACCCGCTCTTTCCCTTGGGAATGTTCCGGCAATTCCTGCAGTATGGGCTTTGCCATGTCAAAGGCCGCAATTGCCCAGGGAAGAATCCCAGCTTCCTCCTGAAAGCTTTGGATTGCTCCTGTTACCAAAGCCCAGGAGCTGCAAAAAGCCATAAATCCAGCCTGCCCCATCCCCGCTTTTGCTGCGGCTCCAAACAAAAAAGCCCATCCGCCGTAAGCTGCAAATGCCGCCAGTGCAGGAAGGATGGTAAGGAGCATGGGAGGACGGTAGGCTGCCTTGGCATATTCCTGGTACCGTCTTGCCCAATTGGCAAAGGCTCTCCGTTCCGCCCCCGCCAGCTTCAATTTCTGTATACCGGAATACAAGGCATGCTCCATCCCTGCCGTCCTGCTCTTTGCCAAAAGCTGCCGCCTTGACAGCTTCGCCTGATACCAGGCTCCAATTCCATTCATCAAAAGGACAATGGCAAAAATTCCCAGGGCAGGCAGAAAAAGCTTTGGAGCCATGCACCCAATCTGCAGCATGGAAACCAGGGCGCACAGCAAGGATAACAAAAACTGCACCCCCGCTTCCATCAAATCTTTCACTGCTTCCAAAAAGCTGTCCATGCGTTTTGCCAGCTCCCCGGCACTGTACTTCTTGAAAAATTCTGCTGGAAGGCAAAGCATCCTCCCAAAAACCGCCGCCTCCACAGCAACGCTGATTTTCACGGAACATCTTCCAAAGGCCATGGTACGGGCAGCAAAAAACAGCATAAGGGACAGGGAGGTTCCTGCCAGGACAAAAGCGAAAACCGTTAACATCATCTGATTGCTTTCCGGCAAAATCCGTTCAAACATATACCAGGTAAGATAAGGCGCGGCAAGGCCTGCCAGGCTCACCGCCAAAAATGCCAGCACCAGCTGGAACCCATCAGAAAACCCCAAGGTTTCCCCGCAGAACTTCAGCAATTCTTTTCCTCCCACAGGCTTCATAGGCAGCGGCCGGTAAAAGCAGACTGCCTGTTCCTGGAACCTCTTCCAGTTCTTTCCATTGACAAGCACCCATTTCCCTGTTTCATAATCAAAATACCTGTACCCACGGCTTCTGGGCAAAAGAGCCGTTGGCTCGCCCTCCTTGGTAAAACCAAGAAACGCCCCTGTGGCTTTCCTATACCAGCCATCCTCCAGCTTCACCTTCCTGTGCATCATCCCATGAAGCCGCAGCAGTTCTTCCAGCTGCCCTAAAAAATCCCCCTCCTTAACCTGGATTCTGCCTGTTCTGATATGGTAAAAATCAAAAATCTGCCTGGCTGTTTCTGTGGTCTTTTTCCGGCTGCTCAACGGCATTTTTGTAAAAGCCTTTTCTCCCTGGACCGCTGCGGCAAGATCCGCAAATGCATCCTGAAACAATTCCATCTCCTGCTTTTTGCGCAATGCTGCTTTTTCCTCAAACCAATCCAACATTTCCATCTGTACTGCCCCTATTCTACCGACACAATCCTTGTATAACAGCCATTCTTTTTATATAACTCCTCGTGGGTGCCCTGCTCTGCAATTTTTCCCTTCTGCATAACAATAATCCTGTCGCAGTCCCGGATGGCAGACAGCCGGTGGGCGGCTATCACACAGGTAATCCCTCTTTCGGCAATGGCATTTACCACCTTGGCTTCCGTCTGTGCATCCAGTGCGGAAGTAGCTTCATCCATCAGAAGAATCCCTGGATCCTGCGCCAGCGCGCGGGCAATCTCAATTCTCTGCCGCTGTCCGCCGGATAAATTTCTTCCCCCTTGGGAAACCATGGTGTGGTAGCCATTTTCTTTTTCCATAATCTCTTCATGGATCTGGGCATCCCTTGCGGCAAGAATCATCTCATAATCTTCGATGGAAGCATCCCACATTTTAATATTGTTCCCGATGGTATCTTCGAACATCACAATATTCTGATCCACCACTGCCAGGGAGCCTGCCAAGGCCTCCCGGCTAATCTCCTTCAAGGGCTTTCCCCCAAGAGAAATACTTCCCGTCCAGGGCTCATACAAACCGGAAATCAATTTGAGCAAGGTGGATTTTCCGCAGCCGGATTCTCCTACAATGGCAACCTTTTCTCCCGGCTCCACCCTCAGGCTGAACTCTGTAATCAAAGGCTCTGCCAGCCTGGAATACCCAAAGGTTACATTTTTTACCTCCACTCTTCCTTCTAACCTAGCCGTTTCCTCTTTGCCGCCCAGCCCAGCCATTCCCTCTTCTTTGTCCTGTCCGGCCGTTTTCTCTTTGCTTCCCTGCCTGGCCGTTTCCTCTTTGCTGTCCCAGGAAGCTTCCGCCCGGTAATTCATGATATCCTGAATCCGTTCCATATGCGTGCGCATTTCCTGTATCTTCTGCCCCGCAAAAAGAATCTGTTTTGCTGGATACAAAAATCCAGCCAACAGCCCCTGAAATGCAATCAGCATGCCAAGGGTAAACCGGCCTTTCAAAATCATAAAGGAACCAATACTCAAAACTGCCCCATTCGCCAGGGAAGATACCAGGACAGACAGGCTCTTTGCATACTGCTCCACCTTTATTTTCGAAATTTCAGATGCATTCACCGCCGCCTGATGCCCCGCCCATTTACAAAAAAATCCATGCTCCACGCCGCTGGCTTTCATGGCCTCAATCATTTCAATGCCGGATAATTCTGCCGAACGCAGCTTTCCCATATCCCGAAGCTGCAGCCTTGCAATCTGCATCCGCTTGCTGGAACTGTACATCGACAGTATGAAATCTACTGCAAAAGCCGTTATTCCCACCAGGGTAAGCGCCGGGCTGTAACCTGCCATCAACACCAGATAGCATGCCAACAGCGCCAGGTTCACCGCCGCCGGAGCAGCCAGGTGCAGCAGCACATAGGCTATGCTTTGGTTTTCCTGCTGGCGCTCTCCCAAATCCCCTGGGAACCTTTGGGAAAAAAACTCCATGGGAAGCCTTAACACATGCCGCATATATTCTGCACTGGCTGTAACGGCAAGCTTTCCCTCTGCTTTCTTCAAATATATTTTCTGGACGGCATTGGCAAGAAACTGCAAAACCGCTGCAAAAGCCACGGCAAATGCTAAAGGATACAGCCATTTTTCATTGCCCATCTTAAGAATATCATCCAGAAACACCCGGGAGAACGCAGGCCGTATGGCCTCTAATATGGTTGCCGCCAGACAAGCCAGAGCTATCAGGAGACAGGCGCCGGTTTCTGCGCATACCCGTTTTCCTGCAAATTGAATGAGGCTGTTTCTGCTTCCTTTTTTCTGAAAACCTTCTCCCGGTTCAAAGCAAAGGCAGACACCGGTAAAAGACTTATCCAGCTCTTCCATGGCAACGGTTACCCGCCCCCGGTCTGGGTCGGCGATCACTGCCTTTCCCCTTCTAAAACCGCATAAGACAACGAAATGGCTGAACTCCCAGTGAAGTATGCATGGAAATTCCACTTCATTCTTCAAGTCCTCTATCTCGCACTGGAATGCACTGGTTTCCAGCCCATAGCTTTTTGCTGCCCGCAGAATATTCCTGGCATTTGCCCCATCCCGGGAAACGCCGCACTGGATTCTCAGCTGTTCCAAGGTTGCAAAGCAGCCGTAATATGCAAGTATCATGGCCAGGGAGGCTGCACCGCATTCTGTGTGTTCCATCTGGATGATTGTGGGGACTTTTACGCATTTCTTCATGGGTTTTTCCTCATTCTAGAAGCATTTGCCAGAATTTTACTTCTTTTGTTACAAGATGGCAGGTTATCTCTTGGTGTTCTGGCAGATTGTTGTCTGGCTGGATGATTATTTCTATGTTCCAGGCGGAAAGCTTTGTGGCGCGGAAATAATCGGTCAAATAGGGGATTCCTGCCTTTTCTTTTTCTATTGGCTCTTTGGCAATCCAGATGATTCTGCCAATTTTTCTGCCTTCTTGTTCTGCTTTCATGCCTTGCTGCAGGTTTTCTGCTTCCTCTGGGCTTACAAAGGCATGAATGGTTCCGTTTTCTACCATGCCGTTTATGGGAATGGTTCTTTTGAGGCTGGCTGCCCTAAGGAAGATTCCGGCGCTGATGAGCAAAAAGAATATCCCGCCTAACAATGCCCATGCCCCTTTGCTTGTGACCTTAATATAACCGTCAAGCTTATCTGGGGAAACAAATTCCTCCAGGCTGGCTTTCCGAAACATTTCTTCTTTCATCTTCTCCCCCATCAATCACAGATTTGCAGCGCTACCATTGTGATGTCGTCTGCCTGGTCTGCGCCTTTGGTAAATTCCTGCAAGGATAACCGCACCGTTTCAATCCAATCCTTTGGCTGCATTTTTTCTGTGTGCTTTAGGGATTGTTCCAGACGCTTTTCTCCATATAGCTCCAGCTCCTGATTTACCGCTTCTGTGACCCCGTCCGTATACAAGAGTATTTTATCATTGGTTTCCAGAGAAACCTTCTGGTTCCTGTAGCGAATTCCTTTGATTCCTCCCAGCACAAACCCAGGCCTTACCGCCACCTTCTCCACCGTTCCGTCTGCATGCACCAGATAAGGCGGATTATGCCCCCCATTGCTATAGGTAAGCTCTTTTGCGGCCAAATCCAAAATCCCTAGAAATACCGTTACAAACATTCCCTCCTCATTGTTCCCTGCAAGCTGTTCATTGGCTGTTTCCAGCGTTTTTGCCGGATTCCTTTCCTGGAAACTCTGATTTTTAATCATGGTTCTTGCACTCATCATAAACAATGCTGCCGGTACGCCTTTTCCAGATACATCTGCAATGACCAGCGCCAGATGGTTCTCATCCAGCAGGAAAAAATCATAGAAATCCCCGCCTACCTCTTTTGCCGGCTCCATGGCAGCATAGATATCGAACTGGCGGTATTCTGGAAACGCCGGAAAAACACATGGAAGCACAGAAGCCTGTATCTTGCTTGCCACATCAAGCTCCGCCCTTGTTCTCATAGATTCCGTGGCAAGATCCACCGCCTCAAAAATTGCCCAGTACATCCAGAGGTAAACAAGAATCAACATCCCTGGCAGCACGCACCAGACAACCTGGTTCATGAAACGCACAGACAAATAGGTGATATCCATCACAGAGAAAAAAGAAAGAAAACTGCAAAATGCAATACAGGAAATGACAGGCACCTTCACAAAGGTTCCCATTCTTCTATCTGAGGTATCCAAAATTTCTGCAAGCTTTTCCCTCAAAAATCTTCGATATCCAAGGAGGGCAGCCCCAAACCCCAAAAGAAGCAGAAGGAAATAGGCCAATCCCCCTACATCATCTGCCTTGGGATTGTTAAAAAGCCTGGGAAGGCAGGCTAAGGGAACGATATAATTGCTCAGTACCAACGCCGCTAACACAATCAAAGCCGCTGTAAAAAGTTTGGTTGCCCTGTCATTGGTAAAACCATAAAGAGCCGAGAGGGCAATGGCAAGCGCCGAAAGAAGCATCCGAACGATGTCTGCCAGCATCCAAAGAAGAGAAAAGCCCAGGTTATAGGAAACATCTGCAACCTGCTTCTCAGTCATATTCCACACAATATTTTTCATATGCTGGGACAGGAAGCTTGCCCCAAAGGTAAGTGCAAGCGTGGCAGTAAACAACATAAGGTAAACTGCCAGAATCTTTTTTCCTTGTTTCCGATGGCGCTGCAGGGTCAATGAAAGCATCCCGATTCCCCACGTCACGCAAACGCCTGACTCTGCCAGATGCCTGGCTGCCGTTTCCATATCAAATCCCATGTTCCCACCCCATTATTTTAATTTTTTTGTAATAGTAAGGATATTTTTTCCATTTTCATAGTGATATGCTGTCTGATCCATACTCTTTTTCGCCATATAAATTCCAAGGCCGCCAACCTCACGTTCCTCCACGCCGAGGGTAATGTCCGGGTCATCCCTTTGCAAAGGGTTATACGGCCTGCCTGTATCCTCAAACCGAACGGATATCTGCTTCCTTTCCTCGTCCACAGAAAGCATAATCTTAGCCTTCCCGCTCTTGGGATGGTATGCATAGCTTGCAATATTCACAAATATCTCTTCCAGAGCAATTTCCAGCTGCATCCGCACCTGCCGGGAGCAATTAATTCTTTCCAGCTTTCCAGCCATAAAATCATTGACATCTTTTAAATTTTCCAGCTCTGCAAAAACGGTAATTTCACATTCCAAAAGGATTCCTCCTGAAAGCTTCTTAATTTTACGTAATTATCCTATCATTCCATAACTCTTAACGCAAGAAATGCACTTTTTTCTTTAGTAAATCTTTAAAAAGCAGCCTAGAGCGTGTAATTTCCCACAAATCAATTATCCATGCAAGCACGGCTGCCTGCCTCTCTGTCTGCGGGAATAAAAAAGCCTTCCGCTATGTTTTTCACACAGCAGAAGGCTTTTTAGGATTTCCCATCACTTTTTTGCTTTTTTTCTGGTATTGGGCAGTTCCTGATACATTTCATGCAGAACTTCCGTCATCAATTCTGCATTTTCCACATCCTCCACTACCACCATCAATGTTTTGGAACCCTCATAAGGATATGCCCGCTGGGCGTCCGGCATCAGCCGAAGAACCGACTCTGTTGGTTTTAGAAACAGGCAGTTGTCACAGATGTTCCCGATAAGCTTTCTTTGATCCGCGAAAGCTGCTGCAGCTTCTGCATCCTGAAAATAAACACAGTATTCTCCCATCATTTTTCTGGTGGCCACATCACCTGCTCTTCGAAGATTCTCCACAATATAATCATGAAATTCCTTTGTGGTTGCCATTTACTCACCTGCCTTTATCTCCGTGCTTTTCTATTCTGTAAAAGAACCGATTTCCACTAAATTTCCCTCAGGATCTGCAATGTAACAAGTCCTCTGTCCCCAAGGCTCCGTTGTAGGTTCCAGGATACCCTCTGCCCCGGCGGCGGTAATATCTCTATAAGCCTTGTCCACCGCTGCATAATTCTCCACGCTCAATGCTATCTCATAATGGCCGTTCACTCCAGAACAATACGATAGTTTCCTGTTTACCATTTTTTCAAAATCGCTTTTCCGGTACAGAAGAAACAGCGTCCCGTCCTTTTCCAGGAAAACGTTTGTGGCATTTTCATCCTCTTTGATTTCAAATCCAAGCACATCCCGGTAAAATCCCACCATCACCGCCATGTTGTCTACCATAATTCCAAACCCATCCAACTTCATGCTTCCATTCCTCCTTGATTAATATTAATGAAGAAAGTCCATCTGCCTTCACGCTGTGAAAGCTGCGCAGATGCCCTTGTATAAACTATTTTATCATAGAGAACATGACAGCTGTATGGCATGTTAGTATGAAATCCTTGGAAATCATTTGTCTGTTCCTCCCAACTTTTTATTCCATATCCAGCCATGTTGTTTCTGCCTAGAGCGAACGTTTCATATTGGAATACGTACGGAATGGAAATTGCCCACTCTAGCGCGTCAATTCTCTGGAACCATTTTTGCTGGACATATTCAAAAAAATTTTGTACTTGAGCGGCAGACCGCATAGATACAGGCTATCTGCATATACTGATTAAGAGGTGGTTTTCCGAAATGAGACAATTAAAACGCTGGTGCATCCTTGGAATATTTTTCGTCTTGGCAGCGGGGACGCTTTCACATTTTGTATATGACTGGACAAACCAAAACTTTTTTGCAGGCTTTTTTACCCCGGTCAATGAATCTGTCTGGGAACATATGAAACTATTGTTTTTTCCAATGCTGCTCTATTCTATTCCAATGGCTTTTCAATTAAAAGAAAACAAGCCATGCATCCTTTCTTCCCTATGCTTCGGGATATTGTCAGGAACATTATCTATCCCGCTTTTTTTCTATGGATACACTTATATTCTTGGGAAAGATATGCTGCTTTTGGATCTTGCGGATTTTGCTTTGAGCGTTATCCTTGCTTTTTTTCTTGTGTACAAATCTGCATTATCCTGCAGGCTGCAGGCATATGCCGCCAGCCTCTGCCTGGCGGTATGTATCCTCCTCCTATGCTTTGTGGTGTTTACCTCTTATCCCCCGGATCTGGCCATTTTCCACGAAACCGGATAGGAAACAGGCAAGCTGGCAGGGAACAGGAAATCACCGCATGGGTAAAGGATATTTTCGCCAAAGAGCATCAGACGTTCCAAAAACGTTTCCTGTCTATGCTTATGGAATTAGACGAAACCAAATGGAACCTGTTAGAGGAAATCCTGCAGAAAATCATGCAGCCTCTCCCCGGCCAGAATTTTTCCCAGGAGGAAACCACTGTTTCGCAAGCCGAAGCAGCATATATAAAAAGCTGCTCAAAGAGTGCACAGAAAAAGGCCTCGCCTGTTTCGAATATTACCGCAGACGCCGCAAACGCTAAGTGAAAAGAGCATGGATAAACGCATACCCTCCTAACACTACAGCGAACGTTCCATATTGGGATACGCAGGTCAAGGCAGGATGCCTTTCCTGTGTATCGAAATATCAATTGTCCGCTGTAGCATTAGAGCCTGTCTCTTCTCACCCGCAAAATTTTTTTCAAAAAAATTTGCATATTCGTAATTGGATGTGTATAATAGGAGAAAATTTTATTAGAGAAAGAAATGGAGGCAGCACAAGTGAAGGAAAAACGAAAGCGGAACACAGGATGGAGCCAGAAGACAGGAAAACGCATAACAGCATTGCTTCTTTCCATAATGCTTGTATTTGGCTGTATTGGCACAGAAGCAAATGCGGCGGCACAGGGCTCCGGCAGCGGAAAAACCAATGCAGATGCACAGGCTGTTAACCGCACAAAAGCAGCGGTTTTAGAACATCCTGCAGCATCAAGTGCAAAAGCAGCAGTTTCGGAACATCCTGCAGCATCAAACCAGGTGCCGCAATCCCTGCAAAGAGATGTGTCTCCCGACGATGCGCAAAAGCCGGGCACGCCGGAAGAACCAGTCAAGGAGTACTGGATCGTCACCTTTAATTTCAAAAGCGGAAGGCTCAAAAATGACCCAGACACATCAAAACTAACGATGAAGGTAGAAAAAGGCCAGGCTCTGTCAAAAGCCATGGCGCCGGTGCTTCTAAGGCCTGGCTATCTGTTCCAGGGCTGGAAGGATACAGCGGGAGCATCCTATTCCTTTGGACAGCCCCTTTCCGGGAACCTGACCCTGAACGCCTCCTGGAAGGCCATCACCTACAAAGTGCATTTCCACCCAAACGGCGGCACCGGCTCCATGAATGACCAGTCGTTTACCTACGGGAAAAGCAAAACCCTGACAAAGAACAGCTTCAAGCGCAGCGGCTATTCCTTCCTGGGCTGGAATACCAAAAAAGACGGCACCGGAACTTCTTATACGAACAGGCAGAAGGTCAAATCCTTAAGCCAGACACAGGGAGAAACCGTCCAACTGTACGCCATGTGGCAGGGATATTCTTACCGGATCCACTATGAAGGCAACGGGGCTGACAGCGGAGCGATGGCTGACAGCCTCCATGTGTACGGCACAAAAAGCCTCCTGAACAAAAACAGCTTCAAGCGCAAAGGCTATACGTTCGCTGGCTGGAACACTCAATTGGATGGAAAAGGGAAAACCTACAAAGACAAAGCAGCTGTAACAAACCTTGCCGTGACAAAAAACCAGACAATTACCCTGTATGCAAAATGGAAGGCTATCACCTACAAAATCTCTTATAAGCCCAACAAAGGGAAAATGCCCTCCTCGGTCCGGAAAAGCTACAAGGTTAACACCAAGACCTTTACCTTGCCAAAGCCCACCCGGAAAGGCTATGATTTTGACGGATGGTACAAGGATAAGAAATTCAAAAAAAGAGCAGACCGGATAAAAACGGGAAGCACCGGGAACCTGACCCTTTACGCCAAATGGGTAAAATGTACGCGTAAACCTGCCGCCAACGCTGCAAAAATCAAATCATGCAAGGCAGTAAAAACCAAAACCGTACAGGTTAAGGCCACGGTGAAAAACAGGATTGCAAGTTCCGATGACTACTATTACCTGGCCTATATAGACCCCATCCGCAAAACCCCCTATAAGATGGCGGCCAGAGCCTATAAAAAGAAAAATATCACATTTTCCCTGAAAACCACGGACAATCAGGGATATGCTACCTCCATGTTCGGGATTGCAGTAAAAAAAGACAAAAAGTACCACCTAATCAGCAACACTTCCTTTGTGTCCAAACCAGAAAAGGCCGCAGGGAATAAAACAAAATACACTCCTGGAAAAACAAAAAAAGGCATCCAGTTCTACTCTGATGTGAACGAAATCGACGACTGCAGCGCCAAACAATATTTCCTGAACCTGACGGTGTCCATGTTAGCAGACAACGGAACCGTCCCCTACCTGTATAACGGCAAAACCTATTACTTTAATTCCATGGATTATTACAAGCAGATTATCCAGGAATGCAACCAGAAAAAGGTCGTGGTAACCATGCAGATAATGTTAGACTGGCATGCGGGAAATACCGATTTGATTAATCTGCAGGCACGCAAGCCAGGCGCCCTTTACTACAGCTGGAACATTTATTCCAATGCATCCAGGGAAAAAATGGAAGCCATGTTCTGCTACCTTGGCATGATATTCGGGCAGAAAAACTGCTATGTATCCAACTGGGTGCTGGGAAACGAAGTGAACCATCCAGCTGGATGGAACTATGCAGGCAGCATGTCCGATGATGCATATTTCCAGACCTATGCCTACGCCTTCCGCGCCCTGTATTATGCCGTAAGAAGCCAGCAGGCAAACGCCCATATTTTCATCTGCACAGATAACTACTGGAGTCCCTCCAGGGGCAGGCGGTACGGTGCAAAACAGGTCATTGACAATTTTGCGGTGCACTTAAACAAAATCCAAAAAGGCCTCAAATGGAATCTGGCTTACCATGCCTACTCCTTCCCACTGACCTACACACGGGTCTGGAACGGCTATGGCATCACCAACACTATAAATACGCCTTCTGTTACCATGAAAAACCTGAAGGTGCTGACAGACTATATCAAAAATACCTACGGCTCGTCCGTGCGGATTATCCTTTCCGAGCAGGGCTATTCCTCTGGCCAGGGAGAAGACCTCCAGGCGGCAGCATTGGCTTACAGCTACTACATTGCAGCCTGCAACCCGATGATTGACGCATTTATCATACGCAGCTACAAGGACGATCCGGTGGAGGTTGCGCAAGGATTCCTGCTGGGCATCCAGGGCAAGGAAGCCTTTGACGTCTTCAAGTACATGGACACCTCCCGGGCGTCCCAGTATACGGACAAATATTTAGGAGTAATCGGGGCTGGTTCCTGGTCCCAGATTGTGCCAGGCTACAAGGCCAGCAGAATCCGCAGCATGTACCGCCGTTAAATCCATAGAAGGGGCTGCTGGGAAATGATAGGTTATCCACAATTTATACTGTAGTGCTTTCAGCAGCACAACTATATATTGCAGGTAAATCCCATTTCCCGGCAGCCCCTTCCAATTCAATAATTCCGCCGTATCCGTTTTTGTAAAAAAGACAGGATATATATTTTATTTTTCTTCACGGGCTTAATACCCCGTATGTCTGCACCAGGGTGCATTCTAAGCGCCAAGATTGGTATAGCCCATCAAGCTTGCATCCACCTCCCGGGCTGCCTCCCGGCCCTCCCGGATTGCCCATACCACCAGGGACTGGCCTTTATGCATATCTCCGGCCGTGAACACATTTTTCACATTGGTTTCATACTGTCCATTCCCAGTCTGCACATTTGTCCGCTCCGTTAAAGTGACCCCGAAGGCATCTGCAATGTACTTTTCCGTTCCCAGAAAACCTGCTGCAATCAATACCAAATCTGCATCCAGCTTTTTCTCGGAGCCTGGCACCTCTGCCATTACCATACGCCCTGTTTTTTCATCCTTCTTACTCTCCAGCTTTACAGTAACCAGGCCGCAGAGCTTTCCGTTTTTGTCCTTTAAAAATTCCTTTACGGTGGTCTGATAAATCCGCGGGTCATGGCCGAACAACGCAATGGCTTCCTCCTGGCCGTAATCCGTTTTGCAGACCTTGGGCCACTGGGGCCAGGGATTATTCTGTGCCCGTTCCATTGGCGCTTTCGGCATCATCTCAAGCTGAACCACCGAAGCTGCCCCATGGCGGAGGGCAGTGCCGACGCAGTCATTTCCGGTATCTCCGCCGCCGATCACCACTACGTTCTTTCCTTTGGCAGAAATATACTTATTATCCTTCAAACCAGAATCCAAAAGGCTTTTCGTAGTAGCGGAAAGGAAATCCACTGCAAAATAAATTCCTTTTGCATCCCTGCCAGCCGCCTTGATGTCGCGAGGGTTTTTGGCTCCGCAGGCCAGGATGACCCGGTCGTATTCTTTCAGCAGCTTGGCGGCTTTCACATCCTTTCCCACATTGGTTCCGGTGACAAATTCTATGCCTTCTTCTTCCATGATGCGGACTTTCCGGCCAATGATATGCTTTTCCAGCTTCATGTTGGGGATGCCATACATAAGCAGCCCGCCCACCCGGTCATCCCGTTCATACACAGTGACCTGATGGCCCCGCTTATTGAGCTGGTCTGCCGCTGCAAGGCCCGCAGGGCCCGAACCAATCACCGCAACCCTTTTCCCCGTGCGGACCCTCGGAGGCTTGGCCTTGGCAAACCCCTGCTCATAAGCATTTTCAATAATCCCATATTCATTTTCCTTCACGGAAACTGCATCCCCGTAATGGCCGCAGGTACAGGCCGCTTCACAGAGGGCCGGGCACACCCGGGAGGTAAATTCCGGGAAATTGTTGGTTTTTGCCAGACGGTTATAGGCCTGCTCCCAGTTTCCCGTGTACACCAAATCATTCCATTCCGGCACCAGGTTGTGCAAAGGGCAGCCAGAGACCATTCCCATAAGCTCCATCCCCGACTGGCAGAAAGGCACGCCGCATGCCATGCATCTGGCTCCCTGCCTTTGCTGCTCCTCTTTGCTTAAGGGGGTGTGGAACTCATTGAAATTTCCAATCCGTTCTTTGGGGGATGCCGCCTTGGCTGTTTGTCTGTTATACTCCATAAATCCTGTTGGTTTTCCCATTTCCGCGTCCCTCCCTAGTTTTCCATGCCGGCATAAAATGCCTCAATCTGTGCCTGTTCTGAGCTTAAGCCTTTTTCTTCCATCTGCACAATCGCCATCATCATCCGGTTGTAATCGTAAGGGATGATTTTTTTGAACTTGGGCAGATATTCGCTGAAATGATCCAGCACCTCTTTCCCCTTCCGGGAATTGGTCAGCGCCACATGCTCTTTTATCATATCTTTTAATTCCATCACGTCATATTTGGATGTGATTTCCTGGGAAAATACCATTTCTTTGTTGATTCTGGTATACAAATCATTTTCCTCATCCAACACATAGGCAATGCCGCCGCTCATGCCTGCCGCAAAGTTTTTTCCTGTTTTTCCAAGGACAACCACCCGGCCTCCTGTCATATACTCACAGCCATGGTCGCCTACGCCTTCTACCACGGCAACCGCGCCGGAATTGCGGACGCAGAACCGCTCTCCTGCCACCCCGTTAATAAACGCCTTGCCGCTGGTGGCACCATAGAGAGCCACATTTCCAATAATGATATTTTCATCCTGCTTGTATTTTACCCCGGCGGGCGGATACACCACCAGTTTTCCTCCGGATAAGCCTTTTCCAAAATAATCGTTGCTGTCTCCCACCAGCTCCAGTGTCAGCCCTTTTGGAATAAAGGCGCCAAAGCTCTGGCCGCCTGCCCCGGTGCATTTTACCAGGAAGCTGTCTTCCTCCAGGGCATCGTCAAACCGTTTGGTGATCTCTGAACCGAACATGGTGCCGAAGGAACGGTCCGTGTTGCCTACCTCCACATCAATGCTTCGCTTCCGGCCGCCTTCCAATGCAAATTTCAGCTGTTTCAGCAGGACCTTTTCATCCTTGGTTTTCTCCAGTCCAAAATCGTATACCTGCTTAGGGTCAAAAATTACTTTTGCCTTTGGCCCTGCAAATGGATTGTTCAAAATCCCTGACAAATCCAGTTCCTTTTCCCGCTCATTCAAATCTTCCCTTACCTTCAGCAAATCGCTGCGCCCTACCAGCTCATCTACGGTGCGGATGCCCAGCTTTGCCATATACTCCCGCAATTCTTCGGCGATAAACCGCATGAAATTAATCACATACTCCGGTTTTCCTGCAAAACGTTTCCGAAGCCTGGGATTCTGGGTTGCAATGCCTGCCGGGCAGGTATCCAGGTTGCAGACACGCATCATGACGCATCCCATGGTTACCAAAGGCGCGGTTGCAAATCCAAATTCTTCGGCTCCCAGCATGGCCGCAATGGCTACATCCCGTCCCGTCATCAGCTTGCCGTCCGTCTCAATCCGCACCTTGTTGCGCAGCCCGTTTAAAATCAAGGTCTGGTGGGTTTCTGAAAGGCCCAGCTCCCAGGGCAGGCCTGCATTATGGATGGAACTGCTTGGGGCAGCTCCCGTCCCTCCGTCGTAGCCGGAAATCAGCACCACCTGGGCGCCTGCCTTGGCAACGCCTGCTGCAACGGTCCCTACTCCTGCTTCCGATACCAGCTTTACCGTAATCCTTGCGTCCTTGTTGGAATTCTTCAAATCATAGATCAGCTGCTCCAAATCTTCAATGGAATAGATATCGTGGTGGGGCGGCGGGGAAATCAGGGAAACCCCCGGGGTGGACAGCCTGGTACGGGCAATCCATGGATACACTTTCTTGCCCGGCAGATGCCCTCCTTCTCCCGGCTTCGCTCCCTGCGCCATTTTAATCTGGATTTCCTTGGCGCTGACCAGATAACGGCTGGTCACCCCAAACCGGCCGGAAGCCACCTGCTTAATGGCAGAACAGCGGTTTTTCCCATCCTGGCCAATCACCAGGCGTTCCGGGCTTTCGCCGCCCTCGCCGCTGTTGGATTTTCCATGAAGGCGGTTCATGGCGATCGCCAACGTCTCATGAGCCTCCTGGGAAATGGAGCCGTAGGACATAGCGCCCGTTTTAAACCGCGTCACAATAGCGTCCACAGGCTCCACCTCCTCCAGGGGGATTTCCTTTTTGGGATAATGGAAATCCATCATGCCCCGGATATTTGATTTCCTCTCCTCTGCATCGGCTGCCTTGGTATACTCCTTAAACAGCTGGTAATCTCCCCGTTTTGCAGACTCCTGCAGCAGATGGATGGTCAATGGGTTGTATAGATGGCTGTCCGCGCCGCTTCGCATCTTATGGCGTCCCCTGCTCTCCAGGGTCAAATCCGTTTCCAGCCCCAGCGGATCATAAGCGCTGGAATGAAGGGCGTCCACATCTTTTTCAATATCCTTCAGCGTGATTCCGCCGATACGGCTGACCGTACCCGTAAAATACTTATCAATCACATCCAAGCTTATGCCGATTGCCTCAAAAATCTTGGCTCCCTGGTAAGACTGTATGGTAGAAATCCCCATTTTCGCTGCAATTTTTACAATCCCATGGATGATTGCGTGATTGTAATCTGCAACGGCTGCATAGTAATCCTTATCCAGCATATGCTCATCAATCAGCTGTTTTACCGTATCCTGCGCCAGGTAAGGGTTGATGGCGCAGGCGCCGTAGCCCAAAAGGGCTGCAAAATGGTGCACCTCCCTTGGCTCCCCGGATTCCAGAATGACAGCCAGGGCCGTACGCTTTTTCGTCTTAATCAAATGCTGCTGCAAGGCTGAAACAGCCAGCAAAGAGGGAATGGGCACATGGTTTTCGTCCACGCCCCGGTCTGACAAAATCAGGATATTGGCGCCATCCCGGTAAGCCCGGTCCGCTTCCACAAACAGCCGGTCAATGGCTTTTTCCAGGCTGGTATTTTTATAGTAAATGATGGGAATCTCCACCACCTTGAACCCTTCCACCTTCATGGCTTTAATTTTCATCAGATCCGTGTTGGTAAGAATGGGATTGTTTACCTTAAGCACCTGGCAGTTCATGGGCTTTTCCTCCAGCAGGTTGCCATCCTCCCCGATATATACGGTGGCACTGGTGACTACCTCCTCCCGGATGGAGTCGATGGGGGGATTGGTCACCTGGGCAAATTTCTGCTTGAAATAATTGAACAAGGGCTGATGATCCCCAGCCAGCGCTGCCAGAGGCGTGTCAATCCCCATAGCCGCTGTGCCTTCTCCGCCGTTTTTGGCCATGGGCAGGATGGCCTCTTTCAAAGATTCATAGGTATAGCCGAAGGTTTTCTGCATTCTCTGACGTTCCTTTTTCTCATATTCCGGCACACGCTGGTTTGGGATTTTCAAATCCTCAAGATTAATCAGGTTCCGGTCCAGCCATTCCCCGTAGGGCTGCTTCCCGGCATATTTTTCTTTCAGCTCATCATCATCAATGACACGGCCCTGCACCGTATCCACCAAAAGCATTTTTCCTGGCCGCAGCCGTTCCTTTGCCACAATCTTCGTGGGGTTAATCTCGAGAACCCCCACCTCTGAAGATAAAATCAGATAATCGTCCTCCGTAATATAATACCGGGAGGGACGCAGGCCGTTCCGATCCAAAACCGCTCCTAAAATATCCCCATCGCTGAACACAATGGACGCCGGGCCGTCCCAAGGCTCCATCATCGTGGCATAATACTGGTAAAAATCCTTTTTCTTCTGGCTCATCAGCCCATTGTTTGCCCAGGGCTCCGGGATGGTAATCATCACCGCCAGGGGCAGCTCCATGCCGCTCATCACCAGAAACTCCAAGGTATTGTCCAGCATGGCGGAATCAGACCCTTCTGCATTTACCACCGGAAGCACCTTCTGCAGCTCTCCTTTCAGGTATTCGGATTCCATGGTCTCTTCCCTGGCCAGCATCTTGTCCGCATTTCCCCGGATGGTATTGATTTCCCCGTTATGTACGATAAAGCGGTTGGGATGGGCGCGCTCCCAGCTGGGGTTGGTGTTGGTGGAAAACCTGGAATGCACCGTTGCGATGGCCGACTCATAATCCTTATCCTGCAGATCTGCAAAAAACAGCCGGAGCTGTTCTACCAGGAACATCCCTTTATACACAATCGTCCGGCTGGAAAGGGAAACCACATAGGTATCATCGCTGGACTGTTCAAACACACGCCTTGCCACGTAAAGCCTCCGGTCAAAATCCAGCCCCTTGGCAATATGCTTCGGACGTTCCACAAATCCCTGCAGGATGCAGGGCATACAGTCCACTGCTTTCTGTCCCAGCTTTTCCGGGGCGATGGGCACCGTCCGCCAGCCCAGAAATTCCATGCCCTCTTTTTTCACAATGACCTCGAACATTTTCTTTGCCTGGTTCCGCTTCAGCTCATCCTGGGAAAAGAAAAACATGCCGATTCCGTAATCGCTCTCCTCGCCCAAGTCAATGCCTGCCTCTTTTGCCGCCTTTTTGAAAAATTTATGGGAAATCTGCAGAAGGATTCCTACGCCATCCCCGGTTTTCCCTTCTGCATCCTTTCCCGCTCTATGCTTTAAGTTTTCAACAATCTTCAATGCATCTTCTACCGTTTTGTGGGTTTTGACTCCCTTGATGTTGACTACTGCACCGATTCCGCAGTTATCATGCTCGAAGCTTGGGTCGTACATACCCATAGCTGTTCTCTTTGTTTCCTGCATGTTCTCATCCTCCCTGCTGTTTGCTTTATCATGGTAAAGCGCTGCCTTGCACTGAAATTAATATACACCTTTTTCCTGCTCTTGTAAATAGTTTTTTTCTCATTATTTTCTGATAATAAGATAATATTGTACTATATATGTAGCTTTCTGAAAATTATATTGATTTTTCCGTATTTGCAAGATGTACAGAAACAATTCCTTCTGCATTTTTATAAAAATTTCTCTAACTTTTTATTAGAAAACATCCGGGCATTCTATATTTTTTTGAATTGTGTAAAAATTCCTGCCTGCATAAAAACACTTTCTTTGAATGGACATTTTAAAACTGTGATGATATTCTTTGCCAGAGTGGGCAATCTATTAAAAATGCCAGCTGCTGTAATTATGCTGATGCAGGGCTGCTAATGAGCGTTCCTATCGCTGCGCCTCATACACTACAGAAAACACCGAAAATACGCTAACCCCTTTTTCCATAGCTTATATTCGGTCAAACTTCCAGCTTCTCTATGCTCTCTTTCGCAAGACTGGTATATCGAATAATTTTTTCTATAGGTTCACCATCTGCTTTCATATTCCGGGCAATTCCAAGTTTCTCTTCATGCCTTGCATTTTTATTCATAAGAAAACGCCGGCAGACGCCGGCGTTTTCTTTAGAAAATATAGAATTACTGAAGCAGTGACAATACGCCCTGTGTGGACTGGTTTGCCTGGGCAAGCATGGACTGCCCTGCCTGGGCAAGGATATTGTTCTTGCTGTATTCCACCATCTCAGAAGCCATATCGGTATCACGGATACGGGATTCTGCTGCTGTGGTGTTTTCCACAACATTATCCAGGTTCGCAATGGTATGCTCTAATCTGTTCTGGACTGCGCCAAGCGCGGAACGCTGTGCAGATACCTTGGAAATTGCATCTGCGATTGCGTCAATTGCGTAAGTTGCGGAATTTCCGCTGTCGTCGGATACGTTCAATCCCTTGATTCCAAGACCTGCTGCATCCATGGAATCAATGTCGACGGTGATCTTGTTAGTCATATCTGCATCAGATCCTACATGAAGATTGAAAGATAATGCTTTTTTCACTTCTACGCTGCCCTGTGCAATTGTGAACTTACCATCCCCGTTATTGGTTACAGCAGCTGCAACATCTGTACCGATACTGGAAGCATTCTGCAATTCTTCTGCCATCATTTCATACGCTTTCTCAGCGCTGATTACCTTTTCACTTCCAGACTCTGGCAAACCAATGTCACCGATAACCGTCTGTGCGCCGCCGCCATCTATATTAATGGTATCCCCATCATGGATTTTTGCTAAAATTGCATCCTTTGTCAGCTTAAAAGCTGCCTCATCTACATCCGCCTCATCCACAATTGTATATTCAATCTGCTCTGTAGCGGTTGATATTGCGACTTTCTTTGTGCCGTCAGCGTCCAAAGCATCAATGGCATCATATATATCTTTTGCAGACGCTGGAGCTGCTGCTGTTGCTTTTGTAGTAACTCCGTCTACTGTAACACTGTCGCCGGTAGAAAGCACTGGCTTTGTATTATCTGTAATTCCAGCCCCAGCTTTGGCAACCGTTTCAGTATCTACATTTTTCAGTTGGGCTGAACTTATCTCTCCTTTTTCCAAAGCAGAAACAATAATGGTTTTTGTCACAACAGCAGCATCCGCTGTAGCAGCGGCTTTATCTGTAACATTTGTATGGAATTTACTACTTGTAACCTGCTTTCCTGCAGCAAGCGCGTCTTCGATCAATTTTCCTACATTATCTAATCCCACTGTCCCTGCTGTATCGCTGGTTGTTGTAGCTGATGCACTTCCGGTGTTTATCGTATAAACAGTTTCTCCAATGGTCACTGTGTCAGCGGCTGCCCAATTAATATCGCCGGCCGCAATCTTGTCTGTCACCGTATAGGTGTTTCCATCATATGTTACACTATCGCCAGCTGTCAATGCCTGTGTCGTAAAAAGTGCATCTGTAGAAATTTTATACCCATCCGTACTTGTATTCAATTCAGCAGGATCTATATAATCTTTTCCTACTGCCGCTTTCGGAGCTTGGCCAATTTCATATTCCTTCCCTCCGATGGTAACCTTATCGCCATTTTCCAGAGGCTTATCCAATTCAAAAATCGACACCCCGCCGCCCTTATCGGTAAGCTTCCCTTTGATCCCTGCGTCGTGGGCTCCAATGGTCTGGGTTGTGGTAGCTCCGGCCTTATCGCCTTTCAGCAGATAAATTTCATTGAACTTGGTTGTCTCTGCCACACGGTCAATCTCTGTGGTCAGCTGGTCAATCTCCGCCTGAATCGCATCCCGGTCAGATTCGGAATTGGTTCCGTTGGCTGCCTGGGTTGCCAGCTCATTCATACGCTGCAGCATGGAATGCACTTCCGTCAAAGCGCCTTCTGCCGTCTGTACTGCGGAAACGCCGTCCTCTGCGTTGGTGGAAGCACGGTCAAGGCCGCGGATCTGTTTTCTCATTTTTTCAGAAATGGTAAGGCCGGCTGCGTCATCTGCCGCCCGGTTAATCCGGTAACCAGAAGATAACTTTTCCGAAGATTTTGCCTGTGCGCTTGTGGTGATTCCTAACATTCTGTTAGAGTTCATTGCTGTTAAGTTGTGTTGTACTACCATTGACATAATTTTTTCCTCCTTGTCTTTGAATGCCGCAAATCCGTTTGCGTGCATGGGTGCAGCCTCCTGCTTTTTTTGAAAACAGCGGATGCTTCACGTTTCTAAGTTTTTGCAGGACTTTCTGTCTGTAAATCCCTGCGCGCGCTCTTCCGTTCCGCCATAAGGATTGCCTTGATTTTTTCCTTGGCTTCCGGTGAAAGCTCTCTGTCCCGGTAATGCTTCACCTCATTTCCCGGGCCTGCCGCCATCCCGTACCGTTCCAACGCCTCACTTCTTACAATGTTGTAAGCCCTGGGTGCATCAATCAGAACCCTCAGGTTATTGGAACTTCCTCCTGTAAATACCAGTTTGATATCATCCCCAATCAGAACATATTCCCCTGGCTTTACTGATAATTTCAGCATATTAACCTCCTGTTCTCCCTGCCGGATTCCCCCGTGGTAAAATTTGTTCAGCCATTGTAGGTAAGAGGTAACGGCCAAACAAAAGATTAATGCAACAGTTCTTATACAATTGTTGCAGACTGGAGGTACAAAAAATGGGAACAACACAACCAATCCGCGAGAAAGATGATTTGAAAAAATTTCTGGATTATTATCACAACTGCCGCCCAAATGCCAGGAATTATGCGCTTATTACATTCGGGCTGCACACTGCGCTGCGTATCGGCGACATTCTGAATTTAAAATGGGAAGAAGTGTATGATTTTGACTCAAAATGCTTCCGGGAGCATTTATTCCTGAGAGAAAAAAAGACCGGAAAACAAAATATTGTGGCAATGAACTGCCATTTAACGGAAACATTGAACGTTTATAAAAAAAGCCGCAACCCAAAGCCTACCGACTATATTTTTACAAAAACCACTGATTACACACGGCCTTTGAGCCGTTCCCAGGCCTTCCGCATTATGAAAAAAGCCGCGGCGGAGACACTGCACACCACCCATGTAAGCTGCCATTCCCTTCGCAAAACCTTTGGCTACCACGCATGGAAGCAAGGGGTCCCGCCTGCGCTTTTAATGGATATTTTCAACCATTCTTCTTACACCATCACCAAGAAATACCTGGGGATTGAGCAGGATGAACGGGATTCTATTTTTATGAAAATTGATTTTTTATAAAAAATATTCAGGGGAAAAGGATAAAAAATGAATTTAGGGGCTAAAGTTTTCTAGATAATTTCCGATATAGGAAGTGTACAGAAAAATGCAACAATTGTATAAGAAATGTTGCATTTTTCTTATTTTCTGCAATAGAAAGTCTGCGGAATGCACTTTCTATTGTTTGACTTTTTGTTACGTCAAAGCCGAACACGCAAATCAAACGTAACTGGAAATAGTATTCCCATCTATAAGAAAAACTTATGTGCAGAAATAACTTATGAAGCCGCGCAGGATTTTTTCAAGAACGCCGCGAAAAATCCTGCGCATCCTGTCTGGAGGGTTTTTATCTTACAGAAAAGCCAAATAGAAAGGGGCTGCCGGGAAATGATAAGTTATCCGCAATATATATTGTGGCGCTTTCAGCAGCACAACAATATATTGCAGATATTACTCCGGCGGTTAAATATCGACGTTTTTACTTGCAGATGAAAATTTATTCTGCGTAAAATTCGTCGACATTTAACCGCCGGAGTAATAAATTCTATTTCCCGGCAACCCCTTTTTTAGGAAGCGACGCTCCAGGCCATCTAGCCATTCAATACCGCCAGCGAGGGCCTGGAAAGCCCTATGGATTCTCTATTCTTGTTTTACTGGCGGCTGCTGATAAAGCTTTCGGTTGATTTCGTTTTTTAGGATTTCAATTTCAGCTTCCTGTCCGCCGTTTTTTAATGACACTCAATCCGCTCCACAATCGTTGGCTGGTCAAAGAAGACACTATTTAGTTCTTCTCCTCCTGGCATCTCATCTCACTTCATGGAATCAATAATGGCATCTGCCAGCGCATCCAAATCAACATTTTTGTCTGCGCCCATAGAGGATGCGATGCTCAGCCTTTCATTGAGAAGCGTCATGTCCTTTAATTCCTCATCGATGAATTTCTGCATCAAATCCCCGGATTTGCAGGCCCAGGAGCCATTTTCAATCAGCGCGAAGGTACGCTTCTGAAGGTTCAGGGCTTTCATATCCATCAGGAAATTATGCATCACAGGATAGATGCCCAGGTTGTAGGTCACAGACCCCAGCACAATATGGCTGTATTTAAAGGCTTCTGAAATCAAATAGGACACATGGGTGTTGGATACATCGTATACCGCCACATTGGCGCAGCCCTTCTCGCAGAGCTTAGCAGCCAGCGCCTGGGCAGCCCCTTCGGTATTTCCATACATGGAAGCATAGGCAATCATGACACCCTTCACTTCCGGCTCATAGCGGCTCCATTTGTCGTACTTTTCCACAAGATACCCTAAATTCTCGCGCCAAACCGGCCCGTGGAGCGGGCAGATATATTTAATCTGATCCAGGATTCCCCCGGCTTTTTTCAGCAAAAGCTGAATGTGGGGACCATATTTTCCTACAATATTCGTCAGGTAACGGCGGGCTTCATCCAGCCAATCCCTGTCAAAATCCACTTCATCTGCAAACAATTTTCCGTCCAATGCAATGAAGGAACCAAAAGCGTCCGCAGAAAACAGTACGCCGTTTGTGGTATCAAAGGTCACCATAGCCTCCGGCCAATGCACCATAGGCGCTTCCACAAAGGTTACCGTGTGGGTTCCAAAGCAGTGGGTGTCCCCTTCTGCCACTGTTACGCATTCGTGGGCATCTGGATGGAATCCAAACTGCCGCATCAGCATAAAGGATTTTTCCGTAGAAATAATTTTTACCTCTGGATAGCGCAGCAGAATCTGTTCCACGCAAGCCCCATGGTCCGGCTCCATATGGTTGACAACCAGCCAGTCCAAGGAGCGCCCTGCCAGCACGTAATCCAGATTTTCCAACAACTGCCGGCAGGCTGACCAGTCAGCCGTATCAAAAAGAACAGTCTCCTGATCCAGCAGCAAATACGCATTATAGCTTACACCATAAGGAATGGGATGAATATTTTCAAACAAATGAAGCCTGTGGTCATTGGCGCCGACCCAGTACAAATCTTCTGTTACCTTCCGTACACAATACATATTCTTTCCTCCTTTTACCTCACATTCTGCAGCAAGATTAGCTGCCGCCGATAACATATTTTATAACATTCCAGCCAGAAATCAGCTTTCAATAAACTGCTCCTTGCTCTCCGCGCATTCCGGGCATACCCAGTCGTCTGGAAGCTTCTCAAAAAGGGTTCCCGGAGCGGCTCCAGAATCTTCATCCCCTTCTTCTGGTATATATTCATAACCGCAGCCGCTGCATACATACCGCTTGCCGATTGGAGCAGGCTTTGGCACAGGCGGGCGTTTCATTTTCACCATGGGAGGCGCAGGCTGCTTTTCCCCGGTGTCTAAAGCTTCTGCCAAGAGAGGCAGGATTTCATTCACATCTCCCACAATTCCATAATCGCAGTTTTTAAATATAGGCGCATTGCCATTCTTGTTGATTGCCACAATGGTAGAAGCGTCTTTGATTCCCTTCAAATGCTGTGTGGCGCCGGAAATTCCGCAGGCTATGTAAAGGTTGCCCCTGAATTTCTGGCCTGACATTCCCACGTAACGGCTTAAGGGCACATATTTCAGGGTCTCCGCTACCGGACGGGAGGAGCCGATGGCCGCCCCGGCTGCCTTGGCAAGATTTTCAATCAATTTCATATTTTCTTTGCTTCCAATGCCCTTTCCAGCGGAAACCACCCGTTCTGCCTGGGCAATGGGGGTATCGCTTGGAATGCCTACCGTAAAATCATGTCCATCCTTTTTCAAAGCTTCCGCCAGGGCTTCCACCTTCTCTTTTGCCCCGCCGTCCCGGAAAATATGGCCTTTGCGCACTCCGGTGATGGGCGCCGGCTTTTTCGCCGCAGAACGGCTGCCTTTGCCGCCGGAATCCTTGGGCATCCTTCCAATCAGGTTCGAAGCGATTACCACGCGCTGGATTTCATTGGTTCCTTCGTAGATGGTCGTGATTTTTGCATCCCGGTACATCCGCTCTACGTCCATGCCTTTCAAAAAGCCGGTGCCGCCGAAAATCTGCATGGCACTATTGGTAACCTCCAATGCAATGTCAGAGGCGTACATTTTTGCCATGGCAGCTTCCATGGCATATGGGTCATGGGCTTCTTTTAACTCTGCGGCGGAGTAAACCAGGAAACGGGCGCAGCGCAGCTTCGTTGCCATATCCGCCAATTTAAAGGAAACTCCCTGCTGTGCGGCAATGGGTTTTCCAAACTGGACACGCTCTTTGGCGTAATCTAAGGCCTGCTCAAAAGCTCCCTGGGCAATTCCAAGCGCCTGTGCGGCAATTCCGATACGTCCGCCGTCCAGGGTAGCCATTGCGATTTTGAACCCTTCCCCTTCCTTGCCTAAAAGGTTTTCCTTGGGAACCTTCACATCATTGAAAATAAGCTCCGCAGTTGTGGAAGAGCGGATTCCCATTTTATCATAATGGTCGCCGAACTCAAAGCCTTCCCAGCCTTTTTCCACAATAAACGCTGAAATTCCCCGGGTTCCAATATCCGGCATGGTCACTGCGAATACCACATAGGTGTCGGCCTTGGGCGCATTGGTAATAAAAATCTTCCCTCCATTTAAGAGGTAATAGCTGCCTTTATCAACCGCCGTGGTTTCCGTTCCTCCTGCATCCGAGCCTGCATTTGGCTCTGTCAGTCCAAAGGCCGCAATCTTCTCTCCCTTTGCCAGGGGAACTAAATATTTTTGTTTCTGTTCCTCATTTCCAAATGCAAAGATAGGAAAAGAGCCTAAGGAAACATGGGCGGACAATATAACGCCGGCGCCGCCGTCCACTCTGGCAAGCTCCTCCACTGCAATAGCGTAGCTTGTGATATCAAGCCCTGCTCCGCCGTATTCTTTAGGATAAGGGATTCCCATAAGCCCCATCTCCCCAAGCTTTTTCACCGCCTCCTCTGGAAATTCATTTCCCTGGTCCAAGGAGAACGCAATTGGCTTAATTTCCTCTTCTGCAAAGGCACGGATCTTTGCCCGCAAGGCCTCATGTTCTGTTGTGGTCTGGAATAACATATCTATTACCTCCTTTTCTTTTATAGACTGCCATGGAACGAAGCATTCTATGTTTTTACTGATTTTAATATAACAAATATCATTTTTTCTGTCAATTATAACGGTAACTTTCTTATATTTTTTCTATTCTGCAGTGCAATCACCACAAGAATCCCAGCGCCAGCCAGGACGAGAGCCACTGTACTTCCCACAAAGGCGTCCTTGTTTTTCTCCATCCACCGGAACATCCCCGTCTCCACCCGGAGCACGGAGGTTAGGTTCGCACCGATATGAGCCAGCAGCGCCCCGTAAAAATGGCCGGACTTTTCCATAAACCAGGCAAGCATGATACCCAAGATTCCTGCATAGACAAATTGCACCAGGTTCATGTGAAGCGCGCCAAAGAGAAGCGCTGAACATACCATGGCAGCTGCCCGGCTGCGTTTCTCCCGCTTTGCACCTTCTTTTGTTTTTTCTTCATTATTTAAAATCATCAGGTCGCAGAGCCTTCCATACACCACGCCCCGGTACAACAGTTCTTCCAGGACAGGGGTCAGCAGGCAGGCTCCCAGCAATTCAAATAAAATACCTCCGGCAAAAAAATGCCCGGCTGCTTCCTGATAGCCCTGGGAAATCTCTTCCAGGGCAGTCAGCGCAAGCACGTTATTTAAGGCCATGCCAATCACCGCGCCTGCCAAGAACATCCATATGCCGTTACATATTTTTAAGGCGCTGGCCTTATCCCGAAACTCCATTTCCATATGCTCCCAGAATACCGTAGGCTCTTTTTTATCCCTCTGCCAATACCGGGCAATAAATGGAATCGTCACTGCCACCGCCGCTGTCTGCAAGGCCATGTACTGTTCCTGGTAATCTGCCCCCAGGAAGGAAGCCAGCATTGCAAACAAGGACATGGCTAAATTTATCACTGCAAAATAAAGCAGCACTGGATATATCACATTCCAGGACTTAAACATTGCGTGGTTACTGTACGGGTTATTTTTCTGATTCATCTTCTCCTTCTTTCTCTAACACCGGCGCACCGCTGGTTTCATCTTCAATCTGAAGCTCTACCTGGCGCAGCTTTGCATCCTCTGCAATGGCCTGCATAATCCGTTTCACATCCCCAGGGGAAAACATGCCGATGGCATTTATAAGCCCGTCAATATTATCCCTGTTTACAACCAGGCAGCCGCCTTTTTCCAAGGGGATGTTCAGGCAGCGATCGGGATTTGACACGTCTCCCAGGTACAAGCCGTTCTTCTCAAAGTCGCACTGGAACACTGTGCCGTTATAAGTTATCATGCCATCTTTATCTGCCAGGATAGCGTAGGGCGCATTCCGTCTTCCAATCAGTTTCTGGATTGCTTCGTCCTTGATTTCATCTGAGATGGCATCCTGGATTTCCAGCTGTTCCGCTGTTCCATGTTCCTCTGTTCCAGAATCAATCTTGTAAAACCGCATGCTGCGGGCTTTTCCATCCCACAGCACAGTTGCTTCGTATTCCTGCTGTTCTTTGCTTCCTTTTCCTAAAATACAGCCTTCTTCCTGCTCCTTTTTCTGCTCCAAGGCTGCTTTCTTCCGCCGTTCCAAATCCTCCTTATATTCTTCTATGGAGTGATCTGCCTTTTCTAACAGCCTATCCCATTCTTTATCGGATAATTCACCGATCGTCTTTCCGGCGGGGCTTTCCTTTTTCTCCATCTCCGGCTTCCTGTTCTTTGCATATTGTGTAACTGCCTGTGAAAAATATCCATTTCCGGTATTGCCCTGTACTTTTCCTAACATAATTTTTCCTCCTGATTTTCTATAAAAATGAGGAATGGCACTTACTTCCATTTTCCATAGAAATAAATGCCATCCGTAGCTGTTATACATATCGGCAGTTCCCGGAAAAAATTAACAGCGCCCCTTTTACAAAAAACTTCCATCCTTACTGGGGAAACTTCCATCCTTACTGCGAACCTTACTGCGGAAACTTCCATCCTTACTGCAGAAACTTTTGGCTTTTACAGTAAAAAACTTCCGTCTTTATTCGTGGAAGCCTTTGGCTTTTACAGTAAGCTCTTCCTAAGTTCCTCGCCGCTCTTCGGGCTTAGGTAAGCCGGAGCAATATCAAATACGGTCTTGCATCCGCTCTGCCCTTCTTTGGACAAACAAAAAGCTGCCCTTGCATACGCCGCAATCACGCTGGCCGTGAATTCTGGATTGGAATCCAGTTTCAGGCTGTACTCTATCACATGGCTGTTTTCCTGCTCCCACCCGGTCCTGCCAGAACGGATGACAAATCCGCCGTGGGGGATGCCGCTGTGGTTCTTTAACAGCTCCTCTTCACTGATAAAATGCACCGTTGTATCATAATCTGCAAAATAGTTTGGCATGGTTTTGATTTCTTCTTCCACCTTTGCTTTGTCTGCTCCTTCCTCCAAAACCACAAAGCACTCCCTGGTATGCTTCTGCCTGGTGGTAAGCTCCGGGTTTTCTCCAGCGCGCACTGCTTCCAATGCAGATTCCACCGGAATCGTATACTGCTTAGCATTTTTTACACCTGAAATCCGGCGGATGGCATCGGAATGCCCCTGGCTGACACCTTTGCCCCAGAAGGTATAGTCCCTGCCCTCTGGCAGGATCGCATTGGCATACATCCGGCTTAAGGAAAACATGCCCGGATCCCAGCCTACGGAGATAATCCCAACCTTCCCACTTGCCTTTGCCGCCTGGTTGACCTGTTCAAAATGTTCCGGAATCCTTGCATGGGTGTCAAAGCTGTCCACCACATTAAAATACTGCACATACTCCGGCGTCTGCTCTGGCAGGTCTGTGGCGCTGCCGCCGCAGAGAATCATAACGTCAATCTTATCCTTCCATTCCGCTGCCTCTGTAACCTTGCACACTGCCGCTCCCTCTGTGAGGATGGAGACGGAAGCGGGATCTCTTCTGGTAAACACAGCAGCCAGCTCCATATCCGGGCTCTGCTTGATGGCGCACTCCACGCCCCGTCCAAGATTTCCATAACCTAAAATACCAATTCTAATGCTCATCTTCTGCACTCCTTTCAAAATATGCCGCCACCTCCGGCAAAGTATCAAAAATCTCTGTCACTCCGGCTTTTCTCATCTCGTCAAAATCTGTCTCAAACCCATAAGAAACGCCGATACAGTCAATCCCCGCCTCCCTGGCGCCTCTGGCGTCATACCGGCTGTCGCCGATTAATACGACTTCCTTTTTATCTGAAATGCCAAGGCGTTTCAATGCATCCTTTAGCACTTCTATTTTCGTCCCGATATTCTCCTTTAACCTGGCTCCGCAAATCACGTCAAAATACTGGGCAATGCCAAGACGCTCCAAAATCCGGCAGCATGGCACTTCCTCTTTGGAAGATGCCACACTAATCTGATAGCCTTTTTCTTTCAGGCTCTTTAACGCCTCTTCCACCCCTGGAAATAACTCACACTCAAAAAGCCCGATGGTTTCATAGCGTTCCCGGAAAATTAAATCTGCTTTTTTCGCTTCCTCCTCCGAAAGCCCATACTCCCTTTGAAAAGATTCCTCCAGCAGCGGGCCGATAAAGCGGCGGACCTGCGCCCGGTCCGGCTCTGGTATCCCATATTTCTCGGAAGCATACTGAAGGCTTTTGGCAACGCCTTCTTCTGTATTGACCAGAGTTCCGTCCAAATCAAATAAAATTGTCGTCTTTTTCATAAGGCCTCCTTCTCTCGTTCCTGCAGGCTCCTGCAGCTGCCATAGCTGACATAAATTGCCGTCATTGCAAACGTTCCAGCAGTTTTCTGCGCTTTTCATCAAAAAGCAGCTCCTGATTATATTGATAATACCGCTCACAGCCGCAGTCCTGCAAAAATTTTACACTGTAGTAATTGGAATTCAATTCCGTGATAAACATAACCATTTCCTGGCTGGCGCCAAAGGCTCCTTCCAAAAAATCGAAGGCATATTCCAGGGTCTGGGACGCCTGTTCCTCCTGCTTTTCAAATGCACTGTTTTCCTGATCGAACAGCTCTTTGACGCGCAAGAAAGCTTGTTCTTTCTCCGCCAGCATCTCCAGCTTCAATATCTGCTGAAAGCTTTCCATGGCATCCAGCAGCCTATGATGCTGCTTCTCATCCTCCCTGGTTAAAAGTTCTGCTTTTTTCTTGTTTGTATAGTCTATATTTAATTTTTTGCAGACATTTTGGAATAACTCATATCCGTTTAGGTTTTCGGAGGGCGCCTCTGTCCGCTCCTTGAATTCCATCAGGCGGGACTGCAGCATCTCCATATATGCTTCCCCTTCCACCGCCTTTTTCAATTCCTCGTTGACCTTGGAAAGAATCAAGCCAAGCACGCTGAGACGCTCGTCAAAGGAGGCATGGGCAACCTTTTTTAAAAGAATTTCATCCAAATGCCCCTGAAAAATCTCCTCCAGCTGATAATCGGCCTGATACTTTTCATACAGCTCCAGGTAATTGGCAAAATCTTTGGCAATTTTCGGAAACTGGATGTACTGGGACACTACCTCGCGGTCAATGGTTTTCCCAAGCTTCTCATAAACCTGGATAAAATCTGACAAATCCTCCCATCCACGGGGCGTGGCAAAGTTCCTTCCGTCCACGGTAGTCTCCATCTGATAAAAATTCTGCTTTTTTGTATTCAGATAGGAAATCACCGCCCCGTGAAGCCCTTGCTGGTAGGCATACTCCTTCCACACGCCGAACTCTGCCTCCACCTGGATTTTTTTCACCCGGTCCATGGTTACCACGTCAAATTCCCGTACTGATTTGTTATATTCCGGGGGATTTCCTGCGGCAATGATGACCCACCCTTCTGGAATTTTATGATTTCCAAAGGATTTGCATTGAAGAAACTGCAGCATGGCCGGCGCCAGGGTCTCCGATACACAATTTATCTCGTCCAGAAAAAGGATTCCCTCGCGAAGCCCAGTCTGCTCCATTTTTTCATAGATAGAAGCCACAATCTCACTCATGGTATATTCTGTCACCGCATATTCCCGCCCGCCGTACTGCTTTTTGGAAATAAAGGGCAGCCCAATGGCACTCTGCCTGGTATGGTGGGTGATGGTGTAGGCCACCAGCCCAATGCCGCATTCCCTGGAAATCTGCTCCATAATCTGGGTTTTCCCAACGCCCGGCGGCCCTAAGAGAAGCACCGGGCGCTGGCGGATTACGGGAATCTCATAGGCTCCGTAAGCATCCTTTGCCAGATAAGCCGCAATGGTATCTTTGATTTCTTCCTTCGTTCGTTTAATATTCATGATTCAACTCCTCTTCCCCCAAAATCAGTTTGATTGCCCAGGGAGGTACATCCACATCCTGGTAATCCTCCCGGAAAAATACAAACGCCGTGTCATATACCGGTTTTTTCAAAGGATAGATGCCATACCCGTCTGTAAAATAAATCAATCCCCGGAGTTTTTGGAATCTTTTTTTCTCCAGGAGTGCATCTACATAGGCAAAAGCCGGACGGAAATCCGTACCGCCCATGCCTTGCACCTGAAAATGCTCCATATATTCTGCCAGCTGCTTTTGGCTTTCGATTACCACATCAGACTGCACCCGTTCATCACATTGGACGATATGGATGCAGAACCTGCGGTAAAAGGATTCCGACTGGCTTAAAATGCTGTAGGTTTCCTCCAAAAATTTCTGTACCAGCGCTGTCTTACAGGACATGGACGTATCAATCACAATCACAAAATCTTCAATTTTCTGCACCTCACGGGTTTCCTGATGCTCAATCAAGGGCATATTTCCATATAATTCCATCCCGTAATTGTAAAAAATATAGTCAAAGCTATCCAAATCCACCTGCATTTCTTCCTTCAGCACACAGAATTTTTTCAGGAAATCCCGGTAGTCGTACCGCTCTCGGTTTTCCACCCGAAGCTGCTCTTGCAGCCCCTTGGAGCCCTCTGCTGCCTCCTTGGAAAAGGTTTCAAGCTCCGTCTCCATTTTATCCCGGATATCCTGCCACCGGTTCTGCTGCTCTATGGGGGGCTTTGGCCCAGAATGCTCCTTCTGCCAAAGCTCATGGCTGTCTACCGTGAATTCCTGTACCAGCCTGGCTGTCACACGGATATCCGGTTCTGCCTTTTTCAGCAGGTGGTATACCCCCTCCCCATGAATCACCGGAATTTTTTTCAAAAGCCCCTCGTACACCGCCCTGCGGTAAGGCTTGGGCGGATTGCGCAGGCACCGAAGGGGCAGCCCGTCCAAAATATATTCCACCGCAATGTCACAGGCCAGGTTCCAGTAAAGCAGCTCCTCTTCCTCCCTCCTTTGAAACACATGGTGAAAGAGACAGTGGAGGATACTGTGAAGGTAACAGCGGTTTACCGGCACCGTCCCTGCTTTATACTGGCCAATGAGAAATTCCGGGTTGTAGCGGAATACCAAACCGTCTGTGGCAGCCGTCCCCAAGGACATGGAAGGCTCCGGCCGCAGGCCGTGAAGAGCCACATCCAGAAAACGCAGGTTTAAGTACAGCTGGTTTCTGCAGTCCACCAGAATTTCATTACAGATATCCACTTTCTCCAACAAAGCATCTTCAAACATCACATACCTCTTACAGCGTAAATTTCTTTCGTTTCCCCGGAAATCTTCGGTGCAGAATGTCCATAAGGCCGCTTAATTCCCGGGCATCCTTCCTGGCATTTGCCGCCTGCAGCAGCATCTCCACTTCTTCCCTTGTCTCTGCAAATGACTCCGCCATCCATCTTAGCTCTTTCGTTTTTTCCTGTTCCAAAAAATATTCCGCCGCTTCCACCCAATGATGGCCAAGCCACAGCCCATATTGCTCCTTTGCAGAATCTTCCAATTTAAAAGGATGCATAAGCCTTGCAGCTGTCATCTCAATAATGCTTGTTAAGTCTATATTATATTTTCCAGTTTCAAATAATTTATCATACTCAGAAAAAACAATTCTGGTATCCTGGAAGGTATTCCGGTATTGTATCCCCATCCCATGGGTCTGTGTATTTATAATCCTTGCCGGGGTATTTTCTACCGCCTCCTCAAAAAATTCGGGATATACCAGGCGGCATTCCAGCACTCCTTCTCGATAGCAATCCACTGCCACAGATTGCTTCAAATCCTGCAGGATTTCCCTAAGACAGGATTTCCCTTCCTTTTGATGCAGCAAAAGATGGGTTAAATTCTCGCAGCCAATAAAGCCTCCGGCTCCCATAAAAGCAATATTACTGTAAAAAGACAGCTTCCGAAACCTGGTACAATTGTAAAAAACGTACCTTCCTAGCCGCCGTAAGGTCTCCGGGAGGGATAATTCCTCCAATGCCAGACCGCAGACGCAAGGCAGACCGCTGGCATGTTCTGCTTCTTCCTCTGCCTCTTTGGCAAAGGCATAGGCCGACAGCTCCGTCACTGGCAGGCCATCCAGCTCACTCGGCACCTCAACCTTGCTGCTGACGCCATAACAACGGAGAATACGGATGCCATCTTCTGTCTTCTCATAGGCAAAACTTTGCTCTTCCATCATTTCCGTAACCTTTCTATTTTCTGATTACACAGCGCGCTTCCATCACGCGGAGCCTGCCTGGGGCAAGCCCCATGTCCATCCCTGTTATGGAAGCCGAAAACTTTCATAATTATAAATTATAATTCTTCCAGCATCTGCCCCACGGTCTTATTTCTCAGAGGATGCCGCAGAAAAGGTGCAAGCTCTGCCAGTGGTTTCAATACAAATTCCCTGTTTTGCATGTCCGGGTGGGGAATCTGAAGCTCCTCTGAGTCAACCACCCAATCGTCATAGAAAATAATATCCAAATCCAGCGTTCTCGGCCCCCAGTGCACCAGCCGCTCCCGGCCGGCCCGCTGCTCAATCTGATGCAGCAGCTCCAACAGCTCCCAGGGGGTCAGCAGGGTTTTTAATTGTATCATTCCATTCAAAAAATCCGGCTGGCCTGTCATGCCATAAGGCTTGGTTGCAATGATTTCGGACACCTTTTCTACCTGGCAGTCCTCACATTTCCTCAATCCTTCCAGCCCCATTTTAATGTAATCTTCCCGTTCTCCCAGATTGGAGCCTATGGCAACAAACGCCTGATGCCATCCTCGTTCAATCTCCACGGATACAGATTCCAATGGAAGCCCTATGGGAGCCCAGGGCTTTAAAACCTCCAATTTGATTTTCTCCATAGCAGGAAACTGGAGCAAGACAGCCCGGGCCATCTGCTCCGCCGCTGTCTCTATCAGCTGAAAGGTATGCTCCATCATAAATGAACTCATAAAATGGGAAACCTGTCCATAATGGATGGTTTTTATTAAATCATCCTTTAATCCGGCTTCCCTGGTATGGGTGTAGAGAACCGCATTGATTTGGAACTTCTGTCCCAGCCTGTTTTCCTCTGGCAGAACGCCGTGTTTCCCAAACACTTCCAGATTTTTAATGTAAATTTTATCCCACGTCTCTTTGTGCATTGCTGCATCCCTCCTGGATTGTCTCTTCTTTCCTCCCTGCGGATGTCGAGGTCACTTTATCCACGCTGCCATCCCTCCCGGATTGCTTCTGCCATCTGGATGGCGCGCTTATTCTCCTTGATATCATGCACCCGGACAAAAGCACAGTGATTCATAACCGCCCACGCAGTGATAGCCAGCGTCCCTTCCACCCGTTCTGTTACCGGCAGATCCAGCGCCAGGCCCACCACGGATTTCCTGGAAGCTCCAAGCAGCAAGGGATATCCCAGGCTGTGCAATTCCCCAATCTTGTAGATTGCCTCCAGGTTATTTTCATAAGTCTTTCCAAATCCAATGCCCGGATCTAAAATAATCTTATCCTCCGAAATTCCTTCTTCTCTGGCAATTGATAACGTATCCGCCAAATCCGCCTTTATTTCCTTCATAAAATTATGATAATCAGCCTCTTTCCTGTTATGCATCAGGCAGCAGGCAGCGCCAGATTCCCGGATCAATCCAGCCAGCGCCCTGTCATATTTCAAGCCCCAGATATCATTGACCAGATCCGCCCCTGCTTTCAGGCAAGCCCTGGCAACCCCAGCCTTATAGGTGTCAATGGAGACCGGAATATTAAATTCTTTTTTAATATCTTCAATGATTTCCGCTGTCCGCTGTATCTCCTGGGCTTCGCCAACCATCTGATAGCCTGGCCTTGTGGATTCACCGCCAACATCAATGATGTCCGCTCCTTCCTCTATCATCTGCTGTACACGGGCAAGGGCAAGATCCTTCCGGTTAAACCTTCCTCCATCCGAGAAGGAATCCGGCGTCACATTCAAAATTCCCATGATATAGGTGTGCTTTCCTGTCTCAAACATCCTGTTTCCTATTTTCATGTTCTCCTCCGTCTGCTCTTATTAAACTTCCATTCCATTTTTATAAAATCAGTAAAAATTCCCCACCGCTCTAGCATGTGTTTGAACGGGGGGATGTTTTTTAAACACGCTCCAGCATATGCCAGAATTCCTCCTGCAAATCCTTGTCCTTCTCAAAGGTTCCCCTGGCAGCCACGGTCACCGTCCGGGCACCTGGCTTCTTGACGCCGCGCATGGTCATGCACATATGCTCTGCCTCCACCACGACCATGGCACCCTGGGGCTTCAAATACTCCATCAATGCATCTGCAACCTGCACCGTAAGGCGTTCCTGGAGCTGGGGGCGTTTTGCATAGATCTCTACGGTTCTTGCCAATTTGCTCAATCCCACCACTTTTCCATCTGGAATATAGGCAATATGAACCTTTCCATAAAAAGGCAGGAGATGATGCTCACAGGTGGAATAAAATACAATGTCTTTCTCCAAAACCATGCCGCCCTCCTCCACCGAAAAGGTTTTCCCCAAATGCTCCTTTGGCGTCTGTCCGATTCCTGCAAAAATCTCCTCATACATTCTGGCAATCCGCCTGGGCGTCTCCTTGAGCCCTTCCCGGCTGGCATCCTCTCCCATCCCTTCCAGCAAAAGGGTGACTGCCTGTTCTATTTTCTCTTTATCTATCATATCATCTCTCCTAAGTCCCTTATCTGCCTTGCCACAAAGCGGGGCAGGCTCATTGAAAGCCTCTGCCTCTCAATCCGAAAGGGAATGCCGCAGAAACTCCCTTCCAGCCAGGCTGGCCACGGCCTTTTTCAGCTCTCCCAGATAAGAAAGGGAGCCAAAGGCCAGCACTGACGCCCCTTCCCTGGCCGCACAGGCTGCTGCTTCCTTGGCCGCCGCAGAAACCGTCTCGCAGCAGGTAACATTTCCATGATACTGTCTGGCTTTTTTAGCCAGCTCCCTTCCATCTAAGGCTCTTGGATGATTGGGTGTAACCACAAAAACCTTCCATGCCAATGGCAGCATCTCTTTTAACATCTTTTCATATTCTTTGTCTGCAAGTACTCCTATTATATAGATAATTTTGCCATTTGTAAAACCCATTTTCAAAGTTTCCCGTAATTTTTTTGCCGCATCCTCATTGTGCGCCCCGTCCATAATAAACAAAGGGTCTTTGGACAAGATGGAAAAACGCCCTTCCCAGCTTGCTTTTTTCAAGCCCTGCTTGATCTGGGAAAGAGAAATGCTCCAGCCCGATTCTCTCAATGCTTCGATGGCCTCAATGGCGCAGATGCTGTTTTCCACCTGATATGCTCCTGCCATAGAAAGCTGTATCTCCCCATAGGAGCCATAGGAGAAGCACAAAAGCCCCTGCTCCCGGCGTATCCCCTCTGCATCTTCCTTTTCGGCATAGGTAAGGGAAGCGTGCTTTTCCCTGCACATCTTTTCAATAACCTGCCGCACCTCTTTCTGTTTCGGCCTTACCGCCACCACCCTGCCCCCTTCCTTGATAATCCCGGCCTTCACCTGGGCAATCTCCTCCAAAGCATTCCCCAAAAATTTCATATGATCCATGCTGATGGAGGTAAGGACGCTTACCAAAGGTTTCCTTATTATATTGGTAGCATCTGTATCTCCTCCCATTCCTGTCTCCAGCAGGACAATCTCACAATTTTTCCGGTAAAAATACAAAAAAGCTGCCGCCGTTTCCACCTCGTACAAGGTAGGAACAGCCTTGCCCTTTTCCTTTATTCTGTCCCAGGCCTCCTTGACAGCGGTAAATATCTCTGCAAAATCCTCCTTAGAGATGGCCCCCTGGTTCATCTGGTACTGCTCCCTCCTGCCAAAGACAGCCGGTGAGGTGTAGATGCCTACCTTGTATCCCGCCTCCTTCAGAACAGAGGATGCCATGGCGCACACAGAACCCTTCCCGTTGGTTCCAGCCACATGGACGATATTAAGCTTATCCTGCACATTTCCAAGCTCCTCCATCAATTCCCGGATACTGTCAAGCCCCAGCACGCTGCCTGATTTTCCTGCCTCCTCTAAAAATTCCTGTATCTTTCTTTCTTTTAACATATTTTTTTCCTCTCTGCTCGTATACATTAATGGTAGAAGTGTTCCAAAAAATTTTACCCAATTTTATAAAGAAATTCTTAATTTTTATTGTCCAATGTATAAAATTTTCATTTATCCGTTGACTTTTTCAAAAAAATAAGCTAATCTTTGCTATGGAAATTACACATTCATACTTTGTTCACAATTAGTTCACATATGGATTTTATAACATAAACTTAAGGATGGTGACAACATGTTTCATACTGCAAAAAACACTTTACAAAAAATCGCAGCAAAATACAAGGCTTTTCGGGAAAAAAGAAGCTCCCGGGAGAAAAAGCATTTTTTGAAGCCCCAGCAGAAAGAAATGCTGGTTTCCTTTTTAAACCGCTATTCTTTAATTTTTCATTATCTTTTAGCCTGCGGTGTCTGCTTCTTTATTGAAATGATTTCCAGGCATTCGTTTACCGGCGCATTTATGTTTATGTTTGACCGGAGCCTGGCATTTTTGTACAACTCAATGATTGTATTTACCTCGCTGCACCTGGTATATTTTTTCCGCCGGAGAGCTTTGATGCGCACCATAATCAGTGTAATCTGGCTGTTTTTGGGAATCATCAACGGATGCATCCTTGCGAAGCGCGTTACCCCCTTTACATACACGGATTTAAAGCTGGTAAACGACTTATTTACCATGCAGAGCAATTATTTCAGCAACGGCGAAGCCCTTGCCGTCATCCTTCTTGTGGCGTCCGTCATTGCAGGCATCGTTGTATTGTGGAAAAAAGGCCCGAAATATCAGGGGAAGCAGAACCGTTTTGCAAGCGTCCTGGCAATCGGAGCTTTTGCATTTTTCATTCCCATGGTGACCCAGGCAGCGGTAAGCAACAATATCCTGGCGGATTACTTTGAAAATATTGCCCAGGGCTATGAGGACTACGGATTTGTCTATAGCTTTTCCGCCAGCGTGGTGGATCAGGGCATGCCGGCTCCCCGGGATTATACCCAGGAAAATGTGGAGGAGGTTCTTTCCAGGACAAACACCCAAGCTTCCGATGCCGATGATCTTCCCAACATTATCTGTGTGCTGCTGGAATCCTTCATCGACCCAAAAGAAGTGAATTTCCTGAACCTTTCGGAAAATCCGATTCCGAACTTTGACAACCTTTACAACAACTACTCTTCCGGTTATTTGACGGTTCCGGTGGTAGGCGCCGGCACTGCCAATACAGAATTTGAAATTCTTACCGGCATGGGCATGAAATATTTCGGCCTTGGCGAATATCCCTACAAGACCATACTGAAATCCACTTCCTGCGAAAGCATCGCTTCCGACTTAGGGAATTTAGGCTATGGATCCCATGTAGTACATAACAATGGCGGAAATTTCTACAGCCGGAGAAATGCATTTACCCAGATGGGCTTTGACAGCTTTATCAGCAAAGAAATGATGAATATCCAGGAATATACGCCTCTTGGCACCTGGCCCACCGACAATATCCTGATTGGCGAAGTGGAAAAGGCTTTGGATTCTACCGAACAGCCGGATTTTGTTTATACCATTACAGTCCAGGGGCATGGCGCTTATCCCGCCGAAAAGGTCATTGAAAATCCTGAAATCACTGTAACCGGCGCAGAAAGCGAAGCAAAAAACAATGAATGGGAATACTACGTCAACCAAATCCATGAAGTAGACAAATTCATTGCAGATTTAACGGATATGCTTTCAAAACGGGAGGAAAAAACCGTGGTTGTATTTTTCGGCGACCATCTTCCCACCATGGGGCTTACCGACGAGGATATGAAGAGCGGAAGCGTTTTCAACACCAAATACGCTACCTGGAACAATTTTGGCATGAAAAAGGCAAACCAGGATTTAACTTCCTACCAATTGCTTGCATCTATCACAGACCAGGCCAACATCCATGAAGGAACCATGTTTTCTCTCCATCAGGCTGGCAAGTATCAGGCCACCGAGGAATTTTCCAAGGATATGGAGCTTCTTCAATATGATATCCTCTGTGGAAAACGTTACGCTTACCAGGAAGAAGACTTATACCCCGCTTCCCAGCTGCAGATGGGCGTCCTGGATGTCACCGCAGAACGGCTGGAGGAACAGGCAGACGGCCTTCACATTTACGGCACAAACTTTACGCCCTGGAGCAAAGTATTTATCAACGATACCAAAGTCTCCACTACCTTTGTCAGCGACACCGAACTGATTATTTCCATGGGAAGCTTTGAAGAGGGTGCAAACAGCCTGGTGGTAAACCAGATGGGTTCCTCAGATACCATCTTCCGAAGCTCCAATGTGGTTTCTTACTTGAAGCCTTTTGCTGAGACTCCCAGCGATACAGAGGAAGTCCCGGTGGAGGATACCATAGAAGATACGCCAAGCAGCATTGACAAGGAAGTAAATGGAAACCGCAGCAAGGAACCTGCGGATGATGAGCTGCCAGAAGATGAAATCTCCGGCAATAAAGCGGATGGCAGCAAAACGGCTGGCGACGAAGCAGCTGGCAAAAAAACGCTTCCACAGACAAATGATGGGCGCTCCCTGCTTTAACCACTGCCACAAGAATTATAAAAAATAGTTACAAACATACAAGGGGCTGTCGGGAAATGAATTTTCCTGCAATATACCGCTGTGCCGCTGAAGGCATCCGTATATATTGCAGATAACTTATCATTTCCCAACAGCCCCTCTTTCAGGGATTACACCGTTTACATGGCTCATATCCCTGCTCTTCCAATTTTTGCGGCGTCAGATTGCTATACTCTTTATTTTCTTCCTGTATCTGCTCCACACTGCCGCAGGATTTATGGTGATACTTCTTTGTATTGGTATTGAGGATATATTCGTTTTTTGCCTCCCCCTTGTCTTTGCCGGCGCCGTAGTCCGTCCCTGCTTTTTCCATTTCTGCTCCCTGTGCTCCCAAAGGCTCCCCTGCCTTCCAGCTTTCACTGGGAGAACAATTCCAGGTGATTTCCGTTCCATCTGAAACCGCTACAATGGTTCCCTGCTCATCTGTCCGATACACCTTTGCACCGATACTGCGGAAATTATTCATCGCGCCTGCCCTGGGATGCCCATAGCTGTTTCCTTCCCCACAGCTTATCACCACGGACGTCGGCCCCACCTCCTCCAAAAATGCCATCGTATTGGCTGTATCGCTTCCATGGTGGGCGGCTTTCAAAACATCTGCTGACAAGTCCACATTCTCTTCTATCATATCCTGTTCCGCTTCTTCCTCTGCATCCCCGGTAAACACAAAACGGTTCTCCCCGAACTGGAGGAGTATGCCCACAGAATAATTATTCCAGTTATCCCCATAATCTTCCCCTGTGGGAGAAATTACGGTAAACTCTGCATTTCCCAGGGTATAGACATCCCCTGCTTCAGGATATGTAATCTTCTTCCCCTTGTCCTCAATAACCTCCAATACCTCCTGATATGTTTTCGTATCCTTCTGCAAATCTGGAAGTATCACGGTATCCCAGGAAAATTTATATAAAACCACATCCAATCCCCCTACATGGTCTGCATCCGGGTGGGTCCCAATCACATAATCCAGGTTTTCCACTCCCTGATACTGTAAATAGGACTGCAGCACAGTTCCCTTATCGTTGTTTCCCCCATCAATCAGCATGGCATGATTTCCCTGCCGGATCAGGGTGGCGTCTCCCTGCCCTACATCCATAAAATGGATTTCCAGCGTCTCGCCGTTGGTATCCCGGTATTCCCGGACTGCTTGGCTTCCTTCTGGGGACTTTCCTGTTATAAAATTTCCACAGCCTGCCGCCTGCGATAGTGCGAGCAGCAATAATAGTAGAAATCCTGCTCTTGCCCGTCTTATTCTGCTTTTCATAGTTTTTCCTCTTTCTGTCCTAATACTACGATGAATTTTTTATCTTTGGATACAAACGAAACCAGCGGACCGAAATGTTAATGGTTCGCTTTAGACGCCTGGTAAATTGTATTGGCGCATACGGTAGATTCTGTATTGTAGATTAGAATATAAATTTTTACGGCAACAAACAGGCGGACTGATTGAGCCGCCTGCTTATTTCTGTTATTGTTTTGTTGGAAGTTTTTAGAGGTTGAAGTCTACCACGATTCCTTTGATTTCCTCTGGCAACAGACTCTGTTCTTCTAAAATCTGCTGGGTGTTTTCCAGGATTTCCTGCTGCTTTTTTATAATGTCCTGGGTTAATGCGGGATGATTTACCTGGGTATTTACTCTGTTTTCTCTTGCTTTTCTGCGTTTTTCCAATTCTTCTTCGATTTCCGCTGCCTGCTTTTCCCGCTCTATCTGAGCTTCTTTCATCTGTTCTTCCTGCTCTGTTTTCTCCTCTTTTGCTTCCTCTGCTTTTTCCACGGTCTCTTCCATCTTCTCGTCTACCGCTTCTTTTGACTCATTGAACAGCATTCCTATGGCTTCCTTGCTGGCATTTTCCATGGTTTCCTCTGCCGCTTTTGCGGCGTCCACCATGCCATGATGCTTCAAGGCTTCCTGCTTGATGGATTTGATTGCGCTGGTGGAATCAGAAACCATGGACTGCCCATTGACCATCTCTGCCTTCCAGTATTCCTCCATCTTATCCAGGTCTTTTACATAGGCCTCATAATCCTCTCCGCCCTCTGGATACTCTTCCTTTAACTGCTCCTTCTGCTCCTGGATATTCTTCAGCTCCTTGGAAGCCGCCAATGCCTGTTCTTTTCCCTCTGCAATCTGCTCCCGGCATTCGTCCATCACCGCATCCACCTCAGAATCCGACTCAAACTGCTGCTTTACAAAATACATGGCATCCTGCATTGCCTTTTTCTTTTTCTCTGCAATCCCATCCTGGAACAGGTTCAGTTCCGAAGCCTGGACGCTCTGAGCCTTCTTCTCTTTCTCCTGCTGGATCTTTTCTGCATTTTGTTCCAGACGGTCTTTTCCATAACTGCTCTTTACCAATGTCTCTTTCTCTGTTACGTTTCCAATCTTCATGTCTCTTCCCCTTTCCGTCAACACCTTTTCCAGCACACTCCATTGGTTCATCCTTTCGGGAACCAGGCTTACGCTTCTATATATGTTCTGTACTATATATCGGTTTTTCCTGGTATTTCCTTACTTTTTCTTCCATAACAGTTGTAAAAAGACATTATTTTGTCATAAAAGGCCCCTTTCCCACTCCACCAAATCTCCAAGGGTCACCTGATCCACCACCCCGTTGATGGCGTCATAAAGCATCTGCCAAAGGCGCAGCGTGACACAGCTCCTGCTGCGGCTGCAGGAATTTTCTTCCTCCTCCAGGCAGGAAACAGGGGCAAGGCTCCCTTCTATCTGGCGCAGTATCATCCCTACCGTGTATTCCTCCGGCTTTTTTGCCAGCGTATAGCCGCCCCCTGGCCCGCGCATGCTCTTCACATAGCCGCACTTTTGCAAAACGGAAATAATCTGCTCCAGATACTTGACAGAAATTTCCTGCCGCGCCGCCACATCCTTCAATTTGACCATCTTATCTTCTTCCAACGCCAAATCCAGCATCAGGCGTAAGGCATACCGGCCTTTTGTAGAAACCTTCATACCTTGCCTACTCCTCTTCTTCCTTCTCACGCTCCAAGAGACTCTTCTGATAGTTCATATTGGAAATCACCATCAATGCAATTTTAAACAGCATAGCATCCTCAAAGGTGCGGATATCAAGTCCCAGAACCTTCTCTATCCGCTCCAGCCGGTAGACCAGCGTATTCCGGTGCACATAAAGCTGTCTTGCCGTCTCCGAAATATTCAGGTTATTTTCAAAAAACTTGTTAATGGTCACCGTAGTTTCCTCATCAAAAATATCCGGTATCTTTTCCCCGAACACTTCCCGCAAAAACATTTCGCATAAGCTGATGGGAATCTGGTAAATCAGCCGGCCGATGCCAAGATTTGCGTAGGAAATGGTATGATCCTCCACGTAGAAAATACTTCCCACCTCCAAAGCCATTTTCGCCTCCTGGTAGGAACGTGCAATATCCTGCAGCAAATCCACCCGGTTGCCATAGCCTACCCGAACTCTCACCATGGCTTCTGTCTGAAGGTTATCCACAATCATTTCCGCCAGGCTTTCCAATTCCCGGTCCTCCTCAATATCACGGACATCCTTCACCAATATTACGGATTTCTCATCCACCTCTGTAATAAAATCCCTGGTGGTTGCAGCAAAAAGATTTTTCACTGTCTCCATCACCACACCGTCTTTTTTCCCAGAAACCTCGATAATAAACACTACCCTCTGCGCTGCCTCAATATGCAGTTTCTTTGCCTTATTATACATATCTACAACGAGCATATTGCCCAGCACCACATTCTGCATGAAGCTGTTCCGGTCAAACTGCTCCCGGAATGCGCTGACCATATTGCGTATCTGGCAGGCGGCCAGCCGTCCGATCATATAGGCTTCTTCACTGCTGGCACGGGCAAGCAGAATATATTCCAGTTCATTCTCAATGACAATTTTAAAAAAGTGGCAGCCTGACAGCATCTGGCTCTCTGCCATGGAATCTGCAAAAAGGCTGATGGCAGCCTCCAAGTCCTCCTGCGGCTGGTATGTAGCGGCTAAAAGCTTGCCTTTGTCGCTGTAAAGCGCAAGGTCAATCCGGGATATCTCCTTAATTTCTTCCAATGTAACCTGTAGTTTATGATTTGACAGCATATTCTCTCTCCATTATGGTATGATAAAGCGGAAGCAACACATTTCTGCATCGCTTCCGCACATTCGTGTTATGAAATTATATTACCGGATTAGTGGGTAATTGTCAATTCTGTTTCTTTATCAAATACATGGATTGCATTTACATCCATTGCAATCTTAATTGCATCGCCCAGACGAGCCGGTGTGCTGGAGGATACCTTTGCTGTCATGCTGGTTCCATTGATGGTGTAGTACAATAATACTTCTGAACCAAGCAATTCGTATCCGGTAACCTTTGTATTAAATACACTGTCCTTATGAGCTTCCAAAGCAGCTGGAGAATCATCAATATCCTCTGGACGGATACCAACTACAACAGTCTTGCCATTGTAACCAGCCAGTTTCTTAGATTTTTCAGCTGGAAGTGCGATGGTGGTATCGCCAATCTTTAAGGAAGCTTTGTCGCCTTCTACCTTGCAGACAGCATCCAGGAAGTTCATCTGAGGAGATCCGATGAATCCAGCTACAAACAAGTTATTCGGCTCATTGTATAATTTCTGGGGAGAATCTACCTGCATGATGATTCCGTCTTTCAATACAACGATTCTGGTTCCCAGTGTCATAGCCTCTGTCTGGTCATGTGTTACGTAGATGATGGTTGCGCCCAGTCTCTGATGCAGGGAAGCAATCTCAGCACGCATCTGCACACGAAGCTTTGCATCCAGGTTGGATAACGGTTCGTCCATCAGGAATACCTTTGGCTCACGGACAATTGCACGTCCCATAGCAACACGCTGTCTCTGTCCACCGGATAAAGCCTTCGGCTTACGGTCTAATAATTTTTCCAAATCAAGGATTCTTGCTGCTTCTTCTACCTTCTGCTTGATTTCTTCCTTCGGAACTTTTCTCAATTTCAATCCGAATGCCATATTGTCAAATACAGTCATATGAGGATACAATGCGTAGTTCTGGAATACCATTGCAATATCCCTGTCCTTCGGCTCTACATCGTTCACTACTCTTCCGTCGATGGACAGCTCGCCAGATGAAATTTCTTCCAAACCTGCTACCATACGGAGCGTTGTAGATTTTCCACATCCGGAAGGCCCTACGAAAATGATAAATTCTTTGTCTTCGATTTCAAGGTTAAAATCCTTAACAGCTTCAAAACCATTGGGATATTTTTTACAAATGTTCTTTAATGATAAACTTGCCATTTTTAACTTCCTCCTGTAATTTTCTGTCCAAGCAGAATTCTTTATGAGAATATACTATCAGACTTCCATAAAAATTACTACCTGCCAACTGTACAAAAAGAAATACCCTTTCCTGTCTAATCTGCCAAGAAAGGATATCCATTTTTTCTTCCTTCGTCACATTAACGAAATTTTTTATATTTAATATACAATTTGACGAATTCCATCTTTTATTGGACGCCTGTGGTTCCAAACCCTCCCCGGTTTTCATTGCTCAGGGAAGATTTTTCCTGAAACAGAATCTCGGGCTGGTTCTCTACAATGCGGAACTGGCAGATTCTGTCGTTCTTGTATATCACGGTATCCTTTGTGGCATATACCGGCATCCTCCACATATCCTGATCTCCGCAGTAGCTTCCGTCAATCACTCCGCAGCTGTTGGTCTGCAAAATGCCGTAATTCTTAAATGTGGAGCTTCTGGGCACTACATGGGCTTCGTAGCCTGCCGGAAGCTCCATGGCTACCCCGAGAGGAATTAATTTGAAATCGCCTGCCTTCAGTTCCACAGTCTCACTTGCCCTCAGATCAATCCAATCGGATTTTCCGCCTATGTACTCCAGCTTTTCCATCTCTTTATCAAAATATTTGATTTTGATTACTTCCATCAGATGCCGCCTCCCAGCAGGTTCATGGCTACCGGGTTGAATTTCAAATCCTGATAAGCGCGGTAGGAATCTGATTCTCCCTCCTGCTTCTCTGCTTCTTCCTGTTCCTTTTCCTGCTGTGCTTCCTGTATCTTTGTGTAGAGCTCAATAAACTTAAGATAATCTTCATAGGAAAAAAGCTGCTCTAAAATACTCTGATAATAGCTCTCCTCGGCCTCCTCCACGGTGGCTGCCTGGATACTGCCCCTTGCAGACGCATTCTGGCTGCTGCCATTTACCGCATAGGAAGCATTGGGCGCTGCAACTCCCTCATTCATAAACTGGGTAACTTTTACCACGTAATTCTGCGTCTCCTTGAAAGGCGGAATGCCGCCATATTTTGCCACGTTATTGCTTCCTGCATTGTAAGCTGCCAATGCAAGGCTGATATCCCCATTGTACTCCTGCAGCATCTGGCTGATATACTTTGTCCCTCCCATAATATTCTGATAAGGGTCAAAAGAATCTGTCACGCCCAGCTCTCTTGCAGTGGCCGGCATCAATTGCATAATTCCCTGTGCCCCGGCCTTGGAGGTTACATCCGGCCTGAAATCAGATTCGGCTTTTGCAATTGCTTTGATCAGGTTCTTGGGTACGTTGTATTTTTGCGCTGCCTCTTCAAAAATCTGCTCCAAAGAAGCTGTCGTCTGTAAGTATGAAGAAAAATCTTCTCCCTGGCCTGACACAGAAGCGGCTGCCTGTGTTCCTGTGCCATCCGTGCCCTGTATCCCATTTACTCTCATATCGCTTAGGCTCCCTTCTATTACCAAGTAAATTCTATGTACCGCCCTGGCAGCGAAATGCCGCAGAACGGTTTCCTATAAAAGCTTTCCACTTCCATAGGAAAGACGGCCATGCGGCTCGTCGCACGATAGGACTGGCATAACGATAGTTTCCTATAATTTTATTTTAGAAAGCAGATCGCCCAAATTTGTGGAAATGCTCTCGTGAGACACATACTCCTCCACACCCTTTTGCTTATCCACATCCACCATCTCCTCTTCCAAGGCCTTCATGCTGAGGCTGACCTTATTGTCGTTGGTATTTAAAACCTTTACCTTCACTTCCTGTCCCACGCTTAACACTTCAGACGGCTTCCCAATCCGTTTCTGGGAAATCTGGGAAATATGCACAAGGCCGCTGATGCCGTCCCCCAGATCCACAAAAGCTCCGTAAGGCATCAGAGATTCCACCTTGCCTTCCAGGACGCTTCCCGGAACCATGCTGGCAATCCTGCGGTTATGCTCCTCCTGCTGCTCCTCCTTCAAAATCACTTTGGCGGAAAGCACCAGCTTCTTTTTGGATTCATCCACGGTGATAACCCTTACCCTTACTTCCTTCCCCAGCCATTCCTCCGTAGCTTCCACATAGGAAAGGGCAAGCTGGGATGCCGGGATAAATCCGCGGATGCCTTCTACATAGGCTGCAACGCCGCTTGGCACAATGCCCGCCACCTTAACGGAAAGCTCTGTGCCTTCCTCCTGGCAGGCCTTTAACTTCTCCCAGGCAAGGATATCATTTGCCTCCTTCTTGGACAGCTGGATATTCCCTTCCCCGTCATCCATTTTCACCACGGTGGCCTCTATGACGTCTCCTGGATGAACCTCCTCCATCACCTGGAAGTCTGGGTCATTGCTCAAATCCTCCACCTTAATGATTCCCTGGGCATAATATTTTAAATCCAGCGTCACGTCTTCCTCGCTTACCCCGATTACGGTCCCGGAAATAATATCCCCTTCTTTGATTTTGCGGAATGACGCTTCCAATTCCTCTTTATAATCTTCCATTGTTTCTGCCATCATCAATTCTCCTTTTCCATAGATTTCCTACATACAACATAATTATATTTATTTTACCAAAAATATCGCAAAAATACCAGAAAAATATTGCTTTTTTATCTTTCAGTCCCAAAGCCTAACCTGGATAAACCAGAAACGCACAAGACTAAACTTTTGCCATTTTGCACAGGAAATTGTTCCTAGATGCCTAAGACTCTACCATTTCCAGCAATTTTCCAGTGATATCCGCCATATTCGAGGAAACCTGCTTCGTATTCTGTGAAATCTGTACGTTCTCCTCCACCACGTTGGAAATCCGCCCGATTTGATCCACCGCATGCTCCACGGTCTGTACATTCTGCCTTACCATATCTGTGATTTTTTCCACATCCCGGTTGGCCTTTTCAATATTTTCCACCACAATGCCAAATGCCTCCACGGTCTGCTCCGTAATTGCCTGCCCATCTTCCACCGCCAGGATTGAATTGGTAATCAGCTCATTGGTCTCCCGGGCTGCCTGGGCACTTCTGGCTGCAAGCTCGCCGACCTGGGTTGCCACCACTGCAAAGCCTTTTCCCATCTCCCCCGCTCTTGCGGCCTCAATGGAAGCATTCAAGGACAGCATATTGGTCTGCTGGGCAATGGAGTTAATCTCATCGATTATTTTCTCAATGGCCATGGACATTTCACTGATTTTCTGCATGGAACCCTTAAGCTGCGCCATCCTGGACTGGGTCTGCATAATCCTGTCCGCGGTTTCTACTGTCTCCGCCGTTACATTCACAGAAGCTTCCACGCTTTTGTTCAGCTCCTGCATCAAACCGCCCATAATCTGCTTTAAATCCTCTACGGCCTTTTCCTGCTCCCCGGTTCCATGGTGGATATTGTCTGCATTCTCTAATGTCTCCCCAGACACATCATTCAAATCCATACAGGCATTCTTCACATTCTCAATCAACGCCTGATTATGCTCCACATCATTTTTCTGCTGCTCCAAAAGCCTGGCATTTTCTTCCATATTATTGCAGATATTGCCTACCATCTTATTGATGCTGTCTGACAGCAGCACAAATTCCGGGTTCTGCCGCTCGTCTACGGTTATCCCAAAATTCCCTTCCGCAATTTCTTTCATGGAATTGGTGATGCGGTTAATCCCCTGGACAATCTTTTTATCGACCAGCTGATTGATGGTTATTAGCAGTACGCCGAAAATAATCAGCACGCTGAGAGAAACCACCAGCATCTGATCCCTCCGCGCCTTGTAGTATTCCTTTGCCGGCAGAAAGGTTCCAAAAACCTTCCCCTCATATTCCTCCGCCTGATAATAACCCTTGGCTCCGTCAACGACTGCCTTGCCCCGCCCTGTAAATTTCTCTGGAAATCCAGCATCCACAGCAGATGTGCCGATTAGCTCTTCCTTCTGATGAGCCAACAGCAATCCGCTTTCACTGTCAATGGCATACACATATCCATTTTCACCAAACTCAGCGCCACCCAAGACCACGTCTATGCCTGTTCCAGCAAGGGTATTTTCCAAAACCTCCGGGCGTACGCCTACCTGGACAAGCCCCTTGGCGTCTCTCCTTGCCACGCCGATATACTGCATAACAATCCCCTCCGCCACATTGACCTGGGGCTCCTGGGCAATCTCTATGGAAGGGTCATCCACAATCACCATAAAAGCATTGGACTGTTCGCCGCTTTTCATATCAAATCCAATGTACTCTTTGATGGTGCTGCTTGTTATAATCCCCTCCTCATCAATAATATGTAATTCATTCACCTGCAGCCTGTCTTTGATTTCATTGAGCCGCTCCGTATCGCCCTCAATGGAGCTGTCCAATACAAGCATATCTGCAAACGCCCTTGTTTTCGCCAGATTGTCTTCACTGAGGTTTTTTGTAAGTTTTTCAATATTTTCCTCATTGCTCGCCAGCTTTTCCCTTACCTCTGCCAGCTTATCCTGGCTGGAAGATATGTTGCTTCTCTGGTTCACAACCGTCTGCAAGGTAAAAACAGCGGAAATTGTCAAAAGAAGCGCTGCAAGCATGTAGATAAAAAGCCGTTTGGTAAAAATTTTTTTCATACTATCGTTTCCTCTCTATTAGTCCCGTTTTTCATGTTGAAGCAATTTTCAAACACGCTCTAGTACCATTATACCCAGCGGCAAACATATTTTCAAGGAGTTTTTCTTCCATTTTTATGTATAAAAATGTTTTCTTCCCCTCATCCATCCACCGCTTCGTCCCGCAGCCGCTGCCCCAAAGACGGCTGCACCGTTACAACCCTTGTTGCCGCCATATCCCTGAACGCCCTGTCATGCTCCACAAACACCATGGTTAGGGAAAATTCCTGGATAAGCTGCTCCACCTGCATCCGGGAATACACATCAATAAAATTAAAGGGCTCATCCCACACGTACAGATGGGCCTGCTGGCAAAGGCTCTTTGCCAGCAGGACTTTTTTCTTCTGTCCGCCGGAAAAATCTGAAATATCCTTCTCAAACTGCACCCGCTCAAAATCAAGCTTACGCAAAATTGCTTTGAACAAGCTTTCTTCCAGCTGGTTCTGCTCTGCAAACCCAGACAAACTGCCTTTCAGAAAAGACGTGTCCTGCGGCACATAAGAAACCACAAGGTTTGAACCGATGGCCGCCGTCCCTGTGTGCCCTATGGGCTCCCCCAGCATAAGCTTAAGCAGGCTGCTTTTGCCGCTGCCGTTCCTTCCATCCAATGCAATCCGCTCTCCCCGGCTTACCGTGAAGGAAACAGGTTCACAGACCTGGTCTGGCCCATAACAGATGGCCACGTCTGAAAAAGACGCCAGCGTATCCGTGTGATAAGGAAGGGGCAGAATTTTCAGGTTCTCCGCCCGCTCCATATTTTTCAAAAGCCCTGCCTTTTCCTCCATTGCCTGGGACTGCCTTGCTTCAATTACCTTGGAACGCTTCATCATTTTTGCCGATTTATGGCCCACATACCCGCGATCCAGCTTGGAGCCGGAATTCTTTACACCCTTTTTGGATTTTTCTACCTGCTCCGACCAGGCTCCCGTACGCTTTGCCGCCTTCTGCAAGCGGCGGACATCCTTTTGCAGCCGCTCTTTCCTTGCCCCTTCAAATTCCTGCTGCCGCTGAAAATTTTCCATCCAGGAAGAAAAATTTCCGCTTTGCACATCGATATCCGCCCGGTTTAAAGAGAGAATATGATCCACGCAGCCGTCCATAAAATGACGGTCATGGGAAACTAAGATGAACCCCCTCTTTTTCTTCAAATAGGATGATACCATCTCCCTTGCCTTCAAATCCAAATGGTTGGTGGGCTCGTCAATCAGCAGGAAATTCCCTTCTTTTAAAAAGAGGGCGGCAAGCTTTACCTTGGTCTGTTCTCCATTGGACAGGGTTCCAAAGGGCCGGTAAAGCACCTCCGGCGCCACATCAAGATAAGATAATTCCCGCAAAAGCTCCCACTCTTCCCGAAAGGCACAGATTTCCTGCAGGATTTCTCCTGTCCACCTGGTTTCATCCGGCACTGGATAGGGAAAATAATCGAACTTTGTGGAACTTATGATTTTTCCGCTGTATTCATACTTCCCCATCAGAAGATTTAAAAAGGTTGTTTTTCCTCTGCCATTCCTGCCTATGAACCCCAGCTTCCAGTCTGTATCAATCTGAAAGCTTACATTTTCAAAAATATTGTCATAGCTGGAAGGATAGGAAAACGTAAGGTTTTCTACTTTTATCATTGACATTCTTTCACACCTCCTAAACGAAAAAAGAGCTGCAGGAAAACGGAATCCTACAGCCCAACAAACGCAATTATGCCGCTTTTCAACAGCAGATTTACATTTTTTTAAGCTCCGAAAGCTGTTTTACTTCTTCTAATTTGAGCCCTGTATACTCTGCGATCTTTTCGACAGGCAGTTCTCCGCCTTTGAGCATCTTAAGAGCCATCTCTCTTTTTGTTTCCTTCTGTCCTGTATTTAAAATCCTACGTGCTTCTGTGCCTCCTAATACACCCTTCATATTCCTCACCTTTGCCTTTCTAAATTATTTTCAATTTTAATTTTTATTCATGACTCAAAAATCCCCTTACAGGAATTAAGTTCATTATGCTACAAAAACAGCAAAAATGGAATAGTTTTTAGCGAAAAAATAAAAGAAAATAGCAAAATCATCCATCAAATTCCCTTGTAATATCTTTCAGCCACCGAAAACTCTTATAATGGCGGTATACGATGGGAATTTTCCAAAATTCATCCAAACACAAAACAAAATACACAGCCATAGGCGGAAGCTTTAGTACGAATGCAGCCAAAATGCCCAGGGGCACACTGACAAACCACATATCTACAATATCACAGACCATCCCAAACCTGGAATCCCCGCCTGCCCGGAAAATTCCTGCAATCAGCAAGGTATTCATGGCCTGCCCCACCACATAATAGGAGCTGATAAACAGCATAACGTTCAGATATCCGCTTGCCCGGTCCGTCAAATTGAAAAAATAAAAGACCAAGGGACGAATCAGCAATAGGAACATTCCTGTAAAAATCCCTATGGCCAAAGTGACATAGCAGGATCTTCTGGCATCGCGCTTGGCCTCCTCCATCTTCCCTTCCCCAATCTCAATGCCCAGCAAGACGGAGGCGCCTGCGCCAAGGGCAAAACACAGGATTGTGCAAAGATTCCGCACGGTGGAAGCCACGGAGCTTGCCGCCACCACATCTGCATTCAGGCGGCCCATAATTGCAGAATACATGGAAAAGGCTACCGTCCATGCACAGTCATTGATCAGCGCGGGGACGGCATATTTCACAAAATCCTGGAATAATAATCTGTGGCTGCCAAACATAATCCGAAGATTTACCCGGAATACCTTTCCCCGGGCAGCATCCAATACGCACAGCAGCAATTCCAAAATCCGGGCACTCACCGTTCCGATTGCAACCCCCATAACGCCCAGTTTTGGCGCGCCGCCTATCCCAAAAATAAAAACTGCATTTAATAATATATTCGCTGCAAGCGCAACCGTGCTTATTGCTGTACTTACATTCGCCCGTTCCATGCTTCTCAAAACGCAGAGATAAACCTGGGAGAAGCTCATGCATACATAGGAAATGCCGATAATCCGGAGATATCCGGCTCCGATTGCAATCAATTCTCCATCATTTGTATAAATCCTCATCAGCATCTGCGGCACTGCCACTGCTCCGCCTGCAAGAACTATGGTAATCACTGCCGCTATTTTCACAGCAATGCCCATCACCGCCTGAATAGAATTGGTATCCTTCTTTCCCCAATACTGGGACGCCAGCATGGTAACGCCGGAAGAAATGCCAAAGAAAACCCCGGACAATAGAAACTGGAACTGGTTTGCCAAAGACACAGCTGATAATTCTGTCTGCCCTACATACCCCAGCATAAATACATCCGCAGAATTCACTGCATTGGTAATAAAATTCTGGATGGTTATGGGAACCACCAACGACGCAAGGGCACGGTAAAATCTCTTACTTTCTGCTTTCATTCATATATTCCTCCCAAAAAAAGACCCAAAACCATTGAGGTTCTGGGAATCTTTCTACCGGCAGATACAATATTGCATATCTATACATTAAACCGAAACAGGATGACGTCGCCGTCTTTCACCACGTACTCTTTTCCTTCCAGGCCTACCAAGCCCTTTTCTTTTGCTGCTGCCAGGGAACCGCAGTCCAGCAGATCCTGGTAATTTACCACCTCCGCGCGGATAAACCCACGTTCAAAATCTGAATGGATTTTCCCTGCCGCCTGGGGCGCCTTTGTACCTTTTTTGATGGTCCATGCACGTGTTTCATCTTCTCCCGAAGTCAGATAGCTAATCAGCCCTAACAGGCTGTAGCTTGCCTTAATCAATTTTTCCAAGCCAGATTCCTCTAATCCCAGTTCTTCCAGGAACATCGCCTTCTCTTCCTCGTCCAGCTCTGCGATTTCCTGTTCGATCTGCGCGCAGATCACAAATACTTCGCAGTGCTCCTCTGCCGCATTTTTCCGAACCTCCTGCACAAAAGCATTGCCAGCGCCGTCCTCTGCCAAATCATCCTCTGCCACATTTGCAGCGTAAATCACCGGCTTTGCCGTCAGCAGGTTATAGCCCTGGAACCAAAGCGCTTCGTCCTCATCCTCTATCTCAAAGGTTTTTGCAAGCTTTCCCTCTTCTAAATGAGCCTTTACCCGTTCCAGCAAATCCAGCTCCTTGGCAAGGGTCTTGTCCATCCTGGCGCCTTTACTGGTTTTGGCAATCCTCCGCTCCAGAATCTCAATATCCGAAAAAATTAATTCCAGATTTATTGTTTCAATATCACGCACCGGATTGATGGTTCCATCCACATGGACAATATTGCTGTCCTCAAAGCAGCGCACCACATGGACAATGGCATCCACCTCACGGATGTTGGATAAAAACTGGTTTCCCAATCCCTCACCCTTGCTGGCGCCCTTGACCAGCCCGGCAATGTCTACAAATTCAATGACTGCCGGCGTCACCTTCCTAGACTGATACAAATCCCCTAGCTTTTTCAGCCGCTCATCCGGCACGGTTACGATGCCCACATTGGGGTCTATCGTGCAAAAGGGATAATTTGCAGACTCTGCTCCTGCTTTTGTCAATGAGTTAAACAGTGTACTTTTTCCTACGTTGGGCAAACCTACGATTCCTAGTTTCATATCTAATTATACCTATCCGAAAATCCTTTATTTTCAAGGGTTTCTTCCTTTCTCTATAATTACTATGAAAGCTGAAGCTTTCACAGCATGGATGGCCATGCGGCCCGCCAAACGGCTGGCTGTGCATGATGGGGGGGTACTATACAAATCACTATACAATTTTTGATTGCAGCCGCTTCTTCTGTCAAAGGCACATCACGATAGCTGGATATGGTAGATGACTTGTAATCATCCTTCATCTGATTTAGAACATTCTGACAGTGCATCGGTTTTACCTCTGAAAGCATCATATTGCCGATACACTTCTTTATATTATGCTCAAACCGTTCTTTATATTTTGAACTGATTTACCAGTTCTCCTGCTTACAAATCGTGTTGTATCCCAACAAAAAAATTCGATATAAACTGATATTATAGCATATCTCCTAGCATTATGGAATAAGCAAATTGAATTTTATGCATAAATCTTCCTTAAATTTCCAGACTTTTTGATATGTACTGCTCAAACTCTTTCCTTTTTACCAACTTTTTACTACCGACATTTACAAAATTGAACGAACACATCTAATATAGTCTTAATTATACTTTCTATATCGTCTTGCGAAATTATGCTAAACTGCTTTGATTCATTTAATAACTCAATTCTCCTTTCATTTTCATTAAGGTTATTGTTAATAATTATTTTATTGGCATCTCCCATTACAGAAGCTTTTACTCTACATTCCATTATAGAATCATATAGTATATCGTCATTATATAGTCTTGCCAATGGCATTCCTTTTGACTTTGAATAATTAAATGCTGCTTTCTTAAATTTTCCATTTGATGTTACAATCTTAGATCCTTGCTGATAGTGCAGCTTTAAATCCAAGACCTCCGATATTCAAAATGTTAAGTTTTTAACATACCCGCTGCAGCTTTACGCTTTCATGCCCTTCTCTGTTTAATCTCTCTTTCTGCTTTCTTGCCGAAATTATTGTAAAATGCAGCTTCTTCCGCTATTGTCATTAGTAACCGCTCTCACACTCTTAATCGTCTTGAACTTCACAATATGCTTAAAATCCCAAGATATGATGCAGTCACAAGCATTGGCAGCAGCGGCGGCACTCTTGCAGTTTCTTAAAATACTTTTCTTTTCCCATAGGTACGCTTCCTTCTATTGCTAGAAAAAAGCCCAATACAGCAATTTGTATTTTACCATACCCAAGCTTAAATGTCCATATCTTGTTCTGCTCAGATTTACTCGAATATAAACCCAATTAAAGAACAATGCCCCGCAAAGAGCATTGTTCTTTTTTCCACAATCCTCCACTGCAGACAAGACAATTTCCAACATCAAAAGGAACTGTTGCATTTCAAACTGCTGCGGTCGGAAAGCTTTGTAAAATCATTGAATGTACGCCAATCAATATTTTTAGATTTACTGATTAGGAATGACTGCAGATCAGCCGGACTCTTTCATAATTATAGGCATCTGCGCAAATATGCTTATGTACACTGCTGGCTGGCATTGGAAATATCCAGATTACTGTAAAAATAGTTATTATAAATACCATATGCAAATCCATGCTTTATGCAATTTGCTCAATACGGCATTTTTGACATAATGGATAGCTTGAAACAAAGGGATTCATTTTATCTTCCATTGCAGAAAATGATGCGCCATAAAAATATAATGCGGTAAATTCATCAAGTTCCCTGTAACTGTACATGCGTCCGATTTCCTCAATTGCCTGTTCCAATTGTTCAATTGCATAATTTATATCACAGCTTTTGTATATTTCTTCCGGCAAATCCGACCCATTCATATAAATTGCCAAGCCTTCTAATGTGCCGACAGGAACCGGCGGTTCCACTCCACGTAAAAGAGATCCTTTCGGAATGCCTATGGCATTGAGCAGGTTTACAAGCCACTCCAAACTTTTCCGGTCGTCGTAAAAATCAATTTCAATATCGCAGCTGTCTATTTCTCCATTCTCCTTTAGCAATGTTCCCCCGCCTGTTATCTCCCCCGCTTTATTTTCTTGAAAAATCTCCTGTAAAGCATCTTCCAGCTCAAATCTGTGTTTTGGCTGAAAACGGGCGTTCAAATGTAATATTAATTGCATTTTTCTTCCTCCATATACTTTCATTTTTTTCATCTTTCTGTAGTCAGAGGCCACCTTTATGCTTCCTGGCAAAAACAGCGTTCTGCAGTTAAGCAATGATCCTGTACCGCTGCGCTCCGGGCAAGTCAAAGCCGCACAAATCTGCTTCGCTTTCCATATGTTCCTCATAGACCTCTCTTGCAAACTCCTTAAGTTCCTCCCTGTCCTGATGCTCCTCTTCATCCAGATAATCCTGCCAATAAGGGCAGTTTACCACAAACTCACTTATCCTCCCGCAGCATTTTAATGAAATACATTCACATACCGCCTCCCATTCAAATCCTGATGGATGCTTTGCAAATCGACTCTACGTTTCAACATGGGTTTTTAAATAATAAAATATTTTCTGCCATCCTCAATTTCTTTCAGGCATCATTCCTATTCTGGTGAATCCTTTTCAAGTTTGTTTTTTCCCTTATTGATAATATTTTTTCACCTATTTCATTTTCCAAAAGAGAAATTCAATCCTTCGATTCGATCACAAGCAGAACCCCATCCTGGAAAGAAATCTCCCCCTGCTCTGCAACAATCTCATTGCTGACCCCCAGGGAATGGTAACACTCTAAAACTGCATGATCCAAAGGATACTGAAAGCCTTTCAAGGTAATCCCTGTCACCTGCGGGGTAAAAGGAATCAAAGAGACGTATCTGCCATACTGCTCTTCCCGTTTTATTACAATTCCCTTTTGTATCATACGGATACGGTTATTGGAATCTATAATGATAATTTCCACTCCCTGGCGCATCCCCATCCCAAGCAGATGGATATTCCCCAGGACATGATCCATACGGCAGCCAGTAGCCCCCAGGATATGTATGGTTCTGCTTCCAAGATCCATTGCAGTGCGGATGGCAAGCTCTGTATCCGTCTCATCCTTTTCAGGCTGAAATTGTAAAATTTTCGGCCCTTTTTCCTTCATTTCCTTAAATTCCTGCAAGGTAATGGGATTTACAGAATCGAAATCTCCCACAATATAATCTGGAACCTGGCTCTTTTTCTGAAAGAATTCCATGCCCAAATCTACCGCAATGGTAAGGTCAAACTGATTTTTTTCCATATAAGAAGCGGCAAAACAATCTTCCAAATGCCCGCCGCTGACAATTAATGACTGCATCGTTTCCTGGTTCTCCCAAACTTATTTCATTAATTCCAGAAATTTTTCTACATTCTCTGGAATATTCCCCCGGAATACGGAACTACCTGACACAATCACATTTGCGCCGGCATCCAGTATCTCACCTACGTTAGCGTGGGTTATGCCCCCGTCCACCTCAATATCGGTAGAAAGCCCCCGGTTTTCCACCATACGCCTTAATTCGCGGATTTTATCTAAGGTATATCCAATAAACTTCTGCCCGCCAAATCCAGGATTCACTGACATAAGCAGCACCATATCCAGTTTGGGCAGAATATACGAAAGCACGCTTACATCCGTTGCCGGATTCAGCGCTGCAGCAGCCTTGATTCCCCTTTCCTTGATGGCCTCTATGGTACGGTCAAGATGTACGCAGGCTTCTGCATGGACCGTTATAATATCCGCGCCGCAGTCTGCAAATTCTTTCACATAACGGCCGGGCTCTTCCACCATCAGATGGACATCAAATACCCGGCTGGTACAGCCCCGGATGGAACAAATCACCGGCATTCCAAAGGAAATGCTGGGCACAAAAGCCCCGTCCATCACATCAATGTGCACATATTCCGCCCCCGCTGCATCAATGGCCTGAACCTGTTCCCCCAGGCGCGAAAAATCGGCGGACAATATAGAGGGTGATAAATAATTCATAATCCTTCTCCTTTGACTTTTGTTCTATTTATCCTTCCTGTTTTTGTATTCTTTTCTTGTATTTTTTAACTCTTCGTAAAGCATCACGTAATTCTCATACCGGACAGGGCTGATCTTCCCTTTTGCAAGGGCAGTTTTTACTCCGCAGTCCGGTTCGTGGATATGGCTGCACCCTAAAAACCTGCAGGTATCCTCATATTTTTCAAATTCCCGGAAATACAATTTTAATTCCTGCTGATCCATTCCTGCCAGATAAATAGAGCTAAACCCCGGCGTATCCACGATATACGTTTCATTCTTAACATAAATCAGCTGGGAATGGCGGGTGGTATGCTTTCCCCGTGCAATCTTCTCGCTGATGCTTCCCGTCTCCATTCCAGCCTGGGGCGCAAGAAGATTGATCAGGGACGATTTTCCTACGCCAGAGGGTCCAGCCACCGTGGTGGTTTTATGCTCCAGCGCTTTACGGATGCCATCTAAGCCCCTTTCTTCCCAGGCGCTGGCAAACAGCACTTCATAACCGCAGGCTGCATAAACGGCCCCAAGCCTTTTTTGCTCCTCTGCATCCACCAAATCCTGCTTGTTAAAGCAAATCACAGTTTCTATCTGCTGCTGCTCCATGGTAATCAAAAACCGATCCAACAGATTCAAATTGGGCTTTGGCTTGTCCGCGGCAAAAATCACAAGCGCCTGGTCAATATTTGCCACCGCCGGGCGGATTAATTCATTTTTTCTTTGGGAAATCCCTATGATATTCCCGGTCTTCTCCTCCAGGCTGATTACATCCAACTCCACCTGATCCCCCACCAGGGGCTTTATCTTCTGCTTCCGAAAAATTCCTTTTGCTTTACATTCAAAGATACCAGCTTCCCCTGCATGCACATAGTAGAAGCCAGCAATCCCTTTTATAATTTTCCCTTGCATACGCTGCTTCCCACATTAATTCTGTGTAAATCCAATGCCTTCCAGAACCGTTTTGTCTGTTTCTGTAATCTCTGCATCATCCTCATCTAAATACGTCCACTCCCATTCAATGACAATATAGCCCCTGCTGCAGTTTTCAATATTCGATACGCTTACCATATAAGGGAAGGAATTGGCTGTCCAGCTGCCAATCACATCATCCCCTTCTGACTTGTGGAGCGTAATCTTGGCATCCACGCGAAGAGCGTCCGTTGGAATGCTCTCTGGAAGGTCAATGCTGTAATTCAATGAATAATATTGCGTGGTTATCTTTTTCCCAAGGCTGATCACTAAGGTAACCTGGGTTCCCTTTTCCACTGTTTTGCCTGGGGTAATGCTCTGGCTGATCACCCAGCCTTCCTGAATGTCATCCGAATAGTCTGAGGAAGTGCTTACCACCTCAATGCCTGCATTTGCCATCTCCTCCCTGGCCTCCGCTTCCGGCTTATTGCGCACATCCGGCACCTGGAAGGTCTCTCTGCCCTGGCTTAGCATCACAGTAACGGTATCGCCCTTCTTTGCTTTTGCTCCCACATCCGGGCTCTGGGAAATTACCTGGTCGTTGGGAATATTGTCGTCATACTGATAACCAAAAACCGGAACCAGATCTTTGCTCTCCAATATGGTCTGAGCCTCGCTCTTAGGCTTTCCCTTTACATCCGGCACATCGAATTCCCCTGCGCCGCTGCTGATAATGACCTGAATCGTGGTGTTTTTTTCTACCATAGTCCCTTCTTCTACACTCTGGGATATAATCTGCCCGGCTGGGTATTCTTCGGAGGATTCCTCGCCGCCCCGCTCAAGGCCAAGATGAATGCTGTTGGCCTTTTTCAAGGCCTCCTCAAAGGTGTACCCTTTCAAATCAATCATCTCCACCTGATCCGACTCCTCTTCATCCTGAACCTGCTCCGTATCCGGTTCCTTCTCCTCCTTCTCTTTCTCTCTGCCCCCTCCAAACTTAAACAATCCAAAGACGCTGCCGGCAATGTAAATGATAATCCCAACGATAATCACTGCCGCCACAATGCCCATAATGGTCACTGCCTTTTCCATTTTTGGATTTAAAAATCCATCCTCGTCGTCTTCCTCGTCGTCCTCCTCGTCGTCCTCGTACTCCTCCAGCTCTTCCCGGTACATATTCCTGGTCTGCTGTTTGATGCTCTCCACCTCTTCCTGCCGCACAACCCTGGTTTTATCCTGCTGGCCAAAGGGAACCATCACCACAAAATCCTCATCCGGGCTGATTAATGCCTTCTTCAAATCCATCAACAGGTCGCTGATGGTGTCATAACGTCTGTCCGGGCTTTTCTGGGTACATTTTAAAATAATTTTTTCAATGCTCACAGGCAGGTTCGGCGCGTAGGCGCTTGGAACCACCATTTCTTCCTGCAGATGCTGGATGGCAACAGCCACCGTGGATTCCCCGTCAAAGGGCACCCGGCCCGTGACCATCTCATACATGACGATTCCCAGGGAATAAATATCGCTCTTCCCATCCACAAACCCATTTCTTGCCTGTTCCGGGGAAGCATAGTGGACGGAACCCATCACATCGGAATTGATGGTATTGGCGTTTGCCGCCCGGGCAATCCCGAAATCCGTCACCTTCACTTTGCCTTCCGTAGAAATAATGATATTCTGGGGCTTAATATCCCGGTGAATAATATGTTTGTTATGAGCTGCTTCAATGCCTCTGCCTACCTGGATGGCAATGCTGACCGCCTCCTTAAAGGACAGCTGCCCTTTTTTCTCAATATAAGTCTTAAGGGTGATTCCCTCTACATATTCCATCACGATATAGTGGATGGAATTTTCGCTTCCTACATCATAAATATTCACAATGTTTGGATGCTCCAGCCCCGCTGCAGACTGTGCCTCTGTCCGGAACTTGGTTACAAAGTTCACATCCTCGGAGAACTCTGTTTTCAGCACTTTAATCCCTACAAAACGTCCCAGGGTATGATCCTTTGCCTTATAGACGTCCGCCATCCCGCCGGCTCCCACTCTTCCTACTATCTCATATCTGTCTGCAAGATAAATTCCCTCTCTTAACATATTTTCACCTCACCTGAAGAAAATGGTTGTGTCAAAATTATCGTAATATTATCGTTTCCGCCATAATCATTGGCTGCATCTATCAATTCGTCTATGGCCTCCTGCACAACCTTTTTTTCATTTATAATCTCAAATATTTCCTCATCTTCCAGCATATCCGTCAAACCATCTGAGCACATCAAAATCTGGTCGCCTTCCTCCAAGCTTACTTCAAAGAAGTCCACCTCAATCTCAGGGCCTCCCCCCACAGCTCTGGTTATAATGTTCCGGTCTGGATGCACCCTTGCCGCTTCCGGGGAAATCTCCCCCCGGCGCACCATCTCCTGCACATAGGAATGATCCTTTGTGATCTGCCTGAAATCATCTCCTGCCAGGTACAGGCGGCTGTCGCCCACATTGGCTGCACACAGCTCCTGTCCTTGCACCGTGGCCACTACCACAGTAGTTCCCATGCCTTCCAAATCAATATCCGTCCGTGCCTTTTTCATAACTGCCCGATTTGCCTGTTGAATTGCCGCACGGATAACTGCGGCCGGAGAACATTCGCTATTCTTCCTCACCGAATCTACAATCACTTCCACCGTATACCTGGAAGCATAATCACCTGCATTATGGCCTCCCATGCCATCTGCTAAAATAAACAAATTCGGCAGATTTCCAACCGGCGTTTCAGAGGTATACATATAATCCTGGTTCATATCCCGTCTTCTCCCTGTATCTGTTTTGGAAAAAGCCTTCATCCCTCTCCCTGCCTTTCTGAAAACCGCTTTCTCAATTGTCCACAGGCCCCGTCAATATCCCGGCCCATTTCCCTTCTTATAGTAACATTTATTCCATATTTTTCAAGTTTATTTTTAAAATTCAGCACGGTGTCCTTGTCCGGCTGCACATAATCCCGCTCCCGGATGGGGTTGACCGGAATCAGGTTCACATGGCAGTTCATGCCAGAAATCAGCGCCCCAAGCTGTCTGGCATCCTCATCCTTGTCATTTTCTCCGCCCAAAAGGTTGTATTCAAAGGTAATCCGCCTGCCTGTCTTCTGGAAATAATACTTGCAGGCTTCCACCACCTGATGAATTTCGTATTTTTTCGCTATAGGCATCAATGCCTGCCGTTTTTCCTGGGTAGCGCCGTGCAAAGACAGCGCCAATGTAATCTGCAGCCTTTCCTCTGCCAATTTTCGCATATTAGGCACAATCCCGCAGGTGGAAACCGTCAGGTTACGCTGGCTTATGCTGCTTCCATTTTCATCGGACAAAAGCCGGATGAATTTCAGGAGGTTCTCATAATTATCCAATGGCTCCCCCATTCCCATCACAACCACATGGGAAACCCGCTCGCCGATATCACGCCAAATACGGTAAACCTGATCCAGCATTTCTGATGGGGTTAAATTCCGCACCAGCCCGTCCAGGGTGGAGGCACAGAATCTGCAGCCCATCCGGCAGCCTGCCTGGGAAGAAATGCACACGCTGTTGCCGTGTTTGTAGCGCATGAGAACGCTTTCTACCATATTTCCGTCCGGCAATGCAAACAGATATTTTCTGGTTCCGTCCTGCCTAGACTGCTGCACGCTTACCTGTTTTAATACGGTAAATTCGCATGAATTTATTAACTTTTCTTTTAATTTATTGGAAATATCTGTCATTTCCTCGAAGGATTCTGCATGCTTTTTATGCAGCCAGGGGTAGAGCTGTTTTGCCCGGAAGGGCTTTTCGCCTAATGATATTAGAAATCCTCCTAGTTCTTCCTGGTTCATGGATTTTATGTCTGCTTTCATGATTTGCTCCTAAATTCATATTTGGGTGCGGACGGAGATGCTGGATTGTTCTTTCGCATGTATATATTTTGGGTGCGGATGGAAATATAACATGAACGAAAGCAGAGAAGGATAAAATATACTTGCCTTCAAATATTAAGCCATTGGATAAATGCAGTCTTATCTGTATTATTATAACCCGCATTTTTATAGAAATCCAATACCTCCTTCTTGCTTAATACTTCTTGTAAATCTTCTTTTATGGCTTCTCTAACCATTCTTATCCTCCTTTGCGTATTATGGCAATTTCATCTGATAATTCTCCAGTTGATGGAAGATCCCGGCTATATTCACAACATCCAAATTAATTCTAAATATAATAACATAATCCATCTGCCTAAGCATGCTTTCGCATTTTTGCTAGGAAAAAGCCGTCGCGGATTCCTTTTTGGGGCAGGAGCTGCTGTTGTTTTTCCAGGTGGAATTCTGGGTGTTCTTTTATAAACCATGCGGTATTTTCTTCGTTTTCCCCGGGGTTTATGGTGCAGGTGCTGTATATTAGGATTCCGCCTGGTTTGACATATTGTTGGACGGTATGTAGGATTTCCCGTTGGAGAGCAGCCAGCTCCTGGCAGGATTTTTTGTTTATTTTATATTTAATATCTGATTTCCTTCCTAATACGCCTAGCCCAGAGCAGGGCAAGTCTGCAATTACAATATCTGCTTTTCCTAGCATTTTTTCATCTGATTTTCTGGCATCTGCCTGCTGTGCGTGGATGTTGGAAAGCTGGCAGCGGCTGATGTTTTCTTGTATCAGTGAAACTTTGTATTCCGTTAGGTCCCTGGCTTCTACGGTTCCGGTTCCTTCCATCAATTCTGCCATGTGGAGGCTTTTTCCGCCGGGGGCTGCGCATACATCCAGAACATAACTGCCTTTGGACGGGTCTGCCCACAATCCGACCTGCATGGAGCTGATATCCTGCACATGGAATTTTCCGGCGGCGAATCCCGGGATTCTCTCTAGCGTATCATAGTCCTCAATAAAAAGAACGTCTTCTAGTTCTGTTTCCCGTACCTGTACCTTATCTGCTTTTAGTTCTTTTTCCAGTTCTTCTTTTGTGGTTTTCAATGGGTTCACCCGGATGGCTGTGGGCATTTCTGACAAAAATGCTTCCAGGAACCCTTCAATTTGCTCCATGGTGTAAGAAGCCTGCCATAACTGCAGAATCCACAGAGGCATGGAGTAAGCCACGGAAAGGTATTCCAAGGGATTGCTCTTCCTGTCTGGCAGGACAACCGCTCCAAGGCCTCGGCTGACACTGCGCAGCACCCCGTTTACAAACCCTTTCAGGTTGCGAAAGCCTCGTTTCTGCGCTAATTTTACTGCTTCATTGCAGGTAGCGGAAGCTGGAACGGCATCCATATATTTCAGCTCATAAACGCTGTTTCTTAAGATACAGCGGATGACAGGCTTCATTTTATTCACGGGTACGCTGGAAAACTGATCCAATACATAATCAATCCATATCATATGCTCCAGCGTCCCTTCACAGAGACGTTTGATGAAGCTTCGCTCTTGCTTGCTTAAATACCGGTATTTATCCAGCGTATTCCGAATCGCAATATGGCTGTATTCCCCGTCCCTGTCCACCGCCAGCAAAATATCAAGCGCCAGCTCCCTGGTATTTATCGTATCTCCGCCCATAGTCCCTCCTATGCAGTAATTTCCAATTTCCGCGGTGCACTCTGCCTATCTGCATTCCATGTTCTAATCATCTCTTCTTCCGCTTGTGAGAATCAGAAGCCTTAACAGCTGCAAAATGGCTGAAGCCGCGCCTGCTACATAAGTCAGCGCAGCTGCCTTTAAAACCTTTCTTGTGCCCCGAAGCTCCTCTTCTCCCAGAATTCCTGTCTCGCCCAGAATCCTCACTGCGCGGCTGGAAGCATTAAACTCTACCGGAAGCGTAACAAGCTGGAACAGCACTGCCAAGGAAAAGCATAGAATTCCAATATTAATCAACAGCGCTCCTGTGCTGCTGGTAATGAACAAGCCAATGACAATCAACGGCCATGCGGCAAAGGAGCCAAAATTCGCCAAAGGCACAATGGCGCTGCGGACAGATAAGGGTGCATATTGTTTCTGATGCTGGATGGCATGCCCACATTCGTGGGCAGCCACGCCCACTGCCGCTACCGAAGCGGAACCATAGGTACTGTCCGAAAGGCTTAATGTTTTATTCCTGGGATCATAATGGTCATTCAATTCCCCGGATATATGCCGGACCTGCACATCATAAATCCCAGCCGAATGCAAAATGCGTTCTGCCGCCTGCGCTCCTGTCATTCCCGACATACTGCGGACTCTGTTATATTTATTAAATGTAGATTTTACTCTTGCAGAAGCAATCAGGCAAATGACTGCGCCAAGAATCACTAAAAAATAAGTGCGGTCAAAATAAAATCCATAAAATGGCATAAAATCACTCCTTTTCTTTTTTATTATGCCTGCATTGATGCTATTCAATCATATTGCAATTGATTATCCTAATCTTTTTCCTGCTTCTAAAGGAAATCCCCGCAGGAAAGCGTCTGCTTCCATCCGCTTTTTCCCTTCCAGCTGAAGCTCTTTTAAAATTAAAATGCCCTGACCAGTCTGCACTTCTATAGAATCTTTTATAATCCTTACAATGGTTCCTGGCTCCTGCCCTGCTGGTTTTTCTTCCCATTCACTGCCTTTTGCCGATTCCTGCTTGATGCCGCAGGTTTCCGGAACAGATGCCTGTTCCCCAGCAGCCGAACCGCAGGCTGCCGAAGCAGATACCTGTTCCCCAGCGGCCGCACCGCAGGTTTCCGGGGCAGACACCTGCTCCTGGGCAGCTGCCTTCCAGATTTTCAATGTCTTTCCATCCAGATGGGTGTAGGCGCTGGGCCATGGATTCAGCCCACGCACCAGGCGTTCCAGCTCCTGGGCTGATTTTGTCCAATCCATCTCCCCCAGCTTCTTTTTTATCATCTTTGTGTGGGTGGCTTCCTCATGGTTCTGGGGCGTGTAGACTGCTGTTCCCTTTGCAATGGCTTCCAAAGTCTGCACGCAAAGCTCTGCCCCCTTCTGGGCTAACCGTTCAAACAAGCTTCCGCCTGTCTCATCCTCCCTGAGCGCCACTTCTTCTTTCAAAATCATATCTCCGGTATCTATGCCTTCGTCCATGCGCATGGTAGTGACTCCGGTTACCCTCTCCCCGTTAATCACCGCCCACTGGATCGGCGCCGCTCCCCGGTATCTGGGCAGCAGGGAGGCATGGACATTGATGCAGCCAAACCTAGGCATTTCGAGAATTTCTTTGGAAAGAATCTGCCCGAACGCCACCACCACAATGATGTCCGCTCCCTGCTTCCTTAAATATTCCACGCATTCTGGATTCCGCACCTTTTTGGGCTGGTATACTTCAATTCCATGAGCCAGAGCCGCCTCTTTGACCGGCGGCTGCTGCATCAGCTTTCCTCTGCCCTTGGGCTTATCCGGCTGAGTAACCGCCAGCACAACCTGATGGCCTGCCTCAATCAGCAATTCCAGCGTCCTAACTGAAAAATCCGGGGTTCCCATAAAAATTACTTTCATTTTTTGTTCCCTCCATCTTACTTTTCATCCTCGTAAACAGTATCATGTACCAGCTCTCAAAGCTGGACATGCAGATTCGGTTTTTCCTATTCTTCATCCTCGTAAACAGCATCATGAAGAGGGCCTTCCATCTTTTCCACATACATATGCCCATCCAGGTGATCGATTTCATGGCAGAAGGCACGGGCTAAAAGCTCCTCCCCTTCCATCTCATACCGCTCCATCTCTTCGTCCCAAGCTTCTATTTTTACATAATAGGGCCTTGTCACTGTTCCAGCCTTCCCCGGCAGGCTCAAGCAGCCCTCGTCTCCCGTCTGCGATCCACGGCTTGCAATGACCCGGGGATTAATCATCACAATGGGGCCGTCCCCGATGTCAACCACCGCCAGCCGCTTTAAAATTCCCACCTGGGGCGCTGCAAGCCCTACCCCATTCCCATCATACATGGTCTCCAACATGTCATCAATCAATTGCTGTATCTTTGGGGTTACCTCTTTTACCTCCCTGCATTTCTTTTTCAGCAAGTCATCGCCCATCTGGCGAATATTCCTTAAAGCCATAATTCCTTCCTCCTCAATCTAAAAACCGTTCATCGGATTAAAATCAAACTGTATCGTTACGCTTGCAAATTCCCGGTGGCTGCTCACAAACTTCTCCAGCACATCCTTTATCTTCACCAGCTCCTGGTAATCTTCATGCTTAAAATAAATCACCTTTTTATAAATATCCTTCACCTTTGCCACTGCGGCGTTAGCCGGGCCAATCACCGATAAACCAGAAAGCTTTCCGTTCTCCTTTGCCTGGCGCACCTTCTTTCCTAAAAGTTCTGCGCTTAACAATGCCGTCATCTCATCCGGGGATGCCACAAGCATTACCAGCATATGGCCGCAGGGAGGATAATCCATCAACCTCCGGCACTCAATTTCCGTCTCATAAAATTTTACATAATCCTGCCGGCCTGCCAATTGGATGCAATAATGATCTGGACTGTAGGTCTGCACCACCACTTCCCCAGGCAGCCTGCCCCGGCCTGCCCGGCCTGCCGCCTGGGCAAGAAGCTGGAAGGTCCGCTCCGCTGCATGGAAATCACTGACGTACAAGGATAAATCCGCCGCCAGCACGCCTACCAGCGTCACATTGGGAAAATCATGGCCTTTCACAATCATCTGGGTTCCGATCAGGATATCCGCTTCCTGGTTGGCAAAGGAGGACAAAATCTTCTCGTATCCCGCTTTATTCCTGGTGGTATCAAAATCCATCCGCAATACCCTTGCCTCTGGAAATTTCTTTTTTACAATCTCTTCTATCTTCTGGGTTCCTGCATGAAAACCGCTGATATATTTGGAACCGCACTCTGGGCAGGCCTTCGGCGCTATCTCCTCATATCCGCAATAATGGCATACCATCCTTCCGTTGTTATGCTGGCTTAAGGAAACATCACAGTGGGGGCATTTCAGCACATGCCCGCAAGCGCGGCAGGAAACAAAGCCTGCCATTCCCCGGCGGTTGATAAACAGCATAATCTGCTGATGCTGTTTTAATCTGTCAGCCATCAATTCCTGGAGCCTTCCGCTTAAAATGGAACGGTTGCCCTGCTTTAATTCTTCCCGTAAATCTATAATCTCACACTCTGGCAAGGGTTTTTCTTCAATTCTTTTTTCTAATTCCAGCAGTTCATATTCTCCCTGCCGCGCCTTGTAATAAGTGTCCAGGGATGGGGTTGCAGAACCAAGCACAACGGCTGCCCCTGCCATTTTGGCTCGTTGGATGGCTGTCTCCCTGGCATGGTAACGGGGAACTGTTTCACTCTTATAGCTGGTTTCATGCTCCTCGTCTATTACAATAATCCCTAAATTTGAAAATGGTGTGAACAGCGCAGAACGTGGGCCGATCATCACGTCCAATTCCCCGTTTTTTGCCCGTTCAAACTGGTCGTACCGTTCCCCTGCGGACATTTTGGAATTTAAGATAGACACCCGTTCCCCAAACCTTTGGTAAAACCGTACCACAGTCTGGTAAGTAAGGGCAATTTCCGGTATCAGCACAATGGCCTGCTTTCCACTGTTTACTACCTTTTCAATTACTTCTATGTATACCGCAGTTTTTCCGCTTCCAGTGACACCATGAATCAGCCAGGTACGGGGATTCCCTTTGGAAATCTCCTGCCAGATTTGGTCCACAGCCTCCTGCTGCCCCTGGTTCAATATCTGCCGCTTCTTTTCCTGCTTGAACGCTTCCCCAAAGGGGCTTCTGTATTTCCGCTTCTCCTCCACGTAGAGAATCCCAAGTTCTTTCATGGCGCGCACCACGGAAGCTGTGATATTCAGCTTGCCTGTTACCGCTTCGTAGGGCAGGGGGCTTTGCTCCATCAATGCCAAAAGAAGCCTTGCCCTGGCTTTGTGGTTCTTCTTTTCAAACAGCGCAAGCTGCTCCCTGGCCTGTGTTTCATCCAGATTCAAGGTTACAAAACGCTGTTTTTTCTCTTTTGTTTTCTGCTTGATGGGAAGCACGGTTTTTAAGGCATGGTTCATGGTTCCCCCGTAATTCTTCCGCATCCAGCCTGCAAGGGCAATCAGCTGGGATTCAATGGAAATGCTTCCTTCCACAAGCCCTGCGATTTCTTTTATTTTTTCCACGTCATACTCTGGCGCATCGGTCAGCTCTACCACATAGCCCGTGGTTTTCCGGGAGCCGTTTCCAAAAGGAATTTCCACCTGCATCCCTGGGGAAAGCTTTTCCTTCAACTGCTCCGGTACTCTGTACTGAAAGGTTTTATCCAGTTTTTCATGAGAAATATCTATAATAATATTGGCATATTCCGCCATCGCTCCATCACCTGTGTTATCTTTCCTGTGCCAGTTCTTCCAAAACCTCCTGAATCAGCACACGTTCATCCATCGGGTACTTTCTTCCTTTGATTTCCTGGTAATCCTCATGGCCTTTCCCTGCAAGCACAATCACATCCCCCGGCTGTCCATGGGCAATCACGTATTTGATGGCTTCCTTCCGGTCGATGATTTCCACATAGCTTCCACGGGTTTTGGCCATTCCCGCCTTAATGTCGTCGATGATAGCCTGGGGTTCCTCAAATCTTGGATTATCCGAGGTAATTACCGTCAAATCCGCATAATTGCCGGAAACCTCTCCCATCTCATAGCGGCGCAGCTTGGAACGGTTGCCACCGCACCCAAACAGGCATACCAGGCGTCCCGGCTCGTATTCCTTCAAGGTTTTCAACAAACTCTCCAGGCTCATGGCATTGTGGGCGTAATCAATCATCAGCGTAAATTTTTCCGACACTGGAATCATCTCAATCCGCCCTTTTACCTTGGCCTCCTTCAGCGCCTGCCTGATATTTTCCTCCGTCACCTTAAAATGGCGGCAGATGGCAATTGCTGTCAGCGAATTATATACGCTGAACTTTCCTGGCACATCGATTTCCACTTCCATATCCACAAGCCCTTTTGCGTGATAGGTTACCCCCAGATACCCTGGCTTTTCCACCAGCTGGGTATGCTCTGCCCGCAAATCCGCCTCCGGGGAAAACCCAAAAGTTTCTATTTGGCAGGTGTGGCCCTCTATGACCTTTTCCCAGTGTTCATCATCCTTGTTGATAATCCCGATCCGGCACTGCCGAAACAGCATCCCCTTACATGATAAATATTCCTCAAAAGAAGCGTGTTCATTTGGCCCGATATGGTCTGGCTCCAGGTTGGTAAAAATTCCTATCTCAAAGGTAAAGCCTGCGGTGCGGTGCATCATAAGCCCCTGGGAAGACACTTCCATCACCACGCACTGGCATCCATTTTCTACCATCTGATGAAAATAATCCTGTACAATATAAGATTCCGGCGTAGTATTATTGGCCGGAATTACCTTCTCTCCGATAATTGCTTCAATCGTACCGATTAATCCCACCTTATATCCAGCCCGCTCTAAAATAGATTTCACCATATAGGTGGTGGTGGTTTTGCCCTTGGTTCCGGTAACGCCGATCACCTTCAGCTTCTCTGCCGGATGGTGGAACCAGGCTGCCGAGGCCAGCGCCAGCCCATACCGGGTGTCATCCACTTTGATAACCGTAACGGAATCCGGCGCTGTTACCTCCTCCTGCACCAACACCGCTGCCGCGCCTTTTTCTGCCACCTCATGGATATAAGCATGGCCGTCTGCCGCAGCGCCTTTGATGCACACAAAAAGGCAGCCCTTCGACACTTTCCTGGAATCATATACAAGGCCTGTAATCTCTAACTCTGTTTTCCCCTGGACTACCTGGTAATCCATTCCTTCCAACAGTCTATTTAACTTTTCCATTCTATTTCCTCTCTTCAATAAAAGCATACTCGCTTTATTATATGATATATTTATTGATTTGGCAAGTTTGGGAATAGAACAAAGTGTGCACTTATCATGTTTTCCGATAAGATAAAAAAGGCGTAAAGCCCCGCTGTCTTACGCCTTTTCTACATTCCCACCTTTTTGCCAGGCCGCCATTTTCTCCGCTGCCAATTACTTCCCGCCGCCATTTTCTCCGCTGCCAGTTACTTCCCGCCGCCATTCTCTCTGCTGCCAGTTGTTTTTTGCCGCTATCCACCTCTTCGGTTCTTGTTCCCAAAGATCGTTCAGCCAATCAATTCCTTTTTGGATGCCCTCTTCTGAAAAATCCGCCGCAAGCCTCTGCTTTTTCTCTTCCGGCGTTGCATCAAATCCATAAGGGCCTTCCCAGGCGGCCACTTCCAATTGCTGGATTTCTTTTCCTTTTTCTTCCCCCTCTTTGGGCGGCAGCTGCTTCTTTTGGACAGCAAACCGGAAGCGCAGTCCTTCATAGCTTCCGGTAAACGTGGTTTTTTTCAGATAGGGAATGGATAGAATATCTTTCCGCTCTATCATCTTTTTTTCCTGTCCTTTAAAATGTCAAAGCAGTCAAAGGTTGCAAAATAGTCTTCCGGCGTCTCCGCCCGCCGAATCAGCTGGACGTCTCCATCCTCCTTTAGCAGAAGCTCTGCTGACTTTAACTTTCCATTATAATTGTAACCCATGGAAAATCCATGTGCGCCGGTATCATGAATCAACAGCAAATCCCCTATCTCGATTTTAGGAAGCATCCGGTCAATGGCAAATTTATCATTATTTTCACAGAGGGAGCCTGTAATATCATATTTATGGTCGCATGCCTGGTTCTCCTTCCCCATCACGGTGATGTGGTGATAAGCCCCGTACATCGCCGGGCGCATCAAATTCACTGCACAGGCGTCGCAGCCGATATATTCTTTGTGGGTATGCTTCTCATGGATGGCGGTTGTGACCAGGCAGCCAAAGGGCCCCAGCATGAATCTTCCCAGCTCTGTGTAAATTGCCACATCCCCCATGCCTGCCGGGACGAGGATTTCCTCATAAACCTTCCGTACCCCTTCCCCGATGGCATAGATATCATTGGGCTCCTGGTCGGGATGGTAGGGTATTCCGATTCCACCGGATAAATTGATAAAGCGGATGTCTGCGCCTGTCTCCTCTTTTAATTTTACCGCCACCTCAAACAAGGTTTTCGCCAGGATTGGATAATATTCATTGGTCACCGTATTGCTTGCTAAAAATGCATGGATTCCAAAATGTTTGGCGCCTTTTTCCTTTAATACCCGGAATCCTTCAAACAGCTGTTCCGTGGTAAATCCGTATTTTGCATCTCCTGGGTTATCCATAATGCTGTTGCTGATTTTAAACACGCCCCCTGGATTGTAGCGGCAGCTGATGGTTTCTGGAATAGATCCAATGGTTTTTTCCAGAAAATCAATGTGGGTAAAATCATCCAGGTTGATGATAGCCCCAATCTCGTTGGCAAACTGGAACTCACTGGCTGGCGTGGCATTGGAGGAAAACATGATATCCTGCCCGTCAAAATGCAGTGCATCTGCCAGCATCAATTCGGTCATGGAAGAACAATCGCAGCCGCAGCCGCATTCTTTTAAAATATTGATTAAAAATGGGTTGGGCGTAGCCTTTACCGCAAAATATTCCTTAAATCCCGGATTCCAGGAAAAGGCTTCCTTTAAAGCCTTTGCATTGGCGCGGATTCCTTTTTCATCATACAAATGAAATGGGGTGGGATATTCCTTTACAATCTGGTCTAACTGTTCTTTTGCCACAAAGGGTTCTTTTTTCATATACTCTATCTCCTTATTCTTTAAATTCTTTCTTCTATTTGAAATACAAAGGTCAAGACCGGATAACCCTTTGCCACGCAAACTGGGCAGCGTTCCGGCAAACCTTTCCTGTGTATCGAAATATGGATTGTCCATTCTAGATTACATAAAATGGAATCTTACTGGCAATGGAGGATAATCTTCCCTGCCGCCCTGCTGGCTGGCACATCAATCACCCGCTGGTTGGAGCTTCCCCTCCAATGCAGCTTGGCATCTTTCTTCTCCACCTCAAATTCCCCATCCACCAGCACGTCTATATCTTTCATAACTTCCAGAGAATCTATGGCTTCCCACAAAAACCCAGTGTACAGCCAAATAGTTTTTTCTGCAAATTTCTCTCTGATTTCCCGGATCAGCTTGGATACATCCAGGCGGTTGCTATAGTACAAAGGGTCGCCTCCGCTAAAGGTTATCCCTGAGATATAGTCTCTGGCAAGCTCTGTAAAAATTTCCTGCTTTGCCGCCTCGTCAAACAAAAGCCCGCCGTTGGGATCCCAGGTAATGGGATTGTGGCACTCCCTGCAGCAATGGGAGCACCCGGACACCCATAAGACTACCCGAAGCCCGTCACCGTTTAGCATATCGTCTTTTGTTATATTGTGGTATCTCATAAATCTCTCCTTACATGCTTCTGCGTTCTTTGATTTCAGCCATCTTCGCATCATTTAACCTGGTATCGCCTTTTACCCTGGAATAGGACAGGTAACCGTTCATTCTTTCAATCTTGGTGAGGTTGCGGCTGCCGCATTTGGGGCATACATCCATGTCCAGTTCCTGATGCCCGCAGTCATCGCAATAGGACAGGGATAAATTCACTCCCTCATAAAAGCCCATATCCATGGCGCGCCTTACCAGCGTCTTTACCGCCTCCGTATTGTAGTCGATGGGATATTTCACATACTGGATTTTTCCGCCGTTGCTCAATTCCCAGAACCGGTACTCCAAATCCTGCTTCTGGATGGGCGTAATATCCTCCGTCACATGGCAGTGGAACCCATTGCTTACATATTCCCGGTCAGACACATTTTCCACAATGCCGTATTTCTTGCGGAACTGTTTTACCTGCAGGCCGCAGAGGTTTTCTGCAGGCGTTGCATAGATGGCGTAAAGGTTCCCGTCGGCCTCCTTGAATTCGTTGATTTTATCATTGATATGCTCCAATACCTCAATGGCAAACTGCCCGTCCTCCACCAGGGATCTGCCGTTGTAGAGCCGCTGCAGCTCATTAAAAGCCGTAATTCCAAAGGATGCCGTAGCCGTTTTCAGCAACGGCTTAATCTTATCGTGAATGTCCAAATGCCCGCCGTAAAATCCGCCTTCGCAGTAAGCCAGGGGATTGGTGCTTGCCCTCATCTCCCCCAAATATGCATAGGTACGGATGTGGAGCTGGCGGATTAATTCCAGGTAATAGTCCAATACCTCATAAAAATCCCGGCTTTCCTGTTTTGATTTGGCAAGAATCATAGGAAGATGGAGGCTGACCACCCCGATATTAAACCGTCCCACAAAAACAGGATGGTCTGTCTCGTCCGCCGGGTTCATGCCGCCTTTCACATACCAGGGCGACAGAAAAGCCCTGCAGCCCATGGGGCTGATGATCTCTCCATACTGCTTATACATGCTGGAAATGTATCCCTTCCCGGTAAGGCTCAGCCAGTCGGGATACATGGTTTTCCGGGAGCATTCTATGCCCGCTTCAAACACATCCTCCAGCTCTTTTCCCGGGCCGTGGAGGTTTTCGTCATAAAGGAACACCAGCTTTGGAAACAGCACCGGCTTCTTGCACTCTGCCTTCCCCTGGCCAGTTCTTCGCACATTCAGCATGGCAATGGAAGCCATTTTGGCAAATCTTCCTGTGCCTGTTCCAAACGTCATGGTGATAAAAGGATAGTCCCCCCGGCTGGAGGACACGGAATTAAACTTATACTCCCATCCCTGGACGCCCTGTTCCAAATCCCGGGCGATATCCTTCATGGTCTCTTCCTCGGCTCGTTCTTCGCTTAATCCAAGGCTTACATAACGGTTCTTATATTTGATGTAGGATTTCTCTGCATAAGGCTCTAAGATTTTTTCCACGCTTGGCACCGTGAATCCGCCATACTGCTGGCTTGCAGCGCTTAGCACGATGTCCCCGATGACGTCAAAGGCAACGTCCAGGGTTTTTGGCTCATTATACCAGAGATTTCCCATTTCAAAACCGTCCCTCAGCACATTTTCCACATCAAACAGGCAGCAGTTCATGGTATCCCTCCTGGCAGACATATCATGGACATAGATGTAACCGTCCCGGCAGGCCTGGATTTCCTCCGTGGTCATAAAAAATTTCTGGTACAGTTCTTTATTTAACTGGTTAAAAATCAGGCTCCGCTTAGTGGATACCAGCGCGCTGTCCGTATTGGAATTCTCCTTGTCCCCGATATACATGATGGACTGGCTCTTTTTATAAACCTCATCCAGCATCTGCACGAAATCCTGCTTATAATTCCGGTAGTCCCGGTAGCTCTTGGCCACCACTGGGTTCACCTTCTCCAGGGCGCCTTCTACAATGTTGTGCATCTGGACGATTTTTACTTCCTCAATCCCCATGGATTCCACTTTTTCCTCCACGAACTGACAGATAAATTTTAACTCTTCCTCTGTAAATGTAATCAATGCCCGGTAGGCGGACTTGTTCACCGCAACCACTACCTTCTGTACATTGAACTCCTCTTTTGTCCCATCCTTTTTGATGACCTTGAAGTTTTTTTCCATCCCTTCTCCTCCCGCCTTTGTCTGACAAGTCTATATATCTTGTGAATTATTGCTGATTTCCGCACTTTTCACACTACATCTTGTGTTGTGCATTTTATCTTACCATGGTCTCTTCTGGAAGTCAATAGCGCATTTCGCTCCCTTCCGCAGACAGCAGGCAAACAGCTTCCGCGGATAAAGATATGTAAAACGCTTCCAAATTTTCCATAGACATTTGTGTATAAACATGTTACAATCATACCATCTATAAACGAGTCCAGCTAATAAATGTCAATAGATAAATGAAAAAAATTTTCTGCTAAAAAAG
>CANDGI010000003.1 GCA_947384285.1 uncultured Lachnospiraceae bacterium
CGAATTTATTTTGCTGTATCCCATGTCATCTCAAGGCTCTTTCAAAAATGGTGTATTAGTGGTGTAGTAAGTGCCTTTCCTCGCCGTGAAATCATTTGATTTTGCAGGCTTTTCCAGAACATTTCAAGATACTGCCGTGGCAGACTGCGCTTCCCTTATTCTTCCAGTTCCCGCAGGCATAATAAGCCAGTTTGTGTCTGCTTCCGTCGGCCCTTTTGTTGATTACCCTTGAAATCACCATTCCTGCGCCGTATTCCGGGCATTTCAATATCCCGGTCAGCGGGTATTCCCCGTCATAAATACGGGATGGCTTCCCTGATTTCTGGCTGATTAAAAACTGCACCTGGTTCCATTGCTCCTCTGTTATGATGGCTTCATGGATTCCCTCAACAATAATCGGGTCCGGGTTGATGTTATTGCGTCTTTTCTCATTCCAGTCCCTGCGTACATTAAAACGTACTTTCCCAATATAGACCGGATTGGTAAGCATGGTGCGAAGCTGTGCTGCGGAGAATGCTTTTCCAAGTTTGGTCTGATACCCTTTTTTGTTCAGGTAGTTTGCAATGGCCTTACAGCCTTTGCCGGACGCATACATTCCGTAAATGATTTTAATTATCTCCGCCTCTTTTTCATCGATTTCAAGGCGTGGTTTCTTCCTGGCTGAATCTTCTGTCCCTTCCACGGGAACCCAATGGCAGCCCAAAGGAGCAATCCCTCCGCACCACTCTCCTGCTCTTGCTTTTGCTTTCATCCCCATCTTTACATTCTGTGCAATGGTATTTCGTTCAAGCTCCCCCGCCAGTGCCATCATCTGGAACTGCATTTTCCCTGCCGGGGTATCGGATTCAAAAGGCTCTGAATAAGAGCGGTGGGATATCCCGTATCTGTCCAGCGTGTTTACAATCTTTATGGCGTCTTCCAGTTTCCGGCTTAAGCGGTTGATTTTCCATGACATTACGATATCAAACTTCTTTTCTGCGGCTTTTTCGGAAATGGTCTTCATGTTCAGGAACACGCAGCGCTCAAGAAAATCCGACCGGTCTGAAAGTAGATGGATTCCATTCATACAGGCGGTAGACCTTATGTTAATCTCACACAATTCACTGTCTGAATACTTCTTTCTCTTAACCGCTGTCGCCCCGGTCGCTACCTGGCAGAAGATATTTGCCTGTGCTCTGGTGATGCTGTCCATGTTGTCCAGACATACGATATCCTGTGATTCCAGAAGCAGTAAAAAGTCTTCCTCATTTTCCGGCGTGACGGTTGCATTACTGCTGGATATGTCCAGACAGCGTTTATCCATTTCCATGGAAGTGGTCTTGGAAGAACCCTTCGAGCCTTTGCAAATGGCAATAGGCTGTTCAATCCCTGTTATCAGCCTGACTATCAATATGACGTTATGGAGAATCCGGTCTGAGCAACTGGCAAAATGGCAATATTTTTTCATCAGCTTCAAAAAGGATTTCCCTTTTTGCGGCACGGGCTGTGGAAGCAGCGTTTTCCTCTTTATCAGCCTGACAGGAGGTTCCCTGCAGGTATTTATTCCCGATTCATCTGCACAAAGCACGGCAGCTTCTTCGTCTGCAAGATTATAATACATGCAGCCCTCATACAGAGCAAAACGGTTATATACCGGATATTCCTTTCCCTGGGAAAATGCCTTTGCTATGAGCGTTTCAATCACCGTCTGAATCATATCATTCCTGCCTCCACGCTTATACGTCTGAAAATACAGGTTCCTCAGCCGCATTTGGTATAATCCGGATTTAAGCGGATAATTCACGAAGCCACTTTTTTGAGGAACCTGGATAAAAAGTTCCCCTGCAATAAGACAATAAATCCGTCTTTTCCCAGCTCTTTAGAGCGGAGGATGCGGGAAATCCTCGCTATCACTTCCCCCGGTATCTTTTTCTTCCCCAGGTACCTGTTTATCTGCTTCAGCAGGTGCCACTGGCTCACTGTCCTGATTCGGATTGTCTTTTTCATCCTGTTTCTTCCCCCTTTTCTCCTTTTCCGGTTTCATTATTTTACCCGGCAGCTTTTTCTCCCTGTCTTCTCCCTGTCTTCTCCCGATTTTTCTGGCAGCTTTCCATTCCCGTCTTCTTTCAGTGTATTCTTTTCATCAAACTCAAACGGGCGTAATTTCCATCTGTCAGGAAAATATCTTCCTGTCATCAGTGGATGTGTGGCTTTGAGCCTTTCATATTCGCCTTTGTCATCTGCAGTATCCACCACTTTATCTTTATCATGTTTCAGAAGTTTTAACGGGTGTTCTTTTTCTTCTTTCACAAATTTATTTGCCAGGAATGTATTGCCATATCCAAGCAGTACAGCGTCAAAACCACGCTGTAACACTTCCTCAAGGTATTTCCGGTTCTCCGTGTTGTTCGCCACTTCCAAGGGCTTTAAACGCTTTGAAAAAAGGTCTGCATAAAGGCTGCAGACTGTCATTGTGGCATATCCCATGGGGTTAAATACAACTCTCATTCCCTTTATTCCACCTGGATTTCTGTTCCCTTTCGCCTTTACTTGTGGTACGGTGCTCCATAACATGCCTAAATGCAAAAAAATCTCATAGTATTATTCAAAAACAGGCAGAACAATGATATGTCCTGCCCATAAAATCATATATACAAATTATTCTGCTTCTTCCATATATGCCCTTGCCTGTTCTTCTGTTAAATCAAATTTTTTCTGCAGTCTTATTATAATTTCTTCATCTAAAAGACGCAAATCTCTGTAAGCAGAAATTGCTCCAAAAACCTTACCGATTTCTTTTCCTATTTTCCTATTTTCCCTGTCACGCATTAACAACGTCATATACTCATGCCTCCATTCCCGATTCTTCTTCGCCTTTTCCACTGCATGTTTCAGTTTCTTCACAAATGTATCTTCTGATGGTCTTCCTGCCACATAATCCAGAAACACTTTTAATTCCTTGCTCACAATTCCATTTTTTCCATCTGCATTCAGGAAAACTTTCTTTGCCCCATCATTTAATATAACCTCTGACTCTTCTTTACAGACATTCTCAAAGGTATACATATAACGGTTTTTCCCGAATAAGTTTGACAGGCAGATAAAGATAATATAACTATTATTTAATGTATCGTAATCCTGCCCTTTATCGATTAACTGCAAATCTATCATGCTTTGGTAGTATCTGCTTCTCTTTGGTAAATATTTCGAGGTAACAGCCTGCATTTCTATGTTATATACAGTGCCTTTCCCATCATTTACATATACATCCAAACGGACACCCTTTGCATCAAAATCCTCTTTTATTGTCTTTTGCAGTTCAGGATATTCCACATGGTCAATATCCAAATCCGGCAGAATCCTCTGCAGTAATTCTTTACACAGTTGCGGATTCTGCATGACTTTCCCAAACAGGAAATCATTGGATATGCCTAATTCTTCCCAGCTTCTTTGTCTGTCTTCCATACTTTCCATCTGCTCTTTTTCATTGCCATTCATGTTATTTTAACCTGCTTTCTGTCACTTCCTATGCCGGGAAACTGTATCTTCCATAAAGCTGCTTTCCTTTATGATTCTATTATACACAGTCCTAAGCTAAATTACAATCATCTATGCCTTTGCTTTTATGGTTTTTATTCTTTAAAATAACCAGCTTATTGGGGAAGCACTCTACACGCATACTGCACCCCACTTCAAATCCCCACTTCTTTACCCAGTTCGTCTGCAAGATGATAATACATGCAGCCCTCATACAGAGCAAAACGGTTATATACCGGATATTCCTTTCCCTGGGAAAATGCCTTTGCTATGAGCGTTTCAATCACCGTCTGAATCATATCATTCCTGCCTCCACGCTTATACGTCTGAAAATACAGGTTCCTCAGCCGCATTTGGTATAATCCGGATTTAAGCGGATAATTCACGAAGCCACTTTTTTGAGGAACCTGGATAAAAAGTTCCCCTGCAATAAGACAATAAATCCGTCTTTTCCCAGCTCTTTAGAGCGGAGGATGCGGGAAATCCTCGCTATCACTTCCCCCGGTATCTTTTTCTTCCCCAGGTACCTGTTTATCTGCTTCGGCAGGTGCCACTGGCTCACTGTCCTGATTCGGATTGTCGGTATTTACGGTTCTCCGTGTTGTTCGCCACTTCCGAGGGCTTTAAACGCTTTGAAAAAAGGTCTGCATAAAGGCTGCAGACTGTCATTGCGGCATATCCCATGGAGTTAAATACAGCTCTCATTCCCTTTATTCCACCTGGACTTCTGTTCCCTTTCGCCTTTACTTGTGGTACGGTGCCTTCGACATAATCCGGCAGCTCCGGTAAATCTGCTCCAGCAAAATCACCCGCATCAGCTGATGGGGAAATGTCATTTTTGAAAAGCTTAGGGCAAAATCCGCCCGCCTTGCCACGGATTCTGAAAGCCCCAGGGATCCGCCAATCACAAAAATAATGTGGCTGGCGCCGGAAACAGCCAGATACTCCAGTTTTTCAGAAAGCTCCAGGGAATCCAGCATTTTCCCCTCTATGGCCAGCACGCAAATCCAGGCATCCTCCCGGAAATATTTCAAAAGCCGGCTTCCTTCTTTTTCTTTTATCTGAAGCTCTTGGGCATGGCTGGCATGATCCGGCGTTTTTTCATCTGCCACTTCAATGATTTCCAATTTACAGTACCGGCTCAGGCGTTTTTCAAATTCTTCAATGGCCTGGCGGTAAAACTTTTCTTTTACTTTTCCTACCGCTAATATTGTAATTTTCATCTTCTCCTCCATACATGTTGTAATATGAATTTATTTCATTTATAATAATAGCATTGAAACAAACATGATTCAACAAAATCAAAATCCTACAGGCAGAGGTGAATCCATTATGAAATTATTAGAAGAAAAAATCAAACAGGACGGTGTTGCCGTAAATAAGCATATCTTAAAAGTGGACAGCTTTATCAACCATCAGGTAGACCCTGGACTGATGCAGGAGATGGGCCAAGAGATTGCGGGACATTTCAGAGAAAAGGGAATTACAAAAGTTGCCACCATCGAAAGCTCCGGCATTTCTCCGGCGCTGATGACAGCCCTTGCGCTGAATGTCCCCATGGTAATCTTAAAAAAACAGCCTTCAAAAATATTAAACCAGGACTTGTACCAGACAGTAGTTACTTCTTTTACGAAGGAGACAAACTATGAGCTGACCCTTTCCAAAAAATATATCACAGCAGACGACCATGTTCTTCTGGTGGATGATTTTCTTGCCAACGGCGAAGCTGCCACTGCTGCCATCCGCCTGATACGCATGTCCCATGCAACCATTGCCGGCCTTGGAGTGCTGATTGAAAAATCCTTCCAGCCTGGACATGAAAAGCTGGCAGCCCAGGGGATTGAGGTTTATGCACTGGCGCGGATTGCGAAAATGGGGGAGAACTATATTGAATTTCAAGAGTAAGTGGCTAGAGTAGACTTTTCATATTTGGATACGGACGGAAAGACAGGATGGGTATCGAAATGTAAATTTTCTCTCTAGGATTTGGATAAAAATGCAGGAGTGCCCTTGCAATAAATTGGGTGCTCCTGCATTTTATTTGTATCGGAATATGGATTGTTCTGGGATATTCCTTTAGAATATTTTATTTCTTTTTCCCAGCAATCAGGCTTTTCAGCTTTAAGGCTTTCTCGATGTTTCCGTCTACCTTTAGTTTCTGCAAGGTTACGGCAAGGATTGGGTCTAATTTTCCTTTGGCGATTTTCATTAAGTTTTCTGCGGAGCAGGTGAACATTGCGTCCCTGTCATGGTAGTCATATGGTTCTACGTAAAGCTTTCCTTCTTTTACCTCTACGTAGAAAACGCCTTCTGCTTCCCCGGTAATGTTAAACTGATAGGCCAGGTGTTCTGTGATGCTGCTTACATCCGTATCTTGAAATGCTTCCTTTACGTTAGAAAAAAATTCTTCAAATGTCATAGTGTTTCCTCCTTATAATAATTGGTCAAATAGTGATAACTGGTTGGATTCTGGCAGATTTCCGAGAATCCCTAAATCCCCCATCAAATCAATGACTGATTTGGACACCTTGGTTCGCTGGCGGAAATCATCTTTTGACAGGAACGGTCCGTCTTTTGCTGCTTCCACCACTGCCTCAGCCGCTTTATCTCCTAGTCCTTCAATACTGTCCAGTGCCGGCATCAGCTTGCCGTCCACAATCTGGAACGCATGAGCCTGAGCGTCAAAAAGGTTCAGCGGAACAAATTCAAATCCTCTTGCATACATTTCCTGCACAATCTTCATGTCCTTTACCGTATCCTGCTCTTTTTTCGTCAGGGTGTCTTTCCTGCGCTCGTAGTCTGCCATGAAATATTCCAGCTTTTCCTTGCCCTGGCACATCAGTTCATAGCTGAAGGATGTGGCGCGGATGCTGAAAAAAGCCGCATAATAGGCCAAGGGGTAAAAAATCTTGCAGTAGGCAATCCGCCATGCCATCATAACGTAAGCTGCCGCATGGGCTTTCGGGAACATATATTTGATTTTTTTGCAGGACCAAATATACCAGTCCGGCACATTGTGCTCTGCCATCACTTCCTCCCACTCAGGCTTTAAGCCTTTTCCCTTTCGAACGCTCTCCATAATCGTAAAACTTAACTCGCTTTCTATGCCCATTCCAATCAGGTAAGTCATGATATCGTCACGGGTGCAGATTGCTGTGGAGATGGTGGCCTTTCCCTCCTGAATCAGGGTCTGGGCATTTCCAAGCCACACGTCCGTCCCGTGGGATAAGCCGGAAATGCGCACCAAATCAGAAAAGGACTGGGGATTGGTGTCAATCAGCATTTGGATGACAAATTCTGTTCCGAATTCCGGGATGCCAAGGGAGCCCAGCTTGCAGCCCCCGATATCCTCCGGCAGTATCCCAAGAGCCTTGGTGCTCTGGAATAAGGACATCACCTCTTTGTCATCCAGAGGAATCTTTTTGGCGTCAATCCCTGTCAAATCCTCCAGCATACGGATCATGGTGGGATCGTCGTGCCCGAGTATGTCAAGCTTTAACAGGTTGTGGTCAATGGAATGATAGTCAAAATGGGTGGTCACAATGTCCGTGGACATATCATTTGCCGGATGCTGAATGGGCGTGAAGGAATGGATTTCCTCTCCCAGGGGAAGCACAATGATTCCCCCTGGATGCTGCCCGGTGGTACGGCGGACTCCCACGCATCCCTGGACAATCCGGTCAATTTCACAATTCCGTTTCCGCACGCCCCGCTCCTCGTAATAATTGCGGATATAGCCGAAGGCCGTTTTATCTGCCAGCGTGCCGATGGTTCCGGCACGGTAGGTCTGCCCGTACCCGAAAATCACTTCACAGTAGGCATGGGCTTTGCTCTGGTATTCCCCGGAAAAATTCAAATCGATATCCGGCTCTTTATTTCCCTTAAATCCCAAAAATGTCTCAAAGGGAATGTCAAACCCTTCTTTTTTCAGGGGTTCCCCACAGTTTGGGCAGATTTTATCCGGCATATCGCACCCGGCGCGTCCGGCATCTGCATAGGATTTCACTTCCTCTGAGTCAAAGTCGCAATAGTGGCATTTCTTACAGTAATAGTGGGGAGCCAGAGGATTTACCTCGGTAATCCCCGCCATGGTAGCTACAAAGGAAGACCCTACCGATCCTCGTGAGCCTACCAGATAGCCGTCCTCATTGGATTTCCATACCAGCTTTTGGGCAATAATATACATCACCGCATACCCGTTGCTTATGATGGAATTCAGCTCCCGTTCCAGCCGCTCTTTTACAATGGGCGGAAGCTTATCCCCATAAATCTCATGGGCTTTGTGGTAGCAGATATCCCGGAGCATCTGGTCAGAATTTTCAATGACAGGAGGGCACTTGTCCGGGCGTACCGGGGAAATCTTTTCACACATATCTGCGATTTTCCCTGGATTGGTAATCACCACTTCCTCCGCTTTCTCACTGCCCAGGTATTGGAACTCTTCCAGCATTTCCTCCGTGGTGCGAAGGAAAAGAGGCGCCTGGTTGTCCGCATCCTTAAATCCTTTCCCTGCCATAATAATCCGGCGGTATACCTCATCCTCCGGATCCAGGAAATGCACGTCGCAGGTGGCTACCACTGGTTTATGGAATTCCTCTCCCAGCCTTACAATCTTTCGGTTTATTTCCATTAACTCTTCCCTGGAGGAAAGGGCAGGGTCATCCCCCCGCAGCATAAATTCATTATTTCCAATGGGCTGGATTTCCAGATAATCATAAAAATGCACCAGCCTTGCAATTTCCTCTTCCGGGCTTCCGCGGAAAACTGCCTGGTACAATTCTCCTGCTTCACAGGCGGAACCAATGAGAAGCCCCTCCCGGTGCTTTAAGAATTCACTTTTGGGGATTCTGGGCTGCCTGTGGAAATAAACCAGATGGGATTGGGATACCAGCCGGTAGAGATTGATTCTTCCCGTATCATTGGTGGCAAGGATGATGGCATGATGGCTGGGCAGCTTCTTAATGGTCTCTATGGAGGTATTGCAAAGGTCATTCACTTCCTCCAGGTTGGAAATCCCTCGTTCCTTCAGCATCTCGATGAACTTTACAAATATTTCCGCGGTACAGGCGGCATCGTCCACGGCCCGGTGATGGTTTTCCAGGGAAATCTTTAAGGTCTTTGCCACCGTATCCAGCTTAAAGCGGTTCAGCTGGGGCAGCAAAACCCGTGCCAGAGCCACCGTATCTATCACCGTATATTCACAGGGAAATCCCTGCTGCTCGCAGTTTTTGCTGATAAAGCTCATGTCAAACCCTGCATTGTGGGCTACCATAATAGCACCTTCACAAAATTTTAAAAACTCAGGCAGCGCCTCTTCAATGGTTGGCGCATCCAATACCATATCGTCCCGGATGCCGGTCAGCTCCTCAATCTTAAAAGGAATGGGCACCTGGGGATTTACAAACGTAGAAAACCGTTCCGTAATCTTTCCCTCTGCCACCTTCACTGCGCCAATCTCAATAATCTTGTTGTAAATAGGGGAAAACCCTGTGGTTTCCAGGTCGAATACCACATAGGTATCCTCTAGCTTCTGCCCTTTTGAATTTTCAATGATATTTTTCAGATCGTCCACCAGATAGGCTTCCACGCCATAGAGAATTTTAAAATCATCCTCTGGGGAAATGGCATGGTTGGCGTCTGGAAAAGACTGGACATCCCCATGGTCTGTAATGGCAATAGCTTTATGCCCCCATTTCATGGCGCGCTTGATAATGTCCTTTACCTCGGAAACCCCGTCCATATCGCTCATTTTCGTGTGGCAGTGCAGCTCCACACGTTTCTGGGGGCTGTTGTCCATCCGGGTGGAAGTGAAATCCTGGATTTTCTTGATTCCGGCAGCAGAGCCAATGGTAAGCTCCCCGTCAAACCGGTCGATGGTTGTAATTCCCTTGATTTTCAGAAAAGCGCCCTTTTTCACCTGGGAAGTGATCTCGGGAACGGCTTCATTCTTGGCAAACATTTTTACCATAATGGTATCGGTAAAATCTGTAATGGAAAACAGGATAATGGTTTTCTCATTTCGGATTTCCCTAGTGTCCAGGCTTAATACCTTTCCCCGGACTACGACCTCTCCCATCTCCCCTGCAATCTGCTCGATGGGGATAGGCTCTTCCTCAAAATCACGTCCGTATACCACGTCCGGGTTGTCCGACTTCTTAAATCCGCCGCCATAGGAACTGCCTTTCCGCTTTCCATAAGAGTTTTCTTTCTTTTGGAACGTTCTTTTTTCCCCAGAAGGAGATTTCCGGTTTCCTCTTGCAGTTCCAGTTGGCTGCACTGCTTCCCACTCCCCAGAAGCGGCCAATTCGGCATTCTGGAATGGGATATTTCCCGAGGGCTGAAAAGCTGTCCCTTGGGGATTCTGAAACGGCATATTTTCCGGCGGCTGAAACGGTGCGCCCTGGGGATTCTGGAATGAAATTCCCTCCTGGGACAGAAATGGTGTGCCCTGGGGATTCTGAAACGGCATGTTTTCCGGCGGCTGAAACGGTGCGCCCTGGGGATTCTGGAATGGAATCCCTTCCGGGGATTGAAAGGGAACGCCCTGAGAACCCGCTGCAGCAGTATCCAGAAATGTTCCATCTTCGCTCCTATTGGCAGCTGACTGGCTGATAATCTGATGGATCTCGTTCTGGATTTGGATATCGCTGTTTTTCTTATGCTTCTTTTCCTTAGGCTCCTGGTAATCCACCTGAATCTTTACGCCAAGGCCGCAGCGCTCACAGATGATTTTTTCCAGAATCCGGGTAATCTCTTCTGACTTCTGTCTTGCAACGACAGAATCTTCAAAGGTAAGATGCATCTGCTCTTCCTGGGGAAACTCCATCTGCGCCATCCGCAGCACATTATATTCCAGCAGGCTGTAAGCGCGGAATTCATCCATAATGCTGCCTTTATAGGCATCCATCAGCTTCCTGGGGTTATATTGGCTGGAAAGCTGGAATTTCTCAATAATCTTTATGGAAATATTATGGTTTGGAAAAAGCTGTTTTCGGATGTCCGATTCCAAACGGTAAATATGGTCTTTCTGAATCAGCCTGCGGCTTAAAAGATAAACCCTGAGATGATCCCGCTTCCGGTTGGCGGCAACCTTCGTCACCTCCACCTCTGCCATAAGGTTTTCCATCCCGGAAGGTACTTTCAAATCTGGAAACACGTCAAAAAACAGCTTATTCATGGTCTATTCACTCCAATGCAGCAACTCATGCCGAAGGGTGGGAAGAAGCTCTTCTTCCTTTACTTTTTTATAGACTTCCCCATGCTTGATGATTAAGCCTTCGCCGATTCCTCCTGCAATGCCGATATCTGCTTCCTTTGCTTCTCCAGGGCCATTCACCACGCACCCCATCACTGCAACTTTTAAGTCCAGGGGAATATCCCTTACCATGTCTTCCACCCGGTTTGCCAATCCGATTAAATCAATCTGGGTTCTTCCGCAGGTAGGGCAGGACACCACCTCAATCCCCCCTTTGCGAAGGCCCAATGTCCTTAAAATAATCTTTGCAGACTTAATTTCTTCCAGCGGATCTCCCGTCAAAGACACCCGTATGGTATCCCCGATTCCCTGGCCTAAAATCATGCCCAGGCCCATGGCAGACTTGATATTGCCGCTGGTGATAGTGCCTGCCTCGGTAATTCCCACATGCAGAGGATAATCGGACCTGTCTGCAATCAGCTCATGGGCTTTTACGCACATCAGCACATCGGAAGACTTAATGCTGATAACCAGGTTGTCATACCCCATATCTTCCATCATTTTTACTTTATCCATAGCGCTTTCCACCAGACCTTCCGCGGTCACGCCATGGTACTTTTCCACCAGTTCTTTTTCCAGGGAGCCGCTGTTGACCCCCACCCGGATCGGAATGTTACGCTCCTTCGCCGCGTCTATCACTGCACGAATCCGCTCTTTTGAACCGATATTTCCAGGATTAATACGGATTTTATCTGCTCCATGCTCCATGGCTGCAATGGCAAGGCGGTAATCAAAATGGATATCAGCCACCAAAGGAATCCGAATCCCTTTCTTAATCTCTGCTAACGCTTCCGCAGCTTCCATGGTGGGCACAGCGCATCTTATGATCTCACAGCCTGCCTGGGTAAGCTCTTGAATCTGGGCAGTCGTCCCTTTGACATCCTCCGTCCTGGTATTTGTCATGGACTGGATCAGGATTGGATGCTTACCTCCGATTATCTGATTCCCAATCCTCACTTCCCTTGTATTTTTTCGAATAATTTTTTCTTCCATAAAAACACTTCCCTCTTCTAAAGGATGTTGCGTATATCATTGAACATTACAAAAACCATCAACGCCATCAGCGCCATCAACCCTACAAAATGCACCATGCCTTCTTTTTCCGGGGAAATCTTCTTTCTGCGGATTGCCTCAATCACCAAAAATACCAGCCGCCCCCCATCCAATGCTGGAATGGGAAGGAGATTCATAATCCCCAGGTTTGCAGACAGGAAAATAGAAAAGTTCACCATGCTTAAAATTGCGCTTCCCGTACCGCCTGCAGACTGGCTGCTGTCATAAGTATCTCCCATAATTTTTACAATCCCTACCGGGCCGGACAAATCTTTAACGCCCACCTTTCCAGTTACAAGCATCCGAAGGCTTTCTATTGTATTGTTAATCCAGTACCGCACTTCATAGAAGCTGTGTGTAAGCACATCCCAGAGATTTCCTTTTTCCCGGTCAAAGGGCCTGCCGCTTAGGCCGACCAGATACCGGCCGGATTCTTCCTCCAGAATAGGGGAAAGCGTTGTCTCATACCGCTTTCCATCCCGCTCATATACAAGCTCCACGTCCTCCCCTGGATGGAACAAGGAATACTGGCTTACTTCCCGGTAAAAGTGGGTGCGGTAGCCATTCATGGAGATAATCTCATCTCCTGCCGAAAGTCCGGCTTCCTCCGCTGGAAATCCTTCCATGACGCCGGACAATACCGGACGGTCATATCCTGTGATTCCTACCACAATCACAGCAAATACCCAGGCCATTATAAAATTAAAGATTGGGCCTGCGGCTACCACGCTGATGCGGGCCCAGACAGATTTGCTGTTAAAAGACCGCTCATCCTGGCTTTCTCCGTCTTCCCCTTCCATCATGCAGGCACCGCCAAAAGGCAATAGCTTAATGGAATACTTTGTCTCGCCTTTGGTAAACCCCACCAGCGTAGGCCCCATGCCAAGGCAGAATTCATTCACCTTTATGCCGTTTGATTTTGCCAGAAGAAAATGCCCCAGTTCGTGAAATAAAATAATGATACTAAAAATAACGATTGCAATTATAATATTCAATTTACCACCTGCTCTCTATCAATGCATACGCTTCTGCTTCTGTTTCAAGGATTTCTGCTACGTTTGGATGCGCCTTGAATTTACATTCTTCCATGCATGTATTTATAATCTCTGGAATCTGCAGGAAAGAAATTTTCCTTTCTAAAAACAGCGATACCGCCTTCTCATTTGCCGCATTATAAGCCGTAGGGATATTGCCGCCCTTTTTCATCGCCTCAAAGGCCAGGCCAAGCCCCCAGAAGGTGTCGAAATCCGGCTCTTCAAAGGTTAAGCTGGAAAGCTGATAGAAATCAAGCCTTTTCCCAGACAAATGCCTGCGCTTTGGATAATACAGGGCATACTGGATGGGCAGGCGCATATCCGGCGTACCAAGCTGGGCAATTACAGCCCCATCCTCATACTCCACCATGGAATGCACTACGCTCTGGGGGTGCACCACTACCTGTATCTGGCCTAAATCCACATCAAACAGCCATTTTGCTTCCATAACCTCCAGTCCCTTGTTTACCATGGTTGCAGAATCAATGGTGATTTTCCTTCCCATAGACCAATTTGGATGCTTTAATGCGTCCTCTACCTGTATCTGTTTTAACTCTGCCTTCTTTTTCCCCCGGAAGGGGCCGCCGGAAGCGGTCAGAAGAATCTTTTGTATGTTATTCCCATGCTCTCCATGCAGAGACTGGAAAATTGCGCTATGCTCGCTGTCCACAGGAAGAATGGGCACCTGCTTCTCTTTTGCCAGAGGCATAATAATATGCCCGGCAGTGACCAGTGTTTCCTTGTTGGCAAGTGCAATGGTTTTTCCTGCCTCAATGGCCGCAATGGTTGGACGTATCCCAAGCATTCCTACAATTGCCGTTACAAGGATTTCCATTTCCGGCATTGCAGCGATCTCCAAAAGGCCTTCCATCCCAGATAAAATTTTTACTGGTAAATCTTTGACGTTTTCCCGCAAAGAAGCTGCCGCCTTCTCATCCCATAAAGCCGCAATTTCCGGGTGGAATTCCCGAATCTGCGCTTCCAGGCGCGCTGCATTCCTTCCAGCTGCCAGGGCACATACCTCTATATCCTTTTGTTCCCGGACAATTTCAAGCGTCTGTGTTCCAATGGATCCTGTGGATCCAAGTATTGCAATTTTTTTCATAAACAACTCCTATGATAATACAAGAAAACGTGCCAGATAATATATTATCGGCGCTGTAAAGATTACGCTGTCAAACCGGTCCAAAATCCCTCCATGGCCTGGAATCAAGGTTCCGTAATCCTTAACGTCATAATTGCGTTTTATGGCGGATGCCGTTAAATCCCCAATCATAGAGATAACTCCGCCAGCTGCGGTGATTCCTGACAGGATGAAAATATTCTCCCAAGAAAGCCCCATCTGCTTTTGAAATACAAATCCATACAAAATTGTAAGGAGAACTGTGCCGATTATGCCGCCTGCCGCGCCCTCCACCGATTTTTTCGGGCTTAACCTGGGCGCCATTTTGTGTTTCCCAATCAATACGCCTACGCAGTAAGCACAGGTATCGCACCCCCAGGAACACAGAAAAATCAGCCAGACAATATAATTACCGGCTGGGAGTTCTCTGGCCTGATATACGCAGGAAAGCATAACCGCCACATAGAACACGCCGATGAATCCTGCGAACACCTGCTCTGCCCGGTATTTTGGAAAAGACAGCACGTATACGGCCATCAAAAGAATTAGGAAGCCGAGCACAAAAATCTCAAAATCCGGGAGAAAGGGGAATCCAAGATTGGCATAATAGACCACTGTCCCTATATAGCCAGCCATCCCCAAGACAGACCGTTCCATCTGAAACACCCGGTATAGCTCATACAGCCCAATGATAGAAATTGCCATCAAGCCAAACAACAGTACTTTCCCTCCTGTGATAATCAGGATAAGCGCTGTAATTACCAATACAATTCCGCTTAATAACCGTGTCCGGAACACTTTACATCCTCCTCTGCTTCTGCTCTTTTCCCTCTCAGGAACCTTCAATGCCGCCAAAACGCTACGCCATATTGTATTATCTTATCTCATAAGATTCACTTTTCCTTCTCAGGGGCTTTCAATGCCGCCAAAACGCCTATCTCTTTTATTATAATCCTGGATAGCTTTTTCTAATTCCTTTTTTGTGAAATCAGGCCATGCCACATCTGTAAAATAAAGCTCACTGTAGGCAAGCTGCCAAAGAAGATAATTGGACAATCTTTGTTCTCCGCTGGTGCGGATAAGCAGATCCGGCGCCGGGATTTCCCTCGTATCCAGATAGCTTTCAAACCGTTCCTCATCCAGTTCTTCCAAGGTAAACTTGCTCTCTTTGTAATCCGCAAGCATTCTTTTCATTGCCCGCAGCATTTCATCCCGGCTGCCGTAATTGATTGCAATCTGGAAATTCAGCCCATCCTGATCCTTGGAAAACTCTTCCAATTTACGGATACTCTCTTGGATATCTGCATCCAGTTTGCTGGTATCTCCGATGACCCGCACCCGCATATGGTTCTTTTCCGCTGTTTTGATACAGTTTTTCATGTAATTGCGCAGAAGCTTCATCAATGCGTTCACTTCATCCCTGGGCCTGCTCCAGTTTTCGGTAGAAAATGCGTACACTGTCAAATATTTTATTCCCATATTCCAGGCTTCCCGGCAGATGGTTTCCACATTTTTTGCTCCCTGGGTATGCCCATAATTCCTTGGCATGCCATGTTGTTTTGCCCATCTTCCATTTCCATCCAAAATAATTGCTACATGCTGTGGAATTTTCATAAAAACCTCCCAAACTCCTGGTATGCCGCTATGTAACCAAACGGGGGCATTTTCCCCTCCCCTGCGGCGGCCATCTGCCCGGCTGTTATAAGGAAAAGGGACAGACGCTTCCGCCATGCCCCTTTTAGACATTAAGTACAACCACTTGTCCGCACGGGTAAGGTGGCATTATACTGTAAGAATCTCTTTTGTTTTTTCCTCTACTGCCTTGTCCACATTGGCAATATATTTATCCGTTAATTTCTGCACTTTCTCCTCTAATTCTTTTACTTCATCCTCAGAAATATCGCTGGATTTCCCTAACTTTTTAAAGGCATCATTGGCGTCCCTGCGGATATTGCGCACGGCAACCTTGGCCGCTTCTCCCTTTTTCTTAACATCCTTGGCAAGATCTTTCCTGCGCTCCTCTGTCAATTCCGGGAATGCCAGGCGAATCACCTTTCCATCATTCGTTGGATTGATACCCAAATCAGAGGTAAGAATTGCCTTTTCAATCACGCGCACCATACTTGGCTCCCATGGCTGAATCAAAAGCATCCGCGGCTCAGGAACTGAAATATTTGCTACCTGCTGCAGCCCGGTAGGGGTTCCATAATAGTCGACCTTTAATTTGTCCAGTACATGGGGATTGGCACGCCCTGCACGGATGGAACCAAACTCCTCCAACAGATTATCGTATGATTTCTGCATTTTGTTATCATATTTCTGTAATCTCTCATCCATACTAAAAACCCTCCCAATTTCTAAAGCTAGACCGTAACTTTTGTGCCGGAAAACGCTCCGCCCACTGCTTTTACAATGCTGTTTTCTTCGTTTAAGCCAAAGACATACATCGGCATTTTATTTTCCATACACATGATAGAAGCTGTCAAGTCAATCACCGCAAGCTTCTGGTCAATCACTTCCTGTATGGATATCTCATCATACTTCACAGCCTCTGGATTCAGCTTGGGATCACTGTCGTATACGCCGTCGATGGCCTTTGCCAGGAAAATCCCCTCTGCTTCAATCTCCACTGCCCGGAGTACCGTTGCTGTGTCTGTAGAAAAATACGGATGGCCTGTTCCCCCTGCAAAAAAGCAAACCATGCCCTTGGAAAAATATTTATTGGCTCTGTCTTTGGAAAACAGTTTTGTAAACGCCCCGCAAGTAAAGGGCGTCAGTACCTGGGTCTTCATTCCGATGGAACGGAAAATCTCAGATACATAGATACAGTTCATGACAGTGGCAAGCATTCCAATCTGATCTGCCTTTGTACGGTCAATGGTTTCGCTTGTTCTTCCGCGCCAGAAATTACCGCCGCCAATCACAATCCCTGCTTCCACACCATCGTCCACAAGCTGTTTCACCTGCTTTGCCACTACGGTAACCGTTTCCTCGTCAAATCCAGTATGCTTTTCACCTGCCAGCGCTTCTCCGCTTAATTTCAATAATATTCTTTTCATCGGCTGCCTTTCTTACTTTTTTTCAAAAAAAGTGTCCATATCCACATCTGCATAGCATTGAGAACAGAATCCCTCAATGACTGCGCCATTGTTAATCTGTACGGAACGTGACTTGATATTTCCCATTACTACAGCAGAAGTATCCACTACAACAGGCCCCTGCACGTCAATATCGCCCTTGATAGCACCTGCAATGACTGCGCTGGTAGCGGTAATATTTCCAACTACTACGGAGCCAAGGCCGATTTTTACAGTTCCGCTGGTAGAAATCTCACCCTCTACCTTTGCAGCGTCTGCAAAAAATTCTGATGCTTCCGCATTGCCTTTAATGCTGCCTGTCACAGTTACTTTGCCATTGCAGCGTACATTTCCGTCAATTCTGCCTCTCAACTCAAAAGAGCCGATGGATTCCAAATCACCTTTTAAAGAAGTCCCTTCTGTAATTACAGTAACCTCATCTGAAATTTCCTTTGGCAGGCTGGCAGCTGGATTTGTATCTGCAGCCATCTCCTCTACCGGAATATTTGTTCCCTCATTTGCAACATTTTCATTCATAACAGTCTCTGTACTCACAATCGTTTCCTCCTTATGTTCTGGCTCTTTTGCCACAGTCTCTACTATTTTTGTTTCTGGTTGTTCTCTTTGCATTGTATCCTGTACCGGCTTCTCCGGGACGGGCACCGGCTCTCTTCTCACAGGAGCTGCCGGCCTTTCCTGACGCTTGGGTGCAGTTCCGTCTACTTTTTCAAACAAGCCTTCCAGCTTTTTCAACTCAGACTCCACATCCACTTCCTGTTCCAGCGTATTTATTACCAAGTCTGGCTGGCCGGAACCGGTCTTTGCCATCTCTTCTCCTGGAAGCAGTTCATTGACTGCCTGAGATAAATCCTCTTTAAAATCTTTAAAAAAACTCATATATGTACCTCCATAATTTTGTCTTTTTGGGCTGTCGGTACAGCCAATGTCATTTTACGTATAATCCTTTGGCACAAAGAGACAAAGGATTATTTTACACTGTCTGCTGGTATTTGTTGAATCAGCGTTGTATTTTCATCAATCGCAAGCAGCTCCACGCCCATCTCCTGCAGCTTCTCAATCATTGGAACCAGCGCTTCCACGGTGCTGGACTTATTGGCTGCATCATGCATCAATACAATGGACGTCTCATATCTTCCGACATCATTCATTACATTCTCCACCAGCTCATCCGGCGTATATGCCTGGCTTGTTGCATCGCCGCTGGCCACATTCCAATCGTAGTAAGTAATGTTTTTTTCGTTCAGGAAACGAATAAACTCTGTCATATCTGTATTACTTACCTGGTTCCTGCTTCCGCCCGGAAACCGCATAATCTCAGGCGTTACCCCGGTTACTTCCGCCAGATAAGACTGCAGGTGCGCCACATCCTCTGAAAAAGCTTCCAGTGATTCGTAAATTACATTATATTTATGTGAAAAAGAATGCATCCCAAGCGTATGGCCTTCTGAAACAATCCGCTGGTACAATTCTTTCGATTTTTTATCCTCCTGTCCGATGACAAAAAAAGTCGCCTTGATATTTTTTTCTTTCAAAATATCAAGAATTTTTGCCGTATTTTCGCTTGGGCCGTCGTCAAAGGTCAGATACACCTTCTGCTTCTGCCCTTCTTTGTGCGCGTTCTCTAATCCATCCTGCATTTCCCCAGGCATATTGGATGTCCCGGCGCTCCCCTCGGGAGACGGTGCGCTTTTTTCATTTACATTCTCCACTACCTGCTCTACAGAAATAATCGACTGTGCAAGCTCATTGAGCCTGTTTTCCATATGGAACAATTTTACCAAAAGGGTAATTGTCAATATGCTTGTCACTAAAATCCATGCTGCCATTCCTGCAACAATCGTTGATTTTATCTTTCTAATCCGTTTGCGCCGCAGCTGCTGCTCACGTAATCCACTGGCTGTGTTCTCTTCCATATATGACCTCCCCAGTTTTTTTTACGTTACTACTCCTTATTGTAACACATTTTTTTTAAATTACATCATAAATATGCGAAATAATAGTGGTATTTTTTGACATATTTTTCTTTGTTTTCTGATTATATAATGAATTTTTCTATATTTTTAATAAATATAAGTTTTTTCTCCTTAATCCCAAAAATATTTCTGCGAGAAAAAGGGATGATGAATATTCATCACCCCTTTGCTGTTTTTTGTCTTTTCTGCTTTTTGAGCTTTGCAGCCGCAAGGCGTTCCCTCCGCTGCTCATTCACCATGCGTTTTATCCCAGCAGCCCTCTCTGCTTCCGCTGCATCCAGTTCTTTCCGCTTCTGCTCTGCCAGCTTCTGGCATTCCTTCTGCAGAACCGAATCCTCCAATATAAGGAATTTTTCAAAAGCAATGGGAAAAGCAAAAATTTTGGGCTGATCTGCGCCTGAAAACTGTACCCATATCTTCAGGCCTGTTTCTTCTACAATTTTTCCTGTGCCAAACTTGTTGTGGGAAACTTTTTCATTGACTAATGATTTCATCCTTTTCACCCCTTGTCTGATTTATGGTACTATTGTACTATGATTGTACCATCTTTTTCAAGGATTTTCCAGGAAAAAATTATTTTTTGTAAAAAAGTACAAGGCAATGTTGCGGTGTTTTTGTGCACTTTTGCAGAAAAAATCCTGTTACTGGATGGAAAGCACTTTGTAGTCTTTGTCCTCCACGGCTTTTTTCAGCGTCTCATCGGAGATTTCGCCTGAAAGCTTCACTACCGCTGTCCCTTTTTCATGGCTGACAACAGCTTCCGATACTTCTTCAAACGCCTCCAGGCATTTTTTCACCGCAGCCTCACAGTGCCCGCACATCATGCCTTCGATTTTCAATGTTTTTTCCATTTCTATGTCCTCCTTATTTTGAATATGTTCCGCTTGCCTGTCTGAACCATGTATCGATTCCGGCTTACGGCTTCTGTGCTTTTTCAAGGGTTTATCCTTCCCGGCGTCATGGATGCGGAGCATATTCAGCCGCAGCGCATTTGTTACCACGCAGAAGCTGGAAAGGCTCATTGCAGCCGCCCCGAACATTGGATTTAGCTGCCATCCAAACAGGGGAATCCAGATTCCTGCCGCAAGAGGTATCCCTATAATATTGTAGATAAACGCCCAAAACAGATTTTCATGGATGTTCCTTAAGGTTGCACGGCTCAAACGGATTGCTGCCGCAACATCGCTTAAGCGGCTTTTCATCAGTACGATATCTGCCGCATCTATGGCGATATCCGTTCCAGCGCCGATGGCAATGCCCATATCCGCCCGGGTCAGTGCCGGAGCGTCATTGATGCCATCCCCCACCATGGCAACCTTTCCCTTTTCCTGCAAGGAGCGTATCACGCTTTCTTTCCCATCTGGCAGCACGCCGGCAATCACTTCGTCCACGCCTGCCTGTCTGCCGATGGCATTGGCGGTGCGCATATTATCCCCGGTAAGCATCACCACGTAAAGACCCATGGCTTTCAATTCACGGATTGCCTTTGCGCTGTCTTCCTTCATCACATCCGCCACTGCAATCATACCGATGCTCTCCCCTTCCCTGGAAAAAAACAGCGGGGTCTTTCCCGTTTCCGCCAGGCGTTCCGACTGCCGCTTTAAATTTTCTGGAATCTGCGCCTGGCTGCTGATGAAACTATAGTTTCCACCGCAAAGGAGAGACTGGTTCCACATCCCCGACAGCCCATTCCCCGGCAATGCCTGGAACCCGGAAACCTCTGGAATCTCTATCTTTTCATTCTCGGCATATGCAAGGACAGCCTTTGCTAAGGGATGCTCGCTCCTTTGTTCCAGCACGCTTGCCATCTGCAGCAGCTCCTGTTCTGAAATGCCCTCCGCTGGTATGATATCCGTCACCCGGGGTTCTCCATTTGTAATGGTACCCGTTTTGTCTAATGCCACAATCTCCATCTTTCCGGTTTCTTCCAAGGATACGGCTGTTTTAAACATAATGCCGTTTTTGGCGCCCATCCCATTTCCTACCATAATGGCCACTGGGGTTGCAAGCCCCAACGCACAGGGACAGCTGATGACAAGAACGGAAATGCTTCTTGCCAAGGCAAAACCAACGGATTCCCCAAAAAGCAGCCAAACCAGCAATGCTGCCAAGGCAATTCCGATTACGGTTGGAACAAATACATAAGAGACTTTATCTGCCACTTTCGCAATGGGCGCTTTCGTAGCCGCGGCATCGCTTACCATCTGGATAATCTGGGACAATGTGGTGTCTTCCCCCACCCTGGACGCTTCGCATTTCAGGAAGCCGGACTGATTCGTGGTGGCTGCTGACACCGTATCTCCCACAGTTTTATCGCAGGGAATGCTCTCGCCAGTCAATGCGGCTTCATTGACTGCGCTGTTTCCCTCCAGGACAATCCCATCTACCGGGATATTTTCTCCGGGGCGCACCAGGAAGATATCGCCTTTTTTTACTTGTTCAATGGAAACCTCCATCTCTTTTCCATTTTTCAGGACGACTGCTGTCTTTGGTGCCAGCTTCATCAAGCTCTTTAATGCATCTGTGGTCCGGCCCTTTGACCTGGCTTCCAGCATTTTCCCTACGGTAATCAGAGTAAGTATCATGGCGGCTGATTCGAAATAGAATTCATGCATATATGCCATCACCCCTGCCGTGTCTCCCCGCATCTGGGCGTCGGCCATGGCAAAAAGGGCATATGTGCTGTACACAAAGGCTGCACCGGAGCCAAGAGCCACTAAGGTATCCATATTGGGAGATTTGTGCAGCAGGCTCTTAAAACCGCTGACAAAAAATTTCTGGTTGATTACCATAATAATCACAGTCAAAAGCAGCTGCAGCAGACCCATTGCCACATGGTTCCCTTCTAAAAAAGCAGGGATGGGCCAGCCCCACATCATATGCCCCATGGAAAGGTACATCAATACTGCCAAAAAACCCAGGGAGGAAAAAAGCCTTTGCTTTAGCATGGGAGTTTCCTGGTCTTTCAGCAAATCATCGGATGGCGCTGCCTGGCTGCCAATGTTCGATGCATCTTTTTTGGATGCGCCATATCCGGCTTCTTCCACTGCTTTTATAATTGCCGATTGGGCTGCCGTTCCTTCCACACCCATGGAGTTTGTCAGAAGGCTGACCGAACAGGAGGTTACGCCGTCTACCTGGGATACTGCTTTTTCTACCCGGGCGCTGCAGGCGGCGCAGCTCATGCCGGTTACGGTATATTGTTCCATGTTATCACCTCTTGCTCTTATAGATTCTTAGTATTTTCAAATGGCGGCTATCTATTTCATTAATTTTTGCAGGGTTGCCAGCAGTTCATCTACGGTTTCCTCCCGTCCCTCCCGGATATCATTGGTGACGCAGGTTTTAATGTGGTTTGCCAGCAGGACTTTATTGAAGCTGTTTAAGGCTGCGTTGGCTGCGGCTACCTGAATCAGTATGTCCGGGCAGTAGGCGTCTTTTTCTACCATTCCTTTGATGCCACGTATCTGGCCTTCAATCCGGTTTAGGCGGTTGATTAAATCTTTGTATTCTTTTTCGGAGCGTTCTTTGGTTCTGTGGCAATTGCAGGATTCCTTTTCTTCTTCCATTATTTTTCCCCCTTCCTGGGTATATTATATACCCTATAGGGGTATATTGCAAGAGGAAAATTCTTTCACTGTCAATGCGGATTGCCCCTTTTAGGATATCAGCTGCAAATTAATCATTTTATGTTTCACTTGTCACTGTTGTTATAGCGGATTCTGACACAGAGTGCAATCCCTGCCCAGCATTCAAATCATATTTCACCACATCCATAACAGCTATACCGTCCACAAGAAAAGAGATGCCTTCCGCAGCCTTATCAGTATACATGGCTGCAGACAATACATGTTCCCCGTCATTGACAAAAACTTCCACGCTGAACATATCCAGGATAATCCGCAATTTGATTTCCCCGTTCCTGCTGTCCACCCGGCTGCGCCGCTGATGGATGATTGCCCTTCTGCTTCCAGAAAACTTCCGGTCTATTTTTACAATGGATTCCAGGGGGCGGAAGCTTACCGCAGTGTGGTAAATCTCATTTTGTGCAAACCGGACGGCAAATTTCCGGTAAATGTTTTCCTCGTTCAAAGGCCGGATGGATACTTCCATGTCAATCTTCCGCCCCTTGACGCCTTCCAGTTTTGTAAGCCCGGAAAAGGTAACGTTTTCATGCCTTACCTCTTCCCCGCGCAGGCTTTCCAGTTCCCGGACCGGCCTTTGAATCAGCCTTCCATCTGCCACCGAAAGCTCCCTGGGCAGGCTCATCTGGCCAAACCACGGCTGCTCTGGAGAATGAAGGCTGCAGGTATCCCAATTCTGCATCCAGCCAACCATAATCCTTCTGCCATCCGGCGCAAGGACAGTCTGGGGCGCATAAAAATCAATGCCATAATCAATGGCCTGGTTGTGCTCCTCCGTAAAAACTTCTTCTTTCTCATCATAAGTTCCAATGAGACAGAGGGTTCCGTTTCCATTATGATACTCCAGACCTTGGGGAAGCATATCCATGGGGCTTGCCAGCAGCACCTGCTTCCCATCCAGGGCAAAGAAATCCGGGCATTCCCAGGCTTTCCCAAAGCGGCCTCCATTCACAGCCAGGATTTTTTCATACTTCCAGTCCAGCCCATCCTGGCTGCTGTAAAGCAGAATCTGCCCATCCCGGCCAGGCCCGCAGTTTCCAACCACGCAGCGGAATGTCCCATCCTTTGCTTTCCACATTTTCGGATCCCTGAAATCATATTTGCTGCCGCCGTCTGGAAGGTCTTTTTCATCCAGCACCGGATTCCCCGGATGCTTTTCATAGTCCCTTCCATCCCCAATGGCAATGCACTGGGTCTGCACTTCCCGGAATCCGCCGTCTTCCTGGGCTTCTTTGCGGACTCCTGTGTACATCAAGAGCTGCCTGCCATCCGAAAGCTCCACCGCGCTCCCGGAAAAACATCCAGCCTCATCATATGCGGTGTCCGGCGCCAATGCTGCCGGAAGATAGGTCCAGTGCAGCAAATCTTCACTGACTGCATGGCCCCAGTGCATGGGACCCCAGTGGGAGTTAAAGGGGTGATATTGGTAAAACATATGGTATTTCCCCTGGTAGAAGGAAAAACCATTGGGATCGTTCATCCAGCCCACCCTTGCTGACAAATGAAATCCTGGTTTCTCTTCCTTTTTATTTTTACGCTCTGTTATTTCTTCATATCTCCGTGCATCACGCAAAGTCTGGCTCATATCTTCGAAACCCTCCTGTATCTATTTCTTATTCTTGACTTTTCACTCCGGCATACCGGTCGTACGCCTCCTGGTATACCTTCAGAAGCTTATCCATGCCGCATTTTTTCCGCAGGTTCTCAATGTAGCTTTCCCATTCCGCATCGTCAGGGCCGCCGTTTTTCAGCCACAGGCCTTCCTGTTCCGACACAGCGCTTTCAAAATCTGCCTTGTACCAGTCAATATCGTCCAATTCTTCTCCCGTAAACACACAGTCCACCGGATAGGCGGTCTTGCTATCCACATAAGGCAGCCAGAATTCATTCAGGTCTGTCAGTCTTTCAATGGCGCGGTCTTCCATCTTGAAGGTGCTAAGGTAGTAATCGCTGAGAATCAGCTTCGGCCCGTACACTTCCTGTTCTCCACGCAGCTCTCCAGAACCCTTTCCAAATTTTTCCCGGGATTCTTCATCGGTAATGCTCAGCCAAATGCCGTTTTCATCTTTTTGTGTAAAATAAGTCCCAATCGACCCATAATGAAGCTGCATGACGATTTCTGGTTCATACCATCTGTCAAAAAACCGCAGCAGATTGGCCGGGCTTTTACATGCCTTTGTAATATTCAGCTGTCCGCTGTTGGTGGGTCCTCCCGTACGCAGCGTCACATTGTGTGTGCCGTCCGGTCCGTCAAGGACTGGCAAAAACACATAATCCTTGGCATAATCGCCCATCAGCTCCTCAATATACCACCAGGTAGAAACTCCCACATAGCCCTGGGAACATTTGGAGATTAACTGCGTATCATCCTGGCTGAACATTTCAACGTCCATCAGCCCTTCTGCGTACCAGTCATGGAAATAGGTCAGGGCGTCCCGGTAATCGTCCGTGGTACACACAAACTCCACCTTCCCGTCGTCCCGCAGCACCAGATCATTGCACACATCATTGGGCCAGTTGGTAAAGCCAAAGCCTGCATAGAAAATATTCTGTCCCCAGCACCACTGGTCAAACCCCGTACTCATGGGAATCGTGCTTCCCGGCGCGTTTCCATAATATTTTGCGCTCATGTCATTCTCTTTAAATGCTTTCAGCGCTGCATGAAGCTCCTCTAGGGTGGCGGGCACTTCCAGCCCCAAATCATCCAGCCATGCCTTATTAATCATAGAAAATTGAGGGATGCTGTAAATGCTGTAATCCTCTTTAGCGCCGATGCCGGCGGTTCCCATGCGCTCTCCTGCCGGAAGGCCGTAAATATATCCGTCATCCATGGTAATGGCTTTGCGGATATCCGGGTTTTCCTCCAGGATTTTCGTTAAATTGGGCATATATTCTTCTGTCAGGTAAGGGGTCAGGTCAATGAACGTTCCGTCGTCCCCATACCGTGAAATGTCATAGTTATTGAATCCGACGCCTATGAAAGCATCCGGCAGGTCGCCGCCGGCAATGCGGATGTTGACCTGCTCGCCCAACGATTCACTCATGGTATTCCAGTCAATATGGATTCCTGCTTCCTCCTGAAGCTGGTTTAATACATCCTTTTTGTCATAGCTTGTACTCAGGGCTCCCATTCCTCCCATAATGGAAAAATCCGCCTGGGAAGTATCTGTATTGGCAGCTCCTTTTTCATGATTTCCATAGTCATTGCCGCATGCCGCTGCCGACAGCCCAAGGCTTACGGCCATCATACATGATACAAGCTTTTTCCACAATCCTTTTTTTCTCATAAATACGACTTCCTTTCTGTTTCATCAGCCTTTTACCGCGCCTGCCATAAAGCCTTTCTCAAAGTATTTCTGGACAAATGGATAAATCACCAGCATAGGCAATGCCGCAATGATAATGGATGAGAACTTAATCATTTCTGTCATTTTGTTCAGTTCTGCATATCCTCCGGCCACAGTGCTGGCCTGGCTGGCGCTGGCAGAGCTCTTAATCAATATGTTGCGCAATACCAAAGGCAGAGGAGCCTTTTCCGGTGAAGGCAGGTAAATCATGGATGTAAACCAGTCATTCCAGTAGGCAACCATGGAAAACACCACCATAACCGCCATAATGGAACGGCTCAAGGGCACTACGATACGGATAAACGTGGTCCATTTGGAGGCGCCGTCGATTTCTGCAGCCTCTATCATTTCTTTCGGGATGCTGTTTTCAAAAAAGTTCCTTACGATAATCATATTCCCCACTGCAACGCCGCCCGGGAGAAACAGCGCCCACATATTGTTGATCAGCCCGGTATCTTTTACAATCAGATAGGTAGGAACCAGGCCGCCGCCAAAATACATGGTGATAATAAAGAAAATACTTAAAAATTTTCTGCCTGGCAGATCCTTTACGCTGAGAGGATACGCCGCCAGATAAAGAACCACAACGGAAAAAACTGTACCGATAATCGTATATTTGAAGCTGTTTAAAATTCCAGTCAGAATATTGGGATCCGCAAATACCGACTGATATCCATCCAAGGTAAACTTGCTTGGCAGAAGAAAGGTTTTCCCTGCATATACATCATACGGGTCGGACACAGAGGCAATCAATACATAATACAGGGGATAAGCAACAATAAGCAGAACAACTGTACATATGATGACCAGGACGATACCGCTGGTCCTTTCGGAAAATCCTGACAGCTTTCCAGATTTTGCATTCGCTTTCATACCGCACCTCCTAAACAAAGCTTGTATCTTCAGATATCTTGCTGGCTATCTTATTGACGGCAATCAGCAGGATGATATTGACGGCTGTGTTAAACAATCCCACCGCCGTAGAGTAACTGTATTTGGCATTCTCAATACCCTGTTGGTAAACATATACGGCAATCACATCACTGGCAGCCTTATTCAAATCGGTCTGCAAGAGCCATACCTTTTCAAACCCTACATTCATCAGGCCTCCTGCGCTCATGATCAGGTTCAGCACCATAATGGACCGAAGCTCCGGTATGTCAATATGCCAAATACGCTGGAACAAAGATGCGCCGTCCACCTTTGCGGCTTCGTACAGGGACGTATCAACGTTAGATAAGGTAGCCATATAAACAATGATTCCCCAGCCTGCATCCTGCCAGATGCCCGAGGCTATGTAAATGGTCCGGAAGGCAGAAGACTCTGTGAGAAAATCAACGCTGCTTCCCAGCAGCAGGTTAATCAAACCGCCGGAAGGGCTTAAAAAGATACGGATCATACCGCAGATAACCATTGTGGAGATAAAATGAGGTGCATAAAGCACTGTCTGGGTGGCCCGCTTAAAGCGCTGGAACCTTACCTGGTTCAGCATCAGCGCAAGGATAATCGGAATCGGGAAGCTCCACAGCAGACTGTAAAAGCTTAGCAATATGGTGTTTTTCAGCATGCGCACGCAGGTTGGCGCTGAAAAAAAGCGCTCAAACCACTTAAGGCCCACCCACTCGCTCCCAAACATTCCCCGGCTTGCCTTATAATCCCGGAAGGCAATCTGTATGCCATACATAGGAAGATACTTGTAGACAATGGTCAGTACGATAGGAATCAGGAGCATTGCATACAGCTGCCAGTTATCCAGCAAACGCTGTTTGAGGGGTCTGCTGTGCAATACAGCAGCTGATTTTTGATTTTTCATAATTTACTCTCCTTTCTCTTTTTCAGACAGCATCCTTTCATTCTGCGTATCATAATTTCATGAAATAAACTATCTGATCTGTCATATTTCGTTTCATATGTGCACATATTTTCATGAAACGTTATTTTACCTGGTAATTGAAATATATCATTTTCCATTGTTTAAGTCAATGTTTTTCCTTTATATTATTGTATATTTACCTATTTTCGTCACATATTACAAATACTTTTTATCCTTTTTGTACACATTTACGATTTTCTCTCTATATGTAACGTTTCATGAAATTTTTGCATCTATCCCCTTTACATTCTAAAATCATTCCAGTATAATAGAACTAGAAAGAACAAAACAGTGAAACAATCTTTTCTTCTTCCCTCATGGATACCGTTTCACTGGCGCTTGTAAAGGAGGTCTAAATTTATGAAAAAAGAAAACTATGTTCCAACCATGAAAGATGTTGCAAAAGAAGCAGGCGTTGCCCTTGGAACAGTATCCAAGGTTGTCAACGGCCTGCCGGTAGGAGAACCCTACCGCATCCGGGTGGAGGAAGCCATAAAAAAGCTGAATTACCAGGTCAACAGCTATGCCCAAGGGTTAAAAGCAAGCAAAACCTATACCGCTGCCCTCTTAATTCCAAACACCCAGGATCCTTTCTTTTCGTCCATCACCTATCACATCAATACGGCTCTTTTGAAACGGAATTACCGGATGCTTTTGTGCTGCACCGATTATGATTCCAACCTGGAACAGGAATACGTCATAATGGCCCAGCAGAACAAAGTGGATGGAATCATCGGGCTGACCTACAACCCCGGCCTTAAGATAGAGGAACAAACGCCTTTCGTATCCATTGACCGTTCCATGGGCGCTAAAATCCCCTGCGTGGCCAGTGACAATTTTGCAGGCGGGCAGCTTGCCGCTGAAAAGCTGGCGGACTTGGGCTGTAAGCATGCAGCCTTCCTGCGCATCGGTTCCTCCTTGAGCAATGAGCCTAACAAACGGAAGTCCGGCTTCGAAAATGGCTGCCTGGCCCGGGGGCTTTCCTATGAAATGAAAATTTTAAACGATGGGGATTCCTTCGAAGAATTTGAACATTTCCTAAATGAGCATATAGAGGATGGAAAATTGTCTTTTGACGGGATATTCTGCGTCACAGACAGTGTAGCTTATTCCGTTTTAAAAATACTGGGCAAGCTGGGCCAAAGGGTTCCAGAAGACGTGCAGGTCATCGGCTATGACGGCACACGCATCCTGGGGGACAAGGAATATGTATGCTCCACCATTGTGCAGCCTGTCCCAGACATTGCAGAAATGTGCGTAGAGCTTCTCCTCCAGGAAAACATGATGCAGAAACCTCCGCTGGTCTGCCTCCCTGTAACCTATGTTCCTGGCGGCACAACGCTGGAGCCTTCCCAGGAACAGGAGTGACTCCTATGAAAAACTGGTGGTATTATCATAAATGGTATGTCATCTGCGGCATCGTCCTTTTGGGCATTGTCTGCAACGTAGTTGGAAATGCCCTGGGCCTTTGGCACAAAGCCCCTGATTTCCAGATTGCATATATCGGAAAGACAGAACTTCCAAAGGATACGGTATCTGCGCTGGAACAGTCATTTGCATCTGCAGGATGGGATTTTAACAAAGATGGGGAAGTGATTGTAAAAATCAACCAGTACATCAGCGGAAACCAAAGCCAGGATGCAGAGCTTGCTTACTACGAATATGCGTCCGAGCTGACCTTGATTGGAGATATCTCGGACTGTGAAAGCTATTTTTTCCTAATGGAATCTCCAGATGATTTCCAGCGGAATTTCCAGCTGCTTGCCGATTTTGACGGAAGCTGCCCCAAGGAGACGGATTACTCCGCGGAAAATAAGGCTGTTTTATGGTCGGACTGCCCTGCCCTCTCCGGGATGGAGCTTGGCTCCTATTCCACTGTCATATCCGGGAAAGAAGCGGCCGGGGATAGTCAAGAACTGCTTTCTTCCCTCTATTTCGGAAGACGATGCTTCTATACCAAAGACCGGACAAAGAATGTAAAAGACTGTGATAAATTGTGGAACTCACTGGTATGTTCTGGAAAATAAGGTTTTTTCATTGCGATTTGTGCCTGAGCAGGGCGAAGAGAATGAATGATTAATGTGGACAATTATATTTTTCATTGCGATTTGCGCCTGAGCAGGGCGAAGAGAATGAATGATTAATGTGGACAATTATATTTTTCATTGCGATTTGCGCCTGAGCAGGGCGAAAGGAATGGGTGATTTTAATGAAAACAAAATGTTTTATCTTTTTTCTTAGCATAGCTCTCTTACTATCGGGCTGCGCCCCTTTTTCCACGAAATTGGAAAAAGAACCTGTAGAAAACAAATCCCACCTTCTGGTGGGGCACCGCATGGAGGTGGAGAACACCGACAGCCGCCTTATCCTGGTGGATGACAACAGCGTCCTTGCTGCCGACGGGCTTTACTATGTATCCTGGGGAATGGGAGAGCCAAAACCTTATGAAAACAGCGACGGCGATACCGCGAACCTGTATGACGCCACCCTCTATCTCCTGCTGGGGGAATCTAAGGATGCTGCATCCGCACAGAAAAATATGGATACCTGGCTCGAAGCCGCCAAGACAACTTATGAGGTTTTGGAAGAAACAGAATCCACTTACAACGGGCAGCCTTACATATTGCTTGCCTACAACTGTATCAGCGAAGAAAATCCTTACGACAGGGGCATCTCCGCATTTGCTTCCATCGGCGATATCTCCCTGTGCGTGGAATTAACCTGCCAGAAGGATTTCCAGGAAGATTTGGAAGGCATGATGGCGAATTTCTTAGAGCACTGTTCTTATATTGATGAATGAAATATCCTGTCAGGCAGCCGCCGCCTTTTCCTTGCCTGCCGCTGCAGAATATGGAAGGGCGTTTGAGACGGCCAAAGCCTGGAACAAGGATGAAAAACCATTATTATATTTAGGAGGGATTCACATGAATTTATCTGCAAACCACAACCTGCCGGAGGGAACCGGACGGCGGCTCACCGGTTCCCAACGCTGCTGGGAACTTGCCGGCCGGGATTTCAAACGCTTTTTTGCCGTAAACCTGCTAACCTTGCTGGGACTTTCCCCTTTTGGGTTCGGGGTTCTGCTTTCCATCCTGTCCTCCAGCATCCTGGCGCTTATCCCCGCCTGCGTAATCGGTGGAATTGCTGCAGGCCCGGCGCTTTCCTGCATGCATGACGCCATATTCCGAAGCCTGCGGGATGCCCCTGGAGCATGGTTCGAGAACTATAAGCGTGCCTGGAAACAAAACTGGCGGCAATCCATCATTCCCGGCATCATTTTCTGCCTGCTGCTTGGCTTTTACAGTTTTATGCTGATGACTTTCTGGTGGGCTTCGCGCCTTCCAAGCCCCGGCACTATTGCAGTCTATGTTCTCGGCCTTGTGCTGCTTACTATGTTTTTCTCCTTGTACTGGCCCCAGATTGCGCTGTTTGAACAGTCTGGAAAACAACGGTTTCAGAACTGTCTGCTGTTTATAATCCGCTATTTTGGCAAAACCCTGGGCTGCGCCCTGCTCCAGCTTCTATACTGGACAGCAATGGTATTGTTTCTTCCCTGGACATCCATGCTGCTGCCTTTCCTGGGCGTCTGGTTTATCCTGTTTACCGCAGATTTCCTCCTTTATCCTGCCATGGATGAAGCCTTCCAGATTGAGGAACAGATTACGCAGGCTTTCCCGGAGCAGGCTCCGTTTTATGAAGATGATGAGGCCTGGCTGGAACGGAAACAGAGGGAAAACAATATTTCAGGGAAGCGCTTTTGAGTGCGCTTCCCTGGATTAGGCGTAATGGAGGAGGCTGCAGAAGGCTCCGGCTTCCGTCATAGGAATGGCCTCGCCCTAAAGAACCCTATGATTCTCAATCTCTGACGACACAACAGGCATTTCTGGATACAGCCAGCTATCATTCATTCCATTTTCCAACATTTGCAACGCAACTTTTTGAGGATTTTTTATCAAAATCTGATATAGGCAATCATTTGCCATATTGTTATATTCCATCGCATCAGGATTGATCTTGTTTTTTCTCATGTATTGATCATAAGGCCGTTCCTCATAAAAAGGAAACACTGAGAAAACCCCTTTTTGCGCTTTAATCCTTTCCGAATGATACGGATGCACTACACACAAGGGCGGCAGTTTCCTATCCTTTAACACATAGCCATCGGAATAGATTCTTGCCAGCAAATAATAGTACGGATTCACAACATCACCCTTGATTAATAACTCCTTCATCCTGTTTCTGTCACGCAAAAGTTCATCATTAATACTGCTAAGGTTAAAAATATAGTCAATATGGCTTGTCTCATCTGTTTGTGAATATACATCAAATTTTCCATATTCCTGGAAATTATTCAGTATTTTGTTCCTGTCCTCTCTCGTAACGTCTAAATCATTCATCAAGTCTTCCTGCAAGCTTTTATCCTGTTGCAAATACTGCATAATTCTTTTATTTAATGTCTTTGGCAACAACACCCATACACAGGGAACACATTTTTTCCTGGATTCTTCATTGTATTTATTTCCGTCAAAAAAAGGTTCTAATGCAAATAATAAAGAATGCAGGCTGGATTCGGACCAATCCAATACCCTGGTATTCACCTGATGGTGCTGCATAACCTCCAGCCATTCCACTCTTGAAGATGGCTCTTGCGAAAGCAGATGAAAATTCTTGGCTATGTAATGCTGTGTGCGAATGTCTTCTGCATAATGAAGCTTCGTATAATTGCCCCTTCCAGCTCCCCTTTTTGCATGGGCTTTTGTCCGAAACAAGGAGGGAACCAGGGAATAATCTGCACTGCTTTGCCCCCGGAACCACAATATAGGCGGACTCATGGATGTTTTCAAAGATTGCTGTGCAATTGCTGCAACTCGTTCCATATATGCTCCCAAACTATCAACACATTCTCTTATGAATGACATTTTTCTCCCCCTATCTGCTGTGCAACACGCCGCTTATTCACATAATACATATTCAGCAAAAATTCTATGCTGCTGGCATTCATTTTTCCTCTTTTTTCAACATTCTCTTCCAGTAAATACGGCTCATTCTGCAATGCGCCTATCTCTTTACAAAATTCTCCTAACTGCCGCACCAGCGGTTCCCCATCCGTGCGCATTTCGCAATTCAAATCTTTCAATTTTCCGATTCCCCTTATATAGTCATCCCGCAACTCTTTGAAATCATTAAAATAGTCTATTTGATCCATTCCCTGATCAATCAGCTGTTCCATCATATGCGCCATAATCCCATAAAATTTAATCATTTTACGTTCATATTTGATAGAAAGATTCTCTTGTGTGAACAGTTCTTTTTCCACATATTTACAATACTCTGCCAATTCTTCCGCTCGATCCAATATGCCAATTACCTGTTTTTCATCTTCCTCGCTGTCCCATACCAGTGAAATACCTTCCTCATCTGGCAGCCCTCGCAATTCTATACCAAAATCAATCATCCTTTGGCATGTTTTGTGAATCGCCTTTTCCAGCATCTCAACCAAACTGACACACAATTCCCTGAATTTTTCATAGCTTAATTGCTGCTTGTCATTCAAACACCACTGGAATAGCAATATATTCTGGCTTCTATTATAATGTGCTCTGGATAATTCCTGGTTGCTTGGCCATCCAATAGCAAGCATATGCATATAACCAAAGGGAGTTAAATTCATGGCATTGCACATAAACATATCTGCTGTCTCTTCCCGGTATTTTCCAATGCGCCATGCTGCCATCTTCTTCATCCAGTCCATATTTTGGCTAACAACAAATGTAATCTGTTCTTCAAAAATCCTATAATTTCCCTTTGTATTGCAATCAATGCCCAATGCCCGTCCCATGGATGACAGGAGACTGTCGTAATCAGATGCCAAATCCCTCTGCATTCTTTCTCCAGCCCATTCCCTGCACATTTTTTCATATGCTTTTGCTAAAAATTCCGTTCTTTTGTTGTTTTTATAAGTTTTAACTTTTTCATCATTTCCACAAAGATCGTAGATCCAGCTGGAAAATTGAAAAAAGTTATTCCAAATTTTTTTATTATTGGTTCCCTCTTTCTCTATTTGCCCAAACGCTTCCTCCCACTTTTCCTCATATACAAATTTATTTTCATCCATGATCCATTCCCTAAAACCCATACTTTCCCAAACACAGCAAACATCAATGCTTACATTCTGGCACGCACATTCCCAGGAAAGGCCATATGCGCATTTAACAATTTGTTCTGACAGTGCCTCCTTGTCCTCCTCAGTTTCCATCTGTCCAATCAGTTCATCCAAAATTGGAATAGCATCCGGACACCGGCTGTTATCTGGTTGATAATGATGCACTATTTCTTTTAAAAATGTACAGAGTACAGATTTTAAGTCATTCTTTTGTTCCCACCTGTCCAAAACATTACATAAATCGCGGCCCAAACAATATTGAAAGTTACTAAGCGGAGCTTCCTGAAAAGAATATTCCAACAAACCGTCCTCATTAATGTAATTGGTTTCTAAATATGCTTCTATCAGAGAATCTTCCAAGCTTCTTCCAAAATTATTATTCCAGTCCCTAAGCCCAGTATCATTTTGAAGCTTTTGAATCAAATTATTTCTGATATCCCTCATAACGGTACGAACCACATGCCTTAGAAGGGCATCATTCCGTACCTTTCTCGGTTCATACCGGAATTGGTGCGCCACCTCATGGAATAGTGATGTAACCATTGTCCTCACATTCCCAAGCTCCGACAAGGTTGGAACCCTAATAACCAAACAGCTCCTGTCCCCCTTTTGACTCAACTCTTTTCTAATTTCCTCCTCTTTCGCCCATTCATCCATTACTCCTTTTTGAAAAAGGGTTTCAACAGACAAATCCCTGGAGGATAAAACCGGAACCACAATAGGAAGATATTCACAAGAGCCCTCTCCACTGACCAGCCCCATTTTTCTTCTTTGATAAAATTCTGTAAACACCTTAAGGAACTCGCTATATCCGATTAATAATTTTTCCATGCTCATATTGGATTCAATGTTATAATTTGGAGTCTGCAGTGATTGCAAATTGTTATTTCTTATATACTGGGCATAACCATCCAGGGCACAGACGGATTCCCTGATATATTCTTCAAGCAGGCAAAGAATTTCTTCATCTTCTTTTGCTCTATGGTACATTTCCACATATACCTCAATGGAATCCATAATAACTTCTAACTGTTCCAACAAAACTGCCGCATAAATACGGGTATCAGAAAAACCATTAATTCCATAACAAAGTTTTATTAACTTATCAAGCAAATTCATATAATGCCCCATATTTTTAAGATAATCATTAATCCGAATAACTTTATTACGCACTATCTGGCATTTCTTTGCCACTGCATGATACATTTCACCAATTTTATAATCCAAAAAATCATTTCTGGATCCCACAGGGGCAGCATAAATCATAGCGCTAATTCTATCTTTGTACAAATCATTCAATTTATCATTATTTTCATCCTGTGCTACCAAATACCTTTCATTGATATAAGATAAATAATGATGTTTCATTAAATATCTCATATACTTTACAATGCCATCTTCTCCTGATGTTCCGCCTGCCTCAGCATTTACACTTGCCGCCTGTTTCTTTTTTTGCAGCTGCCTTCCTGTTTCTTTATAAGCTTTTATATCATCCAACAATTCCAAAAACTGTTTTTCTGTAATGCGGACACTAAAATCATATCTCCCATTCAAACCATATAGCGAAACACCCGAAAGCATATTGTTTTTTTCCAAAAATTCATCAATATTTTCTTTATTGCTCCAATATAAATTAGAATAACAGCATCTTAAAACAAAACGATCATTCCTAATCACTTTTTCATGTGAATCCTCATTGTTCTCTCTTTGTTCCTCTATCTCTTGTCCAATAATATCGCTTCCAAATGTTAAAAGAGTATATGTCTTATACAGAACAATCTTTCCATGGCCAGTTCCCTCCATAATCCTTCTTCTCAACAAAGAAGATACTTTAAATGAAGTCTCCGCTTCAGCGCTGCGAATCACCACTGCAAAATCACCTGCTGAAAGCATTTTGTATATACGATACACAAATGTACCGCCTTTACATAACGAAACAAACTCACTTATGGCAGTATGTAAATCTTTATAAACAGCTTCAATAAGTTCTTCTGCAGATTGTTCTCCCAACGCACGGGAAAAAACTTCTGGTGTTATGTGCACCTGTATGATGCTTAAAAAATAGTTATTTTTATCTTCCAGCAAAAATGGATCTCCGCATTCTTCCCTGTCCTTTTCTAATTCCATCATTTCAGAGCTGCAATATAAAGAATAACTTTGGGCAGCCACATCTAAAACATCTATTTTTTCATCCGGCCATATTCCTATGATAGAAGTAAAAGAAGACGACAATTCTTTCTTTTCCACTTTCATTACATCAAAATAATCTGTTGCAAAGTAGTCACTTTGTTCCGTTTCATCCACGATATTTTTATCATTTTGATCCCGAATAATTTTCCTCATTAATCGAACAACACGTACATCTGCTCCCATAAAGCCTTCCCCTCTCGTATCTTTTATGTCATTGATTAAAGCCCGATACATAATATACGTACCGGGCTTCCGATGTTTTAAATAATCGTTTGCTTTTTTCTCTTACGTCTGCGTCTGCGTAATTCCAAGCCATATCCTTTCCGTAGCGAATATTCCCTAAGGCTATCCATCGGATTCTGTCCCTCTGGCATTTTCAAATCTCTTGCAGCAAACGTATCAATTATGCGGCTTTTTTCCAATAATCCTGCACCCATTCTATCTACCCACCTATTGTTTTATTAAACTCCCAGAGCAAATGGGATATATAGCATTATATCCCATTTGCTCTTCCTTTATTCGAACATCAAGGCACAATATTAAAAGCCCTGAACGTATCGATTTATCTAGTACTATTGTAATCCTTTTTTTGCTCTTTTTCAACTACAATCTTAAAAAATTATTAATTTTTCTGGGCGATAGCCGCCTGAGCCGCTGCCAGCCTTGCAATCGGTACACGGAATGGTGAGCAGGAAACATAGTCCAAACCAATCTTATGGCAGAACTCTACCGAAGAAGGATCTCCGCCGTGCTCGCCGCAGATACCGATATGGAGGCTCGGATTTACCGGTTTTCCTAATTTGATTGCTGTTTCCATCAACTTGCCAACACCAGTCTGGTCAAGCTTTGCAAATGGGTCGTTCTCAAAAATCTTAGCGTCATAGTAAGCTTCTAAGAATTTGCCGGAATCGTCACGAGAGAAACCAAAGGTCATCTGTGTCAAGTCGTTGGTACCGAAGCAGAAGAAATCAGCTTCTTTTGCAATTTCATCTGCAGTAAGGGCAGCTCTTGGAATCTCAATCATAGTTCCTACTTCATATTCCAATTCAACGCCTGCAGCAGCGATTTCTGCGTCAGCAGTCTCAACAACTACTTTCTTTACATATTTTAACTCTTTGATATCACCGATCAATGGAATCATGATTTCAGGCTTCAGTGCCCAGTCCGTATGGGCTTTCTTTACATTGATGGCTGCACGGATGACTGCGCTTGTCTGCATTTTTGCAATTTCCGGATAGGTAACTGCAAGACGGCATCCCCGGTGTCCCATCATTGGATTGAACTCATGAAGGGAATCAATCAATGCTTTGATATCTTCTACCGATTTGCCCTGGGCGTCTGCCAGTTTCTTAATGTCTTCTTCTTCAGTAGGAACGAACTCATGCAATGGAGGATCCAGGAAACGGATGGTAACTGGGTTGCCTTCCAAAGCTTCGTATAATTTTTCAAAGTCTCCCTGCTGATACGGAAGAATCTTATCCAGAGCAGCTTCTCTTTCTTCTACAGTATCTGCACAGATCATTTCACGGAATGCAGCAATTCTGTCCTCTTCAAAGAACATATGCTCAGTACGGCAAAGTCCAATACCTTCTGCACCCAGCTCACGTGCTTTCTTAGCATCAGCAGGTGTATCTGCATTGGTACGAACCTTTAAGGTTCTGTATTTATCAGCCCATGCCATAATTCTTCCGAATTCGCCTGCGATCGTTGCGTCAACCGTAGGAATCAAACCATCGTAAATGTTACCTGTAGTACCATCAATTGAGATTGGATCTCCTTCATGGTATTCTTTGCCTGCTAAGGTGAATTTCTTATTTTCTTCATCCATAGCAATGTCTCCACATCCAGATACACAGCAGGTTCCCATACCACGTGCAACAACGGCTGCATGGCTGGTCATGCCTCCACGAACAGTCAGAATACCCTGAGCAGCTTTCATTCCTGTGATATCTTCTGGAGAAGTCTCAAGACGTACTAATACAACCTTTTCACCCTTTTCTGCCCATGCCACAGCATCATCAGCAGAGAACACAACTTTACCACATGCTGCTCCTGGAGAAGCGCCAAGTCCCTTACCAGCAGGTGTTGCCGCTTTCAATGCAGCAGCATCAAACTGAGGATGCAGTAAAGTATCAAGGTTACGCGGATCAATCATAGCAACTGCTTCTTCTTCTGTTCTCATGCCTTCGTCTACCAAATCGCAGGCAATTTTCAGAGCAGCCTGAGCAGTTCTCTTACCATTACGGGTCTGAAGCATATAGAGCTTTTCATTTTCAACGGTAAACTCCATATCCTGCATATCTCTGTAGTGATTTTCCAATGTAGCACAAACTTCTGTAAACTGTTTGTATGCTGCTGGGAATTTTTCTTCCATCTGAGCAATCGGCATTGGAGTACGAACACCTGCAACTACGTCTTCACCTTGTGCATTTGTTAAGAATTCTCCCATCAGTTTCTTCTCGCCAGTAGCTGGGTCACGGGTAAATGCAACGCCAGTGCCGCAGTCATCGCCCATATTGCCAAATGCCATACTCTGTACGTTTACAGCAGTACCCCAGGAATAAGGAATATCATTGTCACGACGGTATACATTTGCACGAGGGTTGTCCCAAGAACGGAATACAGCTTTTACTGCTCCCATCAACTGTTCCTTGGGATCATCTGGGAAATCTTCACCGATTTTCTCTTTATATTCAGCCTTAAACTGAGATGCCAGCTCTTTCAAATCTTCTGCTGTCAGGTCAACGTCCTGTGTTACGCCCTTGTCAGCTTTCATTTTATCAATCAGCTCTTCGAAATATTTCTTGCCGACTTCCATAACTACGTCAGAATACATCTGGATAAATCTTCTGTAGCAGTCCCATGCCCACCGAGCATTTCCTGATTTCTCTGCAATTACATTTACAACAGTCTCATTCAGGCCCAGATTCAGGATGGTGTCCATCATACCAGGCATGGAAGCTCTTGCGCCGGAACGTACAGATACCAAAAGCGGGTTCTCTTTATCGCCGAATTTCTTTCCTGTGATCTCTTCCATTTTGCCAATGTACTCATTAATCTGTGACTGGATCTCCTCATTAATCTGACGTCCGTCCTCATAATACTGGGTACATGCTTCTGTTGTGATAGTAAAACCCTGTGGTACCGGAAGACCTAAGCTGGTCATTTCAGCAAGGTTCGCGCCTTTTCCTCCAAGAAGTTCACGCATGCTTGCATTTCCCTCTTTGAAGAGATAAACCCATTTGTTTGCCATTTGAATTCCTCCTAAAATTTACTTTGGTTTATTGTTATGCGAATATGGATTGCCGTCTGGAAACGCTACCATCCCATTCCATATTCAGCCATTACACAATAAGACATGCATCGCCGCAAAATGCACATATTTATTCTAACATATTTTGGAAGAATAGCAAGTCTATTTTTTGCTTTTTTTGCTGTTATATGAATCTTAAGCAACAGTTAAAACACACCTTATTCCACCATAAAACAGGAGGACTCATATGGAATGTAAACATGCGGCGCCAAAAACCTGGACGGCATCCGTTACTGCAGGAACTGCGGCAGGGATTTTGTCTAACTTTCCCCGCAGAGTTCCTCAAGGCAGAGATATATCTGGCAGGAATCATAATTTTCCACCGGCACAGGCAGAAGAATTCCGCCGCTCATTAACGCAGCGCCAGAATAGGTTCCTGCCAGCTCGTTGTTTTTCCACATGACGTAATTCCCTTCTGGCAGAAGCCCCTGCAGCCTTACAATTTGAGCCGCTGGATTCCCGTGCAAATCCGTATAGACAACGCCAAGATACGCCTCTTTCCCATCCTTATCTGCATATTCCCAGGCAGTGAAATCATGGTTCTCCAGGGGGGATGTGATTCTGTAATAATCTCCAAATTGGAACAAGCGGTAATGCTCCTTGAAAATACGGACCTGTTCCTTTGCTTCTTCCTTCTCTTCCTTTGTCAGCTTGCTCAAATCCAGCTCATATCCAAAGGTCCCCTGCATCGCGCAGATGCCCCTTGTCTGGAAAGGCGTAACCCTGCCGTTCTGATGGTTCGGGCAGACAGACACATGGGCAGATACGGAAGACATGGGATACCCAAAGGAGGTTCCGTACTGAATCCTTAAGCGCTCAATGGCATCCGTATTGTCACTGCACCAAATCTGGGGCGCATAGTAGAGCATTCCTGCGTCGAACCTTCCCCCTCCGCCGCTGCAGCCTTCCAGCAGCAAATCAGGATATCTCTTTAGCATAGCCTCCATCACTTCGTAAAGGCCCAGCACATACCGGTGGCGCAGCTCTCCCTGCCGCTCCCTGGGCAGAAGCGCACTGTAGGCTGCCGCCACAGAACGGTTCATATCCCATTTCACATATTGGATATTTGCAGAATCCAAGATGGCAAACAGCCGCTCTTTAATATACTCCCGCACATCCTCCCGGCTCATATCCAAAACCAGCTGTGATCTTCCCCGGATGGGTTTCCTGCCAGGCACCACCATCGCCCACTCAGGATGGCTCCGGTAAAGCATGCTGTCCTCTGAAATCATTTCCGGCTCAAACCAAAGCCCAAACATCAGCCCCATCTCATTCACTTTATCTGCCAGTTCCTTCAAAGAACAGCCCAGCTTGTCCTCATTGGCAAACCAATCCCCAAGGCCGGAATAATCGTCATCCCGTTTTCCAAACCATCCGTCGTCCAAAACCAGCATGTCCAGACCAAGCTCCGCTCCTTCTTTTGCAATCTCCAAAAGCTTCTCTGCATTGAAATCAAAATAAGTAGCCTCCCAATTATTGATAAGAATGGGCCGCCTTTTATCCTTCCAGCTGCTGCGGATCAGATTCTTTTGGAAACCATTGTGATAGCAATGGGACAGATGGGACAATCCCTGGCTGCTAAAGGCCAGAGCCGCCTCCGGCGCCACAAACTGCTCTCCTGGCTGCAAGCTCCATGTAAAGACAGAATCATCAATCCCCATCACCAGCCTGGTCTGGTGGAACTGGTCAACCTCTGCCTGTATATGGAAGCCTCCGCTGTATAAAAGAGAAAATCCATAGCATTCCCCCATCTCCTCACTGGTGGTCTTTTCTGCAAGGATTACAAAAGGATTGTGCTGATGGCTGGAGGTTCCCCGTGTGCTTCTTAATTCTGTTACTCCGTGGAACAATGGCACCCGTTCCATCTCCCGCTCTCCTGCATGGCGTCCATAGAAATGAATCAAATCCAGGCCGTCATGATTCATATCCAGGCAGGAAGACAAAACCTTCGACAGCCGGACTTCCCGGTCTGTCCTGTTCTCAACCATTGCCGCTCTGGTAATGATATCATGCTCCTCAAATACGCCGTAAAACAGATGCAGATATAATTCTTCCTGGCTGTCCTTTAAAACAACCTCCAACGTGTCAACCGCTTCTTCTTCCGAGGCAAACATAGCTGGAAGCCCTTCTAACATATATTTTCCATGATAGGTTTGATAGCTGTGGAAAAACATCAGGCAGTCTCTCACTCCTGTTCCCAAATCTGCATACATGCAGCTAATCCGGTAATCTCCGCTGCCTCTTGCAGGAAATTCCTGGGGCAGAAAATCAAGAGAGTACGTCCTGTCCTCCCTTGCCTCATAAATGTTCCCGGAAAATCCCCGGTCTGCCATGGATATCAGGTAAGAATAGTCCGTTTCATCTGTTTTTTTGCCGTAATAAGTATGCAGAAGAACGCCCTTGCTGTCCGCCTTCATTTGATATGTGCTGTTTTTCGTTTGAAGAGTAAATACATTGTCCTTAATAATAATCGCCATATACAAACTACCTTTCTTGATTTTTAAAGAGAATGATACCATAATCACTTCGTGACATGGTATGGTCACACATGCGCACTTCGGCGCGTATAATATCTTCCGAATATTATATCATCCAAAGGAACTGGTGTCTACCCAATGCTCCGGGAAACGGCTGTTTCATGGAGCAAGACAAGGATAAGCGAAATAAACGAACAGCCTGCGCTATGTACTCATTCATGTAAGCATGATGCGCACATAGCGCAGGCTATGGCTAAACTCATAATCTTATGGCTATGCAGCCTTTTATTTTACTGCTCCATTTACAACACCGTTGATAATCTGCTTCTGACATACGATATAGAAAATCAGAATCGGCAGCAAAGCTAACAGGTAAGATGCAAATGCCAGGTTATAATTGGTTCCGAACTGTGACTGGAAATTTAACTGTGCCAAAGGAAGTGTATTCACGTCGCTTCCTGACATAATAACCAACGGGGTCATTACGTCGTTCCATGTGCTCATAGCTGTCAAAACTGCTACAGTTGCATGCATAGGCTTCATATTCGGGAAAATAATCTTCCAATAAGTCTGCCATATGCTTGCACCGTCCACGCAGGCTGCTTCTTCCAGCGCCAGAGGGATATTTTTCAGGTATCCTGAATACAGCATAATGTTCATAGGCATAAAGAATACCACATATAGTACAATAACGCCAAACCGATTTGCGATCCCCATCTGGGAAGTCTGTTTTACCAAAGGCATCATCAATACTGCAAAAGGCACAAACATACCGCTTACAATATAGAAATAAGATACCTTGAATAATTTCAGCTTCGCCATTTTTCTTCCGATTACATAACCTGCAAGGGAATGGAGTAAAATACAGATAATTACGGTTGCTCCTGTCAGCAGCAAACTGTTGCCCAGGGAACGCCAGAAATCTGTTACACGCATTGCCTCTGCAAAATTACTAAAACTCCAGCTTGCTGGGAATCCCAACGCCCCTGCTACGTCATTGGTCATTTCAGAAGGTTTTTTAAAAGCAATGATCACTGTCATATAAATAGGGAATAATATGGTAAGACAGCCAATTGCTAAAAGTACATTGATTACATTATTCACGGCCTTGCCGCCAACTGCTCCTTCGCTTCCTTTGCTTCCTTTTTTTCCCATTACAACTGCTCCTCCTTACCTCCTAAGAATTTCATCTGCAGGAACGAAATAACTACGATTACTATAAAGAATACAAACGCATTTGCACTTTGGAACCCAAACTGCCCGCCGCTCATACCATTGTTATAAATCAGGTAAGAAATGGATTCTGTACTCTGGGACGGGCCGCCCTTTGTCAAAGACATAATCTGGTCGAATACCATCAATGCATTTTTCATGCAAAGCACCAGGTTGATACTAAAGAACGGCAGAATCAATGGGAAGGTAAGGCTCCAGAATTTTTTCCATCCGCTGACTCCATCAATCATTCCTGCTTCATAAACTTCCGCTGGAACGGTCTGCAATCCTGAAATATAAATAATCGTATTCATTGCAATTCCCTGCCATGCGCCTACAATCACGATAGCAATCCATGCTGTCTTGGTGCTTGCAAGCATACTGTTTTGGAGAAATCCGATTCCGGTTGCTTCTCCCACTGCCGGAAGGATATATGTAAATACAAAGCTGAAAATATAACCTACAACCAATCCTCCCAATATATTCGGTACAAAATATATTCCTCGTAACGCACTTTTTCCCCGTATTTCACGATTTAACCCTAAAGCAAGGATTAAACTTATTATATTGACCGCAATGGTCATAACTACTGCATATTTAAATGTAAACAGATAAGATTTCCCTACACGAAGGTCGGTAAATAAGTCTTTAAAATTCCGAAGGCCGACTATATCAAAATCGCCGTATCCTTTGTAATTGGTAAGCCCATAATAGAAACCTTTCAACAACGGAAGGGTATTGAATAAGAAGAACAGAATAAGCACAGGAATCAGCATCCCAAGAAAAATCTTATCATTTTTTGTCCATAATTTATCTCTCTTTCCTTCATTTCCCATGATCTATTCCCCCTTTTCCTGGTATTTTTGTACTTTGGCGATAATATCTCGGTTATATCTAACCCATTCGTTATCAAACCTGGTAAGGAAAGTGTCAAGGGCATTGCTGCTGTCATCAAACAGGTATGTCTGGATCATGGCATCCACTGCCATCTCATTGGGATAATGGTGGTCCTGATAATCCGCAATAATACCATTATCTATGTACTCTTTCATACCAGCCAGTTCTGGAGCAAGCTCAAATTCACCTTTCTTACATGGCACTGCACTCTGGTCATCCAAGTAGCCCTGGATATTTTCGTCTTCCAACAGAAATCTTAATACTTCATATGCTTCTTCTTTGTGTTCACAATCTTCCATGACACAGAACATTAAATCGTTACCAGAATTTAAGATGTTCTCTTCTGCATTGCTGCTTGCCGGGAATACAAAAGAATCAATATTCATATCCGGGTTTACCGACTTAATCTGTGGGATTGCATAACTACCGATGGTGTACATGGCAGCCTGGCCTCTTGCAAAAGCTGTACATGCATCATTATAGCTGTATGCTACCGGATCGGACTGTCCATATTTCAGAAGTTCTTTATCTTTTATTGCAATTTCTTCATATGCTTCTGAAAATTTAGCATTTCCGCTGTTTACCTGATATGCAATATCTGTTTCACACAAGTTTACCGCAATCGCATTCCATGGTGCAAGGCAGGTCCAGGTATCCTTATATCCAAAATACAAAGGCTGGATTCCCTCTGCTGCTATGGTGTCGCAAAGTTCCGTAAATTCTTCCCATGTGGTGGGAATCGTCCATCCATGTTCCTCAAACATATCCTTGTTGTAAAGGATGCCTGCCGCATTTGCCATATAAGGCACGGCATAAACGCCATCCTGGGGAACATATTCCAAATCCTTGTTGGCAGAAAGATAATTCTCCTTGATGTCAGAAAGCCCATCAAAATCGGAAATATCCATCAGCATTTTAGCATCCAGGAAATTGGAATAGTTAATATCGCCGCCGATTCCAATAATATCAGGATTGTTTTCCCGGATAAACCTGGTCTTTAAAATTACCATGGCATCATTGGGTGAATCAATCACCAGCTTGATGTTGTCGTGGGTAGCATTGAACTTTTCTTCCAGGGCTTCAAATACATCCACCGCCTCTGGCTTGTAATGAACCAGCTCAATCACGACCTTTCCGTCCGCATCATCCTTGTTGCCGCAGCCACTAAGCAAAAGCCCTGAGACAATTGTCATAGCAAGGAATAATGCCATTACTCTTTTCTTTTTCTTTGCCATTTTTAACCTCCTCGTCTTTTTAAACAAATTTTCTGTTGGAACCTTGCTCTTTGCATTGCTAATTTTATTTAGTTATGTTTTGTTTTGCAATATATTATGTGCAAAACCAATTTTTTATACAAATTTTATAAATATTTTATGTATATTTTATACAAAAAACGGACAGTGTACAAATTTCTTGTCCACTGTCCGCGATAAATTAATTGATGTTTTTTACGCTTTCCCGCACAATCAGCTCTACCGGAAGCTTAAATGATTTGGCTATAATCTCCTCCCCCTTGATTCTTTGAACCAAAAGCTTTACCGCCTCCTCGCCTTTTTCCTGCACAGACTGCCGAACCGTTGTAAGCATCGGGCGGCTGAGCCTTGCATAAACGTTATCATCAAAGCCTGCCACAGAAATATCGTCTGGAACCCTCAAGCCTTCCCCAAAGAAAATGCTGATCGCCTCGTTTGCCAACAGGTCTGATACCACAAAAACAGCTGTGTATTTTTCCTGTTTGGCTTTGAGGGCAAAGTTCCTAAGCGCCTCCCGCCGCAGATTCCTGCTGCTGGGAAGATAGTAATAGTCCTTGTTGCTGTAGGTTACGCCATAATCCTCCAATGCATCGCAATAGCCCCGGAACCGCTCATAGGTACTGGATACCGGGCTCTTCTTATCACAGAAAAAAGCAATTTTCCGGTGTCCCTGCTTGAGCATATATTCCGTAATCTGCTTTCCTCCCTCGTAATCGGCAATTCCCACATTATCATAATCGCCCTCGCCGCAGTCAACATACACCAAAGGCTTTCCAACCCTCTCTGCAAACCTTTGGCATTCCCAGGGATCAAAGCCTATTACAATTCCGCCCTGGATATTGCGTGCCTGCAGTTTATGGTAGATATCCTCTTCATCCTGGGGAATTCCGCAGACTGGATACCTGCCATATTCCTGTAGTTTTACACAAATGGAATTTAAAAGCTCTGCACAGAAAGGGTCTGTAAAAACACTTTCCTTATAACGCAGATAGAAATCCACCGATATCAGCTTTAAGTCCTTTCCATATTCTTCCTGATGAACAGCCTTTTGAAACCCATATTGTATCAGCGCCTCTTCAATTCTCTGCCTTGTGGCAGGGGACATCTTTTCTGTATGTCCATTTACAACATTCGATACGGTTGTAGGGCTAAGACCTAATATCGATGCAATTTCTTTAATCGTAATCATAACCGCTCCCTAACTTCACATCTTCCGCTGCATGCAGACTTGCACGCCAATTAACAGTCATTTTCCTTTATAACCTTATACACATCATCCATTTCCGGCATAGAACGGATGGCTCCTTTTTTGGTGGTAACCAAATAAGCCGCCGCATTGGCAAAGGTAAGCATCTGCTCTAAGTCATCTTTTGTCAGGCTGTCAATATCACGGTCCAGCAAACCATGGAGGATACTGCCGCAGAAGGTATCTCCTGCACCTGTAGTTTCAATGGTTCCGCCCAATTTAAAGCTGGGCTTGTACACGGTCAGATCTTTATAAAAGGCATAGCTTCCATCTGCCCCGGCCGTCACCTGGAACAGCTTTACCGGGAATTTCTCTCTCAGAATCTTTGCGCCCTTTTCAATATCCTTTTCTCCGGTGAGGAATTCCACTTCTTCTTCTGAAATCTTGCATACATCACATTTGCTCAGTCCATATTCCATCTTCTCTTTTGCATTACTTAAATCCTTCCAAAGAGGAATCCGCAGATTCGGGTCAAAGGAAACCAGAACTCCATTGTCCTTTGCAATGTTTACAGCCTTCTCGGTTGCTTTGCAAACGCCCTCATGGGTCATAGACAAGGTTCCGAAATGGAAAATCCGGCTGTTTTTAATCTGCTCCTCATCCACCTCTTCTTCCGTCAGCATCATGTCCGCTCCTGGATTGCGGTAAAATGCGAAATCACGGTCGCCGTTTTCAAAGGTTTTCACAAATGCCAATGTTGTCTTCACTTCATCATCAAAGCACAGCCCTTCCGTACCTATTTCCAAATCTGTTAAGGTATCCCGAAGCAGGTATCCGAACTGGTCTTTTCCCACCTTGCCGATAAAATTCGTGGTTCTCCCACACTTATTCAGCAATGCCAAAACATTGCAGGGCGCACCGCCCGGGTTTGCCTCCAACAGGGAATTCCCCTGCTGGGATTCCCCCGTATAAGTAAAATCAATTAATAGTTCCCCCAATGCTGTTACATCATACTTTGCCATTTTTCTATCCTCCTGTTTTTATCTTTTTCTTACATACGTTCCGGCGCTTCAAATCCTAATACATCAATGGAGATTTCCAATGCTCTCTTGGCCAGCTCCAATAATTTGATATAGCCAGCCTGTATCATCTCATCCTGCTCTCCCATGATTTTTGTCTCATGATAAAAATGGTTAAAGGCATTGGCCAGATCATAAATGTAGGCGCACACCTTATGAGGGGCAGATTCTTCGAATGCGCTCTCCATCACGCCGTTGAACTTGCTGATTTCAAGCATCAATGCCTTTTCGCTGTCGGAATGAGCCGGCAGAATCTGCGCCTGCTCCGGCATTCTTTTCTCTGCCTGGTATCTCTTTAAAATAGACTTAATGCGCACAATGGTATATAAGATATATGGTCCCGTATTTCCCTCAAAGGACGTAAACCTGTCAATATCGAAAATATAATCCTTGGAAGCTTGATTGGACAAATCTCCGTATTTGATTGCAGAAAGAGCCACAATCTTTGCCGTCTTACGGCCTTCCTCCTCTTCTACGGTATGGTTGTCCGTAATTTTTTTGTACATTTCCTCATTAATGCCAGACAAAAGGTATTCCAGGCGCATCACGCCGCCTTCCCTGGTCTTAAAGGGCTTGCCGTCCTTTCCGTTCATGGTGCCAAAGCCCAGGAATTTCAGCTTCGTCTCTGGCCCAGCCAGCCCTGTCTTTCTTGCGCAGCGGAAAACCTGTGTAAAATACAGCTCCTGGCGCTTATCCACCACATAAATGATTTCATCCGGGTGGTAATCCTGCATACGCCATACAATCGTAGCAAGATCCGTGGTATTGTAAAGGGAAGCCCCATCTGATTTCAAAATCATGCAGGGCGGAACCTCTTTCGCATCCGTCTCCTCTTTCACATCTACCACCAATGCGCCCTCGCTGATATAGGCAAACCCATCTTTTTTCATCTTCTCGACCATATCTGGAATATAAGGCTGGGCGTCCGATTCCCCTTTCCATAATTCAAAGGATACGTTTAGATTTTCATAATTGCGTTTCAAATCGCTGACAGATACATGTAAGATATGCCCAAGCAAAGCCTGATAGCCTTTCCTGCCGTGCTGCAGCTCATAAGTCGCCTCCATGGCTGCTTCTTTATATGCCTCATCCTCTTTGGATTTCCCGCTGGCAGCAGGATATATCTCCTCAAGCTCAGAAATGGTAAAAGGCGGCTCTTTGGGATATTCCCCGGAATATGTTTCATCAAAATATACAAGCTCTGGCTTGCGCTCCCTCAACTCTGTAATAATCAATCCCATCTGCAGGCCCCAGTCCCCCAGATGCACGTCGCCAATCATATTGTGGCCCATGAATTTTCCAATCCGCTTTACGCTTTCCCCGATAATAGCAGAACGCAGATGGCCCACATGGAGAGGTTTTGCCACATTCGGCCCGCCGTAATCAATGAGAATGGTTTTGGGATGCTCGCATTTCTTACATCCAAGCCGCTCTTTGTCCGCCTCCATCTGCCTGAGATAATCTGCCAGATACCCAGGATCCAGCTTTAAATTCAAAAAACCCGGCTTCACAGATTCTGCAGACTGGAACATCCCATTGCCCTTTAGCTGCTTTGCCACCTTATCTGCAATCAAAAAAGGAGCACATTTGTATTCCTTTGCTGCCGCCATGGCTCCATTACACTGATATTCACAGAGATCCGGGCGGTTGGATAAGGTTACCTTCCCATATTTCTCATCATAACCGCTGGCCTTCATGGCTTCCATCACCTGTTCACTAATCACATCTAATATCTTTTCCATAAAATCTCTCCTGTAACTCTTACTTGCTTTTCTGCACACCTGCATTTCATCCATGCCAGACAGGTGTATTCCGCAGAATATGTAACTAATTTCCTATATCATAACAAAAAGCAGGCAAAATGTCACCTACTTTTTATTACTTCTTCTTATTTTATATATGATAGGCATTTCGTCCACATCTGTCAAGCCAATTCTATGCAGAAAAATTTCCTGCCAGGGGAAAATCCCCCATCTCTTTTGCACTTCCTGCCATATAGATGGTTCCATCCTCCGCTATCTCTTTTGCACTTCCTGCCATATAGATGATTCCATCCTCCGCTATCTCTTTTGCACTCCCTGTCATATAGATGGTTCCATCCTCCGCTATCTCTATCCTTACATCCCTGTCTTGCATGTGTACCGTAACAGTTCCGTCTGCCAGCCCCATCCGCCTTGCCGCTGCCGCTGCTGCGCAGGCTCCTGTCCCAGACGCCAGCCTATCCCCTGTTCCCCGTTCATAAACCTCCATCACAATATTTTTCCGGTCAGCCACCTTGCAAAGCTGCATGTTCATGCGGTCTACATAGGGTTCCGGTGCTTCCGCCTTCCGAGGGGCAACCTCCTCCATCATAAACACACAATTAGGATTTCCCACAGACAGGCATACTGCATTATAATCATTGCCATGGAATTTTAAGTGTGCATTTACCATCTCTTCCTGGAATCCAGAAAAATTCATTTCCCGGCCTCCGTATACAGGCTTTCCCATATTTATCCGCATCATGCTGCCCAACCCATGGTATTTTTTCATCTTCATATGAGCCATATCCATCCATCCTTTCCTATATCTTCCAAATCCATCAGCAAAACCATCTATACCTCCATTATATTCCCCATTTTTGCATATAACAGCACATAAACTGCTTGAAACCATGCAAAAAATGCTGTATACTTTACCATGAGGATTTACCATGAGGAGGGATCCAGCCCAGCACCACGAATCCCCATAACCTCCCCTGCTGGGAGGAGTCCTGATGGTTCCTGGTGCAATTCACAGTGCCCTGACGGTTCACAACCCCCAAACAATTTACGGAGGAACAAAAGCATGACCCAAAAACCACATCCCAACCCCCAGACAAAAAAAGAAAAACAGACCGGATACCTTCACCAGAATTTCCGTCTGTTCCATCTAAAAGATAAAAAAAACCAAGAATTCGAATTCCATTACCATGACTTCAACAAAATTATCATATTCCTATCAGGAAACGTAACCTACCTGGTAGAAGGAAAAGCCTACGACCTAAAACCTGGGGATATCCTGCTAATCAACAACCATGACCTCCACAAGCCCATCATAGACCCCAATACTGACTACGAACGCATCATCCTATGGCTGCAGCAGGATTTCATCCGGTCCCAGAAGGACCGCTCCTGCGACTTATCCCAATGCTTCACCACTGCAAATGAAAAAAGATTTAACCTGATACGCTTAAATCCACAGCTGCAGACTGACATCCAAACCCTGCTGAAGCAATTGGAGGCTTCCCTTGCCAGCCAGGAATTTGGGCACGAGGCATTAAGCCAGGCATATTTTCTGCAGCTAATGGTGTATTTAAACCGGGTGTTCCTGCCGGGAGCATACCAGCCCCAGTGCTCCGATTCCCGATATGACAAACAGATTTCAGAAATCTTAGACTATATCAACCGCCATTTGGACAAAGACTTGTCCAACGAAACCTTATCCAAACAGTTTTATGTAAGCAAATATTACTTAATGCATAAATTCAAAGAGCATACCGGCTACACCCTCCACGCCTATGTCCAGCAAAAACGTCTGCTGCACGCAAAAGACTTGATGCAGGACGGCGTTCCCGTACTAAAGGCAGCCGCTCTCTGCGGCTTTTCCGACTATTCCACGTTCCTGCGGGCTTTTCGTAAATTTTACGGCATCCCGCCGAAAACTTTTGCCATGACTTCCTGTGAAACCCTTGTCCCGGAAGGCTTTGAGTAATGCCGTAGAGAAAATGAAAAAACCCTCATGCTGCCTACTGGCGGATATAAATTCCCTGCTGTTCAATGAAATCTTCTAATTCATCCTGGGCATCCTGCGGCCAGGTCTCACTCAGCAGGGTTTTATTTTTCTGCCCCTCTGGCTGGCTGCCCTTCATTACCTTTTTTACATCCTTCTCCTGCTCCATGCTGCCTTTCTCCTTCCCTGTGCTTTTCAAGCTTTATTCATTTCCCAAGCTTTACTCTTCTATATCCGTTTCCGCTTCCAGCTCACCGCCGCCCATATCTGCTTCCTGATCCGGGACAGCATTTTCCTTATGTATCTCTTCTGCCAGGGATCCATCTGCTGGATTCTCTTCTTGTAGAGATACCTCCACAGGCTCATCTTCCTTGCCAGCTTCCACGAAGCTGGCAGTAATAATATTTTGCAGCTTTTTATTCTTTTCACTTAAAATCGCCTCTACTCTTTCTTGCGTCACATCATCCATAGGTTTTTTTCCTGTGGCGTCCATGCCTGTCTCCAACTGCCTTTTTAACATCTCCTGATCAGCCAAAAGACGCTCAATCTCCATGGCCTGCTTCTTGTTTGCATCATCCTTAAACTGCTTCACAAGCTGTTCTGCCAGCTCCTTCTGCTTTTTATTCTGCTCTTCTAATTCCTCTTTTTTCTTCCGATCCAATTCTTCCTGGCTGATATAAACTATATTCCTGCGTTTTACAATGCTTCTTGCAATTCTCTCTTTCTCATTTCTTTTATCAATCGCATCTTTCATCGTTATCTATCTCCCAATAAAGTTGTTAGTGAATCATTTGATTCACGGATATGTAAACATTATAGCACGAAAATTTCATGAATAAAAGTAGCAAATTACGTGCATTCTTTTAATACACTAAACTTTCCGGAGGTAATTCCATGGCTGCATATAAAGTAGAAATCTGCGGGGTCAACACAGCAAAACTCCCTGTATTAAAAGAAGAGGAAAAAAGCGACCTGTTCTCCCGCATCAAAGCGGGGGATCAGGCCGCGCGTGAAGCTTACATTAAGGGCAATCTGCGCCTGGTCTTAAGCGTTATCAAACGGTTTTCCAACAGCAATGAAAATGTAGACGATTTATTCCAGATCGGCTGCATTGGCTTAATCAAATCTATCGACAACTTCAACCCGGATATCGGCGTGAAATTTTCCACCTATGCAGTTCCCATGATTATCGGCGAAATCAGGCGGTATCTAAGGGACAACAACTCCATCCGTGTGAGCCGTTCCCTGCGCGATACCGCCTACAAAGCCATCCATGCCAAAGAAATCCTATCCAAAGAGCTGTCCCGGGAACCCACCATAGAGGATATCGCCAAAGAAATTGACATTCCCAAAGAAGATATCGTATTCGCCCTGGACGCCATCCAATGTCCCGTCAGCCTATACGACCCGGTCTACACCGACGGCGGCGACACCCTCTATGTCATGGATCAAATCAGCGATAAAAAGAACAAGGAAGACACCTGGGTGGAAGAGCTCTCCTTAAGCGATGCCATGAAACGGCTGAATGAGCGGGAAAACTATATCATCAAGCTCCGTTTCTTTGAAGGCAAAACTCAAATGGAGGTAGCAGAGGAAATCCATATCTCCCAGGCGCAGGTCAGCAGACTGGAGAAATCTGCATTAAAAAGCATGAAAAATTATCTGTCCCTTACTCCCACTTATCACAGAGAGAATTAATCTGGTCTGCAAGTTTCCCAAGCTCTTTATTGGGATGCCCTTCTGATTTGCGGATTACAGACATCAGCCGTTCGCCAGCCGCCAAAAGCCTTGCAAAAACATTGGATACGGTATGGGATTTGCTGGTTTTGCAAACCTTCTTTTCCCTGCTTCCTTGTGCCAGGCAGGCGTTTGTCTCCAAATCGTAAATATCCCCGCTATAGGGAGCGACAGCCGAAAGCCCGGTTTCTTTTGTTACCAGGGACGCAAAGGCATCGCATACACTGTCTTCCCCGTGAACCACAAAGACACGCTTTGGCGTATCCCCAAATGCTTTTACCCATTCCAGGAGATGCTGCTGGTCCGCATGGCCGCTGATTCCCGCCAGGTTCAGGATTTTTGCGTGAACCTCAATGGATTCCCCAAACAGCTTTACCTCCTTTACCCCGTTCAGCAGCATATTGCCAAGGGTTCCGGGCACCTGATAGCCCACAAAAAGAATGGTAGAATCTGTCCGCCAGAGGTTGTGCTTCAAATGATGGCGGATACGCCCGGCTTCGCACATACCGGAAGCGGAAATAATCACAATGGGTTTCTGGATAAAATTAATCATTTTAGATTCATCGCTGGATACCGCTACCTTAAGCCCTGGAAAACTGATGGGATTCTTCCCTTTCCGCACCAGCTCCAACGCCTCCTCGTCAAAGCATTCCTTCACATTTTTATGGAAAATGCTGGTAGCCTCCACCGCCAGAGGGCTGTCAATATACACTTCAAAATCCTCAAATTCCGGCAAGAGATGCTCCACCTTGATTTTCCGCAGGAAATAGAGCATTTCCTGGGTTCTGCCTACGGAAAAGGCGGGGATTACCACATTCCCCCCTCTGGCAAAGGTATCCTGGCAGACAGCGGCCAGCTCCGCGGCATAATCCGGCGGATTCTTGTGAAGCCGGTCCCCATAGGTGGACTCCATAACCACATAATCTGCATCCCTGATAAACTGTGGATTTCGGATGAGGGGCTTATTCCCATGGCCGATATCCCCGGAAAATGCCAGCTTCACTTTCTCCTCTCCCTCTGTTCCCCAGATTTCGATACTGGAAGAGCCCAAAAGATGGCCTGCATCTGTAAAACGAATGGTAATTTCCGGGCACAAGGTGATAATCTCATCATATTCACATGGGATAAAATGTTCTAATACTCCGATTGCGTCATCCATGTTGTACATGGGCTCCACCAGCGGCCTTCCCGCACGTTTCGCCTTCCGGTTTTTCCATTCTGCCTCAAACATCTGGATATGGGCAGAATCCTTCAACATAATGCTGCACAGTTCCATAGTAGCCCTTGTGGCATAGATTTTCCCCCGGAATCCATGGCTGTACAAAAGCGGCAGCAAGCCGGAATGGTCTATGTGGGCATGGGTAATCAATATGTAATCAATTTCCGCCGTATTGACCGGAATTTCCTGGTTCTCATACAAATCCGGCCCCTGCTCCATCCCACAGTCTACCAAAAGATGTACGTCCCCCATCTGTACATAATGGCAGCTTCCAGTTACCTCATGGGCAGCCCCCAAAAATTCAAGTTTCAAATCACCATCTCCTTTGTGAAAGTCTCTATAATTTTTAAGTAACATCAAACTTCGAAAAACCATCAGGATCCCTCCTGATAAGTACGAGATGTTCTAGGAACCATCAGGGCTCCTCCCGGCTCGTTATGGTATGGGAACTCATGGTTTTGAGCCGGATTCCTCCTCATGGTAAATTATATCACACTTACTCAAATTTTACGATTTCTTTTTTCAGTCTTTTCATAATCTTTTTCTCTAAACGTGAGATATAAGACTGGGAAATCCCTAAAAGGTCTGCCACTTCCTTCTGGGTCATTTCATCCCCCTGGGGGCTGTTCAGCCCAAAACGCAGCTCCACAATGGTGCGCTCCCTGTCTGAAAGCTTTTCTACGGCTTTTTTCAAAAGGTTTTTCTCCACCTCCGTTTCGATATCCCGGTAAATAATATCCTCATCCGTTCCCAGGATATCCGATAAAAGCAGCTCATTGCCATCCCAGTCCACATTCAGCGGTTCATCGATGGAAACCTCCATCCTGGTCTTATTGTTGCGCCGCAGGTACATCAATATCTCGTTTTCGATGCACCGGGAGGCATAAGTGGCAAGCTTAATATTTTTGGTGGGATTGAAGGTATTGATTGCCTTAATCAGCCCGATTGTGCCAATGGAAATCAAATCCTCCACACCGATTCCTGTATTGTCAAACTTCTTTGCTATGTACACCACCAGCCGCAGGTTATGCTCAATCAATATGCTCCTGGCACGCTCTGATTCCTCTCCGCCCAGCATCTGGATGCAGCGGTTTTCCTCCCTTGCGTCTAAAGGCGGCGGCAGGATTTCCGCACCTCCAATATAATGGATATCCCCTTTTTTCAAAAACAGGCAGTTCCAAACATTTGGTATCAGTTTCATCTGAAAATGCTGGGGTACTGTGATTTTTATGTACATATTCATCCTCCTTCAATTCTCCATGCTTTTCCCATTTAATATCACATCACATTCGTCATCCTGGAACAACTGTTCATCCGCAATGCCGAAGACAGGTTTTTTCAGATACAATGGATGATCCTCTTTCATAATGTACATTCCTTCTAAGGTAACAGCCGCAAGCATGCCCGACTCCTGGCCTAACGAATGAAATGGAATCATCCTTAGGGGAAGCTGCTCTTTTTGAATCTGTTCCCACAGAACTTTTTTCTTTATAATATGTACCGGCCGGTTGACCAAAGGGTCTACCAGCAGATTTCCTGTATCATAAAATCCCTTTACAGAAATATTCCCTTCCCTGGTAACCAGAAGAAGGTCATATTTTGTCTCTTTTTCTCTTTTTAAATTTCCAAGAAGCCTTCCCGTTATCATCAAAAATACTGCCGCGGCTGGCAGCCAAAGGATAAACTGCCTGTTTCCCGCCCCGTCTGCCATTCCCCACTCCAGGATTCCGCCTAACAGGATAAAAGCAAGATAAGTAACCGCCCACTGGCCTAAAAACTGCTTTTTGCTTCTGCTATGGTAACACAAGTACACCATCAAAGGGTTCACCAGGAAATGCACGTATATCTGATACCAGTTATAATCTTTCAATTGGAAAAAAAGGAGCATGGAGGCAGAGGTTCCTGCAAAGCTTCCCAATAAAAGCCTTCCAGCCCTGATGCGTTCCTTCATCAATTTTCCTGCAATCAAAAGAGCGGCGCTATCCATAATAAAATTCATCAAAAACCAGACATCTGCATATATTTCATATTCCACCTACACCCTCCTTCCCTAAGATTCATACAGCCTCATCTAACAGCCATCTGATAATGACAGTATAAAATGAAACAACCGATTTTTTTGTCAAACCATTGTCCCCTTTTCCAAAAATTCTTTTACAAAAAACGACAAAAACCCTATAACAGCACAAGGCAGGGCTGTTATAGGGTTTCCCAATCTTTCTATGTATCGCTCTTATTTTTTTGTGGTCTTCAAAAACTCGGGAATCTTAATATCCCGCTCGGGGATACTGCTTTCCGGCCTTCTGGGCCGCTGGATTCCCAGGGTAGAAGCCGTCACTCCCAGATTGCTGCCTGTGGAAGGGGATGGCTGCACAGTCCCATAGGTGTTGGCAGGACGGGTAACGCTTCCAATGTTGGTGGCAGGCCTTGCAGCCGTTGTTCTTGCTGTGCCAGCCATTCTTGGCACTGTATTCTGCCCGTATTTCATGCCAGGCATTACCTTAGGCGATGCCGCTGCCTCACCCAGGCCAGTGGCAATTACCGTGATAATTGCCTGATCCGACATATCCTCATCAAATTTCGCACCGAAAATAATATTGGCGCTGTCCCCTGCCAAATCCTGTACATAGCTGGCTGCATCATTGGCATCCATCAGGGAAATATCACCGGAAATATTGATAATCACGTGGGAAGCCCCTGTTATGGTGGTTTCCAGAAGAGGACTTGCAACTGCAAGCTTCACAGCCTCTATGGCCTTATCATCTCCGGTTGCCATGCCGATGCCGATATGGGCTAACCCTTTATCCTTCATAACCGTCTGGACATCTGCAAAATCCAGATTAATCAGCGCCGGCACATTAATCAAATCTGTAATCCCCTGCACGGCCTGCTGAAGCACTTCATCCGCCTTCTTTAAAGCGTCAGGCATAGTGGTACGCCTGTCCACAATCTCAAGGAGCTTATCATTGGGAATTACAATCAAGGTATCAACGTTCTCCTTCAGCCGTTCGATGCCGCCCATGGCATTGACCATGCGCGCCTTGGCCTCAAATTTAAAGGGCTTTGTCACAACGCCTACGGTCAATATTCCCATTTCCTTTGCAATCCTTGCGACCACCGGCGCAGCGCCTGTCCCGGTTCCGCCGCCCATACCGCAGGTTACGAATACCATATCCGCGCCCTTAATCTCCGCAGTCAGCTCCTCCACATTCTCCTCTGCAGCTTTCTCTCCAATCTCCGGCTGTGCTCCCGCTCCTAGCCCTTTTGTCAGCTTCTCGCCGATCTGAACCAGCGTAGGCGCCTTACAAAGCGTCAGTGCCTGCTTGTCCGTATTAATCCCGACAAACTCAACACCACCGATATTTTCTTCAATCATTCTATTGACAGCATTATTTCCAGCTCCTCCCACACCGATTACGATGATTTTTGCACTGGACTCTGCCTCTGGCGTCATTATTTCAAGCAAGGTTCTTCCTCCTTTTGTCCTATATCTAAAGACTTTCTTTTTTTACTCACTAATCCCACTTTAAACTCTTATACACTATACTATAATTTTTTAGGGAATTAATCAAGTAAGAATTTATAATTTATTTGTTTTTTTCATTGATTTCCATTTGTTCCTCACAAAATCAACTTTCTTTTTGACAAAATTCGCCTACCCAGCCTTCTCAAATGTAATATCTGTCGTATTTTCTGTCCAGCTTTCTAAATGGAGCGTGCCTTTCTGCCCTTCCAACTTTGGCAGCACATGGGAAAGCCTTACAATCTTTTCATTCAAATTCTGTGCTGATCCGATAAGAACTTTAATTTCGCCATATTGAAGAGTGTAACTCCCCTCCTCCCCGTATTTGATATTGTCTGGAACCTGCTCATATTTTTTCAGCATCTGGGTCAATGACAGCAGATTTTTCAGAATGTTTTTTCCCTTAATCGGAAGCTTCTCATATAATACAATCTGCTCCACATCCAATCCGCTTACCACCGGCACCCCTTCAATGACCTCCGAGGACAGCTCCACCACAAAGCCGTCTTTGTCAAAGTAAGCATTCTGCCCCAAAGCGTCAATGTAGACCCGGCCCAGAAGAGCTTTCTCATAGACTTCTATCCGCAAAGCCTGGGGTGATTCCAGAAAAACCTCCATGCTGTCCACAAAGGGCATTTCCTGGGGCTCTACAAATTTGTATTTAAAATACACATATAAGCTGTTCCAGCAATATTCGTCATCCAAAAGCCAATCTTCCATTGTCTCATCTGGATAATGCTCATTTCCCGTAACCTTTACCTTTTTCACCACAAATACTTTTACAACAACCAAAGCTGCAATGGACAAAAACAATGCAATCATCAGAAACGTAAGCCCAATGGCTTTCCACCGTTTCTTACGTTTCCTCGTTTCTCTTCTTCCCATATCCTACTCCTGTTCAAAATGGATGCCTCTGGATACGCTGAGTACCAGCCCGATTTCTGCCAGCAGAAACAGCACCGACGTCCCGCCGTAGCTGATAAAAGGCAGGGAAATACCTGTATTTGGTATCGTATTGGTTACCACCGCAATATTCAAAATAACTTGTATGGAAATATGTGCAAGCGCTCCGGTTACAATCAACGCCCCATACAAATCCTGGGCATTGCTGGCAATTACCATAAACCGCCAGATAATAATCACAAACAGCAAAATCACGCTGATCGCCCCAAACAGCCCCAGCTCCTCGCAGATAATGGAAAAAATCATATCATTCTGGGCTTCCGGCACGAACCCTAATTTCTGCATGCTGCCCCCAAGCCCTTTTCCAAACAATCCGCCGGAGCCTATGGCGTAGAGGCCCTGGAGGGTTTGATACCCCTTGGCATATTTTTCAGGATTCCTCCAAATCAGCAGACGTTCCGCACGGTAGGATTCCATCATAATGAATATGGCGCCAAACACAACTACTGCGCCTCCAGCAACCAGAAACTGCATATATTTGGGGCTTGCAACAAACACCATGGAGATTGCAATCCCCAGGATAATAATTGCGGTGCTCAAGTTCTCTGTGGCTACAATTCCCACCATAGGCAGGACAATTGCAATTATTTTTACCAGTGAAGAAAATTTTCCCATCTGTTTTGGCATTTTACTGATAATCGTTGCCAAAAACACGATAATTGCCAGCTTTGCCGCCTCGGAGGGCTGAAAGCTTGTAAACCCTAAATTCAGCCAGCGTTTTGCACCGTGGGACTCTGATCCGATAAAAAGAACCAAGGTACACAGCCCAAAGGCGCCTATGTACGCGATAAGCCAAAAATTCTTCCAGACGCGGTAATCAATCCTGGAAATGACTATCATAACTGCTATCCCCAAAACATCCGCCTGAAGCTGCTTTTTTAAATAATACGCTCCATCCTTAAATTTCAGCTGCCCATTGTAGGCGCTGGTACTGTACAGCATAACCAGTCCAAAACAAATCAGGAAAAAGACAATCAGCAGCAGCGTATAGTCAAAATAGCGGATATTTTTTTGTCTTCTGTCAGTCTTTCGTTCTCTACCCATATCAGCACTCCTGACTTACGATTTCACAGTTATTCTTTTAATCCCCTCGCCAGTTCTTTAAATATTTCTCCACGCTGTTCATAATTTTCAAACATGCCCCAGCTGGCACAGGCTGGGGAAAGCAGCACCGCATCCCCGCTTACCGCATGCTGGAAGCAGACAGTTACCGCCTCTTCCAGGCTATCCACCAGGATGATATCATCCTCAGGATATCCCAGACGGACTGCCGTATCCCTTATTTTATCCCTGGTAGCTCCAAGCAGGACAAATTTCTTTACCTTTCCGTCAAAGGCGTCAATCCACCCATCATATTCCGAGTTCTTATCGTATCCCCCTCCAATGAGCAATGTGGGCCATTCCATGGCACGGACTGCCTGAATGGCTGCGTCAGGATTGGTCCCTTTGGAATCATTGTAAAACCGGACGCCCCGTTTTGTTGCCACATACTCTATTCTATGCTCCACAGCCGGAAATGCAACCAAAACTTCCTTTATTTTTTCCAGGGAAACTCCCGCCGCTTTTGCCATGGCGGCGGCAGCCATCACGTTTTCATAATTATGTTTTCCAAGAAGCATAAGCTCCTTGACATTGCATAGTTTATCCTTTTTCCCATCCCACGCAAAAATAATTTCTTCCCCATCCAGGTAAATGCCCCGATCCAATTTCCTCTGGCTGCTGAAAAACACCACTTCTGCCTTCACCTGATGGGAAAATTCCCGCAATACCTGATCCTCATAATTTAACACACACACCTGCCCCTCTCCCTGGTTGGCAGCGATCCTCATTTTTGCCTGCTGATAATTCTCCATGGTGTGATGGCGGTTCAAATGATCCGGCGTAATATTCAAAATAGCTGAAATCTGAGGACAGAACTCATGTACCGTTTCCAGTTGGAAGCTGCTGATTTCTGCCACTGTTACAGAATCCTTTGTAGTGCCAGCCGCTAAACTGGTGTATGGAATCCCAATATTGCCGACCACCTTTGTATCCAAGCCTGCGTGCTTCATAATTTCTCCCAAAAGAGATGTGGTGGTAGTCTTTCCGTTGGTTCCGGTTACTGCCAGCACCTTCCCCTTCTCAAAGGCATAGGCAAGCTCTATCTCTCCCCAGATTTCCATCCCAGCCTGCCGGATTTGGCCTGCCAGCGGAAGATCCGTAGGAACTCCCGGGCTGAACACTGCAATATCACAATCCTTTAAGACACGATTTGGCAGTTCGCCCGCCAGGATTTCCACCTGCTCCAGCAAGGGTGACTTTTTCCTGACCTCTTCTATCTCAAGCTCCTGGTTCCCATCATACAAAATAACTGGAAACCCCTGGCTTGCCAAAAGCTTAGCCGCTGCAATCCCGCTGATACCGGTTCCTACCACTAAAAATTTTTTTCCATTCAGGTCCAATGTTATCCCTCCTACAGCGCGAGCAGCCCAACCAGGCATAATATGGCAGTCGTAATGGAAAATACTGCTACCACCCTTGTTTCAGACCATCCGCCTAATTCAAAATGATGATGTATGGGCGCCATGCGGAAAATGCGTTTTCCTCCCGTCTTTTTAAAATAAGTTACTTGTATCATAACGGACAGAAGCTCCACCCAATAAATCAACGCCACAATCAAAATAAAGATAGGCATATGCAGCACATAAGCAGTGGAAGCCACAAAGCCTCCCAATGCCAACGAACCGGTATCACCCATAAATACACTGGCGGGATACACATTAAACAATAAAAATCCCAGCAATGCGCCTACGACCGCACAGGTAACCGGCTCAATGCCGCTTCCCGTCCCCACAGCAACCACAGAAAAAAATGTTGCAATCAATACCGTTACGCTGGAAGCAAGGCCATCCAGCCCGTCTGTAAAATTCGCTCCGTTGACCGTGCCTAAAATAGCCAGAAACATAACCGGAGCCGCCAGCCAGCCCAAATCCAGATACATCCCATCTGCAAATCCCCCTGTAAAGGGAATCAGCATCTTCGTGGCTCCTTCGGTATACTGGTTCATATAGAAAATAAACACAACCGTTACCAGAATCTGCCCCGCCATTTTCTGCCAGGGCAAAAGCCCGTCTGACCGCCGTAATACCACTTTTAAATAATCATCCAGAAAACCGATAATGCCAAACCCCACCGTCACAAACAGAATCGGCAGAATCCCCGGATAATCCCTCATATAAATCAGGGAAGTGGCAATAATGCCAGCCAATATCATCAGACCGCCCATGGTAGGCGTACCCGCCTTTTTCAAATGAGATTTCAACTCTTCCCGCTCTGTCTGTCCTACTTTTAATTTCCTTAAAACCGGAATGACCACCGGGCCTAGGACGGCTGTGATTGCAAAAGCTATCAATACTGGAATTATCACTTTTTGTGCCATTTTCTCTACACCTCTTTGTTCTTACGATGTTTCTGCCACCGTATCTTTCTTTCTCATTTTCTCTTCAATTATGAATGTTTATTCCTGCTCCTCTTCCTTTTCTTGTTCCGGCAGCGCCTGCTTTTCAATGCCAAGGTACGGCAGGATATTGGAAAAAATTTCCTTTACCACAGGAGCCGCTATGGTTCCTCCATAATAAATGCCCTGAGGGTTATTTATGATTACTAATGCCAACACCTGCGGGTCATCTGCAGGGGAGAACCCTAAAAAGGAAGAAATATATTTATTTGCACTTCTGGGCAGCGTCTGGGAAGTAGCTGTCTTTCCTCCTATGGAAAATCCTTCGATGTATGCACGGTTTCCGCTTCCCTCTGCTACAACCTTTTCCAGCACGCTCCGCAGGACTCCTGATGTTTCATCACTTACAATCCCCTCCTCCACTTTATATTGAAGGGTCTCTATCAAATCACCCTGATCGTTTTTCACAGATACTCCAAAATGGGGCGTAACCCTGTTTCCTCCATTAATTAAGGAAGAAACTGTTGTGGCAAGCTGGATGGGGGTAATCTGAAAGGACTGGCCGAAAGAAACTGTAGCCAACTCTACCGGCCCTACATTTTTCTTATCATGCATGATGGTAGAAGCTTCTCCTGGCAAATCAATCCCGGTACGCTTTAACAGCCCGAACTGTTCAAAATATTTATACATATTATCCACGCCCAGGCGCAGCCCTAATTCAATAAATACCGGATTGCAGGAATTCATAATTCCCTGGGTAAAATCTTCGGAGCCGTGGCCTGTTCGTTTATGGCAGTGAATCCGCCTGTCCTCCACCATCTTGTATCCCGGGCAGAAGAAATGGTCATTTAAGGATACCACTCCCTCCTCAAAGGAAGCTGCTGTGGTAATCGTCTTAAATACAGACCCTGGCTCATACGTATCGTTGATACAGGGATTCCTCCACATCCGGTTTAACAGATCCTGTTTGGTTTCTTCTTTTGTCTTCTCCTTCTCTGTCCCTTCTGGTTCTTGGGTGCTTTCTCCTTCTGTCTCTTCCGGCCCTTTCTGGCTTTCTTCTGCATCCTCTGGTTCCCGGGTGCTTTCTCCTTCTGTCTCTTCCGGCTCTATTTGGCTTTCTTCTGCACCCTCTGGTTCTTGGGTGCTTTCTCCCGCTGCCGCCATGGCTTCTGTCTCTTCCGGCTGCTGGGATGCTGCCCCGGCATCTATTAGTGTAAAGGGGTCATTTAAGTCAAACTCCGGCACATTTACCATTGCCAGGATTTCCCCGTTGTCCGGTTTCATTACAATCACGGAAACTCCATCCGCAGATTTTGCTTCCATCACCTTTTTCGCTGCCTGCTCACAATACATCTGAATATTGTAATCCAAGCTGATGTGCAGGTTATTTCCATCCACCGGCTCTTGGCGCCGTTCTCCTGCATTTTCAATCTCCACCCCTCTGGCATCCGTGAGGGTAAGAATCTTGCCATTGCTTCCTTTCAGGTAATCTTCATAGATAACCTCCAGCCCGATGATTCCCTGGTTATCCCCGCCGGTAAATCCAAGCACCCGGGAGGCCAATGTTCCATATGGATAATAGCGTTTATAATCTTCATCCACTTTTACTCCTGCCAGCCCGTAATTGCGGATGCGGTCGCCCACCTCCTTATCTACATTGGATTTCACCCGTTCAATGGAGCTTACCTTTTCCACCCGCTTGCGCACCGTCTCTTCTTCCATTTCCAATTCTTTTGTGAGAACCCGGATAATCTCTTCCGGCTCCTCTATCTGGCTGTGAATGACAGAGATGGTGCATACTGTCCGGTTTGTTGCCAATACCGTACCGGTAGCATCAATGATTTTTCCTCTGGCTGCCTTGATATCCCGTTCCCGCTCATGCAGGTTTTCCGCCTTCTGCCCATAATATTCTGAACAGAAGATCATCAGGTATACCAGCCTTCCGGCAAGAACCGCCAAAATAAGCATTACCACGGTAAAAACAATCAATAATTTTCTACGGTTAAAGGTTTTATTGCGAAACATCTGATAACCTCACTCTAACAATTAATATAATCTATTATAGATTGTATGAGGTTATGTACTTTTTTATTATGGCCGGAATGGCTTTCCCTGACACGTATTTGAAAAATACTGGCCAAAACAGCTATTCTTCTTCTGGGACACCGCCGCCCTCCGGCATCGCATTTGGAATTCCTTCTGCAGGATATTCCTGGTCGTCCTGGGGATTATCGCCAATCTGCCCGGGAGGCCCGTCCCCTGGTGCTTCTCCTCCAGTTTCCGGCGTGCCGCCTTCCGGACTTTCCCCCGCTCCTTCCTGGGGTATGCCGCCCTCTGGCGCTTCCCCAGTTTCCGGCGTGCCGCCTTCTGGGCTTTGTCCTGTTCCTTCTGGCGCTTCCCCGGCTCCTTCCTCCGGCGTCCCTTCTGGGACAGCCCCGGCTCCTTCTGGAACTGTCCCGGCTCCCTCCTGGGTTGTCCCTTCCGGAGTCTCACCAGCTCCCTCCTGGGTTGTCCCTTCTGGAGTCTCACCAGCACCTTCCTGGGGATTTGCAGGATCGCCCTCGCTTTCCACAGCTTCATCTGGAAAAATATTCATATAAGGAAGTATTTCTGTAAATATTTCCTTTGCCAGCTCTGTTGCAAGGCCGCTGCCTTGCTGGGTCAAAGGCACATTGGCCTCGTCAATGACTACATATACCAATACCTGTGGATTTTCTACCGGGGCAAACCCAATAAAAGATACCACATATTTCTTATCATCCCTGTTGCCTTTCTGGGCGGTTCCTGTTTTTCCGCCCATGGAATACCCTTCCACCTTTGCACTTTTTCCCGTTCCCTCTGATACTGTGCTGTAAAGATACTGTTTAATCGTATCGCTGGTCTGATGGGCAATTGTCTGCTTTAAAACCACCGGATCCATGGACTGTACCGTATTCCCATTGTCATCCACAATTTTCTGCACAAGATAGGGCTGGTAATAGTATCCTCCGTTAATCAGCGATGCAAAGGCTGAAACCAGCTGTACCATTGTCACATTAAAATTCTGTCCGAAGGAATTGGTTGCCAGGGACGTACTGTCTGTATTTTCCGCCGTATAGATTAACGTGTCTGTTCTGGCTTCTCCTGGAAGGTCAATGTTGGTGCGCAGCCCGAAATTAAAAATATTCTGGTATTTATAAAAATCCTCCGCCCCTACATCCACCACCATCTGCATCATGGCATCGTTGCAGGAATTCATCAAGGATTGTTCCGGCGTCAAGGGGCCATGGCCGGACCGCTGTACGCAATGGATATCATGTCCCCCAATCTGCTCTATCCCATCACAGTCATACCATTCCCTGGCCTTCCCTGTTTCTAATGTGGTTGCCACTGTAAACGGCTTTGCTGTAGAGCCTGGCTCATAGGTATAGGTAATGCAGTAATTCTGCCAGATCTCATTGAGCTTCTCCAATGTCTCTTTCTCGCTGAAACCTGCGATCTCTTCCGGGGAATAGTACAAAGACAGATCCCTTGGATTGTTCAAGTCATACACAAGGCTGTCAGACATTCCAAGAATGGCGCCATTTTGAGGATTCATGACAATTACGCCTGCCTGCTTGCTTCCCGGGCCTTCCTCTATCTCATTCCGGTGCATCTCCTGAAACTGGGCAATTTTCTGCTCAATCACCTTCTGCACGTTAATGTTAATCGTAGTAACCAAGGTTCCCCCGTTCATGGGCTCTTTGATTGTCTTTTCAAAATTATCATCGGAATTCAAAAATCCATACTGCCGCCCGTTGATTCCATTCAACGTATCATTGTAGTAATCCTCCAGGCCGCCGATTCCTTCATTGCCAGAAGCAGTAAAGCCTATCACCTTGCTTGCCAGGGAGTTATAAGGATATTCCCTCTGGTATTCCTTCTCAAACCAGACTCCCTGCACATCGGGATTGACCTTCTTTCCCTTTTTCTTGCCTTTTGTATATACCTTTTCCACTAATTTCTGGAATTCTTCAATTTCTCCAAAATGAAGTTTTTTCCGTAAAACAAAATAACGACTGTCTGCTTTTTCCGTCAGGGCAGCCATTACCTCTTCTTCTGTAACATCTGGAAAACACTGCAGCAGCGCTGCAACGGTAGGTTCCACATATTTCTTTACTTTCGCTTTCGTTTCACTGTCATAAAACTCTTCATTAATCAGTTTGCAGTCTAACACCACATTATATACATCTACGCTGGTGGCTAATATGGTTCCGTTGCAATCCAGGATATCACCCCTTTGGTAAGGAATGCTTTGGCTCTCATATCCCTGCTGGCCTAACACCTGCTTCTCATATTCCTCGCCCTTGACCTGCTCAATATAAAGAAGCCTTCCCACCAATCCGCCCAGCATAACCATCACCGCGGAAAACATTACCAGAAGCTTTTTCTTCATTTTCCTGGAAAACTTTGTGGGTTCCTTCCTTTTTCTTCTGGGCCTTCTCGTTCTCTCTGCCAATCGTCCTTACCTTCCTTATTTTGCCGGGATATCCTGATACTGGTTCATATAATCGCTGTTATCTATTTCAAAATAGATAATCTGATCTTTTCCAGGATAAACCATTCCAAGCTCGCCAATTGCCTTCTGCCGGATCTCATCTAAATTTACCGATGTGTCAATCCGCTTCTGTTCTGCATCATTGCTGGTTTTCAGCTCCATCACTTCACTTTTCAGGGAAGCCACATGCTTCATCCGCCCTGTAAGCTCCGCCTGCAGCTTCAAATAGACACCGCAGACCCCTACCAGAACCATCATGGCAGCAGCAAGAAACAATACGTACCCTGGGCTCATTTGAAGCGCCTTCTCCTGATTCCTTCTGGCAGCGGCCCGCAAAGCACGTTTTCTCTCCCGCTGCTCCCGGTCTAATCTCTGCTTTTCCACCAGCTCCCGATGTGTTTCCTCGCTGCGCCGGCTTGGACTTTGACTTGGCTGCAGCTTTCTCACGGTATTTCCGTCTATATAATTTACAGTTTTTTCCTTATGTGATGCATTTCCCTGCTGTCTCACTGCTTTCACTCCTATCTTCCCTCTATTTCTTTCCCCATCTTCTCAAATACCCTAAGCTTCGCACTCTTGGCGCGCGAATTGTATCCTATCTCTTCTTCAGATGGTAACACAGGCTTTTTATTTACTGCCTTGCCAATGGGAATTTTCCCGCATACACACACCGGAAAATCTTTCGGACAGGTGCATGGATTCTCGCTCTTCTTAAATATATTTTTTACAATCCTGTCTTCTAAGGAATGAAAAGAAATAATGCAAATCCTACCTCCTGGTTTCAGTATGTCAATCATATCCTCCAGGGAACCCTTAAGCACCTCCAGTTCTCCATTCAGCTCAATCCTGATTGCCTGGAATGTCCGCTTCGCCGGATGGCTCCCGCTCATCCTTACCTTCGCCGGAATCGCTGCTTTGATAATCTCTGTCAGCTCTCCTGTTGTCTCAATATCTTTCTTTTTCCTTGCCGCAGCAATATGCTTTGCAATATTTTTGGCAAATTTATCTTCTCCATAATCACGGATGACCCGGTACAATTCCATCTCACTATAAGTATTCACCAGATCCTTCGCTGTAAATTTCTGTCTGTTATCCATTCGCATATCTAGGGGAGCATCCCCATTCCGATACGTAAACCCTCTGTCTGGATCATCCAATTGATAGGATGAAACCCCAAGATCCAGCACAATGCCGTCCACCTTTAAGATTCCATAGCCTTCCAGAACCTCTCTCATCCGCTGGTAATTGCTCCTGACAATCCGTACCTTATCTCCAAATCCAGCCAGCCTTCCTGCAGCCGCCTTGATGGCATCTTCATCCTGGTCAATCCCAATCAGCCTTCCCTTTGGCGACAGGCGGCTTAAAATCTCATAGGCATGTCCCCCTCCGCCCAAAGTCCCATCCACATAGGTTCCTTCTGGATTAATCTTCAAGTATTCTATTGTTTCTTTTAAAAGTACAGATTTGTGCTTAAATTCCATGTAGCATCTTTCCTTTTCTCCAGGCATATTTTCTTCCTGCCATAATTACTCCGCAAGATGGCAGAACCGCCGATGCGCGCTTTCGGGCGTACCATAAGCAGCAGTGGCTTAAATGGTAAGGCCTAGGCTTGCCATATGTTCTGCGATTTCCTCCACATCATCATATTCACTGGTTTCCTGCCACCTGTCTTTGCTCCAGATTTCAATATGATTCAATACGCCTGCCAAAACAACCTCTTTCTCAATTCCAGCAAATTCCCTTAAGACTGCCGGTAAAAGTACACGCCCCTGCTTGTCTATTTCACAGGCCGCCGCGCCTGCAAAGAAAAATCTGGCAAACTTCCGGGCTTCCTTGGAGAACTGTGATACTTCCCGGAACTTAGCTTCAATGATCTTCCATTCTTCCCCGGAATACACAAATAAGCATCCATCTAGTCCCTTTGTCACAACAAATTCATCTCCCAATAATTCTCTGAATTTGGATGGGACTATCAGTCTGCCTTTTGTATCCACTGTGTGATTGTACTCACCCATGAACATAGACATCACCTTCTGCCAGGCCGTTCCGTAGTTTTCTAAGGAGATTGGATGGCATCAGCTATGGGACAATTATCCACATCCTTGTCCACGCCTTTTTCCACTCATCCACCACTTTTCACCCTTTCGCACCACTTTTGTACCACTTTTCACCACTTTTATTCCATTCTATCCCATCACAGAAAAAAAAGCAATAGAAAATTTCACAATCAAAAAGAGACTCCCCCATAAAAGACAAAAAACACATGATATAGGGCTTATAAGTAGCAAATTATTCTATATCCTGTGCTTTTTCTCTCTTATACGACAGTCTCTTGCCGCGCTTTTTGTTAGTCATCCGCCATCCGTATTATGTTCTCTAAATCTGAAATCAGCTCTCCGGAATATTCCCTAGCCTCCTTGCAGATATGTTCTGCCTTGCTGTAATTTTCATCAAACAATGCCTGAATGGCATCTCTTCCAAATTCATGGAACTTCTTATGTTTTTCTCCCAGATTGTTCCAAATCTGCCGGATCTCTGGGATATCCGGCGTAATGGAATAGTAAAAATGCCCAAATCCGCACTTAGAGGAATCCAGCTGCAATGGCACAACCACGCGTTCCATTACCATCTTCTCCAGATTGCTAATCCAGCTCCGATGCGCTACAATTGCATTCTGCACATATTTGCAAAACTCCCGGTTTTTCAAGTGAAAAAAGGCATCCCTCGACATTCTGCCCATCTGTTTCACCGCAGCGTCCAAGGTTCCCTCGATTTCCACCACCGGCTTCGTAGCCTCCATCAGCTCATTTCCAATCTCGCGCATAAAATCTGTACTATTCTTCAATTGATTCTCCATCTCTGCCATGGTACTGCTGATTTCTTCGCTGACTGCCGCAAGGGATGTGACAGACTCGCTTACCTTTGATACGTGCTTTTGGTTCTCATCATTCAGTTCCCACACATTTCCTATTTTCTCGGTCATGGTTCCAAGCGCTTCTATGGTATTTGTGGTGCTCCCGGCACTCTTTTGCGAAGCGCCTTTGATGCTCTCCACAAATTCTCCCATATCCCCAGTTAATTTCTGTGTCTGCTCTGCCAGGCCGCGGATCTCATCTGCCACCACTGCAAACCCTCTTCCCGCCTGCCCGGCTCTTGCCGCTTCTATGGAAGCATTCAAAGAAAGAAGGTTGGTCTGCATGGAAATAGAGTCAATTCCTGCAATTACCTCATTCATATTATTGATGACATTCAGCAATTCATCCATGTCCTTGCGCATTTCTTTTGATACTTCGATTGCCTGGTTCGAAAGATCCCGGATAAATGTAAGCTCTCTCTGCCCCTCTCCGATTTTCTGATGTACCTCTTCCGTCTCCTCCGACACTTTGATAATCGTGTTGGTCAGCTGCTCCAGAGAATTATTTCCCTCCAGCTCCGAATGGTCGCCATTGGTTCCAAAAATAACTTCTGTAGCTTTTGCAACATTGTGTGATATCTCAATAATCTTGTCTGTCTCATGCTGCATGGTCAAATCCAGGGAACTAATCTGCATCACAGCCTTGAAATTCTTCTCAAGAACCTCGGTAAACTGCTCTCTGCCGTCTGCCAGCCGATGGTACATATCCCTTAATTCTGGTTCACCGGAATAATCAGCATCTTTCAGCTCCGCAACTGATTGTACCAGTTTTTTTGTTCTTCCATTTGCCATATTCATGCCCTCATTTTCTAAATAGTATAGATATCCTATATTGTTTCTCATATTTGTACATATGTCAATATTTTTTTCATTTTTTCTGGTAAGGATTTTTAAATTACAGGAAATAGACGTGTATTACAAAGCAAGGCAGAGCCGAAACTCCTGGCTCTGCCTTGCTTTCCTTCATACTCCTATCATCTCTTAATTCAGCCCCAGCCGAACTTCCTTCTCGTACTGAATGTAGGCTTCAATCAGTTTATCCAGCTGAATGCTCATCTGATAACATTCCGGTGCACAAACATCCTTTCCCACCGCCACATCCAATTTCTTTCGTACAGCCTCGATTTCCCTTTTCAATTCTGACAAATAGTTCATTTTAACTCCTTTTCCCCCTCTGCCAATATTGTATGCCCTGAATGGGAAAAAAGCAAACGAAAATCGTCATTTTTTTACAGGACATTTCGACATGAAATACTTTTATTCGACATGTCCTTGATTTATCAAGCTGCTGCAGAAATGATCCGGGAATCTGTTTCTCCCTTAATCAGCCGAATTACTGCCACAACCACCTGATGGCATAATGTCACAATATGGCGACAATCCTCTTCGACAGAATTCTTCATTTTTACATATGTTTCGTGTGCTTTCTGGATAAAAATACAAATATCCTCCGTACTGTTCAAGCCTCTGACCGAAGAACGGATTCTCTCGCTGTTCCTGTCTGCCTCGCCGCTTTGGATATATTCTCTCAATTCTTTTTTCAGATGTTCCTCGTATACGCAATGATCCCTTAAATTTCCTGGATAATGGGGATTGTGGGGAAAAGTAAAATAATCTGCAATATAATGGATTACTTCTCCCAAATTACGGTAAAAAACCCTCATATTAATCTGTGACCTCTGCTGCCTTTCCACAAGCTCCTCCAGCTCCTGCTGCACTTTGGGAAAGGTCCCTTCCATTTCATGCTTCACTGTGATAAACGACGGTTTGCAGTCTGGCAGAATACTCCCCAGATAAAAAGCTTTCCTATGCTTTACCAATTCCTGTTCCTCAATGCTGTCCACGATATATTTTGCTAGTGATATATGAGATTTTTTCCTCATGCCATCCTCCATATGCGATATTTTTCTATGAATTGCCCTTATTCCCTTTGTCTGCAAAAAAACAGGAAGAAGAACATTGGACATCAAATGCCTGCCTGGCATTCCACGTTCCAAAATCATTCTACTTCCTGTTTTATAATATTACAAGTATTTTTTTTGAAATTTCACAAATTTTTGTCACTTTTTGTAAAATTATGGAAATCAGCTTCCCTGTTTACTTGCAATGGCAGTCAAAGCTTGCACACTCTGTCTCGCCGCAGCTGCAGGCGTTGCTTCCTGCAATTCCGATTTCCTTGGCGCTGCACCGGCAGTCCTCATTGAAATCACAGTTTGTTGCCTGGCATCTTACGCTGATATTCTTGCTGGGATGGCCTACTACAGCATTTGTCATGCGCTCACTTCTCTCCCGGAAGCTTTCACAGCAGGTTTCATTGGGTTTTGAAGCGTCATTGCCGCCAATGGTGATATCACCTTTAGAACAGAGATGTTCCTCATTGTACATGCAGTTTTTAACAGAACATTTGAGCTGAGTCATTTTAAATCTCCTTTCTTATCACAATATATCGTACACAAACTTAGTATTTGGAAATTTAAAATGTTTTATACTTTGTCCTGCATTTTATTTTTTCTGCTCCTCTGATGCTTCCTCCTTGCGGATTTCTTTGCTGCGGATTTCCTTGCAAATCTGGCTGATAAATCCGTCGATTGGCTTTACCCCTTCATCCCCGGCAAACCGGCTCCGCACCGATACGGTTCCATCCGCCTCTTCCTGCTGGCCCACCACCAGCATATAGGGAACCTTTTCCAGCCTGCTTTCTCTGATTTTGTAGCCGATTTTTTCGGAACGGTTATCTACGGTACATAAAATGCCGTTTGCTTTCAGTTCCTTTTCCACTTTTGCGGCATAAGCCTCATATTTGTCGGAAATAGGCAGCACCCTTACCTGTTCCGGGCACAGCCAGGTTGGGAATTTTCCCGCATATTTTTCAATCAGCCATGCCAGCGTCCTCTCATAGCAGCCCATGGAAGTCCTGTGGATAATGTAAGGACGGACTTTCTCTCCATTCTGGTCAATATAATACATATCAAACTGTTCCGCCAGCAGCGCGTCCCACTGAATGGTAATCATCGTATCTTCCTTGCCATAAACATTTTTGGCATTGATATCAATCTTTGGCCCGTAAAATGCGGCTTCTCCCACATCCTCTGTATATTCTATGCCCAATTCATTCATAATATCACGCATATGCTGCTGTGTTTCTTCCCAGACTTCTGGTTCCCCAATATATTTTTCCCTGTTCTCGGGATCCCATTTGGAGAGATGATAGGTAACGTCCTCCTCTACGCCAAGGACAGAAAGGCAGTGTTTCGCCAGCGCGATGCACCCTTTGAACTCTTCCACCATCTGGTCCGGCCTTACAATCAGATGCCCCTCGGAAATGGTAAACTGGCGCACCCGGGTAAGCCCGTGCATCTCCCCGGAATCCTCATTGCGGAACAAGGTCGAAGTCTCGCCGTAGCGCAGGGGAAGGTCCCGGTAGGAATGCTGCTCTGCCTTGTAAACATAGTACTGGAAGGGACAGGTCATGGGGCGCAGCGCCAGCACTTCCTTATCCTTTTCTTCATCCCCCAGCACAAACATCCCATCGGTATAATGATCCCAATGGCCGGAAATTTTGTATAAGTCGGATTTGGCCATCAACGGGGTCTTGGTACGGATATAGCCCCACTCATTGTCCTCCAAATCCTCAATCCACCGCTGCATGGTCTGGATGATTTTGGTTCCTTTGGGCATCAGAAGGGGCAGGCCCTGTCCAATCACGTCCACAGTGGTAAACAGCTTCATTTCCCTGCCAAGCTTATTGTGGTCGCGTTTCTTAATGTCCTCCAAATGCTCCAGATACGCCTTCAATTCATCTTTCGTAGCAAAAGCCGTGCCGTAAATCCTCTGGAGCTGTGCCTTATTGGAATCCCCTCTCCAATATGCCATGGAAGAGGAAATCAGTTTAAATGCCTTGATAGGCTTCGTGCTCATCAGATGGGGGCCTGCGCACAAATCGGTAAAGCCTTCCCCCTGCTTGTAAAAGGAAATTTCAGCGTCCTCTGGCAAATCCTCAATCAGCTCCACTTTGTAGGGTTCATCCTTCTCTTTCATAAACTGGATGGCTTCTTCCCTTGGAAGGGTGAATTTTTCCAGCCGGTTCCCTTCCTTGATAATCTTTTTCATTTCTTTTTCCAGATTGTCCAAATCTTCCCTGGAAAAAGGCTCCGCTTCAAAATCATAGTAGAACCCTTCGTCTATGGAAGGGCCGATTGCCAGCTTTGCACTTGGGAACAGGCGTTTTACTGCTTCCGCCAGCACATGGGAGCAGGTATGGCGGACTGTGCGGATTCCTTCTGCATCCTTCTGGGTTAAAATGTTCAGTTCACAGTCCTTGTCAATGACTGTCCGTAAATCCACCGTTTTCCCGTCTGCTTCTCCGGCACAGGCCATTCTTGCCAATCCCTCACTGATATCCAATGCGACATCATATACGCTTTTTGCTTCACTATATTCCTTTACAGAACCATCTTTTAATATCACTTTCATGCGGTAGCGCTCCTTTTTCGTTTTTCATTTATTTTTATTCTGGAAGGAAATCCTGTCCCAGTCCTACATTTTTTCATTAATGAAAATATAGCGGGCGGTCGTCTTCCTTCCCATCATTATCCCTCAATTGTTCCATATCGTCATCATCCCAATCCTCATAGAATTCGTCGCCATATCCATTCCTGTTTTCATTCCCATTATTCCTGTTTTCACTGCCGTTGTAACAGCCAATGGTGGTATACTTGGTACGTCTGGGCGCAAATACAAATCCTATGATAATCCCTCCCAGAAGGCTGGTGGTGATGGCCAGCACATATTCCTTCTTTGTCATTGTCACAGCATCCGTTAAAGTTTCCATCCATTCTTTTACTTTACACATAATTGTTCTCCTTTCCTGATAGGTTAAACTAAGCAAATACAAAAAATATCATAATTTCATGTGCAATTTCTGCCATCTGCAGATTCTGCAATGAACGATATGTTCAAAAACTAAAAAATCCCACGCAATACAAACGTACTGCATGGGACGTAAAATACGCGGTTCCACCCTGCTTGCTCTGTTTCTTGCTGCAATACACGAAACCCCCGCTTTTTCAAATACGCTATAGCGTTTTGTATGCAGAAATTCCCGTTTCTTTCGCAACAGAGCCTCTCATTCTGACGATAACGGAGTCACCGGGCTTTCGCCGCTCCAGGGTGGTCTTCGGCTGTTTCCTGCCAAACCGCTTCCAGCCCCGAACATTTTCCTGTTCTCCGGCGGTTCTCTCTGCCTGCATCCCTTCTCCTATCTGCTATGGGAAAACACGGTATTTCACAGCTTACTCTTCCTATCAACGCTTTCCTTGATGCAATTTTTTATTCCCTATTACTATAATCCATTTTCACCAGCCTGTAAAGAATTATTTATTTCTTCCGCAGCATTTTTTATATTTTTTTCCGCTGCCGCAGGGACATGGGTCGTTGGGATAAATTTTATCTTCTTTTATGATTGTGCCGGACTTCTTCTGCTCCAGATACAGCCTGTGCCTGGTCTCCTCATCATAAATATGCTCCCACTGGGGAAGCTCATAGAGCCAGTCCGCCTTAGCGTCCACCATATTTTTATAAAGCTTTTCCTTATCGAAAGCAAGGCTTACCCTTGTGTCCTCTTCCATCTCTTCAATTGGATTGGGCGTAACCAGGCTGTCATTGATGCCGTCCAAAAATCCTGTCATATCCATAATGGACAGTTCGTATTTTTCCGCCAGCTCCTTCACCGTACCCTCCACGATCTGGTCTGGGTCTTCCAGCAATTTCTCATATACTCCTTTTTCCAGGAGGAAATATCTCTGCCAGAATTTCTGAAGCTCCCCTTTATTGGTTTCCTGATTATATGCAACATCCTTCCATTGCTTTAATAATGCCATATCAAATACCATCCTTTTTTACATGCTTCCCATAGTATAACTCATTTCTTGTGGTTTTTCAAAGGATTTTTGAAACTTTTTCTATCTCGCCCTTTTGCCGCCTGAAACGCATCCGCTGCCTTCCGCTTCCTTAGATTCGGCTTACGAATAGCATAAGATAACCTTTTCCTTCTGCCCGCAGGACATTTTTCCTTCTGGACAATCCCCGGTGACATAGCAGGAAGGCCCATAGAGGGAAAACAAAACCGGATGCTTCTTCCGCAGAATCTCCAACAATTTATTGGCATCATCCGCAATCTCCCACTGCGCCCTCTGGCATGTCCGCAAACGGATAAAGGTAAACAATTCATTTGCATTCATTGTGGTCACCACCGGAACAGCCAGTCCGCTGAGGAGCAGATAAATCTTATCACCATCTTCCATCCCCTCTTTTTCCAACTGTTCCACTATCTTTTTGGTTTTGTGGAACACATGCTCATATTTTTCTTTCAACCCAGCCTTCACAATACTTTCCGGCATAATATATGTTCCGTAATCACAGATGCTGATATATTTCGGAACAACCACCGACTGCATTCTATGCCGGACAAGATGGGTAATTCCTGCCAGGGAAACACGTTGGAATAAAACCGTAAAATCCACCTGCTCCAGCTCTCTTTTTCTTCCATGGGTTAATATTTCCCTGATGATTTCCTTCTGCAGGCCAGGCTCCTTAATCGAAATATCCTGCCAGTTTTCAATCCCTGCCTCTAACATTGCGGCTTTGCAGATGGCTTCTTCCGGGGCGTCTGTGGAACTGTTTAACAAAACTACAGAGTTTTTCCGTCTATCCCAGCTTTCCCTTCCTTCAAGACCATTATTTTCCATGGAAGGGACGCCCGCCGGGAAGGGGGGGATTTTATTTTCTTTTTTTATCAAATCTTTTATGGCGCTGTTTTTTTCCTGTCCGGCGCTGCATCCAAACGTTAAAAACGGCATTTTCTCCTGGCACTGTTTTCGCAGCGATTCCCCAAGAGCTGCAATCTCCGGGTATTCCTTTCCTCTTCCCCAGACCATTTCATTGACGATTTTGATAAACTCCCTTGCATTCACCGTACAGTAAAAATTACTGCGGAAGGAATAAGGCAGGACAAACCGGGCGTCTTCCTTGGGTATTCCCTGCTCCAGCAAATCATTGTATTCCCCAAACAAGAATTCCATATGCTTCTGGTAGAGCTCCATCATCCGCTTGGCGTTTTCTCCGCCTCCGCCAAATTCCGGCATCACATAGCCCATCTTCCCAAAATCCACGTATCTTCTGGATTTTACCGTAAAGGACGCCAGCCTGAACTCAATGATAAACTGTTCCACAAATACCGACACCTGATCAAATGCCAGATTTAAAAAGACATGCTCCAGCACAGAGGTATGCCCGGAAGATACTATCTTTTGAATCAAGTTGATATTTTGGGTTATGTCTTTTTCGCAGGATTTATCATAGATTTCCAATGCGCTGCCCTTTGTGGTGGAAATCCTTCCAGCAGCCGCCACAATGCTGTCTGCATTATCATTATAAAACAATATTTTTGCTGTGCTCTTTACCATCTGCCTTCTCCTCTATATGAAAAACATACATTCTTTACATACAAACAATTGTTCCATTTATTGTACATTATTATATGTTGCTGTCATATTCCTGTCAACCAAAAAGTAAAATGCTCTTTGCTTTCTTAAATTTCCATTGCCGGATTTCAGATAGATTTTCTATTATACACAATCCCGGTAAATTACAATAAAACATTCTGCTGGGATCTCATGCCTGTACCTTTCTGATTTCCCTTTCTGTTAACACTGCTTAATGATTTGAATAATATTCGCAATTTCATCATCCTTGAATGTGATATAAAATTCATCTTCAAGGATATGTAAAATTTCACATAAATCATTGTATAACCGCTTGTTTTTTACAATCAGCTGCTTTGTATTTATATTCCTCACTGTCTCTTCTTCATTTTGCAGCCGATATACGGAACATGCAATATGCATAAACAAGCCGACCTCCTGATCCGATGACAATCCATGCGCTGCTTTTCGAATCCGCAAAACCACTTTCGGCAAAACTTCTTTCAGCAATTTAAAATCAAAGTTTTCCAACTGTTCCTGTAAGTACTCATAAATGGCGTCATAATTGACAGACATAACGGCTTCTGCTGTGCTCAGTGATAACAAGATATCCAATTTATCCGGAGAGACGTCAAAAAGCTTGGAAACCGGAATATAGGGAATCCCATACAGCTTCGGATCATATGCGCCTACGACGCATACTATTTTCTGTTTCTTTTGAATTTGGTTTACTTTTTTCAGCAAATATTCATGATCTGAGATTGCCAGCGGTATAATCTCTGTATTTTCAAGATAAATATGCTGTTCAATATAATTTTTTATCTGAACTGCCGCACCTTCTCCTGTCATGCATAAGGAAATAATCACCTGGGGTTTTTCCTGTTTCTGATAGGACTGCGCAATTTCCGGATACATGGCCAGATAAGAGCTCATTACTTCATCATAGATCTCATCCAATGAGCTGTGGCAGCTTGCTTTGCGTGAACAGTCCAAAGCGATCAGAGTGGCCGGTATACAAAATGTTTTTATCTGAATGCCTGTTTCATTGCTGATCATCTCTGCCATTGTCTTTAAGGAACCCATATCATACAGCATCATAACCCCCTGCCCCTGATGAATCTCCAATATCGTTTGGTTTAATTCCTCATACATCTCCTGCATATCTTTATCTAATGCCAAGTCAAAGGAATAAATATTCTCATCTCCTACAAGCGCATTCGCGACTTCCACAATACCGGAGGCAGTGCTGCTGCCGTGCATCGCCACAAGAACAACCGGTTTTGCCTCTTCTTTTTCAGTGATCTTTTCTTTTGTGATAAACATGGACAGAAATACAACTTCGTCTATGGATATCTGCACATGGAATTCTTTTTCCAGCATGGAAATAAATTTTGAACAGAAAATATACTCTTCATTATGTTCCTTTATGGTCGTTACAATCTGCTCATTGGACAGCTTCTGTGAACCGCCCTTCCTTTCCAGCATAGCGGATAAATGCAGGCAAAGGGCATAAAATACCGAATTTGTATAGATTCTGTCAAAGCGCACCGACGCATCATTTAAGAAATTTTCTACATGTTTGATGATTTTGGAATCGACAATCTTAGCAATCATATCTTTGTCAATTTCCTTTTGTTCAATTTCAAAATTGATTTGCTGGAAGTTATAATTCAGCTCCGCATAAAGGATAGCTGCAATATCTTCATCTTCTATGCCGTGAGATTTCAATTCTTCTACTTTACGGTCAATCATGTTGTAGTAATTGTCATCCGCAACCGCTGTATCATCATGGCTTGCGTTGATTTCCTGCTCTGAAAAGCTATACAGATAATTATTCGGAATAATCTGTTCAATCTGCGTTCTATATTTCCGGTAAGAAAGAAATCCCTTTCGCACATAGTTTGGAAAATCATGAATATACAATTCTAACTGGCTGCCTTTTTTATCAAAATTCCTGGCATAGCCGTTTGCGCATCCGATTTGAATATCCTTTTTTAATTGCTTTACATTAAATTGACATGGATACAGCATCAGGCAACGCAGCACTTCTGAATTTATTTTTATATTTTTATGAACACACTCCGCTTCCTTTTGGAAAAACAGCTGAATCAATTCTAACCGCTCTTCAAATGTCCTTTTCGAAAGGGGAGGAAGATCGATCACAATGGAAAATTTGGATGTGTATAAGCTTAAATAAGAAGGAGTGATAGCATCATCAACAGAATATACTAAAATCATATTGCTGGAAGACACTTGCGCCACTTCCACATAATTCAATAATTCATTCTGCACATCATGATACAGCCTGTTGATGTGATCGATAAATAAAATTCCGCCCTGCGCTTTTTTCATTGCGCCTTCTGTTTTTGAAAAGAAGATTTCCTTCATCTTTTCATCTGACACTTCTGATAAATAACGGCAATTGATTTTTACAAATGGCGCATCCCTGCCAATGATCCCTGATTCTTTCGCAAATTCGTAGATCAGTTTTGCCAAAAGGCTCTTCCCGGAGCCGTCAGAGCCTGTAATCAAAATAGGCAGAGAATGCCCCGGATACAATAATGCCGCCTTTGTCAATTGCAGCACCTGTTTTAGGCTGGAGTTACATCCAATCATGGCATAAAAGCATGAGCCTTCCTGTTCTTTTATCAAAGAATAATACACTGGCCTTCCGGCGGTTTTCTTTATCCTGCGCTCTTTTACCAATTCATTTAAAATTCTGCTTAAGTTGGAACGCTGCATATTTAAAGCTTTGGAAAGTTCCTGTGTAGTAAAACAAAGGTCTTCAGAGTGTGATAACACTTGATTCTGCATATATTCCAAAACAACATCCTTGCTTAGCTTCACACTATTCCTCCTCTGGCTTATTTTCTTTATGATATCACTTTTTATAAATGATTAGATCCTCTACGATTGTTTCCCGTACTTGAATATGTTCTAATTCTTCTTTTTTTACGAGGAACGGATCCTTTTCTAAGATTACAAAATTGGCTTTTTTACCTGTTTCTATGCTTCCTTTTTCCGCTTCTTCCTGATACTGATATGCAGCATATATGGTGACAGCCTTTAAGGCTTCCATAACACTCACTTTTTGATTTTCTGCCAGCGAAACGCCGTTTCTCGTAATACGGTTAACTGCACAGCTGATTGTTTTCATAACGTCCGGAGCCAATACCGGCGTATCCTGATGGAATGTGTAACGAATACCAGCACGCACGGCGTCTTTTACCGGAGAAATTCTGGAACCTCTGCCTCCGCCTAAGTTTGCCAGGTGAATATCTCCCCAATAATAGGTGTGGGCTGCGAAAAAACTTGGGATCATCTCTATCTCCTTCATTTTCACAAGCTCTTCATTCCTCACAAGCTGTGCATGGATCATGACAGGACGATAAGAGTTCTCCCATGCATGATCCTGCATTACTTTATGAAATTGTGCAACATATTGTTCTCCTGCTGCATCTCCATTGCAGTGAGCTAACAATTGTGCATGGTCCTGCAATGCTTCTTCGATAAGCTCATATACATGTTCATCGCTGTGAATGGGATATCCTTTTTCCTGCGAACCTTCATATGGTTCTTTTAACCATGCCGTTTTCCCCTGGGGAGAGCCGTCCAGAAAAATTTTATATCCCCCCAAACGGAAACGGTTATGATAGGCATAATCCTCTTTATTCTCCTGGTACAATTTGCGGCTGTTCTCTAAATCCACATAGCCGACAACATCTATTTTAAACAGCCCTTCCCGGGCAAACATTTTCAGCAGAGGATATAAACCTTCTACCACCATGCCGTCCTGTATGGTGGTAATGCCATAGCGCGCATATAAATCCTGGGCAAGCAGAACATTCTTTTTCATCGTTTCCAGGTCAAAAGAAGAAATCGATTTCTGAAAATTGATAAACGCATTCTCTTCCAGATAGCCGTTCAATTCACCTGTATCTTCAAATCTTCCATACCGGCCGCCTTGGGGATTTTGCACATTCTTCGCTATGTTTTGTTTTTCAAGGCCGCAGGTATTCACAACTCCCATATGATTCGAAACATGTACAATTAAAATCGGATGATCGTTTCCTATCCGATCCAGTATCTCTCGATTGGGATGTTCTTTTTCCTCCAAAAAGTTATGATCGTAATTAACTCCTGTAACCCATTTCCCTTTAGGAATTTCTCTCGACTGGATAAACTGACCCATAATCTCCACAATTTCATCAAAGTTCTCCGCATTGGATAAGTCGCACTGCCCGAAAGAATTGGCGCACCCTGTAAAATGCGAATGCCCGTCAATAAAACCTGGAAGCATAGTACACCCTCCTAAGTCATGCAGTTCCCCTGCCCAGTTGGCTGGCTTGGTTTCATAGACTTCCGCGATTCTTCCATCTTCCACTGCCACCGCTTCCGCTTTCGGCATTTTCTCATCCATGGTGTAAATCGTTCCGTTGCAATATAATTTTTTCATTGGGCTTCACCTCATTATAATCTTACTTCAAAATTACCTAATACCTGATCCTGTTCTGTCACAATCACAAAAGCGTCCGGATCCTTCTGTTTCAGACTTTCCTGTAAAATCCGCACTTCATATTTCGACAAAACACTGTAAAAAACATAGGTATTGCTCTCTGTATAGCCGCCTGTTCCTTTCCAGTATGTCACCCCTCTGTTAAGTTCATGCAAAATCATCTCACATACCGCCTTATTTTTTGAAAAAATAAGTACACTGGTGTTGATATGCTGCAGGTGTGTCTTATCAATGGAAAAGGAATACACCATGGAATAGAAAATCGAATACAGCGCCACCGGAAGTTCAAACAAAACTGCACACATAGCATAAATGATCGCATTGACAATCAGCGTAAATCTTCCGACACTGAAATCCTTGCTTTTTTTGGTAAAATACAGCCCCAATATATCCAGGCCACCTCCGGAGCCTCCGGCTTTTAATGTAATTCCAACACCTGCCCCTGCCAAAATCCCGCCTATCAGACAGGATACTGCGTATTCTCCTAAAATCGGCTCCGCAGGAATCGGAAGATAGGTAAAGATTATCGTCTGGGTAACCAGACTAAACAGTGTTTTTAAAAACAGTGAGCGGCCAAAAGAGAAAAAGGCCAGCAGCAACAGCGGTATATTTAGCAGAAAATTTAAAATACCCGCAATATCAAATCCTACATCCAAGTCCAGCAACGTTCGAATAATCTGTGAAATGCCAACCGTACCTCCATTATACAGTCCGGCTGGCACGATAAACCAGTTTAACCCTGCACAGAACAAAAAGGAGCCTGCCAGAATGGTCAGGTAACTTTTTATTTGTTCATTTTTCATAATTAAGAGAAAGCAAAAGGATCCTTCCGCTTTTCATCCACATCCTCTCCGTTTGACTCAATTACTTTTTTATACCAATAAAAACTGTCTTTCCGATATCGTTTCATCGGTGAAGTTTTTGCTTTTTCATCATCTTCATCACGATCTACATAAATAAATCCGTATCGCTTGGAAATGCCTTCCCTCGAAGATACCAGATCCACCGCGCTCCAGGGACAATATCCAAACAGCAAAGCACCTTCCTCAATGCCTTTTCCCATTTCAGAAATCATGCCCTTTAAATGTTCAATCCGGTAATCGTCATGAATGGTTCCGTCTTCCTCCAGCGTATCTTTTCTTCCGTATCCATTTTCTGTAATTATCAATGGAAGATGATAACGATCGGTTAATTTGCGGGCCGTTACACGAATACAATATGGATCAAAGGCATGTCCATCCATGCCTGTTTCTAAGTAAGGATTGTCTACTGCCTTTCCAACCCCGGGTTTTTCCGTCAATTTTACCAGATAACTTATATCTCGGTTATCGCCATGAACCATGGTATCCCAGTCAATTTCATAGTAACCGCAGTATTCGATTGTTTCCGTGCCATAGCAGTTGAAACCGATAAAATCCGGGTGACAGTTTTTCAAAGCCTCCATATCCCCTTCCTGTATATCCAATTGGATATGGTTCAAATCAAAATATGTCTGGATAGATTTTGGATATTCACCGAAAACAAGAGGATCTACCCACATATTATTTCTCAAATCTTCCATATTCATTGCCGCAAGAACATCCCTGGCGTTGGACGACGCTGGATAGCAGGCACATAAATTCGGCGCAGGCCCTATTTTGGCGTCTGGACACATCTCATGGCAGAGCGAGATTGCTTTTGCCATCGCAACAAGCTGTGTATGCCCTGTGTTATACAGATCATTTAAATTGTTTGCCTTTCCTGTCAGCATATCCACAGCGCCGTAGTAAATCATAACATTGTATTCATTGTTTGTAAGCCAGTAATGTACATCCTCTTTAAAATGTTCAAACAAAATTTTACAATACTTCACATAGGCTTCTGCCGTTCTGCGGGAATGCCAGCCGTTGTATTTTTCCGCTAATGCGGCAGGCAGATCAAAATGATAGATCGTAACCAGGGGCTCAATTCCATGTTTATGGCATTCCCTGAAAACATCTTTATAAAATGCAAGGCCCTTTTCGTTTACTTCCCCTTCTCCATCCGGCAATATGCGCGCCCAGGAGATGGACAAACGAAACATTTTAAATCCCATTTCAGCCATAAGGGCAATATCTTCCTTATAGTGATGGTAAAAATCAGAAGCATATTTAAAGGAACAGCATCCGGGATTGAGCTTTTTCTTTTCATAATCCCAGGTTGTAAGGCCTTTTCCATCTACATCAAAACCACCTTCAAACTGGGCGCTAGAAGAACTAGCACCCCATTTAAAATCTTTTGGAAAACTCATCGTCTCATCCTCCATCTATTTTTCTAAAAATTCAACCAAATCCCCGTCATATACAAGCTCCATCATCTGGTATTCCTCTTCATCCAAATGACCGATGCGGTTTCTTGTGCCATCGTTTACGATAGGAATTTTTACAATCTGAATTTCGCCGGCATAATGTTTATAGTTATCGTTCACAACTACAACATCCCCTGTTTCAAACATTTCTTTATCATATGGACGGGGTGCCAGAACTTCATCTGGCTTACTGTATTTAAAACGGGAAATTCTTGTACGCCAAATCCATTCCGAGCTGTCACCCATTTCCAGATGAGGGAAGAAATCAAACAATACTTCTTTTTCTTTTTCTGTGGCTTCCGGATCTAAGGTTACACGCAGCTTCTTGATGGGTTTATCTAAGCTGATCACTCCATGTTCCACTAACATCTTTAATGTAGGATCCATTTCCCCTGACATCTTTTCATTTTCTTTTAATACTTCCTGCAGCTTCTTAAATTCTTCTTCGCTTGCGAAGGCATTTCCAATCAAAATATCATCTACGTCTCCTGTTGCCAGCATCATTCTCGCCTGTAAATCAATTGGCAGCATGCGCAGCTTTTCTACGGTTGGAAGGCCGCATACTGCATCCCACACGCCATGTGTATTTTCTGCCGTAGAAGAAATAAAAGCGCCAATTCTTAAATCCCTTGACAATGCTTTCAGTTCTTTATTTTTTGCGACGAATTTATTCCATTTCATTGCCGTATATCTCTGCGGATAGAAATTATGGCATACTAAGAAATTTTTTGTATCGATTCCGCAATCCATCAGACCTTTTACGATTTCCGAGGTGTTATTGAATTCAATGGTAATGCCGTGGGTATTGCGCACTAATTCTGCGTCGCTCTCCGGTCCAAAACTTAAATCCATACGCAGAATATCAACATCGATGCTTTTGAATACACTTAAATCATCTGGTGCCGCGCCCATTTTTTCAAAACACATTGGATTTACATCCAAAGACACCTTCATGTTATTTTTATGTGCCGCAACGATGAGTTTTCTAAAATATTCCAAAACTTCTTCTTTTGTGCCCTCCACTGAAAACATACTGGAGAATACTCTGGACACGCCATAGCGTCCTGCCAGTTCAAAATATGCTTCAATTTCTTCCAGCGGTTTTAAATCCGGATATACGGAAATTCCTAATTCATGTTTCATATGTTTGTTCTCCTTTGTTATATACAAAAAGTTTTCATTTTACCTGATAGTCCCTTTTACACCCATAGGTAAAAGAGACTATCCATTTTTTATTTTCCTTTTGCCGCTGATTCAGCTTCTTCTTCTGCTTTTTCTTTCTCAAGGCATTGCTTTTCATAAATTTTGAAGAATGGGTAATAGACTAAATACACAACCGGGAACATCAAAAGTACGAATACAATATTGCGCCAATCCAGCGAAGTCATGAAGTTTGCAATACCTACCGGAAGTGTAGTCATAATTAAGATCTGCGGCAACGCTATCAGATGAAATGTATATGCGAAATACATAAATCCCATAACTACCAAAGAGTTCAATGCAAATGGAATGAGCAGAATCGGGTTATACATAATCGGGAAACCAAAAATTGCAGGTTCGTTGATGTTGAATAAGCCCGGAACAAACGAAGCTTTCGCAACTGCGCTAATCTGTTTCGATTTGCTCTTTAATCCCATAATACATAAAGGCAGCGTATTGCCGGAACCTCCCAGCACACTTATACTTCCATATAAGAAGATCGGGTTAAATACCAATGGCTGTCCTGCTGCCGCTAATTCTGCATTTGTCGCATATGCGGCGATATAGATCGGCATAATGGCAGTGAAAACAACGCTCCCGCCATGAATACCGAAGAACCAGCTCAAGCTGAATACAATAATAATTACGATCATTCCAAGCGGAGACACCAGATAAGACAATGGTGTTGCGATAGCTGTTGTAATCATTGTACCAAGTGTCAGCGCACCGCCTGAGAATTGAGAAATCAGCTGTGCCAGACCATACCAGACTAAAATGTTAATACCTGATGGAATAATCGAGTTAAAGCTGTTCAAAATACCTTCAGGAACAACATCCGGCATGCGGATCTGCCACTTATGATCAATCGCAAACTTTGTAATACGCACGGAAATTAAACCGATAAGGATTGCGACGAAAATTCCGTTTGCGCCTAAAGAACCGACATTTAAAGCACGAATTGACTGTCCTGTTTCAGTCGTTGTAGAAATGATCGGTGAACATACCAGGATAAAGCATACCATAGATGTAAACCCGGACTGGATTAACGCTTTTAAGCCAAGACGTTTCGCATACGTATAGGCCAATGTAAAGGACATAAACAATCCCAACAAGCCCATTGTAAGTTCATATGGCATGTACAGTATGTCATACAACGTATCCCCGGATTTCCATCCGAATGCCAGGCCGCCGATAGCGCAGATAATCTGAACAACGGCACCGATCATGATAAGCCCCATTGTTCCTCCCATACCCTGGCTAATTGTTCCGAACACAGGACTTTGAGATAATTTCATACTAACTTCCTGAATTTTTTTCATAAATCCGCTATTCGCGAATTGTTCTAACTTGCTGTTCACTTCCTCTTTCCTCCTGTGACAAATTATTTCCCCGTAAGCTCATGGGCTAATGCCATAATCTTATCTGCATTGCCAACTGCATAATCCAATGAAGGAATCGCCGCTGCAGGGATAGATAATATTCCCTTTAATTCATCTAAACGATAAGATACCTGAGGACCAATTAAGACACAGTCATAATCTTTTTGATATGCATCAACGTTGCCTGTAATATCACCTATCGGAACTGCGTTGATTGTCAATTCTTCTCCAGCGCCTGCACAATACTTTTCCATTTTTTTCATTAAAATACTTGTTGATAAACCTGCGCCGCATGCCAATAAAATCTTCATTCTTTTTTCCTCCCTATGTTTACTTTTTAAATTCTTTATACATCTGAACCATTTCACCTATTAGTTCCTGCGCTAACATACTTGTCATTAAATGGTCTTGTGAATGAACCAATAAAACATTGATTTCTGGTTTTTCACCGTTTGCCTCCGCAACAAGCAGTTCCGTCTGAGCATTATGCGCCTCAATGGCAGCTTCTTTGCTTTCCTGCATCAGACGGTCAGCTTCTTCAAAATTCAATTTCTTTGCTGCCTGTAATGCTTGGAACGCCATTGTCCTTGCGTCGCCTGAATGAGCAATTAGATTCATTGCAATTACTTCTGTATCCATGTTTTCCCTCCTTGTGTGTTTTACTTTGTATCCTCATTATAGTAACAACAGTCACAAATACAAAACTGGTTTTTTTGTAAAAATTGCTGAATTTTATACACTAAATATAGAAAACATACATAAATCGTATATTTTTATACATAGAGCCTATATTCTTCTGTGTGTTTTGCCTGTTTTTTTTATTTTATCATAAAACATATCTGTATATTCTGCCATAAATTTTATACAGAAGAATAAAAAAAGATACACAATATTTCTATCTATTTCCAATCTACAGATAAAGGCATCGCTTCGAAAATACTTCAGCAGCCTCTGCCCCTCTTTTTCTTTCACCAGCAATTCCTCTGCCCTGCTGATGCCATCCGCCTGGTATGCTTGTCCCATGCAACCATTGCGGGGCTTGGCGTTCTGATTGAAAAATCCAAGTTATATTTGGACAGTTCCTGACATAAAAAGGGCTGCCGGAAAATGGCAATTTTCCACAAGATATAACTATGAATCGTCGAGTTTCATAATCATATCTTGTGTACAAACTTCATTTTCCGGCAGCCCTTCGATGATGCTTCTGGACTGGCAGGTTTTTTGTCTTTGGATGCGGACGGAACTACCGGATTGCCCTTTGACACACAAACCAAGCAAAGGGTCATCCTGCCTTGTCTTCCGTATCCCATATATAAAAACTCCGCTGTAATGCTAGAACCTCTCTTTCTGCTGTTATTCCATCCTTAGAAACTTTGCTTCCATCACTATGCCATCCATAGAAATCCCTCCTCTGTGGCTATGCCATCCATAGAAATATCATGCACTTCCGTTTCCAGTTCTTTCACAAGCTGAATGGCGTAAGCCGTTCCTATTTTCATGTATTGGGGATGTCTGGCAAGATAGCGGTCATAATATCCGCCGCCGTAGCCAATCCTGTTCCCCTTAGCATCAAAGCCCAGGCCTGGCACAAATACCAGGGCATTTTGCCCTGCCAGCAGTTTTCCTCCTACAGGCTCCATAACATGAAAGCTCCCCTCCTGAAAGTCTTCCAGGGAAGCAATTTCATAAAATTCCATGTTTTTTCCTTCCACCCTTGGAAATGCCGCCTTTTTTCCTGCATCAAGCGCTTTCTGGGCCAGAGGCAGAAGATTTACTTCTTTTCCCAGGGGATAATAAAAACAGAGCGTTTCCGCTTGCAGAAATATGGTCTGCCTGCTTATTTTTTGGCAGATTTCTTCTGATAATTTCTGCGCCTGTTTACAGGTAAGGCTCTCCCTCTCCTGCTTTTGCCTGATCCTAATCTGCTTCTTTGTTTCCATATTTTTCACCCAGGTTTTCTGTGGTTCCATCTGGGTTTACCACGTCAATATTGTCAAGCTGCGCCCGAAGGTTTCTTCTGATATTTGCAATATACTCTTTCCGCAGAAGATCCTGTTCCTTCTTTTCGGCTTCTGTCAGCCCTTCGGCTTTTGATTTTCTGGCAAGTACATTGATTCTGTCTATTTTACTCTGTTCCATAATTTCCTCCAATCTTCTATATTGTGTGAATATTTTATGATTATTTTCCTTTCATAAAAACATTTTGTTTCTATTTGCTAAATTTTATAAAAGAGACAATAAACTGCCTCCCCCATCTAATCACCTCTCAATTCATCTTTTAAATCTTTTGCCATCTATAAACTGCAAATAGTCATCGCTCGTCCCAGAAAGTACTTAAATCAAAGAGAAGGTATATTTCAACCTTTTCATATCATGCAGCTCCTATTCCATGCTCTTCTCAATAAAATCCGCAATATAAAAGTCTTCATTCCGATGTTCCTTAAATAAAGTCCCTCGAAATTCCCCTTCGAAAATCTGATGGAGAATACCCACATCCTCTCCATTGGCAATCACCATATCTGCCCCGGAACAGGTGGCAATCATTGCCGCCGTCAGCTTCGTCGCCATCCCCCCGGTGCCCACATCGCTTCCCGTGGTTGCTTTTGCCATGGAAAGAATCCCTTCGTCCAGCTGCTCTACCACCGGAATCAGCTCTGCATCAGGATTCCTGTGGGGGTCATCCGTAAACAGGCCGTCAATATCCGACAAAAGAATCAGCAAATCTGCTCCCACCAGAGAAGCCACCAACGCAGAAAGGGTGTCATTGTCCCCAAACTGCATCTCATAAGTGGAAATCGTGTCATTCTCATTGACAACCGGAATAATGCCCAGACGAAACAGCTCCTCAAAGGTATTCTGCGCATTTTTCCGGGAAACATTATCCTTCATGGTTCCCTTGGTCATAAGAATCTGGCCCGCTGTCTGGTGGTATTCCGAAAACAATTTCTGATAGGTCATCATCAGCCTTGCCTGCCCCACAGCCGCACATGCCTGCTTGGTGGAAATATGATCCGGCCGTTCCGTCAGTCCAATCACCTTCCGCCCTACGGCTATGGCGCCGGAGCTTACCAGACACACATCAATTCCCCGGTTTCGGATATCGCAAAGCTCCCGCACCAAACGTTCCACTTTCCCAAGATTGAGCCTTCCTGTGGCTGCATGGTGCAAAGATGCCGAACCGATTTTCACAACCACTCTCTTTTTCTTTCCAAAATATTCTTTTGCTTCCATGATTTTCTCCATTCATCTCCTGCACTTTATTGATTCTGCCACTCATCCGCCGTCTTTGCACTGGGGTAAATCTGATCCATCCGCTGGTCTGGAAATTCTGCGTCCACCCAGGACTCCATCTGATTTTTTGGCGGAATTCCCTGAGCCCGTTCCCCGCAGCGCACCAAAGCTGCTGTGGAGATGACGATATCCCACACCATAAACACCAGGAACATCCAAGTCAATGCCTTTCCCAGCTTTTTGGGTATTTTCTCAATCCAGCCAGACATCAAAGGATAGAGCCGCTTCATCCACACCCAGGCTGCAATTCCCCAGAAAAAACAATACAAAAGGTTGATGCGGCCGCCCAGATTAAAAGGAATATCACTGTAATCCCAAAATACAGTTCCAAATGCCAATTCTGTAAATACACTGCAGATATATTCATAAGCTCCGCCTAGCAAGGTTCCTGCCGCAAATATATGGCTGTCCTCCTGATTCCGGTAACGGTAAAGTACAATCGTAGCTCCGGCAACGCCGATTCCCCATACCAGGCTGAAGGTTCCATAGACCAAGCTGCTTCTGCTCATCCACCAGCCCATGGTAAAACGGCAGAAAACCATCTCCACCAACGCTCCTAAAAAAGATCCCAGGAAAAAAATCCAGACAATTTTGTGGAAGCTGCACCCATAGGCAAACACCGTTTTCTGGCGTATTAACTCCTGCTTTTCCTCCTCTGTTTCTGCCTTTTTCTTCTCCAAACCGGGAAATGCCCGGCTCATACGCCTGTCCACAAGGCCTACAATGGCCGCCTGCAAGGAATGGGAAGCCTGGTTCAGCCCTTGTGCAATCTCACACATGGCCTGGTTTTGGTTTTTGATTTTCAGCAGGGCTCCCACCGTCATAATAACATCCACCGCCAAAACCACGCAAAGCACTGCCAAGACAACCATGCCAGGCAGATATGGTATCTTTTCCAGCACTGCCAGCAGCATAGGATTGATGAATTTTATCACAAGAATTCCTAACGCGCCCCAAATCACAGCTGCCGTAAGGCAGATATAGCCGCCGGCCTGGAACCTTTTGCCAGAATAATCCCAAAGCCTGATATGGAATGTTTTTTCCATGATTAATCCTGTCAGTAGTTCCGTAACTGTGCCTACAATCATGCATCCCAAAAACAGGTAGAACCATTCTCCCCTCAAAGAATCCATAAAAATCAGCATGAATAGGGTGGAAATTCCGTATACCGGACAAAGCATCCCGTTTAAAAGCCCTCTGTTTACAAATTTTCTCCGGCCGGCTGCCGCATAGACCACTTCCAGGCACCAGCCAAGGAAGCTGTAAAGAAAGAACAGGGATATTAATTCAAAACCTGTATCTATCATAAGCGTTTCCTCTTTCTGTATCATTAAAAATATGTTTCCTGTGTATCAAAATATGAAAGTTGCGTGTTAGGCGCTTACAAACAATTTCTTGCGCAAATTGGCAAAATTTTTGTCGTACGCCTTTCTGGTTTATCCAGGTTAGGAAGCTGTGTCGACAATGTTTTGCAGCCAGATTCCTTTTTTTACCAGGACATATCCTAGAATGCATTTCAGGGTTTCAATCAGCTGGCAGCTTAGATACACTAATACAATGGGCAGCGCTGTAAAGTTTGCCAGGACAAAGGCGAGGGGGATGTCTGCAATCCACACATATACGCTGTCAAATAGTACTGTAATCCAGGTTTTTCCGCCGGAGCGGAGGGTAAAATAGCACCCATGCATAAATGCATACAAAGGCATGCATCCGGCGGCTATCAGGATAAACCTTGCAGCCAGGGACTGCACCTCCCCGGAAGTGTTGTAAATCAAGGGGAAGAATGGTGAAATCAATGCCAGCAGGCTTCCAAACACCAGGCAGGTGGAAACGGTAAAAAACAATAGCTTCCGGTCCGTGTCCTTTGCTTCCTCCATTTTCCCTGCTCCTAATAACTGCCCTACGATAATGGAAATAGCGCCTCCGGTAGAGATAAATACCACATTGAACAGATTTGACACCGTACTGGAAATATTCAGCGCTGCCACCACCGACAATCCCCGGACCGAATAGCATTGCAGCAAAAAGGCCTGTCCCGTGGACCATGCAATTTCGTTCAGCATGATAGGGATTCCCTTCTGGATAATATTGGCCGTCAATTCCCTGGGTATCTTAAGGCTTCGGAAGGCTCCTTGGATAAAAGGATGCTCCTGCCTGTGCCTGTAGGTCCAGCATATGAGCACGGCGCATTCCACCACCCTGGCAATATCTGTGGCAATGGCAGCCCCTACTGCTCCCAGAACCGGCAAACCGAATCTGCCGAAAATCAGCAGATAATTGCCGATAAGGTTAACAAAAACTGCAATAATCCCCGCCTTCATGGGTAAAATGGTTTCCCCTGTCTCACGCAGGGTGCTTGCATAAGCCTGGGAAATGGCATAGGGCACGATGCCCAGTATCATCACCGCCAGGTATTCCTTTCCATATGCCAGGGTTTTTGCAATATCGCCGCTCTGGGCGCCCTCATGGAGGTACAGCATAATCAATTCCTCTCCTGCCGCCACAAACAAGATGATTGCAGCCGCTGCCGTCAGCATGCAGACGATGAATTTAAAACGGAAGGTATTGCGCACGCCTTCCTGGCTTCCCTTTCCATAATACTGGGCAGTAAAAATCCCGGCGCTGGAAACGCCGCCGAAAATGCAGATATTAAATACCGTCATAAACTGGTTGACGATGGCGACGCCGCTCATCTGCTCCGTTCCCACCTGCCCTACCATAATATTGTCCAAAAGGCTTACAAAATTGGTAATGCCGTTTTGGATAATAACAGGCACCACAATCATCAGAACCATCCGGTAAAATGCTTTATCTCCTATGTACTTCTTCCAAAAATTCTGTCCCATACCATTCCTTCCTGCTTGGCTCATATAGTCCAAACCAATCAACCATATGTTCACTTTCCTGAATTTCCATCTTTTTTACAGTATGATTGTAAGTCTAACACAAACAGCCGTTTGTGACAATATAATTATAAAAAAATGGCATAAATTTCCGTGGCCTGCATCGGTGCATGACCAAGAAATCAAGGCATTTCAATAATTCTTCCAAAAATAAGCGTCTGGAATCCCATTCCTGGAACTCCAGACGCTATATGCTTTCCGGCTTTTGCCGCTTCCTCAATGGTTGCAATAACCCCTTGTTTCTGCATCGTTTCCAAGCCATTTGAGCGCTACGTGAGGGTTATTCGTGAGGGTTGTATGAGGGGCTCTTGAGGGTTACAGACTCAGCTTTATTTAATGCACGAATCTCTAAATCCCCAGAATCCGCACAAATCCAGGCTTTTTCATATTTCCTGTGGTTGGTGCGCAAGATATATCTCTATCGTTCCCGCCCATAGTGTTCACAGCAAAACATATTGATATTGTATATCAAAACGCCATAATTCAAATGAACTATGGCGTTTTGTCTGTCTTTATCTGTTGCTTTTGCTATTTTTAACGCAATCTAATCAAAATTTGCCTGCTTTAGCAGCTTCCTCAATGGAAACGGCAACTGCAACCGTAGCGCCTACCATTGGGTTATTGCCCATTCCGATTAATCCCATCATTTCTACATGGGCTGGCACGGAGGAAGAACCTGCAAACTGTGCGTCAGAGTGCATACGTCCCATGGTGTCTGTCATGCCATAGGAAGCCGGGCCTGCTGCCATGTTATCCGGATGAAGGGTACGTCCAGTACCGCCGCCGGATGCAACGGAGAAATACTTCTTGCCCTGCTCGTTGCATTCTTTCTTATATGTACCTGCTACCGGATGCTGGAAACGTGTAGGATTGGTGGAATTGCCTGTGATGGATACGCCGACATTTTCATGATGCATAATGGCAACGCCTTCCTGTACGTCGTCTGCGCCATAGCATTTTACCGTCGCGCGGAGCCCGTCAGAATATGGTTTTTCATAGACAACGTTTAATTTTGCTTCTTTATAGTCATACTCTGTCTCAACGAAGGTAAACCCATTGATACGGGAAATAATCTGGGCAGCGTCTTTTCCAAGGCCGTTTAAGATAACGCGCAGAGGTTTCTGGCGGACCTTGTTTGCCTTCTCAGCGATGCCGATTGCGCCTTCTGCTGCTGCAAAGGATTCATGCCCTGCCAGGAAGCAGAAGCATTCTGTCTCTTCTTCCAGTAACATTTTGCCAAGATTTCCATGTCCAAGGCCAACTTTTCTGTGGTCTGCAACGGATCCTGGAATACAAAAAGCCTGAAGGCCTTCTCCGATTGCAGCTGCTGCGTCTGCTGCTCTCTTTGCGCCTTTTTTGATTGCGATTGCTGCGCCTACGGTATATGCCCAGCAAGCATTCTCAAAACAAATCGGCTGGATTTTCTTTACCTGCTCGTAAACGTCAAGCCCAGCGTCTTTTGTGATTTTTTCAGCCTCCTCTACGGAGCTGATTCCATAACTATTTAAAACAGAATTGATCTGGTCAATTCTTCTTTCATATGATTCAAATAAAGCCATTTGAAATGTCCTCCTATCTTTTTGAACAATGGTTCTTACCTTACGTAAACTTCCATCTTGCGCAGCCTTCCCTTTTCCAAGCCAGTGCACACATATCATGCAAAACGCCTAAGACATTCCACCCTGTGCGCCCTGCCCTTCTTCGGGCCGCATGGCTGGCTTACCTGCTTTTGGCTATTCTACGCGCGGATCAATAATCTTAGCTGCATCTGCTACACGGCCATACTGTCCTTTTGCCTTCTCCCAAGCAGTGTTAGGATCATCGCCTTTTTTGATAAAGTCAGTCATTTTTCCAAGGCTTACGAACTGATATCCGATAACTTCATTGTCTTTATCCAAAGCAATACCGGTTACATAACCTTCTGCCATTTCCAGATAACGAACACCTTTTTCCTTTGTTGCATACATGGTACCAACCTGAGAACGAAGCCCTTTTCCTAAGTCTTCCAGACCAGCGCCTACTGCCAGTCCATCATCGGAAAATGCACTCTGGGTACGTCCGTATACAATCTGTAAAAACAGCTCCCTCATAGCCGTATTGATTGCATCACAGACAAGGTCTGTATTCAATGCTTCCAGAATTGTCTTACCCTGCAGGATCTCTGCTGCCATAGCTGCAGAATGGGTCATGCCGGAACATCCAATGGTCTCCACCAAAGCTTCCTCAATCACGCCGTTTTTTACATTCAGTGAGAGCTTACATGCGCCCTGCTGGGGAGCACACCAGCCGATACCATGTGTAAAACCAGAAATATCTTCAATTTTCTTGGAATGCACCCATTTTCCTTCTTCTGGAATTGGAGCTGGTTCATGTTTTGCGCCCTTAGCTACCGGACACATGTTTTCAACTTCCTTCGTGTAAATCATTTTAAGACTCCTTTCAATGTATACATTTTTTAACCATGTTAAAACATTGTTATGCATTTAACATTCTTATATCATATTTAACCATATTTTTCATCATTCGTCCAGTGTTTTCCAGAGAATTTTTACGTTAATCTAAAGTTTCAGGTGAACCTCTATTTAATCCAGAACCTCCATTTTGGCAAAGGAAACGGAGGCTGCCGCCGCTCCGGCAAAAGTTAAAAGCCCCATCACAACAATCATCATAAAAAATCCCGCTTCCACGGAAACAAGGATTCCGGACACAATAGCGGCAACCATCCCGATAACAATCGCAATCCCCTGGAACAGCACTTTCACAAGGGTCCGCCCGGTATTCCCAAGGATATTTCCAATCAATGCGTCCGCCAGCATTCCGTAATACAGCCGGTTGGCCTGCAGGCAGACATACAAAAGCACTGTAAGCACCGTGAGCGCCGGGCCGATTCCAAACACAGCTGCGCCTGGAAGCGTAATTAAAATCCCGTCCACAACAGCCCGGATATGTTCAATCTTTGTGGCATACCACACTTTTTTCAGAGGAGTGTCCGGTATCAGGTAGGTATATGGATTTTCCAGCTCCTTGGACCATTTGGTGGCATATCCGCTGAAAATAAATACCATGTAGCTTGCCACGCCTGGGATAATAAAAACCTTAGCAGGGCCTAATTCGCTTACCGCATGGTTAAAGTACCCAACCGCCCCAATCAGCACCCCTATCCCAAAACACAGCAAAGTATTCCAGCCAAAAATAAAGGTTGGGTTCTTTTTATACTCCAGCATCTGCCTGAAATAAATTGCCTTCGCATAAAAACCTTTGTATTCCACAGATGCCCGCTTAAATTTCCGGTGCTTTTCCAGCCAGGGCACAGAGGCAACTCCCTTTTTCTGCTTCATCCGCCGCTCCTGGTATTCGTCTGCAAATTTCATGGCATCTTCATAATAGGCGCCTGTGCATTCCATCCGCCAGGCGGCAAGAAACATCAGCACGGTAGATACAAGATACAAAACCGTGCCTGTGATATTTACGGCGTCAGGCCCGAGAAAAATCAATCTGGTTGCAGCCACATTCCACCCCACCACCGGAACCATCTGGATCACCGGCATGGCAAAGAACTCCTGCAGCAGCCCGAAAGACGGCTCCCTGGTAATCATAAGAAATACTGCAATCCCTATCACAGCCGCGATAAACAGATACATAGCAAGTACCAGGCCTTTGAAAAATTTCTCTGGCAGCTTTTCATTGCCGTAACAGAAAATAATGGCGGAAGCCTCCAAAATGCTTTCAAATACCACAAAAAACAGAAAGTACAAAAACGTCTGCAAGAGGCTGGCATCAAACCACAGCACGCCGGCTGCCCCAATCACTATTCCAATCAAGATATTCATTGCAAAGGATTTTACCCCGGCGAACATCAATACCAGCTTAGGGCTTACCGGGGAAGAAAATACAAAATGCACTTCACTGGGGCGGAACAAAAGCCCTTTTCGTTTGGCATAGCTAATCAGGTTTGCCGGAATCAGCCAAAAGATCAGCATGGAAAGAATCGTTACCAAATTTTTCGAAGAGTTAAACTCCCCCTCCTGTATCATCATGTGGAAACTGTTGTAAATCATCACAACATACAGCGAAATGAAAATTACCATCAGATAAGTTACGGGACGCTTCAACGCTTTTTTTATCCTGTTTATAATTGTTCTTTGGTACAGATATACGAAACCTTTCATTCTGATTCACCGCCTCCCGTAATCTGGAAGAACAGTTCTTCGATATCCGCATCTTTTGCCTGTTCCCTGGTAAATGTACCTACGATTTTCCCCCGTTCCATAATGAACATGACATCCCACAATTCTTTGACCATTTCCAGCATATGGGTGCTGATTAACACGGTTGCCCCTTGTTCCTTAAGCTCCAGTACAACCTCCTTCAATTCCTTAATGGCTGCCGGATCCAAGCCCACCATAGGCTCATCCAGCAAAATCACCTTGGGCAGAATAGCAAGGGCGCAGCAGATGCTCACCTTCTGCATCATGCCTTTGGACAATTCATTTCCTAACTTTTCCTGTTTATCCTCCAATTCAAACCGAACCAGAAGCTTCTCAATCTCTTGGTCGGAAATGGAGGAATGGTAGGCACGCCGCACATATTCAATATGCTCCCGGACCGTTAAGGCATCAAACATTGCTGGAATTTCCGGCACGTAGGCAAATATCCGCTTCGCCTCCAATGTCCTTGCCGGCATCCGCTCAATGCCCACGCCGCCCTGACAGCGCAAAAGCCCTGCGATGCATTTAATAATCGTAGATTTTCCGGCTCCGTTTGGCCCTAATAAAATTCCTACCTGTCCTCCAGGCACCGTAAAGCTTACATGGTCAACCGCCAAATGCTTGCCGTATTTTTTTGTTAAATCTTGAATTTCCAACATAACCCTCTCTCCTTTTTTCTTAGGCTCTTACGAACAATTTCTTGCGCAAAATGGCAGAATTTTTGTATGGCGCGTTCCTGGTTTATCCAGATGAGGCCATTCGCCCTTCCTCAAAAAAAGCCATATGCTTTATTGTATTATTCATTTAATACAATAAAGCATATGGCTTTTTTTGTCAACTAAATATGTTTTTCTACCAAATCATTTTTCTTTTTGTAAATGGAATTTGCCGGCACAACGCCCCGTACCATGGAAAGAGGATAAATATTGCTGTTTCTGCCTACCACGGTTCCTGGATTCAGCACGCTGTTGCAGCCAACCTCCACTTCATCCCCTAACATGGCTCCGAATTTCTTTAACCCGGTGGCAATCTCTTCCCCTTCTCCCTTTACCACCACCAATGTCTTATCTGACTTCACATTGGAGGTGATGGAGCCCGCACCCATATGAGCCTTATAACCTAAGATGGCGTCTCCTACGTAATTGTAATGGGGCACCTGAACCTTATTGAACAATACTACATTTTTCAGTTCGGTGGAATTGCCTGCCACTGCACCTTTTCCTACAATGGCATTTCCCCGGATAAATGCGCAATGGCGGATTTCTGCTTCCTCATCGACGATTAAGGGGCCGTTCAGGCAGGCTGTGGGGGCAACCTTTGCATTCTTGGCGATCCAGATGTTTTCTCCCCGCTGTTCAAATTTTTCTTTGTCCAAGGTTTTTCCAAGTTCGCAGATAAATCTGCTGATTTTGGGCAGCGCTTCCCAGGGGTAAGTCAGGCCTTGGAAAAGGTCTGCTGCTATGGTTTCTGATAAATTGTACAGGTTGGTGATTTTACATGTTTCCATTTGATTTTCCTCTTTTCTTTTACTATGAATCTAAGACTACAGCGTAACCTGCTAAGTAACCTGCTAAGTGACCTGCTTTTTTTCTGGCGTTTTCCTGGATGCTTTGTCTTTTGCGGAGGGGGGCGAAGGTTTATTCGCCGATGGCTTCGAAGACTTATAATATGTGGAAGCATATTGGAAATGCCCTCGCAGTGCGTATTGGTTATTTAATCCTAGTACGCCGCTGGTGCGGCTCCTTACAAAATGCTCTAATTTATCCATGTATTCCTTGGGGGTAATGCTTCCTTCTGCTACATAGGTCAGCCCTTTTTCCCAGCTTGCAGTTAATTCAGGATTTAACAAGGAGCGGATGGATGCATTTACCACGTCGTATATCATTTCACCTAATAAAGTCGGTGTGATGGCCTGGGTTTTCTTGTTCAGGGCAAGGTATTTGTTATTGACCAGCTTTTTCAAAATTTCTGCCCTGGTGGCGCTGGTGCCAATTCCGCTTCCTTTGATTTGGGCGCGGAGTTCTTCATCCTCAATCAGCTGCCCGGCATTCTCCATGGCAAGTATCATGGAGCCGGAATTATAGCGTTTGGGAGGGGAGGTTTCCCCCTCCTTGATATTTAATGCTTCCACTGGAAGTTTCATTCCTTTTTTTAACCTGGAAAGAAGCTCCAGAAGCTTTCCGTCGCAGGAATTCTCTTCTGTTCCAGACTGTTCCTTCCCTTCTGGCTTTTCCCTGTCTTTCTTTTTCTGGAAGGAATACTCCATAACCTTAAGATAGCCCGGGTCTGCCAGAACCTTGAATGCAAAAAAGAATTTTTCTTTCCTGGCAGAGCTTCCCTCCTTCTGCCCTTCCAAAGAAGCGTCCTTTTGGGGCTGTTCCCTAGAAACCGGCTCCATAGCCGTGACCAGGCTGATTTTCTGGTAGACAGCCGGTGGAAAGAATATTCCAAGAAACCGTCGGACAATGGCTTCATAAACATTCAACGCCGTCCCATTCAGGCTGCGGATGGCGGAAAAACCCTGGCCCGTAGGGATAATGGCATAATGGTCTGTAATCTGCTTATCATTCACATACCGGGTCTTTGCAATCTTTTTATAACTTCCTGTTTCCAAAATCTCCTCGGAAAATTCCCGGACGGAAGGTATGTTCTTAAGGCCGCTGATATTCTTATGGATTTCCTTTGCTACCGCCGACGACAGAACCCTGGCGTCCGTCCTGGGATAAGTCACCAGCTTTTTCTCATACAATTCCTGCACCACCTGCAAGGTCTCATCCGGGCTGATTTTAAAAAATCTGGAGCAGTCATTCTGAAGCTCTGCCAGATTGTACAATAAAGGAGGGTTCTTATTTTCTTTTTTCTTCTCTATAGAAAATACGGCTGCTTCTCCTTTGCCGGTTTCCAAAGCATCCCCTCCGGCAGTCCCCGTGGCCATCCTATTATGGATGTGGGAGACTTCCATAGCAGATTCCCCGGTTCCATGGCTTCCCTTCTTCGGATTGAAAATTAAATCTTTTATTAATCTTTCTGCATCTTCCCGGCTTTTGAAGCCATTTTCTTTATAGAGTTTGGGGGACTGGTAGTAGGCGGATCCTTCCACAGCCCTCCACTCTCCTTCGATGGAATTTCCCTGGATATCCACCGTGCTTACCACCCGGTAAAAAGGGGTTTTTACAAATTCCCGGATCTCCCGCTCCCGACGGACCACCATGCCCTGCACACAGGTCATGACCCGTCCTACGCTGACCACGGTATACTTGGTATTCAAAAAGCTTGAGATGGCATTCCCATATTTTAAGGTAAGCAGGCGAGAAAAATTAATGCCCATTAAATAATCTTCTTTTGCCCGTAAATAGGCGGATTCACAGAGATTATCATATTCTGACAAATCCTTGGCTTCCCGGATTCCCCTTAAGATTTCCTCCTCTGTCTGAGAATCAATCCACACCCTCCGGCGGTTTTTCCCCCTGACCTTTGCCTGGCGTTCCACCAGCCGGTAGATATACTCCCCTTCCCTTCCAGAGTCCGTACATACATAAATGGTATCCACATCTGTCCGGTTCAACAATCCTGCCACGATCTCATACTGCTTTTTCACGCCTGGGATTACCTCATACTTGAAATCCTCCGGGAGAAACGGAAGGGTGGCAAGGCTCCATTTCTTATATTTTTCATCATAGGCTTCCGGGTAACTCATGGTGACCAGATGCCCTACACACCAGGTAACTATGGCTTCCCCTGATTCCATATAGCCGTCATGATTTTTTAATTCCAGTTTTAATGCTTTGGCAAATTCCCGTGCTACACTGGGTTTTTCTGCTATATATAAAGCTTTCGCCATAAATCTACATCCTGCCTTCTATTATAAAGCTTTCACCATAAACTTGCATCCTGTTTCTATTATGAAAGCTTTCATAATAAATTTGCATCCTGTTTCTATTATGAAAGCCTTCATCATAAATTCATTCTGCTTTCTATCTATTTGCTCATATCCACCAACAGGATACGCGGGTCTTTTTCTACTGCTTTTACCAGTCTCGCTTCAAAGGACTTAGCAGAAAACAGATAGTAATAATTCGCTGTAATCCTGGCCTGCTCCATGCTCTCAAAAAGCTGCTGGCACATCTCGAAAGTCATTTCCGGCTCCGACCAGTTGCAAAGGCAAATGATGTTTTCCCTCACACTGTTTTGGGCAATAATATCGATATGGCCTTTTTTCCCAATCCAGGTGCCCATCTTATGAATGCGCAGCGGCAGTTTTCCTACCATATCCTGCAATTTCAGATATTCCATGCACACATTTACAAAATACCGTTTCAGATAGGCTTCCATCTCTTTTTCGATATGCTTTTCATAAAACTCTTCCGGCTCCATCTGCTGAAGGTCTGACAAATAGGGATATACAAACTTAAACCAGAAATTAATAAATGTATCTTTTATCTGATACAGGCCTTTCTGGGCATTCTGCCAGCCGCCCGTTTCAAAAGAATAGACTTTCTCCACAACATCAAACTCCATAAGGTTTTTCAGATAAACGCTGATTTTCGCCCTGGAAAACCCCGTTGCCTGGTAAATGTCATTCAGCTTGTGCTTTCCAGATGCCAGAACCTCCAGAAGGGTGTTGTATACAGAAAGCTCCCGTAACTGGCTTCGGATGATTTCTTCTGCCTTCCTATGTAAAAAACCGTTTTTTGAAAGAATCAGGCTGCAGATATTGCCACGGATATCCCGTCCATCCTCCCATGCCTTCATATATTCCGGCACGCCGCCAATCACTCCGTATGTCTCCATGCTCTCCCTGACACTGTACTTTGGAAAGCTCCGCACCAAATCCAAGAACCTTAATTCACTGATTTTCACAATGCCATCCACTTTTTTCATGGCATTCCCCAGCATCCCAGGAAGCTCCTGCTCTATCCAGGGAATCGAAGAGCTGCACAAAAGAATCATCACCGGGCCTGGATACAGCTTCTTGGCCTTTAATTTCAAGATACTGTCCATGAACTGGCTGTCCTTTTTTACAATATTTTGAAATTCATCAATGACAAACACCAGCTTGCTTCCATCCTTGCTTTTCATCCGCTTGAAATAGACATCATAAGCTTCCTCGGAAACCGCAGTATGAGAATGCTCTTCAATTTCTCTCTTCATCCGCTGTTTCTGGGCATAGGGGGAAATTTCCGGCGCATAATAATAAAAATATTTTTTATCCCTGCAAAAATCCCGTATCAGCTCCCTGCCGCCATTCTCTTTTCTCCCATACAACACAAAAAGCTGATTCCCCTCCTGATGGTACATCTCATCCAACTGCTGTAATTCCTCTTTTCTTCCAATCATAACCGCATCCCTCATCCGGCCTCCCGTACATTTTTTCCTACCGCTCTTCATCCGCTGTAGATTTCCACTTTCGTATCATATCACGATTTAACTTTTTTTACAATACTTTTTCCTTTTTCCACTTCAATCGTGCAAAAAAAGCTGCCAGAACGCCAGCACATCCCGCCATATATTCCATCCACATTTCGATACACAGGGGAAGTTTCCCAACATCCTCACATTTCCAGACAATAAACCAGTGAACCATCCATATTCTGATACACAGGAAAGGCAGGATGACCCTTTGGAACGCTGCCCAGCCTGCGTGCCAAAGAGCCATCCTGCCTTTCCGTTTGTACCCCAATTATGAAAAGTTCACTTTGTTACTAGAACGGACACTTATCGAAATTCCTACTCATTTTTAGATGGCATATCCCATCCCAAATGATCTGTATGCAGCAGCTCATGTGCCTTATGGGACAGGGGCTTCTCCAAATACTGGCTGTACAAAGCCCGTACCGAAGGATTCTCATGGGAGAACCGAAGAGGATTCTTCCTATCTAACTGATAAAGCTTGCTCCCTCGTTCCCCTGCCATTTCACGTCCTTCCGTGATTGGCTGTCCGCCGCCGCCTGCGCAGCCACCTGGACAGGCCATAACCTCCACAAAATCATATTCCGCTTCCCCGGAATTGATTCTATCCATCAATTTCCTTGTATTGCCAAGGCCATGCACCACTGCCGCACGGATTGGAATTCCTGCAATCTCTGTTTCCACTTCCTTGACGCCGTCAAGCCCCCGTACCATCTTAAATGCATCTGGTTTGGGATTCTCTTTCTCCAAGGTATAATATGCCGTCCGAAGCGCCGCCTCCATCACGCCGCCTGTGGCGCCGAAGATAACGGCTGCACCTGAGCCAGTGCCCAGCGGAGAGTCAAATTCTTCTTCCTCCAAGTTCTCCGGGCAGATCAATTCAGACCTTAACAGCCGGTCAAACTCTCTGGTGGTAAGAACCACGTCCACATCCTTCCCTGCGCCTGCGTCATTAATATTGGGCAGTTCACATTCCGCTTTTTTGGCGGTACAGGGCATAATGGATACGCAGAAAATCCTTTCCGGATCCACGTCAAGCACTTTCTCCGCAAAATAGGTTTTTGCAACGGCTCCAAACATCTGCTGGGGTGATTTTGCTGTGGACAGCTGTTTTGTCATATCCGGGTACTGCGACTTCATAAACCGCACCCACCCCGGGCAGCAGGAGGTAAACATGGGCCACTGATATTCGTCATGATGGGTCATGCGCTCCAAAAACTCCGTTGCTTCTTCCATAATGGTCAAATCTGCGCTGAAATTCGTATCAAAAACATAATCCATGCCTAATGCACGGGCTGCCGCCGCCATGCGCTTTTCTGTTGCCATCTTCTCTGGAAGGCCAAGGCCTTCGCCCCATGCGGCGCGCACTGCCGGAGCAATCTGTACCACCACAATCTTTTCCGGGTCATTGACCGCATCCATGACCTTGCGGACATCATCTCGTTCCCGAAGGGCTCCGGTAGGGCAATGGGTGATGCACTGTCCGCATAAGGCACAGTCTGACTCTGTAATCTTACGCATTTTGGATACACCGACGCTGGTGCGCTTGCCGGTGTTTACAATATCCCAGATTCCCAAGGATTGTATCTTATCGCAAATCTGCACGCACCGCATGCATTTGATGCATTTGCTGGCATTGCGGATCAAGGGAAATCCTAAGTCCCAGCTTCTCTTCTCAAAATCCTGTTCAAAGGGCACATCGTTGATGTTCATATCCTCACAGATTTTCTGCAGTGCGCAGCTTCCGTTCCGCTGGCAGGCTGCACAGCGGAAATCATGCTGGGAAAGGATAATCTGCAGATTCATCCTTCGGGCATAATGAGCCTTCAGGCTGCTTGTATACACCACCATGCCTTCCTCTACCTTGGTGTTGCAGGATGCCACAAGGGCTTCCTTGCCTTCTATCTCCACGCAGCAGATCCGGCAGGCGCCGATTTCATTTAATTCTTTTAAGAAGCAGAGGGTTGGGATTTTCACCCCGGCTGTCTTGGCAGCCTGCAGAATTGTGGTTCCTTCCGGCACCTGCACGTTTTTGTGATCAATTGTCAAATTTACCATTTTTCCTGTCTGCCTCCTCTCAGTACACTGCATCCATGGCGGTCACACCGCAGGCAGCGGCTTGCTTCCTGATATGCTTCCTCGTCGCTCATGGTATACTCAATGCCTTCAAAATTATCTTTGCGGGCCCAGGATTCTTTTTCTCCTAAGTTTACACGGCCGCATGGAATCTTATCATTCAAAAGGGGTTCCGGTATCTCCACATCAACGGAAATCCCATGGTGGCATCCAAAGAATTCATCAATATTTGCCGCTGCCACCTTTCCAGCCGCAATGGCTTTGATTACGGTAGCCGGGCCGGAAACGCAGTCTCCGCCTGCATACATGCCTACCCGGTTTAACGCGCCGGACGCATCCGCCTGGAGCCTTTGGCGCTTTACGGAAATCCCTGCCTGGGCAAATGGCTCTGACACAATTTCCTGCCCAACCGCCATTAGAATAATATCGCATTCCAGCCGTTCTTCCGGCTTATCTGCTTTTCTGGGGGAAGGCCGCCCGCCCCTTACCTGGCCGATAATCTGGGGCTGTACCCACAGCGCGCTTGCGTTGCCTGCTTCATCCTTCTCAATCCTCAAAGGCGCCTTTAACGTCAAAAGCTCAATGCCTTCTGCAATGGCTCCCTCTACCTCTGCCGGCAGTGCCGTCATATCCTCCTTCCGCCTGCGGTATACAATGCTGACGGTCTTTGCATTGGAACGGATTGCCGTTCTGGCGCAATCCATTGCCACGTTGCCGCCGCCTACCACAATCACTCTTTTTCCTGTAAAATCAGGGTACTTGTCGTCCCCGATCTCACGCAGCATCTCTACCGCTGAGATAACATTTCCGCTGTCCTCTCCTTCTAAGTCCAGCCGTTTCTCTGCGTGGGCGCCGATGGCAATGTAGACTGCATCGTATGTATCGTTGATTTCTTTTAATTCCTCTGTGCCAACGCCTGCATTTAACTTGACCTCCACGCCAGTGGAAAGAATTGCATCAATGTCTTCCTTCAGCCTTTCCCTGGGGAAACGGTAATTGGGAATGCCGTAGCGGAGCATACCGCCAAGCTGTGCCTTTTCCTCGAATACGGTTGTCTGATGTCCCATCAGCTGGAGGAAATATGCCGCAGTCAGGCCGGAAGGCCCTCCGCCGACAATTGCAACCTTCCTTCCGGTAGGCTCTGCACAGGAGGGAACCGGAACCTTGCTGGCATTGGCTTTGTCCATCACATAATGTTTAATGCCCCGGATATTGATGGAATCATCAATCATGTTCCTGCGGCATCTGCTCTCACAGGGATGCTCACAAATCAATGCACATGCGGTGGGGAATGGATTGTCTTTGCGGATCAAGCGTACTGCATCCTCACATCTGCCTTCCCCAGCCAGCGCCACATACCCTGGAATATCCACATTTGCCGGACAGAGGGTGACACACGGAATGGGCTGTTCAAAGGTTCCGGTACACTGATGCTCCTTCACGTGGGAAATATAGTCTTCCTTGAACCCTTCCAGCCCTGCCAGCACCATGCGGGCAGATTCGAAACCGATGGCACAGTCCGCAGAATTCTTAATATTCGTCGCCGTATGTTCAATCAAATCAAGGGTTTCCATGATTGCCGTGTTATCCAGAACACTTTCCAGAAGTTCTTCTAATATTCCAAGTCCGATACGGCATGGAACACATTTTCCGCAAGTCTGCGCATGACAGACTTTTAAAAATGCAAGCTGCATGTCAACTGGGCAGACTCCGGGCGGATTTGCGATAATTCGCTGGGTAAATTCCTTCATCAGCGTTTCTGTGGTGGAATTTACTTTGTCCGTAGAAATTACTGATAACCTGCTCATATTTTTTCTCCCTAATCATTTTTTGTAGAGAATGACAAAAATTTATCATTTTTTGTCATTCCCGTTATCTATCTTAACCGAAAAAAACTAAGAATGCAAGAATCGTTAATCTTTTCACAGCAGCCTGACATTAATACTGCCCCGGCCTTCTTATCCAAAGGCCGGGGCAGTATCAGTTTTAAATTTTCTAATATCCCACTGCTTGCCGGGGTTTCGCGCGTGTCTGAAAAATCATTCCTGTCATCTGCACCCCCGCTTTACGTGATATTTATATCAACTTTATTTGGTATCTTTACCAGCTTTATTTGGCAGAAATATACCCTTGGGCTTTTAACAGCTCTGCACACAGGATTGCTCCCCCTGCAGCGCCTCTTACGGTATTGTGGGATAAGCCCACAAACTTCCAGTCGTATACGGCATCCTCCCTCAGCCGTCCTACGCTGATTCCCATGCCATTTTCATAATCTACATCTGCCGTTACCTGGGGGCGGTTCTCCTCCTCCAGATATTGGATAAAGTGTTTCGGGGCGCTTGGCAGATTCAATTCCTGGGGCGCACCGCTGAAATTCCTTAATTTTTCAATCAACTGTTCCTTGGTTGGTTTCTTTTTGAATTTCACAAATACTGCCGCGGTATGGCCGTTTAATACCGGCACACGGATACACTGGCAGGTAATCACCGGGCTGGATGCAGGGGCAATTACGCCGTCTTTGATTTCTCCCCAGATACGGAGGGGCTCTTTTTCAGATTTTTCTTCTTCTCCTCCGATAAAGGGAATGATATTCCCTTCCATTTCCGGCCAGTCCTGGAAGGTTTTCCCAGCGCCGGAAATTGCCTGGTAGGTGGTGGCTGCTACCTCGTAAGGCTCAAATTCCTTCCATGCCGTCAGAGCAGGGGCATAGGACTGGATGGAGCAATTGGGCTTTACTGCCACGAATCCCCGTTCTGTTCCCAGACGTTTTTTCTGGGAATCGATGACTTTCATATGCTCCGGGTTGATTTCCGGCACGACCATGGGCACATCCGGCGTCCATCTGTGGGCGCTGTTATTGGAAACCACCGGGGTTTCCGTTTTGGCATAGGCTTCCTCTATTGCCTTTATCTCTTCTTTGGACATATCCACTGCGCTGAACACAAAATCCACTTGGGAAGCCACTGCTTCCACCTCGTTCACATTCATAACTACAAGATCCTTCACAGCTTCTGGCATAGGCGTATCCATTTTCCAGCGGCCGCCTACGGCATCCTCATATCTCTTACCTGCAGAACGGGGGCTTGCAGCAATCGTTGTCACCTCAAACCATGGGTGGTTCTCCAGCAATGCGATAAAACGCTGCCCTACCATTCCTGTTCCGCCAAGCACTCCTGCTTTTAATTTCTGGCTCATTATATATTCTCCTTTCTATTTCATCAATTCCTGTTCCCAGTCCTGCAATGATGTTTTCCAATCCTTGCTCAAATATTCCTTTTCCAGTTCAATCACTTTCTTCATAGCCTCCTGCCCAGGAGCCCCCAGGGTAAGCCGCTTTTCCACGCAGGCCTTCAGGGAAACCGCATCAAAGATATCTTCTTCAAATACCGGGCTGATCTGTTTCAGTTCTTCTAAAGACAAATCGTCAATGGCAGCCTTCTTCTCAATACAGTAAAGAACCAGCTGCCCCACAATTCCATGGGCATCCCGGAAAGGCACGCCGTGGTTTACCAGATAGTCCGCTGCATCTGTGGCATTGGTAAACCCATGCTTCGCGCTGGCTTCCATCCGTTCTTTTTTAAACTTCATGGTAGAAAGCATTCCTGCAAACAATGCCAGGCAGCCCTTCCCCGTATCTATGGCATCAAAGGTGAATTCCTTATCCTCCTGCATGTCCTTATTATAGGCAAGAGGAAGCCCTTTCATGGTTGTAAGCAGAGAAATCAGCGCCCCATAGACGCGCCCTGTTTTTCCCCGGACAAGCTCTGCGATATCAGGATTCTTCTTCTGGGGCATAATGCTGCTGCCTGTGCTGTATGCATCATCAATCTCCACAAACTGGTATTCATTGCTGTTCCAGATAATGATTTCCTCTGAAAACCGGCTCAGATGCATCATGACAGTAGACAATGCAGATAAAAATTCAATCAGGTAATCCCGGTCGGACACCCCATCCATGCTGTTTAAGGCAGGCCCGTCAAAGCCCAGCTGCCTTGCGGTGTCATATCGGTCCAAATCATACGTAGTCCCAGCCAGGGCTCCGCTGCCAAGGGGGCAGAAATTCATCCTATGGTAAATATCCTCCATTCTCTGGCGGTCTCTTTTAAACATTTCAAAATAAGCGCCCATGTGGTGGGCCAGCGTGACCGGCTGTGCCTTTTGCAGATGAGTAAACCCTGGCATATAGGTATCTACGTTGTTTTCCATGATTATTAAAATTTCATTTAATAATTTTTCCAGCAGTTCATCTGTCTTAAGCACCTCCTGCCTGGTAAAAAGCCGCATATCCAGCGCAACCTGGTCGTTCCTGCTTCTCCCGGTATGCAATTTCTTCCCGGTATCTCCCAGACGGTCAATCAGCGTTGCCTCTACAAAGCTGTGGATGTCCTCATACTCCTGGGAAATTTCAAGGGTTCCCTCCTCTACCTCCTGCAAGATATCCTTGATCGCCTTTACGATCTCCTGTGCCTCTTCCTGGGTCAAAATTCCCTGTTTCCCCAGCATTTTCACATGGGCAATGCTGCCTTGCATATCCTGTTTGTAGAATTTTTTGTCAAATGATATGGACGCATTAAAATCATAGACCAGCTGGTCTGTTTCCTTGGTAAAACGTCCGCCCCATAATTGTGCCATATAATTTTCCCTCTTTCTCTATTTGTTCCTGTATTCTTATATCTGCAGCCAAATGCCCCATCGTCAGATTTCCATTTCAAACACGTTCTAGCGCTGCAGCGAACGTTTCATATTTGGATACGGACGGAAAGGCAGGATGCCCCTTGCCCTGGGAGGCCAGTCTGCCCTGCCGCTCCCGCATAGAAAAGATGCATCCGCAGTAATCCTGCCGATACATCCCGTATTCCCTGGAAAGCTCCACAGACCGCTTGTATCCATCCCGCTTCTTAAAATCAGACATAAGGTAGGATACGCCATATTCCTCTGCCAGCCGTTCCCCGATTTCATTAAGCTTTTTTGCATTTTTCAAAGGGCTGATGGATAAGGTGGTGGTAAAATAATCCATCCCCAGCTCCCTGGCATGCTCTGCTGCCTCCCTCAGACGCAGTTCATAACATTGAAAACAGCGTTCCCCGCCTTCCGGCAGCTCTTCCATTCCATGAGCCATCTGGTAAAATTTATCTTTCTCATAGTTTCCTTCCAGAAATTCTATTTTATGGCAGATGTTTCCTTTCCCTGCCTTAAGCATGTCCAGCTGGAAAAGCTGGATAAAATGCTTCTGTTCCTCTACACGTTTCAAATACTCTTCCTCTGGGTATATATTGGGATTGTAGTAGAATACGGTAATCTGAAAATATTGGGACAGATATTCTAACACATAACTGCTGCAGGGAGCACAGCAGCTATGCAAAAACAATCTGGGAACATATTGCTGTTTTTTGTGGTTTTCGATAATCTTATCTAATTCTTTCTGATAGTTCCGCTCCATAATAACACCTTGCTCTTTGGAATTTTTATTTTCCATATTAGCACATTGGCTGTTGGAAGGCAACAGATTTTTAGATAAGCAGGTTACAACTGCTTGAATGAAATTTTTATGGTTTCCTGCAATTCTTCCAATGGCAGCGGATTCCATTCTATCTGCTTCCACACATCCTTTGCCTTATATTGATGGAAGGAAATCTGTTTCTGGTCGCAATATACAAAAACCGCAAAAATCAAGCATGCAATTATGGTGCGTATGCCAAGGCTGGAATATCCGGCCTCCCCTTCCTGCGAATTGTCAACGGATGCCAAGCCTTTCCGGAATGCTGTTCTTCCTGTCTTTCCTCTATCAGCTTCCTCTGGATAAAAGGACGCGCGGATTTGGTCTACATACGCCCTGCGCTCCGCAGCCGTCTCTTCCATTTGCTTTGTCATGGCGTCTCCCCAAAATTTTTCTTACTACAGTTTACGATTCTGTTGTCTGAAAAATACATGCTTTCTCTCTAAAATCCAGGTATCTTCTGAAAAATTCCGTTCTCTCACGTTTTCCCAGAGCATGTTTGACAATTGCTTTCTCCTAGATGTACGTCACAGTTTGTTGGACACCGAAGGCGCCCTGTGGGGATATTTGTGCCAAATGAAGGGCGCATAGCGGGCTATGTAACCTGAATTCATGCAGATTGGGGGAATGAATTTTCAAACATGCTCTCTCTCACACAGTAAGCGCCTCTGAAAAGCAGGAAGAGAATTACCGCTGGTTTAATTCCTCCACAATATCCTCCCAGGTCACTCCCTTTTCCACCATAAGCACCATCACATGGTACAGAAAATCAGAGATTTCATACTTAATCTCCTCTTTTTCCGGGTTCTTGGATGCAATGACAATCTCTGTAGCCTCTTCCCCTATTTTTTTCAGGATTTTGTCAATCCCTTTTTCAAACAGGTAGTTGGTGTAAGAGCCTTCCTTGGGATTGGCCTTGCGGTCTTTAATCACATCATATACATCCTCAAAAACCCTCATGGGATTCTTAGTGGTAAACTCCTTTTTCACCAATTCCTGGAAAAAACAGCTTGTATTTCCAGTATGGCAGGCAGCCCCTACCTGGGAAACCTTAGCTAAGAGCGTATCCTTGTCGCAGTCGATGGTCAAAGATTTTACATACTGGTAATGGCCGGAGGTTTCCCCCTTAATCCAAAGCTCTTTCCTGCTTCTGCTGTAATACGTCATTTTCCCCAGGGATAAGGTGGTTTGGAATGCCTCTTCATTCATATAGGCCAACATTAAAACCTCTGCTGTCTGGTAATCCTGGACAATGACAGGAAGCATCCCTTCAGCATTCAGCTTAAACTCTGACCACTCCATGGAAGACTCGAATTTCTTTGTCTCGATCCCTTCTGCGGCAAGAACCTGTTTCAGCTCTGTCACATAAGTATCCGGGTCGCTGATGTAAGGACCCCCGATTCCTGTTACCTGCTCTTTTTTCAGGATTTCCACCCAGCGATCCTTGTCATACCCTTCAATAATCACGCTGAAGGGATGGTCGGTAATGTCCTCCAGGGACTCAATAATCCCTTCATTCAACACCACCAGCTTGTGTATATTTTCGATTACTTCCTTCTTATGCTTAAAAATTAAATCTACATTTTCCATGGAAATCAATAGCTTTTCCCGGCCAAACCGCTTGGCTCCCTCTTCTGCAAGGGCAATGGTTTCGTGTTTTCCGCTGTCCAGGATAACCCCTCTGCATCCAGCATAAAGAAGCTTCTTAATATCTTCCAGGCGGTTTACATTCCCTGCGCCGTAAATAGGAATCTCCATCACCCGGCTCAGCTCCTTGATGGTATGCAGATTTGTCTCATGTTCTTCGTCCGTATCCGATAAATCAAAAATATAAAGCTTATCCACTCCGCTGTCATTGTAGATTTTAGCCAGTTCCTTCAAATCTCCGGCCCTGGTAAGATCATTCTTTCCTTTTACCGCCATACCATCTTTCAGGTAAATTGTGGCAATCAGGTTCTTATGTTCCATATTATCACCTATAAACTACCTTTCGTTGACATAACATCTTTGATTCTTGGGTCCTTCCCAGTGGCTTCATCCAACGCCCTTCCAAAAGCCTTAAACAGCCCTTCGATCATATGATGGTTGTTTGTGCCGGATAAGATTTTCATATGAAGGTTCATTCCCGCGCTGTAGGAAATGGCATAGAAAAATTCCCTTACCATCTCAGTATCCATATACCCCACCCGTTCTGTGGTAAACTCCCCTTCAAAAGAAAAATACGGCCGTCCGCTTAAATCAATGGCGCAAAGAGCCAGGGTCTCATCCATGGGCAGAATACAGCTTCCATAGCGCCGGATTCCCTTTTTATCCCTCAATGCAATGCGGATGGCGTTTCCAAGGACGATCCCAGTGTCCTCAATGGTATGGTGGGTATCTACAATCAAATCCCCCGTCACCTGGACTTTCAAATCAAAAAAACCGTGGCGGGCAAACCCATCCAGCATATGGTCAAAAAAACCAATTCCTGTATTTAACTGGGTTGTGCCGCTGCCATCTAAGTTCAATGTCAGGCTCACATCTGTTTCCTTTGTCTTCCGGCGCTGCTTGGCGCTTCTCTCTGCTGGCATTGTTCTCTCCTCTTTTCTGCTTTCTATTTTCACAAATATAGGTTTCTGCGATACATTTTTCCGCCGATTGGAAAACTGCACCCTCTTGTCATTGCAAGAAAATTTATCCTTCAAACCTTACTTTAATAGAATTTGCGTGCGCCGTCAACTGTTCTGAGGAAGCAAATTGTACAATATCTTTATAAATCGGCTCTAAAGCCTCCCTGGAGTAGGAGATAATGCTGGATTTTTTTATAAAATCGTCTACCCCTAAGGGTGAGAAAAACTTTGCTGTCCCGTTGGTGGGAAGCACATGGTTCGGCCCTGCAAAATAATCTCCCAAAGGCTCGCTGGAATATTCCCCTAAGAAAACAGCCCCGGCATTTTTAATTTTCATCATGACCTCAAAGGGATCTGCCGTCAGGATTTCCAGGTGCTCCGAAGCAATTTCATTGGCAGCCTCTATGGCCTTCTCCATATTTTCTGCAACCAGGATATATCCGTAATTTTCCAAAGATTTCTCAATAATTTCTTTTCTGGAAAGGGATCTGGTGAATTTATCCACCTCCGCAGAGACCTTCTCTGCCAGGGCTTCACTGTCCGTAATTAAAATAGCGCTTGCCAGCTCGTCATGCTCTGCCTGGGACAGCAAATCCGCCGCCGCATACCTGGGATTGGCTGTTTCATCTGCAAGAACCAGGATTTCACTAGGGCCGGCAATGGAGTCAATGCTGACATGCCCAAACACAGCCTTTTTGGCAAGTGCCACATAAATATTTCCAGGGCCTACGATTTTATCCACTTTGGGAATGCTTTCCGTGCCAAAGGCCAAAGCTGCCACCGCCTGGGCGCCTCCTGCCTTATATATTTCATCCACTCCCGCCAAATCCGCCGCTGCCAGGGTAGCGGGATTTACTTTGCCTTCCCGGCTGCAAGGCGTTGCCATCACAATCTTTTCCACTCCAGCCACCTTCGCCGGAACCACATTCATAAGGACGGAAGAGGGATAAGCAGCCTTGCCCCCTGGCACATAGACCCCCACCCGGGCCAGCGCGGTTACCTTCTGTCCCAGCAGAACGCCATCGGGCCTGCTGTCAAACCAGCTATACTGCTTTTGCTTCTCGTGGTATGCCCGGATATTTTCCAAGGACTTTTTCATAACCTCAACCAGCTTATCATCAGTCTTTTGGTATGCCTCCTGAATTTCCTCCCTGGTAACAAGAATATTTTCTTTGGAAATTTCTGCCCCGTCAAACTGCTTTGTATAGGAAAATACGGCTTCATCCCCCATTTCCCGTACCTTTTCAATAATCTCATTGACGCAGGCCTCATACTCTTTATAGCTGTTGGGGCTTCGCTTCAATAAATCCTTTTGAAGGTCTCTCCTTGTTTCTTCCGTCAGTTTTCGTATCCTCATAAGTCCCTCCTTGCTTTCTTATTCACTGCATTCAGCAAATTATCCAGCGCAGTGCTCTTTATCTGAAATATAATCTTCATTTAATTGAAGGATTTTTACAATATTCCTTTTAAATCCTGTATTAATTTTGTAATTCTCTCATTTTCCATTTTCATGCTCACCTGATTGACCACCATCCTTGCTGAGAGGGGGCAGACCTCCTCCAATACGTGGAGCCCATTTTCCTTTAGCGTGGAGCCTGTCTCCACAATATCCACAATCACCTCGGACAGCCCTACAATGGGGGCAAGTTCAATGGATCCATTCAATTTAATAATCTCCACGGTCTGATGCTTCTTATTATAGAAATAATTTTTGGCAATCCTGGGATATTTGGTAGCAACACGGATTAACTCATGATGCTTGAGCAGCTCCTCTGCCTCTTTCGGCCCGCACACGCACATCCGGCATCTGCCGAATCCCAAATCCAGCACCTCATAGATATTCCTGGCCTCTTCTAAAATGGTATCCTTTCCAACCACCCCGATATCCGCAGCCCCATACTCCACATAAGTGGGCACATCAGGCCCTTTGGCAAGGAAAAACCTTAATTTTAATTCCTCATTCACAAAAATCAGTTTCCTGGTGGTCCTATCCTTCATTTCCTGACAGGTAATCCCTATTTTTTCAAAAGCCTCTAACGTCTGTTTCGCCAGCCTTCCTTTTCCAAGTGCAAATGTTAAATATCTCATATCCTCCATGGTATGTACCCGCCTTTTCTATTTTAAAAACCGCACGTCTGTCATATGCATGCGCAGGGCATATGACTGGTATTCTTCCTGTGATCTGCCCTCTTCCCAAGCAGCCAGCGATACAAAATTCCCTTGGCCTCTTTGAAGCTCTGCTTCCCGTATGGCGTCCTCCTGCTTTTCCCTCTGGTATACGATTAAAATCCCATTGTCATTTACGGGAATTTTAATTTTCTGCCGGGACAATGCGGCCATAAGCTGGTCAATCACTACTGCAAATCCAATGGAAGGCGCATCCTTTCCAAAATAATTCAGCAGCTGGTCATAACGGCCGCCCTTGACAATCGGTTCCCCGCTCCCAAAGGTATAACCTGCAAATATGATACCCGTATAATAGTGATAACTGCTTAGCATGCCAAGCTCAATGGAAATATATTTTTCCACTCCGTAACATTTCAGCACGCCGGCTAATTCTTCCAGCCGTTCCAATGCATGTAAAATCACAGGGAAGCCAGAGGACAACTCCTTGGCTCTTAGAATCATCTCCTGGGACATGCAGATATTCCCTAACATGGCGAATAATTCTTTTAATTCTTTTGATAAATGCAAAGAATCCAGCAGTTCTTCCACGCCAAAAAAATTCTTATTGAAAATCAGCTCCATCAATTCCTGTTCTGTTTCTTCCTGCAAATCGGCAGCGCTTACAAGTCCTCGGAAGAAATCTACATGCCCAACGCCAATCTGGAATTCCTTCAATCCCGCCACCTTCAAGGCATTTACCACGAGGGCAAGGATTTCCGCATCTGCCGCCACGGAATTATCCCCAATCAATTCCGCCCCAAGCTGCGTGCTTTCCTTTAACCTTCCCTGGTAACTGCTGTTATTGATAAAGGTATTGCCCATGTAGCAAAGACGCACCGGAAAGGTTTCGTCCCCGTAATATTTTGCCGCGCATCTGGCAATGGAGGGGGTAATATCCGGCCGCAATACCAATGTATTTCCTTCCCGGTCAAAAAATTTGTATAGGTCTTTGGAAGGGGTTGTTCCAATCTCCCTGCTGAAAATATCAAAGAATTCAAAAGTCGGGGTCTCAATTCCATGATATCCGTATGTTTTCAATAAATGATGCAGGTTTTCCTGCAAAATTGATTTCCGTGCACATTCTCTATTGTAAATATCCCGGACACCTTCCGGCGTATGTATTAATTTCTGCTTCATAGCTGTTCCTTTCTGCCTGCATTTTTCCGCTGCCTGCCATCCAGAGGGCAGGAAATATTTCCAGATTATACGCTGATTTCTGCATTTTTCCGCTGTCTGCCATCCGGCGGACTGGCATGATTTGGGCATATCTGGTACTTTAGTATGCTACTATATTAAAACATTCCCATTATATAAGAAACGCTTTTTTTTGTCAACCGCGTTTTTCCAAATCCTGCTGTAAGGCATCCAGATAAGGAACCAGTATGCCGCCTTTGGAAGTAATAAAATATTCCCGCTCCAATTCCTCGTACCGGAAGCTTTTCCTTCCCCCATCCTCTGCCCGGTTCCAGAATTCCATCAGCTTCCCGTGGCGCAGATAATAAAATTCATTCCTGTGGGAATAAAAAACCACCAAAAAGGAAATGCCCCTCTGCTGCTCAAACTGCTCCATGAAACGAATCTGATGGGGATGGATATTCTGCAGGGGAAAGGTGTCTGTGCGGCATTCCTTTGCGTCAAAGCACACCGGGATTCCCTGCACTGCACCGATATAATCCACGGTGCTTTTCTGGTCAAAATAGGCCAGGGTAATGTGGCGGCTGTCCTTATCGATCCGGACCGGCGTAATGGGCGTTGGAACCTTCTGGATTAATGCAAGCCCATGCTCTGCATATTTTTCATTGGTAAGATTGATAAATTCTTCCAGCGTGGAACCTCTTAAGCCCCTGGAATTCCATGTTGCCATATTTTTTCCTTTCTTTTTTCCCTTGGAAATGAAAACTTCCACAATCAGCGGATGATCCCTGCAGCCCTCCAAGAGGCGGACAAGGCTACGGGGATTGTGTAAGCTGCCCTTGGCATTTTCCCAGATGCCGGACCACCCTTTGGAATGTGCCGTTCAACGGCGCATGCAGCACCCTGCCGTCTGGGAATTCTATCCTGGAAGCATGCAGCAGCTGGGCGTGTACGCCAAGCTCCCTGGAAAACCATGCGTTTACCTGCTTGTTTCCATATTTCGCATCTCCAACAACGGGATAGCCTATCGCTGCTAAATGAGCACGTATCTGGTGGGAACGCCCGGTAACCAGGCGAACCTTAAGCAAGGTAAAGCCCCCTTGCTGCCCTGCCTTAAAATGCTCAATGGGAACGTATTCTGTTTCAATATACTTACCGGCTTCCATAGCAGGGATGTCCATGCGGCTCACCAAACGGCAGCCTGTGCATGATGGATGTTTATCCGGCATTTCCTGGTCTGCCACAGTTACCCGGTTATGTTCCTCGTCCTTCCTAAGCCAGGCTTTCATCCGTTTGGGTTCTGATACCTTGCCTTTTACCAGGCAGCAATAATATTTCTTCACAGAACGGTTTTTTAACTGCTCCGCCATTTCCTGCAGGCCTTTCAGGCTTTTCCCTGCAATCAAAAGCCCTGATGTATTCCGGTCCAGCCGGTTGCACACCGAAGGCCGGAAGGTGCGAAGCTGGGATTCTGTAATTTTATTCTGCTTCAACAGGTAGCCAATCATATATTCGTTGGCGGAAATATCTCCTGAATCCGCCTTTTGAGAAAGCATGCCCGCCGGTTTATTTATAACAAGAATGTCTTCGTCCTCATAAATAATATCCAGGCGGGCATAGGGATATTTCTGGGAAGCCTGCACCGGGGCGCCCGCAAATTTTGCAAAGGTCTCCTCTGAAAAAAACAGCTTCACTTCATCCCCCTGCTTCAATTTTTCAGATCCATCCGCCTTTTTTCCATTCAATGTAATATTTTTCTTCCGAAGCATTTTGTAGATAAAGCTTCCTGGCGCCTTTTCCAGCAGCTTTTTCAAATATTTGTCAAAACGCTGTCCCATTTCATTGTTTCCGATTTGAAAGCTTTGCATGATTTCCTCCTGTTCCTTTTTTCCGGGGTTTTATCAAGCATTTTTTGTCAAAACCAATCAGGTCCCGCCGCCCGGCTTTGATCAGCGCTTCTTTTACCAGCTCATAATTTTTCGGATCCCGGTACTGTATCAATGCCCGCTGCATCGCCTTTTCATGGGGATTGCGGGCCACATACACAGGCTGCATCGTCCGGGGATCCACTCCAGTATAATACATGCAGGTAGAAATCGTGGAGGGGGTGGGATAAAAATCCTGCACCTGTTCCGGCATACACCCCAAATCCCGCAAAAACTCTGCCAGCTTTACCGCCTCCTGCAAGGCAGAGCCTGGATGGGAGGACATAAGGTAAGGAACCAGATACTGTTTCCTGCCCAATTTCTTGTTCATGGCTTCATATTCCCGGACAAACCGATGGTAAACGGCCGCCTTTGGTTTTCCCATACAGGCTAACACCTGGTCTGAAATGTGCTCCGGCGCTACCTTCAGCTGTCCGCTCACATGGTACTGGCATAATTCCTTTAGGAATGTGCGGCTGGAATCTGCCAGCAGATAATCAAACCGGATGCCAGAGCGGATAAAGACTTTCTTTACTCCTGGAAGCTTGCGGAGTTTTTGAAGCAGCGACAGGTAATCCTTGTGATCCGCTTTTAGATGCCTGCATGGTTCCGGGAACAAGCATTGTCTGTGGATACAGACACCTTTGGCAAGCTGTTTTTCACAGGCTGGAAAACGAAAATTTGCCGTAGGACCTCCTACATCATGGATATAGCCTTTGAATTCCTTGTCATTGATCAGGATTTTGGCTTCCTCCACCATAGACCCATGGCTCCTGGACTGGACAATCCTTCCCTGATGAAAGGTTAAGGCACAAAAATTGCAGCCTCCAAAACAGCCCCGGCTGCTGGTGAGGCTGAATTTTACCTCCGAAATGGCTGGCACGCCGCCGGATGCTTCATAGGAAGGATGGTATGAGCGCATGTAGGGCAGGGCATAAATATCATCCATTTCCTGCTGGCTTAAAGGCTTTGCCGGGGGATTCTGTACCACAAAAACCTGGTTTGGGTATTCCTCCGCCAGGCGTTTTCCCGAAAAAGGGTCTGTGTTGCAATATTGCAGGTAAAAGCTTCTGGCGTAGCTTGCCTTATCTTTTTTTACCGTTTCAAAGTCCGGCAGGAACACCGCATCATAGATATCCTCTTTCTTCCGGGTCCGGTATACGGTTCCGTCCACAAAGGTAATATCCTCCGCTGCAAGGCCGCTGTCCAAGGCTTCTGCAAGGGCAAGGATGCTATGTTCCCCCATGCCGTACATTAATATATCTGCGCCGCTGTCCAGCAAAATGGAGCGTTTTATTTTATTGCTCCAGTAATCATAATGGGCAAGCCGCCGCAGGCTGGCCTCCACCCCTCCAAGCAAGATGGGTGTTTTCTTATATGTCTGGCGAATCAGGTTTCCGTAAACGATGGCTGCATAATCCGGCCGTTTTCCCATAACGCCCCCTGGCGTAAAGGCATCCTTTTCCCGCTTCCGCTTGGAAACGCTGTAATGATTTACCATGGAATCCATATTTCCGCCGCTTATTAGGAATGCAAGCCTTGGTTCCCCGTAAATGGCAATGCTGCTCTTCTCTTTCCAATCCGGCTGGGAAATGATGCCTACCGTATATCCGTGGGCTTCCAGCAAACGGCTGATAATGGCATGTCCAAAGGAGGGATGATCCACATAGGCATCCCCGATCACATACACAAAATCAAACTGTACAATTCCCCGTCTTTCCATATCTGCCCTGCAAATAGGCAAAAAATCATGTTCCATATGCTGCACTCCTGTCATGCCGATCCTGCCATTTGACAGGCCCTGCCATCCTCATTCTTGAAATCGAAAACTTCATAATAATCTGTAATATAGTAATCTGCCAGCTCCTGCTTCTCTTGCCGCTGGGCAGATGAAAATTCATCTTCCACTGCACATACCTTCATGCCCGCATTTTTCCCTGCCAGGATTCCCATTGGGACATCTTCAAACACCAGGCAGTGGCAAGGCTGTGCCTTCAGGCGGCTGGCTGCCTGAAGATAAACATCCGGCGCGGGTTTTCCCCTCTTTACCTCACAGGCTGTCACAATTTCCTGAATGTAATCTTCAAAGTGAAGGGACTTTGCCACTGCATCCACCAGCTCCCTGGAATTGCTGGTGGCAATGCCTATGGAGATATTCTGGTGTTTACAATATTTTAAAAATTCTTCTGCGCCTGGTTTGAAATTTACCTCATATGTATATTTTTCAACTGCCATCCGGTTCCAGATTTCTTTTAATTCCTCTACGCTCTCGGAAAGATGGAATAATTTTTTCGTATACACCGCAGTTTCTGTAAAGCTCATCCCCTCAATATCCCTCTGGTAGGTTTCTGGCAATGCCAATCCTCTCTGCTCCAGGAATTCCACATCGATATCGTGCCACAGCCACATGGAATCCACCAGCGTTCCGTCTAAGTCAAAAATTACGGATTGTATCTCTTTTAACATTTTTTATCCCTTCTAAACATAATATATAGAAGAGCTGCCGGCACCTTCTGCCGGCCTCTTCTTAATTTATTCTTGCATGTAATATTCTAATCCATCTCCCGCTATTTTCTCCTAGGCCTGCAGGAACAGCCAATCCCAAGGCCGCCCTGGCCGATATGGCAGGATACGCCCATGGACAAATCATCGCACAAAAGCTCCATGCCTGGAAAAGCCTCCTGTATCTCTTTCTTCCATTCCTCTGTAACCTCCCTGGAAGAGCTGGAAGCGGCCAGAAGATAGACTTCCCCCTTTTCCTGCCATTCCTGGAAGGTAGTTTCCAGGTCATGCTTCATCGCCTCAAGCATAGCCTTTCTTGCCTTGGAGGAGCCATGGCATTTCTTATAGGTATCCAGCGTACCCACATCAAATTTCAGCACAGGCTTAATATTTAAAACCGTTCCCAATGCAGCTGCTGCCGGGGAAATCCGTCCGCCCCGTTTCAAATGCTCCAGGGTTTCCACCCCCACATAGATAACCATTTTATCCCGGGACTCTTCCAGGATTTCTTTGATTTCCTGTGCAGCATAGCCCTCCTCAGCCAATTCCAGCGCATCTAAGACAGAGCGGTGAAGGGCTGTGGACACCCTGCCGTTATCTACCACAAATACCCTTCCCTGGAAAGGCTCCTCCTGCGCCATCGCCAGCGCAGCAGCACAGGAGCCGCTTAATCCGCTGCTAATGGGAATGTAGACAATCTGTTCATACTTTTCCAGCCCTTCCTCCCACAATTTCATCACATCCGCCGGGGAGGGCTGGGAAGTGGCAACCTTGCTGCCAGAATCTAATCTTTGGAAAAATTCTTCCCGGGACAAATTTACATCTTCATAGTAACACTCTTCATCAAAATAAAAGGGCATCGGCAGTACCATAATGCCAAGCTCCTTTGCCATTTCCTGTGTAATTCCGCTGTGGCTGTCCGTGATTACTCCAATTTTCTTCATCGCTTCCTCCTTAATTTTCAAGCATCCTGCACTTGCTGCTTTTATCCTTAGTGCATAGTTTTTTATCTCTTATCCTTTATAACACCATTGTTCGCAAAATGAGCGATAATTTTTCTCCTTAGTGCATAGTTTTTTATCTCTTATCCTTTTATTCCGCTTCTTTACTGTCCAGTAATTTTCTGCAATTCCTCCTCCGTCAAAGCCCTGTATTCTCCAGGCTTTAACGACTCATCCAGCATGAGGCCGCCCATGGAAATCCGTTTTAGGTATAAAACCTCTGTTCCAACTGCCTGGAACATCCGCTTCACTTGATGGAACTTTCCCTCTGTAATGGTAAGTTCCGCCTGGGAGCCTTCCGTTTCTGCTGACAAAATCTCCAGCTTGGCTGGAAGGGTAAGCTCCTTCTCTCCTATATCGACGCCTTTGGCAAATTTTTGTACCTCCGCCTCTGTGAGCCTGCCGGAAACCTTGGCAAAATAAGTTTTTGGCACATGTTTTCCAGGGGCAAGCAGATTATGAGCCAGCGCTCCATCATCCGTAACCAAAAGAAATCCTTCTGTGTCAAGGTCAAGCCTTCCCACCGGAAACAAGCCCTTTTGCCTGTTTTCTGGAAAATAATCAAGAACCGTCTTATGCTGTGCATCCCTTACAGCGCTTACACAGCCTTTGGGCTTATGAAAAAGAAAATACTCATGCTTTTGATAAACAATATCTTTTCCCTGGAAAGATATGATGTCCTCTTCCCCTACCTTCTGCTTCGGCCCCTCTGGTAAAACGCCGTTGACCAACACCTGTTTTTTGCGTATGTACTGTTTTACCTGGCTTCGGGTTCCGATTCCCATATCTGCAAGAAATTTATCCAGCCTTATCTGCATGTCGCTTCCTCCATTAAGAAAACTGATAGTTAAGCCTTTTTTTCTCCAGCCATTTCAACGCCCAGTAAGGATTCACGCTAAGTTCCTTTCCTGCCTCGTCATTAATGTAGATGCCAAGATGAAGATGAACGGCGAACTTCCCTACCGTTCCTTCTTCCTCCCCATAGCCGCTGTCGCCCATAAAGCCTAAAAGCTCCCCGGCTTTAATTTCATCCCCCTCTTGAAACTCCCTTGCATAATCATAGAGATGGGCATAATAAAAATAGCCGCCGCCTGGCGCGCGTATCCCGATACGGTAACCTCCCAGCTTTAACCAGCCTACCTTTTCCACCACCCCATCTGTGATGCTGACCACCGGATAATGACCCCTCTCATTGAAGAAAGCCATAAGATCGGTTCCCTCATGCCCCCGGTTCCCACCGAAGCTGCGGTCAAACATCCAGGAGTTTTCGAAAGAAATATCCAGGGAGCTATCTTTCCTGGAAAAGGGAATCGGAAAATATTCCAAATCCTCCCAAATTGCCTGTTCTGACTTTGCCAGCTCCCTGGTTTTCGGAGCCTGGTATTCGTACAGCAGTTCCAGGTAATCTTCCAGTTCATGCTGTTTATCTGATTCAGTAACAAGGTATCCCAGAAGGTAATCGTACCTGGAATACTCTGATTCCTTCTCATATCCGCAAAAAGCCTCATACAATTCTGCTGGGACTTCCTGCTGGCGCAGGAGTTCTGTGGTATCTTCCTTCACCAAAAGCTGGCTTATCTTTGCTGTCTGCTGTATATGGCTGGTAAGGGTGGTGATGAAGCAGAGCAGTGCCGTAAGAATTAATATCCATATCCATAGATGCTTTTTCATAGGCTTCCTTTATGAAATTATTTTTTTGCATGCTCTAATAGTATGGCGAACGATTCCTATTGGATGCAGACGGAAAGGCAGGATGGCCCTTTGCTGTGTATCGAATATGCATTGTCCGCTGTATGCTAGTTGGAGCGTTTTAGGAATTCTAGAAGTAATTTCCTTACTTTTCTCCTGTGTATCGAAATATGCTATGCTAGTTGGAGCGTTTTAGGAATTCTAGAAGCAATTTCCATACTTTTTGTGTGGAGGAAATGCTTAGGCGTTCCTGGGGGGTGTGGATGTCATAATTATCGGGGCCGAAGGAGATGCAGTCTAAGCCTTCTAGTTTCCCGGAAAAAATGCCGCATTCCAGTCCGGCGTGGATTGCCTGCAGTTTTGGAGGTTCCTGGAACAAGTCTTCATATGTTTCTGCCATCAATTTCCGCATGGGGGATACTGCCTGGTATTCCCAGGCTGGGTAATCGCCGTGTGTTTCTACTTCTCCGCCTAAGAATTCTGTAATAAATGCCAGGCGTTCCGTTAAGTCATATTTTCTGCTGGTGACGCTGCTCCGCACGGAGAAGCATAATTGGAATGCATCGTCTTCCAGCGTCATGATTCCTGGATTTAGGGAGGTTTCTACCAGTCCTTCGATTTCCGTGCTCATGTGCTGTACGCCCCAGGGCATGCTGCAGAGCATAAACAGGATTTTTGTTAGGGAGGTTTCATTTACTGCCTTTGCATTCCGGCGCTCTGTTTTTTTGCAGGAGATTTGGATTTCGGAATCAGAAGCCTGGTACTCATGTTTTAATGTTTCATTCAGGCTGGCAATTTTTTCCTGTAATTTGCGAGGGTCTGTTTCCGGGGGCAAAAGGATGGCTGCCGCTGCTTCTCTTGGGATGGCATTGTCTTTTAAGCCGCCTGAAATGTCTGCCAGCGCAAAGGGGATTTCCTGGCGGACTGCATACAATACCCTGCCAAGAAGCATAATGGCGTTTCCCCGCTCCTTGGAAATCTCGCTGCCGGAATGACCGCCTTTCAGGCCTGCTGCCTGGATTTCGTAAGCAATTCCCTCTGCTTCTACCCGGGAAACAGGGATTCTGCAGTCTGCCCGGAGCCCTCCGGCACAGCTTGTAAGGAAAATCCCTTCCTCATCTGAATCAATGTTTAAAAGCTTCCTGCCTTTCAGCATGGAAAGGTCAATGGATTCTGCGCCTAACAGGCCGATTTCTTCATCCACGGTCAGCACAACCTCCAGGGGCGGATGGGGCAGGGCATCATCCTCCAAAATTGCCAGTGCATAGGCAAGGGCAATTCCGTCATCTCCGCCAAGGGTGGTTCCTTCTGCCTTTAGAAAATCACCGTCGATATACAGATTCAGCCCATCTTTTTCAAAATCAATCTCTACGCCATTTTCCTTTTCACATACCATATCCATGTGTCCCTGGATAATCACAGGTTCCGCTGTCTCGTAGCCTTTGGAACCATCTTTAAAAATAATCACATTGTTGCTCTCGTCCTGCATCCATTTCAAATGATGTTCTTTTGCAAAAGACACACAGTAATCGCTGATGGCCTTTGTATTCCCGGAACCATGGGGAATCCTGCAGATATCTTCAAAATATGCAAATACTCTTTTTGGCTCCAACTGTTCACAAACTCTCATAATGGCCTCCTATTCTGGTATATTTATTTTATTGATTCATAAAATAAACTATGAAAAAAATTATGTATTTTATTATTTTAACTGGATTTTTACTTTATATTTTAATATTTCCAGAAGAATCCGTCCATGCTGCCGCCTTGGGCCTGAATCTCTGGTATGAAAAAATGCTGCCGACATTGCTGCCATTTTCCATCCTCTCCTACATATTGATTCAATCCGGCATCCTGGATGGATTCACCAAAGTGCTCCACCATCTGGTAAAACATATCTTTCCAGTCAGCAGCGCTGGCATTTATCCCCTGGCTGCCGGCCTGCTGTTCGGATTTCCCATGGGCAGCAAAATTACGGCGGATCTGGTAAATGCAGGAAAAATGTCACAGGAGGAAGGCAGACGCCTGTTTTGCGTCTGCAACAATATCAGCCCTATGTTCATCGGAAGCTTTATCCTGGGCGACTGCCTGCACAGGCCTGATTTAAAACTTCCAACTTATTTGATTTTGTACACTCCTCCCCTTATTTTGTATATGCTTCAGAACAGCCGCCGTTTTCCTGCACCGGAAATGGACACTCTTTCTCCAAAATTGAAAAAAACGACATCCATGAGCTTTCAAATCATAGATGCCGGCATTATGAACGGATTTGAGACATTAGCAAAACTGGGAGGGTACATTATTCTTTTTGCTATTTTCGCACAGATGACCATGCTGCTCCCCATTTCAAATCCCACTTTGAAATGCATACTCATCGGATTTACAGAAATCACCAACGGTATTTCCTATACCGCCAGCCAGCAGATGGATTTCCAAACCACATATCCGCTGCTCATGGCATATACCGCCTTCGGAGGCCTCTCTGGATTCGCCCAGACCGCTTCCATGGTCAAGGAAAGCAGATTTTCCATGGTTCCATATTTCCTGACAAAGCTGTTCCAAACAGCTTGTGCGTTTCTCCTTGCGCATTATCTGGTCCGATAAACAACCTACAATCCCTGCGCTGCCTTCTGCCAGGTTATATTTCTGTCACCTGAAGCTTCTGAGGGGCAGCGCCCGTCTCCCGTCTTGCCGGATCATCCTCCAAATCCTCCCCCTCTGGCGACAGCTCCACACGGTTGGCATTGACCACATCATAACAGCCCTGCAGGGAGCTGAGGAGATTCTCTGTCCGGGCTTTGGTGGTCTCCATGGCATGTCCGATAATATCCTCAAGGCTTTTCAACACATTATCTGTATACTGGATGGCTCCCATGCGGATATTATTTGCGTCATTGGTGGCGTTGTCCAGAATCTCCTGAGCCTGGTTGGTAGCAATCAATACCACCTCATTTGCCTGGGCATATGCCTGCTGCATAATCTGGTGCTCGCTGACCAGCTCCGTAGTCTGTACCTCTGCCTGGGCAATGATAGCGTCCGCCCTGGCCTGGGCATCCGCTAAAATTGCTTCCTTGTTGCTAATCATTTTCTGGTAACGCTTAATCTCGTCCGGGGTCTTGCGCCTAAGCTCTGACAGTAAATCTTCCAGCTCATCTTTATTTACCATAATCATTGTATTGGAAAGAGGCTTGTATTTACAGCTTTCAATATAATCTTCTATTTCATCAATAATCTGCTCAATCCTGCTATTCATATATGTAACGCTCCTTATTTTCAGCTATATTTTGCATAAATCCTATCTATAAGCTGCTCCGGCACAAAATGGGAAATATCCCCGCCATAAGAAGCAACCTCTTTGACAATCGTTGAGCTTAAATAGGCATATTCCAAGCTGGTGGTCAAAAACATCGTGTCGATATCCGAATTGATAATCCGGTTTGTCTGGGCAATCTGGAGTTCATATTCAAAATCCGTCACCGCCCGAAGCCCCCTGACAACAATGGAGGCATCCACTTCTTTGGCATAGTCAATCAAAAGCCCGTCAAAAGAAGTGATTCTGATATTGGGAATATGGCATGTAATCTCTTCTAACATACTAACACGTTCTTTTACAGAAAACAACGGATTTTTTGCACTATTAATCAAAATTGCCACTACCAGCTCATCCACAATCTTTGCAGAACGCTCAATCATGTCAATGTGTCCAAAGGTTACCGGGTCAAAACTGCCCGGATAAATTGCTCTTCTCATCTGGTACCTCCATTGCCTATTTCGTAAACCGAAAGAATACATGTTTATTTGTTTTATAGGCCTTTTCCCTTGTAATGGTAAATCCCAATTCCTCTGCATAAAGGAAATCTGTAGAAAGAGACGCCTCCGCTACAACCAAGGAATCCTCTGCCAGCAAGGATGATTCTGATAATGCTTTCAGCACTTCCTGTTCCAGCCCTTTTCCATAAGGAGGATCCATAAATACGATATCAAAAGGCTCCATTCCTCCCATCCGTCTTATGGCCAAGACGGCATCCTGCACAAAAAGCGTGCAGGAATCGGTAAATTTTGTAAACTGTATATTTGCCTCAATGCAGGCTGCCGCTTTTTTGCTGTTTTCCACAAATACGGCAGCCTTTGCGCCCCGGCTGACCGCCTCCAGCCCAATCTGCCCGCTTCCAGCAAACAAATCCAAGAACCTGCAGCCTGGTATTTCAGGATGCAGTATATTAAAAAGCGTCTCCTTAATCCGGTCTGTGGTGGGCCTGCTTTCCATGCCAGGCGCTGTCTTTAATGGAAGGCTTCTGGCGCTTCCCGCTATAATCCTCATCCTTTCACCTCATCTAAAATTATCTTTCCTGATAATCTTCATCCCTTCGTCTCTTCTAAAATTATCTTTCCTGATAATCCTCATCCCTTCGTCTCTTCTAAAATTATCTTCCGCAGGAATGTCAATGCATTTGCCACCGAATATTCCCTGATTTTGCTGCGGCTGCCGCTGTAGAGCCTTTTCTCGGTAAATACCTTGCCTTTGCAGTAACATCCCACATACACAAGGCCTACCGGCTTCTCCTTTGTGCCGCCTTCTGGCCCGGCAATTCCAGTAACCGATACGCACAAATCCGCTCCGGCTGCCTTCGCTCCGCCTTCTGCCATCTCCGCTGCTGTCTGGGAGCTGACTGCCCCGTAAGCTTCCAGGGTTTCATGGGAGACGCCCAGCAGTTTTTCCTTTGCTTCGTTGGAATAGGTGATATAGCCTTCCTTAAAATAATCTGAGATTCCAGGCACATTCACCAGCCTTCCAGCCAAAAGCCCTCCAGTGCAGGACTCTGCCGTGGTAACGGTAAGTTTCCTTTCCTTTAAAAGCTCTGCTGCAGCCATCTCCAGGGTTACCTCAGGGTCGTCCGTATACACATGGTTACCAAACCGCTGCCTTAACTCTTCCTCCACCGGCTCAATCATGGCCAAGGCTTTCTTTTCATTCTCCGCTTTGGCCGTAATGCGCAGATGCACTTCCCCGGTTTTGGCATAGGGAGCCACCGTAGGATTCTTCTGCGCGCTCAGCAAATCAAGAATCTTTGTCTCAGCAGCGCTTTCTCCAATTCCGCACAGCTTCACCATTCTAGAACAAATCATTTCCGGCTGCAAATCCCGAAGATAGGGATAGACCTGCTCTTCAAACATAGGAACCAGTTCATTCGGCGGCCCAGGAAGGAGAATCATGCGGGTGTCCCCGTCCTCCATGATTATTCCTGGCGCAGTGCCGTTGGAATTGTAGAGAACCGTGCTGCCCTCCGGCACCAGAGACTGTTTCCAATTGTTCTCGGTAATGGTGCGGCCTAATTTTGCCAGGCAGTCCTTAATTTCCTTCTTTGCCCTTTCGTCCTCCACAAGCTTCCTGCCCATAACCTCCGCCGCGGTTTCTTTGGTCAAATCGTCCTGGGTAGGCCCAAGGCCTCCGGAAAGGATAATCACATCGGAGCGTTCCTTTGCCGTGCGCAGCAAATGCTCTAACCTTCCGGCATTATCCCCTACCACGCTCTGATAGTACATAGACAATCCCAGCATGGCGCATTTTTCAGAAATAAACGCTGCGTTGGTGTTTACAATATTTCCCAAAAGCAGCTCCGTACCTACACAAATCAACTCTACTGTCATGATCCATCATCCTTTATTTTTGTTCTTTCAATACATCCTTATTTTTCACAATATAATCCGCCAAGGATACCAGTGTCAGTATCAGCGCAATATATGTAACAATGACTGCGCAGATCTGATACATTTCATTGTCATAATTCAGAATCAGCATGACTATCATAATCATCTGGAAGGTTGTCTTAAATTTCCCCCAATAGCTTGCCGCAATTACAATCCCATTGTCGGAAGCCACCAGCCGAAAGCCGCTGATAATAAATTCACGGCTGATGATAATAATGGAAATCCAGGCAGCCAGCCTTCCCTGGGCTGTCAGGCAGATTAATGCAGATGCTACTAGCAGTTTATCAGCTAAGGGATCCATAAATTTCCCGAAATTTGTCACCAAATTATACTTTCTTGCAATTTTTCCATCCAAAAGGTCTGTGAGGCTGGCAATGATAAAAAGAACCACGGAGGCATACATCCCCACATTTCCAAGGCCTGGAACCAGCATGCAGATTACAAAGGGCACAATCAAAATCATTCTTAAAATCGTTAACTTGTTTGGTAAATTCATACTATCATCTCTCCTATCAAATCATATTCATACGCTCCAGTTACTTTTACTTTCACAAAATCCCCTGTCATCAATGTTTCTTCTGTATTTACAAAAATATACCCATCGATTTCCGGCGCATCCCGGTAAGTTCTTCCCACATATGCATTGCCGCCGGCTACCTTGCCTTCAATCATAACCCACAGCTCTCTCCCCTTCATCTCCTCGTTCTTATCGAAAATGATTTCCTCCTGCAGCTCCATGATTTCTTCCTGCCAGACAGATTTCTGGTATTCCTCAATCTGGCCTTCAAATTCCGCTGCCGGCGTTCCCTCCTCTGGGGAATAGGTAAATGCCCCCAGACGGTCAAACTCCATCTCGTTGAGAAAATACATCAATTCTTCATGCATTTCCTGGGTTTCTCCTGGAAAACCGCAAATTAATGTGGTGCGCAGCGTAAGGTCCGGCAGTTCCTTTTTCAGGCGCCTAAGCTTCTCCATCAATTCTTCTTTTGTGGTGCGCCGTCCCATCCGCCTTAAAATCTCATTGTTAATATGCTGAATGGGTATATCAAGATAATGGCACACCTTCTTGTTTTTCTGCATAGACCAAATCAGCCCATCATATATTTCCTCTGGATAACAGTACATAATGCGTATCCACTGGATGCCAGGAATTTTTTCCAGCTCATCCAGCAGCTTGTGGAGAGATTTCTCCCCATACAAATCCACCCCATAGAGAGTCGTTTCCTGCGCCACCAGAATCAGTTCTTTGACCCCCTGGCTGGCAAGCTCCCCAGCCTGCGCCAGCAGCTCCTCCATTGGCACACTCCGGTATCTCCCCCGGATATGGGGGATTATGCAGTAGGTGCAGTTTTTATTGCAGCCTTCGGCAATCTTCAGATGGGCATAATGCCCGCCTGTGGTCAGGGAACGCTTGGCGGTAAGGTCTGGCAGCCCTTCCAGGGGATTGTAACGCTCATAGCTTTTCCCTGCCATCACTTCTTCTAACGCCGCTGCAATTTCCTGATAGGAATTCGTGCCAAGGACAGCATCTACCTGGGGAATCTCCTTGATAATCTCATTCCGGTACCGTTCCCCCAGGCATCCGGTTACAATCAAGGCCTTGCAGCTTCCCGCATCCTTGTAATCCGCCATCTCCAAAATCGCATTGATGCTTTCTTCCTTTGCATCATTGATAAAACAACAGCTATTGATGATAATAGCTTCCGCTTCCTGTTCTTCATTGGTAAACGTGTGCCCGGCTTCCCGAAGGGTTCCTATCATAAATTCCGTATCCACCAGATTCTTATCACATCCCAGTGAAACAAATAAAATGTTCATGCATTCTCCTCTATTGCTGTATGCAAAGATTACCACATTGCTTTGCTGCCTGCAAAACAATGTGGTAAATATTCACATACCAAGCTTTTTCAGATTTCAGTATCTTCCTTCAAGTCCTCTTGTGTAGTTTCTTCCGAAATTTCTTCTGAAATCTCTTCCAAAATTTCCTCTGAAATTTCTTCTGGAGCCTCTTCTTCTCCTACGATTTTCACCTTGCTGCTGTACAATTCTTCCACTGCAATGGAAAAAGGCTTTTTATTCGAGGTATTATCAATCAAAGGCTCCTCGCCTCCAATAATCTGCCTTGCCCTTTTTGCCGTTGCAAGCACAATAGAGTACCGGCTGTTTACCACCGGCTCCTCGCCAATTTCCACATCGCTGTTTACCACCTTCATTAAATCTGTATAAGACGGATGAAGCATCATAATTATCATTCTCCTTTCGCAAAGCATTGCAGTTCTGCTTTGATTGTCTCAATAAATGTATGGTTCCTCGCCACACGGTCATGTTCATTCTGTATCATCGTGTGCACCTTCTGCACAGCTTCCTCCAAATCGCCATTCACCACAAGATAATCGTAATCCTCCACGCCCTGGGCTTCCTGCCATGCACGGCTTAAACGGGAATCGATTACGCTTTCCTCCTCTGTGCCCCTTCCAGCCAGCCGGCGCTTGAGTTCTTTGGCGCTGGGAGGCGTTACAAACAGCAGCAAAGTGTCTGGATGGGCTTTTTTTACTTTCAGCGCGCCCTGAATCTCTATTTCGAGAATCACATCTTTCCCCGTCTCTAACTGCTGCTGCACATAGCTTTTCGGCGTTCCGTAATAGTGATCGACGTACTGCGCATATTCCAGCAGCGCGCCGCTTTCTATCATATCCTTAAATTCTTTTTCTGACAAGAAGAAATATTCTTTCCCATGGACTTCTCCCGGCCTTGGGCTCCTGGTAGTAGCCGAAATGCTCAAGGCGTAGGTGTCTGGATATTCCTTCATCAGCTGGTTCATAATGGTTCCTTTTCCAGCGCCGGAAAAACCTGATACCACAATCAAAATACCCTTTTTTTTATTCATTGCTCTTATTCCTTTGCAAAAGGCCCGCCGCCTTTTCACTCAATATTCTGAATCTGCTCCCGTACTTTTTCAATATCTGTCTTCAGGTTGATGGCGATATCGGAAACAGCCAGGTCATTTGCCTTTGAGAGAACCGTATTGGCTTCCCGGTTCATCTCCTGTGCAATAAAGTCCAGCTTCCTTCCTACGCTTCCGCCCTTAGACAGGGTTTCCCTTGTACTGCTGATATGGCTCTTTAAGCGGACGGTCTCTTCATCCGTACAGATTCTGTCAGCAAAAATGGTAACCTCTGTGACAATTCTGTTTTCATCTATCTGAGCATCAGGCAGGAGTTCCTTTACCTTATCTGTCAATTTCTGGCGGTACTCATCCAAAATCTCAGGGGAACGCTGTTCAATCTGTTCCACATACCTGGACATCTGCTCCAGCTTTCCAAGCAAATCCTTCTTTAACTGCTGGCCTTCCTGAAGACGTGTCTCGACAAATTGCTCTGCCGCCCCTGTTACTGCCTGCTCCAAAAGCTTCCAAACCTCTTCCTGGTTCACGGTCTGCGCTTCCATCGTCAAAACTTCTGGATATTTGGAAAGCTCACTGGCGCTTAATTCCCCTGGCAGGGAAAAGGCATCCGCCATCTGGCGTATATATTTTACGTACTCTGCTGCCAAATCCTCATTGTATTTTAATATAATCTGATTCTCCGTACAATCTTCATACGTAATGTAGGCATCTACTTTTCCTCTTTGAACATAATTTTTTAGAAGATTGCGGATATTGTTTTCAAAAAAATTCAGTTTCTTAGGCATCTTAATGGCCAAATCAAGATACCGGTGATTTACCGACTTTATCTCCACCGTAACCCTGTGGACCGAATCTGCAATTTCACAGCGTCCAAAGCCGGTCATGCTTTTTATCATAAGAACCTCCTATATGCATAGATAGTTGTATTATAAAGCAATTTCCAGAATTAGTCAATTCTTAAGTTTTTCAAGCGCCCCATGCAGGTTCTGGAGAGACTGAACCTGGCTGCTTCCATGCTTTTTCAGGGAAAGAATGCCGCTTACCGTGGCTTTTGCCGCTGCCATGGTGGTCATATACGGTACTTTTTTCTTGATTGCAGCCTTCCTAAGATAGCTGTCATCCTCTTTCCGTTCCTGGCCGATGGGCGTATTGATAATCAAATCAATCTTTCCATTTGTAATCAAATCCAGCATGTTCGGCCTTCCCTCCTTGAGCTTGTGCACCATATCCGCTTCAATTCCGGCCTCCCGGATTAATTTGCAGGTATTTTTGGAGGCGATAATATGAAATCCCGCTTCTGCAAATTTCTTTGCAATTTCCACTACCTCCGGCTTATCCCGGTTGCTGACAGAAATCAGCACCGTTCCCTCTAACGGAAGCTTCATGCCTGTTGCCTCCTGGGCTTTGAAAAATGCTTCCCCGTAGGATTCCGACAGCCCCAATACTTCTCCGGTAGAGCGCATCTCCGGCCCTAATACCGGATCTACCTCCTGGAACATGTTGAAAGGAAATACCGATTCTTTTACCCCGTAATAGGGGATTTCCCGTTCCATCAATTCTGGTATCGGGGAAGGATTTCCAGTCAGCTCTGCGGTCACAACTTCGATTGCCAAAGGCACCATGCGGATATTGCATACCTTGGAAACCAACGGCACGGTACGGGATGCCCTGGGATTTGCCTCCAGCACAAAGACTTTCCCTTTTTCAATGGCATACTGCATATTCATCAGGCCTTTTACATGCATCTCCTCTGCAATCCTCCTGGTATATTCCTTGATGGCTGCCACATTTTCTTTGGAAATATGCCTGGAAGGAATGATGCAGGCGGAATCCCCGGAATGCACCCCTGCCAGTTCAATGTGTTCCATTACTGCCGGGACAAAGGCATGGGTTCCATCGCTGATGGCGTCGGCCTCGCATTCCGTTGCATGTCCCAGGAAGCGGTCGATTAAAATCGGCCGGTCCGGGGTAACGCCTACGGCTGCATTCATGTATTCTTCCATATGTTCTGCATCATACACCACTTCCATGCCCCGTCCGCCCAGGACATAGGAGGGCCGCACCATCACCGGGTAACCGATTTTTTCTGCGATTTCCAAAGCTTCCTCTACATCCACAGCCATCCCGGATTCAGGCATGGGAATCTTAAGCTTCTCCATCATGGCGCGGAACAAATCACGGTCTTCTGCCAAATCAATGACCGATGGCGCTGTCCCTAAAATTTTCACCCCGTTCTTCTCCAAATCCGCTGCCAGGTTCAAAGGCGTCTGTCCGCCGAACTGGGCAATAACTCCTACCGGTTTTTCTTTTTTATAAATGCTTAACACGTCTTCTAAGGTCAGCGGCTCAAAATAAAGCTTATCAGAAGTATCATAATCGGTGGAAACCGTCTCAGGGTTGCAGTTTACGATAATCGTTTCAAAGCCCAGCTTCTTCAATGCCAAGGATGCATGGACGCAGCAATAGTCAAATTCGATGCCCTGGCCGATACGGTTTGGCCCGCCGCCTAAAATCATAATCTTGGGCTTTCCTTCTGCCACAGGATTCTTATCCTTGGCATTGTAGGTGGAATAATAATAAGCGTTATCCTTGGTTCCGCTGACATGCACTCCTTCCCATGCTTCCTCTAAGCCTATGGCAATCCGCCTTTCCCGGATTTCTTCTTCTGGTATTTCTAAAATCTGGCTTAAATATTTATCAGAAAAGCCGTTTTTCTTAGCCTTTATCAAGTCTTCATCCAAGGGAAGCTGCCACTTTCCTACCATAAGGCCTTCTTCTTCCCTCACAAGCTCCTGCATCTGCTCTAGGAAATAATGCTTTATTTTTGTGATTTCATGAATTTCTTCCGGGGACGCCCCTTTCCGCAATGCTTCATAAATGATAAAATACCGCTCGCTGGAAGGGGTAATCAAAAGCTTCAGCAATTCTTCCTTTGATTTTTTATGAAAGTCTTTCGCAAATCCCAAGCCGTAACGCCCTGTCTCCAGGCTTCGGATGGCTTTCTGGAAAGCCTCTTTAAAGGTTTTCCCAATGCTCATGACTTCGCCTACCGCCCGCATCTGGGTGCCCAGCTTGTCCTCCACCCCTTTGAACTTTTCAAATGCCCACCGGGCAAATTTAATCACTACATAATCTCCGTCTGGAACATATTGATCCAATGTTCCATATTTTCCGCAGGGAATTTCAGATAAGGACAATCCCGTGGCCAGCATTGCGGACACCAATGCAATGGGGAATCCTGTGGCCTTGGATGCCAGCGCAGAGGAACGGGAAGTCCTGGGGTTGATTTCAATGACAATGTCCCGGTCTGTTTTGGGATCGTGAGCCCACTGTACGTTGGTGCCGCCGATCACCTGGATGGATTCTACGATTTTGTAGGACTTCTCCTGCAGCCTCTTCTGCACTTCTTCTGATATGGTAAGCATAGGGGCAGAACAGAAGGAATCCCCGGTATGCACGCCCAGGGGATCAATATTTTCAATAAAGCATACGGTAATCATATTGTTGTCTGCATCCCGTACAACCTCTAATTCCAGCTCTTCCCATCCTAAAATGGATTCTTCCACCAATACCTGCCCCACCAGGCTGGCCTGGAGCCCTCTTGTACAGACAGTTTTCAGTTCTTCTACATTATATACCAGGCCTCCCCCTGCGCCGCCCATGGTATAGGCTGGCCGAAGAACCACCGGATATCCCAGTTTATCTGCAATTTCCATGGCTTCTTCTACGGAATAAGCCACTTCGCTTCTTGCCATCTCAATCCCTAAGCTGTCCATGGTCCGCTTGAATTCAATCCGGTCTTCCCCCCGCTCAATGGCGTCTACCTGGACACCGATGACTTTTACATTATATTTTTCCAGCACCCCTGCTTTTGCAAGTTCTGAGCATAAATTAAGACCCGACTGCCCGCCAAGGTTTGGCAGCAATGCATCTGGCCTTTCTTTTGCAATAATCTGTTCCATTCTCTCTGCATTCAGAGGTTCAATATAAGTAACATCGGCAGTCTCCGGATCTGTCATAATGGTAGCAGGATTGGAGTTTACCAATACAATTTCATAACCTAAGCTTCTAAGCGCCTTACATGCCTGTGTGCCGGAATAATCAAATTCACATGCCTGTCCAATCACGATAGGGCCGGAACCAATAATCAACACTTTATGGATATCTTTTCTCTGAGACATTCTCGTTCCTCCTGTCTAGTGGTAACTGCTTTTATGATGGTATCTTTTCTCAATGGATTATTATACAGGAAAATCAATCAAGCCGCAATAGGCTCTTGACTTTTTCCGAAAAACCCTTTATTGTCTTATTTATATAGTACAGTAATACATAAGTGGAACGAGGTGATTGAATGCCATGGAATTTGAATTCTGACCGGCCTATTTTTATCCAGATTATCGAAAAAATACAAGTGGATATCATATCCGGACTTTACATGCCTGGGGATAAGCTGCCTTCCGTCCGGGAACTTGCCCAGGAAGCGTCTGTGAATCCCAACACAATGCAAAAAGCGCTTTCAGAGCTGGAACGGACAGGGCTTGTCTACGCGCAAAGAACCAGCGGACGCTTTATTACGGAGGACACTACCATGATTGACGAATTAAAATCGAAACTTGCAAAGGAAATCGTTACAGAGTTTTTGGAGAATATGCAAAAACTCGGATTCCAAAAGGAAGAGACCATCTCTCTTCTGGAAAAAACCCTTGCCACAGAAAAATCCACAAAAGGAGAAGCAGATAATGATACTGGAATGTAAAGACCTTACCAAAACTTATCATGGATTTCCGGCTCTTTCGGATATCAGCCTTCAAATTGACGAGGGACATATTATCGGGCTCCTTGGCCCCAACGGAAGCGGAAAAACTACCTTGATAAAATTAATTGCTGGGCTTTTATCCCCTTCTTCTGGAACAATTTCCATAGAGGGCAATCCTGTGGGGCCAGCCAGCAAAAGCCTGATTTCCTATCTTCCAGATCATTTTTATCTGGACGGCCACAGAAAAGTAAAGGACATCATTGGCTTTTTTCACGATTTTTACAGGGATTTTGAACCCCTGCGGGCTTATGATATGTTAGGGAAATTAAACATAGACCCAAACCAGAAATTAAAAACTTTTTCTAAGGGAACGAAAGAAAAGGTGCATTTAATCCTGGCAATGAGCCGGCGGGCAAAATTATATCTTTTAGACGAGCCTATTGCGGGGGTAGACCCGGCAGCCAGGGATTATATTCTGCAGACCATTCTTTCAAACTATGATGAGAATGCCTCTATCCTGATTTCTACTCATTTAATCTCAGATATTGAAAACATCCTGGATCAGGTGGTCTTCCTTCATAAAGGCAGGATACATACCCATGCCTGTGTGGATGAGCTTCGCCAGGAAACCCATAAATCTATAGACGATTTATTCCGGGAGGTGTTTAAATGTTAAGGAAATTATTGAAATACGAATGGCGCGCCACCTGCAAAGTCATGGTTATCATGGATTCTGCCTTAATCCTGCTTACGCTGGCTGGCTGCTGTATCTTACATACCGATATTTTTAACCATACCGATGCCGTTCCCATGGCTGTTCTCATGGTGACGCTTTATGCCCTCTCCCTGACAGCCCTTGGCATCGCCACGCTATTTTACCTTTATTTTCGGTTTTACCGGAATCTGTTTACCCAGGAAGGCTACTTGATGCATACCCTGCCGGTCACGCCTTTGCAGCTGCTTCACTCTAAATTAATCGTGGGATATATTTGGACTTTGCTGAATGCATCCCTTATTATGGTTTCCATCCTCTGCCTGGCTTTTGTTGCCGGTTACCATTTTGCAGTAACCCATGGCATGGACGGTATCTGGGACAGAATGATAAAGGAACTCGCCCTGGAATCCCCTGCTGCTGAAAACGGGATAAACGCTTTCTATAAAATATTCGGCTATACGCCTCTGGAATTTTTCCGGCAGCTTATATGGCTGCAGCTGATTGGAAGTTTTGTTTCCCTGCTCACCGGATACGTCAGCATTCTTTTGGGGCAATTGATAGAAAAATATAAGCTTATGGCGTCCGTTGGGTTTTACATTGCCCTTTATATCATAAACCAAATTTTCTGCTCTATCCTGATGCTTGTGCCAGGCCTGCAGATTTTGGTGCAGGATACTGGTAACTTTCTATATTCCTATTACAGGGATATGATGGGATATGCAATTCTCAGCCAGTTTCTGGTGGGGATTGTGTTTTATATTGCTGCGGTGTTCCTGATGCGGCGGCGGGTGAATTTGGATTAGGATTCTTATAAAATTGACCGAACGAAGAACAATCTTAGCGCGGTTAGTTAATTATTTGTGACGAAAAAACACAAAGCCTTTGAGTATCCGCTGAAAAAGCTACATGTACAAAAAAACGGCTGGAAGAAAGAATGCTATTCTTTACATTCAAACAGCATTTTGAACAATAAATTGCATTGTAACGCACAACAAGATTATTCTTGGCTTTTTGGCAGCTCCTAATTATCACTCAAGTGGACATATCCCTTACAGGATAAATCCACTTGAGTGATAATTTACTAATATTTTCTTAATTTTATATATCTATATTTCTCCAGATTATCCCTATAAAGAGATTACCGGAAAATGAAAATTATCCACAGTAATTATGAATTACCCGCCATTTTCCGGCAGTCTCATTTTTTATGCCGTTTTCCATCAAAAACACCTTGAAATTTTTATTTTACCACATCCATTTTCCCTCTTCCATATGATATCACGCAAAAATAAATTTGCATAATATCATATGTTAAAAAACACCTCCCCCTGCTATACTGTTTTTCAGAGGGGAGGAGTTCTAAACGAGGACATGAAAACTCAACGGGACATCCCTTGCTATACCAATATGCCATAGTGTTTCCCGGCATATGTTTTCACTTTTTCAGCATGTTCTTGCTGATTGACTGCCTGAAATACGGCAATGGTCTGTATAAAAATCTTTTCAGACATATCATAATGCCCTAACTCTGCCAACACACAGGCTTTATTGCAAAGAAGCATGGGAAATGTATGCAGCTTGCCATACTTGATACAATACTCAATCCCTGTCTGGCAGAGGGAAAGCGCGTCTTTATACATTCCCTCCTGTCCAAGCCAGGAAGATAAATTCTGCAGAATCTTAGGATATTTCAGAAACATTTCGTCACTGCCTGGAATATGTGCTTCCATATATTCTTTTAGCCCAAAAAGCAATTGTATCCCATCCATCACCCTTCCAAGCTTATGGTACGTGCAGCCAATATGATTCAAAATCACAATCTCGTGATAGGTCAGAAGCCTGGCCTTGATATGGATTCCGTCAAAATCCGGCATCGTCATATGTATGGTATGCAACAGCTCCTCTAAGACCCACTCTGCCCCTCTTCCTTTCTTCTCCTGAATTAATATCTCTGCAAAGGCCAAATACTGCTCTTCCATCTTCCCAAAGGATGCCCTGCCGGAATTTCTTTTCCTTTTCTTTTCCATACATCCGGCAAAATACTCTGCCTGCTCAAAATCCCCGTCCCCCAGGCTTTTGGCCAATTGCTGCTCCAGCTGATACCGCTCCCGTTCCTCCTGGTTGAGATATACATGGTAAATCCTGTCAACCGCTCCCAAGCGCTGCAGCAGCCCTTCCAGTATCTTTTTTCCTGGAACCTGCAAACCGTTTTCAATTCTGGATAAGGTAGAAACTGCACAAATCCCATAGCTTAATTCCTCCTGGGAATATTTCTGCCGCTCCCTTGCATCCCTAATCAACTCTCCAATGGTATAATACGCCATGGCATGATATACTCCTTTCCTCCATCTTAGGAATTATCATACCCAGTCTGCTTCCCTTTGTCAATGAGGGCCGGATTTTTTACAGATTTCATATATTGTTATCTTTCTCTATATATTCCAGTTCCAGCTCCTCTGCCAAATGCTCGCCACTCATACAATGCAGGCCAGAAACACCCTCATCCAGGCAAATCACAAAAGATTTCCTGTAAATCCCTTCCGGTACCTGCTCCAGGCGAAGGCTGCCGCCATGCATGGCAATCACTTTATGTGCAATGCTCAACCCCAGACCGCTGCCGCCTTTACTCCTGCGGGATTCGTCTCCTGATACAAAAGGATCAAAAATATATTTCGCCGTTTCCTCCGGTATTGCTTCCCCGTTATCGCAGACCCGGATGGTTACTCTGCCATCCTCCTGCTCTCCCTTTATCAAAACCTTTGTTCCCGGTTTATTGTGCCGGATTGCATTGTTTAATAGGTTAGAAACTACCCGCTGGAACTGCAGCCTGTCTATCTGCATCCACAGTTCTCCTTCTGGAATCTCCGGCAGAACCTCCATTTCCTTCCTTTCAAAATCCATATACAGGCTGGCAGCGCTTTCCCTCAATAACTCCCAAATATTCTCCCTGGTCTTTTTCAGCTGATATCCTTCACTGTCCAGTTTCACATATTCAAACAAAAGATTGATAAGCCCGCTCATCTGCATGGTTTTATTATATATTGTTTCCAGATATTCCTGTCCTGGGATATCCTTATTTTCTAACAATGCCCTTGCATAGCCAGCTACTGTGGTCATAGGCGTCTTTAAGTCATGAGCCACATCAGACAAAAGAAGGTTCCTCCTCCTATCGTATTCTTCCCGCTGTTTCAACTCCTGCTCTTCCAGCTGCCGCACATGCGCCTCTACCATCTGGCCAAACACAAGGGCGGCAATCACATAGGGAAGTATCATTGTGACCACGATGAGAAGCGTTAGGACAGCCGTCCCCATCAGGTAAATCTGCGTTTCCCGCTGGGACATTCGGCTGGTCTGCGCCGAAATGTAATCTGTGAACCTGCTCCCCGCAAACTTCTCTGCCAGCCCCTGCAGCCCAATTCCTGCAATATAGGGAAATCGGCTGCTGACTCCCCACACTGCCAGATAAACCATGCTGCGGAACAAAAGCCCTAATGTCTGCTCGCTTTCCCATTCCGCCATAAAAAAATTGATATGGAATACCTGTTCCAGCCAGGGATAGAATACGGCACGGTAAAAAATATTCAGCAGGCTCTCGCTTAGTGATACCAATACCAGGATTAGCAAAAACCTGCGGATAACAAACCATTTCCACGTTGTGTGTTTCATCTCTTATCTCTCCATGCGGTAACCAAGGCCCCGTATGGTTTTGATATAAGCGCTGTTGTCCTCAGACAATTTCGCCCTCAGGCGGCTGATGCATACCATAATATTATTGTCTGCAATGGCGTATTCCTCACCCCACACGTTTTCATAGACCTGCTGTTTTGTATATACTCTTCCCGGATTTTCCATAAAGAGCCTTAGAAGCTTGTATTCCACGGAGGTTAGATCAATGGGCTGCCCTCCCTTATAGACCAGGCAGGATTCCGTGTCAAGGCACAAGTCCTTAACTTTAAGCTGCTTTAGCTCCTGGCTTTTTGCGCCCAGGGAATAAAATCTTCGGATATTCGAATTAATTCTTGCCATCGCCTCCATAGGATTAAAAGGCTTTGCCAGATAATCATCCGCGCCAAGATCCAGCCCCAGGATTTTGTCAGCGTCCTGATTTTTCGCAGAAAGTATCATCACCGGTATATTACTGCCCTCCCGTATCTTTTTCAAAACCTTATAGCCATCCGCCTTTGGCATCATAATGTCCAAAAGAGCCATGTCAACCTCTTCCTGTTCCAGGATAGAGAGAGCTTCACACCCATCCTCCGCCTCCAGGACATGGTATCCATCTTTCTCCAGATACAGGCACAAAAGCTCCCGGATTTCCTTTTCATCATCTGCAATCAAAATTGTATATGCCATGAGCCCTCTCTCCTTTTTTCAATGAAATGCCCCTTTCCTCTGGCGGCAAATCGTCAGAAGCCATTTCAAATAATGCTTCACATCAGCCTTCCTCCTGGCTTTTAAAAACCAGGCGTTTTTTGTAAATGCTGCTCCTTCAGCGTCTGATAAAGCGCAGCATCTGTCTGGCTCACATATGGGTTTAAGTAAAAAATACCAAGTATCCCTAATGTCAGCCCGTTTAAAATATACCATCCAAAAAAAGACAAGTTTAAGACAAAGGCTCTCCACTTATTTCCATACATCATAGCTTTGCTTAAGGCCAGCGCTTCCTCTGTTCCCATTTCAGGATGTTCCCCTAAAATATAAGGCACCAGCATATATTCATAGCTTTTCACAATCCCTGGAACCACCAAAAGCAACGTCCATAAGAAAATGTAAAGCCTTTGGAAAAACATTGCTTTCACGCAATTCTTATAGCCATGGTCAAAGGCAAAGCAAAGCTCCTTAACCTGGGCCTGTTCGGTCATATTTTTGGTAAAAAACCGGGAAATTCCCACCTCCAATGGCTGGAATACCAGGATTTTCATAGGCAGCACCACCAAAAGCAAAACCAGAAACACAACAGCTATAATAATAATCACCACCATCAGGAACACAAGCACCCCATCTTCAATGATTATATCAGGAAGCTCATAATCCTCTTCCCTCCCACTTTCTTCCGTTGTATCTGAATTCAATGCTTCCCAGGTAAACTTAGCCCCGCCGCCAAAGGCTCCTCCGCCGCCGCACAACAGCATAAGCGTCAATGCTGCCAAGACAGCCTTCCAGCGGTTCATGCGGACCCGCTGTTTGGCAGCCTCCTTCAATTCTTTTCTTGACCACATCCTATGTCCTCCTTCCTCATCTTTCCCTTTGATACATTGTATCATATGCCAGCATCCTTAACAGAAAAATTCCTTTTTCTTACAATAACCTTACAAAACACCTTGCTTGTTTCGCCAGCTGGCATTATTAATTAGGAAACCATTGCAGAACCTGGAGTTCTTTTTATGAGGATCAAGAAAGTGGATTTGCAGTCTCAAATATTAAATCATAATTTATTTTCTTATAAAACATCTGTTCCAGTGAATCTTCCCTGGATTCCTGGCTGCCAAGTATCCACATGGTTTTGGCAATCACCGCTTCCAGCGTCATGTCGTAGGATTCTAAAAATCTGCACTCTTTCTTAATCTTATTCCCTACCTCATAGACGGTCATATCGCTGCCCTCATGCGCCACCTGGGTCGCAAGGACAATGATTTTTTCTGGATAAGCCTCCCGGAGCTCATAAAAAATGTCGGAAACAGAAGCCGGAATTCCGCCTACCCCAAAGCTTTCCACAATAATCCCATCGTACTGCTCAAATAAAAACCGCAGGCCCTTGGGGGAAATTCCCGGAATCAGCTTCAACAGGAATATGTTATCATTCATTTCTTCATAAAAGGTAACCGGCTCCTTGTAAGGCGCAGCAGGAATATACCGCATAATCCGCATGTCCTGGATCATGGCAAGAAACGGAAAATCTATGCTGTCAAAGGCATTGTAGCTCTTGGAGCGGATTTTCTTTGCCCGGGTGCCTGCAATTACTTTTCCCCCAAACACAATCATAACCCCCTGGGATTTCTCATCCGCAGCATAGCAGAAGCTGTCCAAAAGATTGGTTTTCGCATCTGTGATTTCCAGGTCAATGGACTTTTGTGCTCCGGTAATCACGATGGGCTTTGGGGAATTCTGCACCATGTAGGACAAAGCCGCTGCCGTATAAGCCATGGTATCCGTCCCATGGGCAATGACAAATCCATCATACTCCTCATAATTCTCCCGGATGGCCCGCACCATCATCTTCCAGTGCTTTGGCTCCATATTGGTGCTGTCAATATTACAAAGCTGCACGGCAGAAGGATTGCAGATTTGATACACATCTGGAATATGCGATAGGATTTCTTCTGCGCGAATCAGAGGCGCAAGCCCATGCACTGATTTTTGGGATGCAATCGTCCCTCCAGTAGCAATCAGTAAAATTTTCTTTTTCATCATGTGATACGCCCTTTCCACTTTTCTTTTTATCATCTTTTATCATCTCTTTTATCATCATAGTACCCCCCATCATGCTCAGCCTGCCGTCCGGCGGGCCGCATGGCCATCCATGCTGTGAAAGCTTCAGCTTTCATTGCACCCCCCATCATGCTCAGCCTGCCGTCCGGCGGGCCGCATGGCCATCCATGCTGT
>CANDGI010000004.1 GCA_947384285.1 uncultured Lachnospiraceae bacterium
GGCAATGACTCCTGTTGAGGACGTACAGCCAGAAACAGCAGAAGATTCCTCTGCCTGGGCAATGACTCCTGTTGAGGACGTACAGCCAGAAACAGCAGAAGATTCCTCTGCCCAGACAATGACTCCTGTTGAGGACGTACAGCCAGAAACACTTGAGGAACCAGAGACTGTAAGAAACACCGAATGGAAACCGGAAGCAAGAATACTTGACGGCACAGATGAAGAACCGGAAACATCTGGCAGAATAAAAACAGAACCAGAAATACCGAATGGAACAGAACTGCCGAATAACACAGAAGAACAGCTGGGTATTGCGCCTGCTCCCCAGGTAGAGGAAGAGCAGAAGCCAGCGCCCAGCGGGCTGGAGAAAAAAGACGGGCTGGTCTATATGGATGGTGTGCTTTATACCGGCTGCTATATGGACGCCGCCAATATTTTATACAATGTATCAAGCGGCGTAGCAGAACCAGTAAACGGAATGGTAAATGCAGGGACTTCATACTATGATTGCCAGAAGAAGGAAACTCTAACCCTGCCAAAGCAAACCTTATTTGTTACCGGAAAACCTTATGCCGGCTATTACATAGGAAGCGACGGGATTTTCTACCTCATATCTTCTGAATCAACAGAGCCTGTAACGGGAACCGTGAAACAAGGTGTCTCCTACTATAACTGCCTGGAAAGCAAAACCATTACTCTGCCAAAGCAGACACTCTATGTCAAAGGCAAAGTATACTCCGGCTATTTTTTAAGCGGAAAAAATAAAATGTATTATGTCAAAAAAGGTACGAGTACATTAAAAACCGGAAACATCAAAGCTAATACAAAATATTACAGCTACAGCGCCAAGGACACCCGGAAACTGTCAAAAAATACTTTATACATCAAAGGCAATGTATATTCCGGTTATTTCTTAAGCAAGAAAAACAAAATGTATTATGTCAAAAAAGGCACAAGCACATTGAAAACTGGAAGCATCAAAGCTGGCGCAAAATATTACAGCTACAACGCTGGGAAAACCCATAGGCTCTCAAAGCAGACTTTATACGTCAAAGGAAAAATTTATTCCGGCTATTACACCGGCAGCAAAAATAAAATGTACCGGGCAAAAAAAGGCTCCCTTACCTTGGTAACCGGAACCCTGGACACGGGCACAAAATATTTCAGCTGCAACGCCAGGAAAACCAAAAAGCTCTCCAAACCCACCCTATATGTCAAAGGCAAAGTATATTCCGGCTATTATCTGGACAAGGCAAACAAAATGCACCATGTAGATAAAGGCACATGCTCCCTGGTCAATACCACATTAAATGCCGCAACCAGATACTACAGCTATCACGCCGGGAAAACCCTGGCACTTCCTGCAGCCACCGTATATGTAAATGGAAAAGCAATGGAAGGCATGAGCCCGGAATCCCTGGCAGTCCTTCAAAGAGCACAGGCGATTGTCACAAGCATTACAAATGACAGCATGTCAATGGAACAAAAACTAAGAGCCTGCTTCGACTATGTAAAAACCTACCGGGAGGGCAGGCCAAGAACGCCAAACTATACGGGAATGGACTGGCCGGTGATTTATGCAAATGACATATTTGTCAACGGATTTGGAAATTGCTGCAGCTACGCAGCAGCTTTTGCATATATGGCAAAAGCCATTGGATATGAAGAGGTTTACTGCTGCAATGACAGCGGACATGGATGGGCGGAGATTGACGGGCTGATTTATGATCCGGAATGGAGCATGCACCATGATGTGTATAGCTACTATGCCCTCAGCTACGATACCAAAACAGATGTGGACTATAAAGGAAATATTGCAGCGCGGCTGCCCTGGATGCATGTAAAAATCTGATGCACCATTGATTTTATCACCGCATTGTTCTAAAATAGTATCCGGGGAGGAAAGGAGAAATTTATGAAACGAAGGAAAATTGCGGCGCGCATCTGTGCATTTGCCCTAGCGGCAAACCTCATTGCCTTTGATGCATTCCCTGCTCTTGGGGCGGAGCGATCCAGGGAACCAGCCGCAGACCACATGCAAATCATGGAAGATGTCACTGCCGATGAAGCGGCAAGGCATTCCGAGTCTATGGATGAAGCAGCAAGGCATTCCGGGCCTATGGATGAAACCGGAAAAACCCGAAGGCCATGGGGCGAAACAGGGGATAAGCCAAAAGGCGTTCCTGTCCCGCCCACAGAGGAAGACAAGGAACCCATACCGGAGGGACTGGAAAATAAAGGCGGGCTGATTTATATGGATGGCGTCCTTTATACCGGTTATTATATGGACGCTTCCAGCATCATGTACACCGTATCCAGCGGAACGGCGAAACCTGCAGCCGGAATGATGAATGCAGGCATCTCATACTACAGCTGCCAGAACAAGAAATTCATGACTCTGCCAAAGCAGGCTTTATATGTGGATGGCAAAGTTTATTCCGGCTATTACATAGACCAGAAAAATAAGATGTATTACGCCAAAAAAGGAACGGGCATCCTAAAAACCGGAATTGTAAAAGCAGGCGCCAAATATTTTAACTGCAATACTGGAAAACTCCAGAATTTGGCAAAACAGACCTTATATATCAAAGGCAAAGCCTATTTTGGCTATTACATGAACAAACAAAAGAAAATATACCATGTAAAAAAAGGCATACTTACCCCAGTCACCGGCACGCTGAAAGCAAAAACCAGGTATTACGATTACAGGAAATCCAAAACCCAAAAGCTTTCAAAGCCAACACTTTATGTGAAAGGCAAACCGTATACTGGCTATTACTTAAATAATAAAAATAAGATGTACCGGGCAAAAAAAGGAACCCCCGCCCTTGTCAATACAGGGCTGAATGCTGGAACCAGGTACTACAGCTATCATGACAAAAAGACATTGCGGCTTAAGACACTGACCGTATATGTGAATGGAAAACCCATGGAAGGCATGAGCCCAGAGTCCCTGGCAACCCTCCAAAGAGCACAGGCGGTTGTTGCCAGCATCACAAACAGCAGCATGACAAAGAAAGAAAAGCTGAGAACCTGTTTTGAATTTGTGAAAACTTACCAGGGCCTGGCCAGACCGCGGACTCCCAACTATACTGGAATGGACTGGCCAGTGGTCTATGCAAACGATATGTTTTTGAATGACGGAAAAGGAAACTGCTTCAGCTATGCCGCAGCCTTTGCATATATGGCAAAGGCAATCGGATATGAGGAAGTGTACTGCTGCAGCAGCGGCGGCCACGGCTGGGCTGAAATCGGCGGATTGATTTACGATCCGGAACGGAACAAATTTGATCCCTCTTACAGCTATTTTGGCTTCAGCTATGACACCAAGACTAAAGTAGACTATAAGGGAGCCATCGCAGCCAACAAGCCCTGGATGCACGTAAAAATCTGATAGAAAAATATGATATTCTGCAGCAAAGGAGAAAAAAATGGTTTTCAGCTCATTAGTATTTTTATGTATATTTTTTCCGGTTGTATTCTGCCTGCACAGTGCAATACCTTCCATAAAAGTAAAAAATGTGCTTCTAATCATAGCAAGCCTGGTTTTCTATGCTTTTGGGGAACCGGTTTATGTGATTTTGATGATCCTAAGCGCCTTTCTCAATTATCTGTGCGCGGTACTTATGGAAAAAACAAACCGGAAAGCCGTGTTGATTGGGGCAGTGGTAATCAATATCGGCATTTTAAGCGTATTTAAGTATACGGGATTTTTTATCACAACAATAAACAATGCACTGCACGTAAATCTCTACGTCCCCCAGATTACTTTGCCGATTGGTATTTCCTTTTTCACATTCCAGGCATTGTCCTATGTGATTGACGTATACCGGGGACAGGTAGAGACACAGAAAAATTTTGGCAAAGTATTACTGTACATATCCTTTTTCCCTCAGCTTATCGCAGGGCCAATCGTAAAATACAGGGATATTGCACTAGAAATTGACAGCCGCAGCGCGGATATAGCGGAAATGGCTCTAGGCCTTAGACGTTTTATCGTAGGGCTGGCAAAGAAAATATTGATTGCCAATACCATGGCAGCGACTGCGGACCATATATTTGGACAAGGGTTTGATTCCCTGAATATCATAAGCGCATGGATTGGCGCCATCGCCTACACGATGCAGATTTACTTTGATTTCAGTGGATACAGCGATATGGCCATTGGTCTTGGGCGGATGTTTGGATTCCATTTTAAGGAAAATTTTGAGCATCCATATCGCTCCCTGACCATCAAGGAATTCTGGCGCCGCTGGCATATCTCACTGTCCTCCTGGTTTAAGGAGTATGTGTACATTCCCCTTGGGGGTAACCGGAAAGGAAAGGTACGGGCTGGAATTAATAAGGTCATTGTCTTCTTTCTGACCGGGCTCTGGCACGGAGCAAACTGGACCTTCGTTGTGTGGGGTCTGTTCCATGGAGCCTTCAGCTTCCTGGAAGAATTCGTCCCATCCCTGAAAAAGCTGCCCCGGGTTATCCTGCATATTTACACGATGCTGATTGTCATTGTAGGATTTGTCATTTTCCGGTCAGATAGCTTAGGCTTTGCACTTACCTTTATCGGCAAGATGTTTACAGGCTTTGAATTCTCGGCTGCATCCATGTCCTTTGCATGCCAAGAGATGACGCCGTTTTTTATTGCCATGCTGATTGCTGCCATCATCGGCTGCGGCCCGGTCTGCTCCCTTACAGCGAAATTCGCAAGCTTACAAAGCAGACCCGCCAGACAGCGGGTGAAGCAGGAGGATGGAATTACGAGTGAAGCCCCCATCCTTTCCAGAAAAAAAGAAAACTTTGTACAAATCATCCAATATTCAGCTTCCTTTGCACTGCTTTTGTGGTGCATCATCCGGCTGTCGGGCGGTTCGTATAATCCTTTTATCTATTTCAGGTTTTAGCGCTTACAAACAATTTCCTGCGCAAAATGGCAAAATTTGTTGTATTGCGTTTGCCTGGTTTATCCAGGTCAGGAAAAATAAACCGTGGATTTTTGTACAAAGAGGAGAACCTATATGAAAAAACATTTGATATTCGTCATAGCATGCATTGCGGTCTGTCTGCTGCCATTTGTGGGAATGGCTGTACATCCCACAACAACCAGCACGGAAAATAAGGTGATGTCCTCCTTTCCAAGCCTGGCGGCGGAGGACGGGTCCTTGAACCTTGATTTTTTCCAGGAATTTGAAGAATATTTCAACGAGCATTTTGCATTCCGCAACGAGCTGGTTTTTGCCGATGCAAAGCTCCAGACCTCCCTCTTTTCTGTTTCCAATGTGGATACCGTAACCTACGGAAAAGACGGCTGGCTGTATTATACCTCCACATTAGGAGATTATCTGGGATTTCACAGGATGTCAGACCGTCAGATTTACAATCTGGCTCATAATCTTTCTCTGGCCAGGGAATATGTGGAGGGAAAAGGAAGCGATTTTATCCTGGCAATCCCTCCCAACAAAAACACATTGTATGGGGAGCATATGCCATATTACGATTCCTATATTGCAGACCCTGTCCACAATATAGACCTGCTGGCTCCAAAGCTTATGGAACTTGAAGTTCCTTATGCCGATTTAGCGGCAATGTTTCGAAATGAGAATGAGGTCTTGTACTTAAAGCGGGATTCCCACTGGAACATGAAAGGCGCCCTCATGGCATATAATTGCATTATGGACGGCTTGGGATATCCCCATATGGATTACAGCGACGCCCCTGTCACCAGAGCCAAAAATGAGGACGGCGACTTGAACCGGATGCTTTATACCTTTTACGGAGAAAAAGAGTTAAATTACAATTATGATATCCAGCAGAAGCATACTTATGCAAATGACTTCAAAAGCGTAGAAGACGGCTGGATTGAGACGACAGGCGGCACAGGAAACGGCACATTGCTGATGTTCCGCGACTCTTTTGGCAATACGCTGATACCTCTGGCTGCGGACCAGTTTGAACAGGCCTGGTTTACCAAAGAGGTACCCTATGGGTTGGAAAGCCTGATGGAGCAGCATCAGCCGGATGCGGTTGTGTTTGAGAAAGTGGAGCGTAACCTCTCAGAGTATATCAACATGCCGCCTATCATTTCTGCCCCGGAAGAAGATATCCCGCAGACTTCAAAAGCCATGATGGAAAATGAGAATTCCGGGACAACAATAGCCATGGAATCTTTGGATTTCGATTTTAATTACTACAAAATCAGCGGAAGCATAGAGGATTCCCTTTTAGAGGATGAGACAGACATTATTGTGGGAATCAACGGCCTCTATTACAAGGCATACCATATCGACACAAACGATTATGCCCTTTACATAAAAAAGGAAAATATTACCACTTATCCGGTAGAGATTGAAGTACTGACAAAGAACCTGGACACCTGCCATGTGGTTCAGGCAAAAAAGATAAATGAAGGAGAATTATTGCCATGAGGACAATGAAAAAGATGATGATGCTTGGAACAGCCATGTTTCTTTTACTGGGACTGTGTGCTTGCGGAAAGGCAACAATGACGGTAAATGATGGAGGCACAACTACAGAGATAGAAGTTTCTGTTCCAAGGACGGTAGAGAAAATTTTAGAGGATGCAGAAATCACCCTGAAGGATGGAGATGAAGTAAGCCCAGCGCTGGATACAAAGATTTCAGAAGCCCAGGAAATTGTTATCTCCAGAAAAAGCACCATTCACCTTACGGTAGATGGAGAGACAAAGGATGTGGTTATGGTTGGCGGAACCATCAGCGACCTGCTGGAGAAGGAAGGAATCACCCTTGGGGAAAAACAGCATGTGAATCATGAGCTGGATGAACGTCTCACGGACGGGATGGAAGTCAAGATCTTTTATTCCTTTGGCATAGAGGTTTTATGTGACGGAAAAACCATTACCCAGGAGACAGAAACTGCCACAGTAGGCGATGCACTGGCAGAACTTGAAATCACCGTAGGCAAGGACGACCGGGTAACCCCTGCCGTGACAGAGCCTGTGGCAGACGGCATGAAGATTGTGGTAAACCGCGTGACCTTTGAAACCATCGTAGAAAAAGAAACCCTTGAGTACGAAACCACCTATGAAAATGACAGTTCCATATCAAAAGGACAGGAACAGGTCAGCAAAAATGGCGAAAACGGCGAAAAGGAAGTGTCCTATAAAGTCACTTATGTGGATGGGACAGAGGAATCCAGAGAAGTTGTGGAAGAGAAGGTGACGAAGGAGCCGGTAAACAAGGTTGTTGCGGTAGGAACAAAAGAAGAGCCTGCCCCAGAACCAGAACCCGCTCCAGAAACTGCCCCTGCCGCTCCAGAAAGATCCGTGGTATCGAAAAAAGCATTTTATGACTGTGATGGTTCTGGGCATGGATATTATGAAATTACATATTCGGATGGCAGCGTGGAGTATGAGGAATTTTAAAGAAATTTCCAACATTAGCAAATGTTTTTATCTTTGAATACGGACGGAAAGGCAGGCCGCGCCTGCCTTTCCTGTGTATTGAAAATGAACCGCCCCAACAGCGGCAATGAAGTATAGAACACATGAAAAGAATAAAAAATCTGTTTCTGTATTATGGCGTGTTTCATTGTTTGCAAGTGTCTAAATGGTGCAGGTCATTTCGTGCCATTGCTCTCCGCCCCAGGAAGAATCTGCAATGCCTTTATCGGAAAATCCCATCTTTTGATACATTTTTATCTTTGATGGAAGACATGTGAGCAAAATATTCTTCCTTCCTTTTTCTTGTTCCCTGCATAGATATCGGCGCATCATCTCTTTTGCCAGGCCTTGGTTCCGGTAAGCTGGGAGGACATCTACGCCCAGCAGCATCACATTTCTGCCAGCTGGTTCATACAAATCTGCATCTTTAAAAAATTCATCCCGGAATACACTCTCGCTGGTGGAAAGGCCGTTGATAAACCCGGCAATTTTTCCTGTCTGCCGGTCAACTGCCACGAGAAATAGTTCCGACGCCTTCGCAGCACGAGCCAGCATCATTTTTTCGGAACATGCCTCATTTGGAGGAAAACAGATTTTTTCAATTTCTGCGGCCTGGGTCGCTTCCTCTGGCCTGATGTCCCGAAATTCAAACCTTTCATTTATTTCCTTTTGTGTGTTATTTGGTATCATAAGATAGAACTCCTTTCCACGTTATCATTTTCAAAAATCGATTCCATTTTCTCCCTTGCAGTACCAGCCTGCGGTAATTCCATTCATTTACAATTCATATGTCTCATAAAATAAAAATTCAAATAAGACAAAGCTTTCCCCATAAAATCTTTCATTTTCCAATAGATAATTTTCCCATAATCCTGTCCATTCTTTCATCTGCGGCATGGTATACCCTCTGCAGGGGCCATGGCAGGCCCAGGATATATTCTTTATCCCTATCCTCTAAATCCTCCAATTCCTGAAAAAATGCTTTCTCATCCTGGCGTCTCTGCTTTCCGAAATCACAGGGATAATATTTTATCCTGGGATGCTCCACCTGCTCTATTACCCGGCGGAAATGGGCAGTGCCATATTTTCCATATTCCCTGACGTAGGACACTTTATTTATGGCAGACTCCTCCCTGGGCTCTTCCAATAAAATGATTCCCTGCTCCAGATAATACCGCCATACTGTCTGGCTCACACGTTCCCTGGATGCTGGATAATCCAATTCCTTTACCATTTGCTCCACAGTATAGCCCAGGTCCGCCAAATGCCGGATTGCGCCGCCATAAGCCGCATCATTGATAAAATCAGACAATGCCTGATTAAAATATTTATGTTCCAAGATAACGTTTCAAATCCTCCATTTGCTTTTTCGCCTGCTGATACCCTTCTTCGTACAATGTTGTTAATTTTTCCGGGTCTGCCTCGGTTTTCCCTACTCCATGGGTGGTCTCCGGCGCAATCACAAAGATCTCCCCGGCCTGCTCTTTTTCCATCAGCCCCTGGATACATGCGTTGTACCGCTCTGGCCGGGTCTTCAAATCCTCAGCAATATTGGGGTATTTTTTATAAAGCCTCTGAGATATATTTCCTGCACGCCCTGGCTTCTTCACATAGCCCCGTTCCCTGGTAAGAACCACAATATTCTTGTCGCATCCCATTTCTATGGCATGTTCATAAGGAATCGAATCCGAAATCCCCCCGTCCAGGTAATAGCGTCTCCCCACTTTTACCGGCTGGAACAAAATAGGCAGCGCACAGCTGGCCACCAGCACATCATGCATCTCTTCCCCTCTTGGCACCTGCAAATATTCTGCCTGCCCGGTATGGATATTCGTTACACATGCCTCCACTTCTCCCGGAAATGCCGCAAAAGCTTCATAATCAAATGTTTCCAATTTATTGGGCACCTCCCCAAAGACAAAGGGAATATTGTAAAAGCTTTTATCCCTCAGCAGATGGCGCATCCCCATAAATCTTTTGTCTTTCATATATTTCTGTGCGATGGCCAGATTCCTTCCCTTTTGCCGGGATAAATAAGAAACGCCGTAAGCAATGCCTGCCGACACGCCAACTAGGTAATCCGGCATTATGTTTTCCTCTAAAAAAGCATCTGCGACGCCGCAACTGAACAATGTCCGGCTGGCGCCGCCCTCCATGGTAATTCCAAGTTTCATTCTATCTTCATTCCTTTCATTCCATATCTTTCCATAGTATTTTACAGGATTTTTATTTTATTTACAATCTCAAATGAAAACTTGTAATTTTTTCCCAAACAGGTATAATGGAAGAAAAGCAAACATTTCACAGGAATACAGGGAGGGATTTCCATGAACCAGCCACAGGAACTTCGCATGACCTATTCTGGTCTGATTACACAGAAAAACGGAGAAAAAATTGCGCGGGTAATTTTTGAACGGGGCAAAGATTATGCCGAAGGAACTGTGCCCTCCGGCCTGATTGAAAAGTCTGCTGGTTTTACCCAGGATGAATTGCGGCAGCTAAGCGATTATCTGATTCAGAATAAAGATGATATTCTGGCGAAAGCAAAGGAAGTAAATCCATTGAGAAATTGGATGAAGAAAAAATAAAAAGATGATGCTTTCCCGTTCCAGCCTGATTGTCCCAAGCCTTGCATTTATGCTTATTATACTTTATTTTTACGGTATTCACAACGAAAGGTGCGCCAAACCCTTAAAACTCCTTTTTTTCCATAATGGATACGCTGATTCTGCCAGACAGCAGCAGCCCCGCAACAGAAACAGCAGCCACCAGCACCCCCAAAACTCTTTCATCCATTGTTTCCAAGCGGTTCAGCAAACCATTCAAATCAACATGCATGGTTTCTGCAATCTTTGCAGCTCCCAGAAAAACGATAAATACAATCCCTGCCATTACAATGGCCGCTATCCTGCCCTTTTCACCGCCGAATTTCAGCTGGAATGGAATCATCATTTCCAGGATTAACAGCATAACCGGAAAAAACACCAAGGCAATCCCCAGCGTATCCTGGATAGAATTCGTACCCCGCACCTGGCCGCTGATCAGAGCAATCAATGTGCCAAACAGCCAGCAGACGCCGCCCATAATCAGCCCGAACCCATACTTTTCCATCACATATCCCCTTCTCGTAATGGGCAGGGAAAATAAAAATGCATTTCCATTATCAAATTCATCATAATTAATGGTGCTTAAGGTAAACATAAAACCGATAAAGGTCAGATAACTGATAATAAATGAAGTATCTTTCACAACACTGGCAAATATCACTGCAACAAACCCAATTGTCGAAAAAAAACTACTCTGTTTTACCATAAGCCTGAAATCTTTTTGTAATAATCCTTTCATTTTTCCACACCTCGAATCATCATTGTAATCACTTCATCAACCGTTCCCTTTTCTATAGCAATCTTGGGATAATTCTCCAGATAGTACTGTCTCTGATTGGTCAGGCAGCAATAACCGAAGTTTTCCTTTTTCTGACGCAGGATATGCTGCTTATCTAAAGCTGCATACTGGCTCTCATTGACCTTTAGCAATGCATAATCGCTTAACAGCACATCCGTATCCTCATGAAGGATAATCCTCCCTTCATGTATCATATACAAATCGTCACACAAAGTCTCCAAATCACTGGAAATATGGGAACTGATTAAAATAGAACGGTCTTCTTCCTCCTCCATAAAATCCCTAAGCCCCTCCAGCAATTCATCCCTGGCCACCACATCCAGCCCAACCGTAGGCTCATCCAGAACCAGCAGCTTGGCTCTATGGGAAATAGCGGCAAGAACTTTTAATTTTGCCTTCATGCCTGTGGAGAATTCTTTGATTTTTTTATTCATCGGCAGCCCGAATTTCTGCGCCTGCTTCCTGAAAAATAACGGGTCAAATGTTTCATACAGATTTCCCAGTACAGAAACAACGTCCTTCACATCCAGATATCCGCTAAACCCGGAATCCGATAATACCACCCCCAGCTTCTGCCTATCCTTTACTGTAAATTCCTTGATGTCCTTCCCAAGGATTGTTACTTTTCCCCCGTCCATTTTAATCAGCCCTAAAATTGCCTTAAATGTAGTGCTTTTTCCGGCTCCGTTCTGCCCAACAAGCCCTGTTACGCACCCTGGCTGAACCTCCATGGAACAGTCTAGGGAAAAATTATCATATGTCTTCTTTAAATGCTCAATTTTTAACATTGTCATCCCTCCAAAATCAATTCAAACAAGCTCTTAATATCTTCATCGCTGATTCCAAATCTCCTGCCCTTCTGGATCGCCAATTCCAAATCCGCTTCCAGCTCCTTCTTCTGCTCTTCCAATAGCAGTTCCTTATTGGTCGCTGCCACATAGGTTCCCTTCCCATGGACGGTTACGGTAAACCCTTCCGCTTCCAGGCTGTCATATGCCTTCTTAACCGTTAAGGCGCTGATTCTCAATTCCTTGGACAGGGAGCGGACGGAAGGCAGGTTGTCATTCTCCTTCAATTCTCCATTGCGGATTAAGGTTTTCACCTGATCTACAATCTGTTCATAGATTGGAACCATCAATGAGTTATTTATAATGATTTGCATCTTTGAACCTCCTTGTTGTAAACAGTATATAACAGTTTGTAACTGTTGTCAAGTGTTATATACTGTTTATTTGTAAAATGTCTCAAATAGAAATCTATTCCATCTATATTCGCTGGGCAAATGCATGCCAGATTATGCCATCGTGAAAAATCTATGTGAAGAATTAAAAATTACAATTTCAGAATTGATGGATGGCGAAGAAGCAGGAGAGCAAAGCATTCCAGCCTATAACGACAATCAGGTTATGGATTTATTGAGACGAATACAAGAATTAGAAAAGCAGAAAAACCTATTATATGGGATTCTGCTCATAGTGATGGGGATTGCATTGCAGGCGCTTTCCCACACCTTTGGCGGAACCAGTGTGAAAGACTTTTTCTCTGGGCTTCTTTTAGGGATATCGGTGGCTGAAATAATCCTTGGCGTCTATGTTGTTGGAAGAAATATAGCTGGGCGGCAGCTTTCCTTTTTTATCACAATTTGTCTTTTTTGTTAAGTATTTTTTTCTGTTACTTGGGGTATATGCCATATCCACATCTAAACCCTGAATAAACCGGGAAAGAGCCATAGAAAATTTTGCCCAGGACAGTTCCTAAACTCCTGCCCTGGGCAAACCAGGAAAGCGTAAGCGCCTAATGGTTCGCCTGGTTCCCACACTTGGGGCAGACGTTCCCGCCCCGGTAGGTAAAGCCGCAGCGGTAACAGCACTTGACCTCATGCTTTTCCTTGGACAGATATGCAATGCTCCTGGATTCCGGTTTCTCCTGCAGGTAAAAGACAAATTCCTCCAAAATTTCTGCGAACTCCTTAAGCTCCTTGGCAGGAATCCCCCCTGGAATCCTCGTCCGCTTTCCATTCCCCCGTTTCACATAGATTCCCTTGTTCAAAAGCCCTGTATTTCCTTCCAATCCGGTTACAGACCGGATTGGTATCATTTCACTGCTGAACAGGCTGTTATAAAAAATATGGTCTGGCGTCAGGATAAACCCATCCGCTCCGTTCTGCCGGGCAGAGGAATCACACACAAGAATTGGAAATTCATAGCGGTCTCTGTCCGCCGCATAAGTGTTCAGCGCCCTTGCTGCCAATTCCGCTTCCCGGGAATTCCAATCTCCCCGCATAATTCTGCGCACTTCATAGAAATGAATCCTCTCTGGGTCATTTATTTTTCCTTCCAGCGCTTCTTTCAGCTTTTCTACAAGCAGCTCGCACTCATCCATTTTAATTTTTGTCAGCCGCTTGTCAATCATTTCCAGCGTATCTGTCTTTATTTCCGGGAGAAAAGCGCCGCCCTCAATCTTTTCATAAGCCGCTGCCGCTTCATCAAAGGACATGCCCATAATGTTGGGGCAGATTTTCTCAATAACCTTTTCATCCATTGCCCGGACTCTGTCTGTAATCTCCCGGATGGCGGGTTCCGCCTGCTCCGGCAGGAATCCCTCTTCCTTAAGCTGCTTAAGCATACGCATCAATCCGTTCCTGTCGCTTCTGGCGGCACGCTTCATCATCCCGGCAATTTCCCGTTTTTCCGCCAGCCTTCTGCTGCTTTCCAGCACCTCGTTATAAACGGAAATGTCCTCTTCATCATATTGGTTGAGCTTCTCCCGGAAGGCCTTGTACTGGCTGCGGGTCATGGTTTCTGGCATCTTGGCAATCAAATCCGACGCCTCCTCCTGTCCCTTCTTTCTTTTGATTTCCCCCAGTGTTTTCAGCAATTCCTCCTGAATTAGCTTGGGGCATTCCATCTGGGAAATCTCCTCCATGGCTCGCTTCACTGCCCCATAGGGCCTGTTTTTGCAATACTCTGCCTTGTTGCGGGCTTCCTCTTCCCCTTTCCGGTAAACGGCCTGCTTGGTGAGCTTTTCATACTTTTCTTTGTCTACCCAGTCCAATCGGTCATCGGACTGAATCTGCTCCCTCAGCCTGCGGACCTGCCACAGCGACATGCGGTCCAGCATCCTCATGCGCGCATCATATTTTTCCTTAATGGACATGCTGCTCCCTGAGATTTCTTCCTCAAAATCCTCTTCCAGGATCCCTGGGCTTTTACCGCCTCCTGAGCCTTCCTTTCCTGCTTCTCTTCCTGAAACAACAGCCTTTTCCCCAAAGAAACGCTTCTCCGATTTCTCTGCCGCTGCATTTTTCCTGCCAAACAAGCTCTTTTTCTTTGCATCCTGCTCCTGGAAACGGGATGTTTCTGGAATAGATTCCCCAGGGGTTTTCTCCGCTTCTTTCCCAGGGACAGGCATATCTGCCCCCTTCTTTGGGGCAGGCGCATCGGCTTCCTGCTTCTTTTGTTTCTTCCCCGCCTTCTTCTCTTCTGCCTTCTCCTGGAGCAGCGCTTTGATTCGCTCAAGATAAGGCTCTGCCCTCATCACCGGGAAGAAGCCATCCTCGATTTTTTCCTGCAGCTGCTCCAATTCTTCCTGGTTCATATGCTCCAAATCTGCGCCGGCTTCCTCAATGGAAGGAAGGGCATGCTTTCCCCGCTCGGACGCAAATTCATTAAAATTGCAGTTGGTGGTACGCTCTGCCTTGCTTCCAAGCAGTTCCCGGTAGTCCTCGTAAGCATCCCGGTCGCCGCCGAATTTCATGGCATAGCTTTCTCCCTCCCGCAGCAGCTTTCCAGGCCTTGGGGTATAGAAAAGGTTACAGTTATCACAGGTATAGCTTCTTGCCAGATATACCCTGCCTTCCTCCGTCTCAATGGGAAATTCCTTTCCCTGGGGATACACTGCCATATGCAGCTTTCTTCCGCATCCGGGACATTGGTAACCGCTTATGTAAAAATTATTTCCCGGGCGGGAAGCTTTTCTTTCATACTCTCCAATCTCACCTCTGTGGAAGGATGCCGCCTCAACGCTCCACTGCAGCTTATGCCACAGCCCCAGCCCTTTTTCTTCGGAGGTTTTTTCCTGCTTTTCCTCCTTTATCTCCTGGGGCTTACGTTTCCCTTCCGCAATGGCTGTCTGAACCACCTCTTCATAGGTAATCTGTATATTGTCCCGGTAAAACCGGAAATTGTCGTCCCGGAACCCCGGTATGATTTTCATATCTTTTAAAATTGCATAAAACAAAGCGTTTAGCTGGCTGTAATCTTTTTCTACCTTAAGCCCCTGGATGACGCCCCATTTTCCAAAAGCATACAGCGTCATATTCAGCACATTGGCGAGGGTCTGGTTGTCCCCTACCGGATCCATGTCTTCCTCCCGGTTTGGCAGTTCAATCACATTGGTAATCACTTTCCCTTTATCAAAATTAAAGATCATTGACCTTACATTTCCAGATAAAATCAGAAAGTTATTCAATACTACAATGTTTCCGGTCCACATCACATTCGCATCCATGGTTTTTATCATCCGGCCGAATATATTTTTCAGTTCCTCATTTGCTTTTAGCAGGATCATTTGAAACACCTCCCTGAAACCTGACCCTTCAAAATGCCAACGCCTTTTGCTGGAAGCATCAGAATTTCTCCTTGTTTATATTCCTTTTGCCCAATCAAGTCCAACGCCGGGGCGGGAACAAAAACTTCCTTTTCCTCCTGGCTGTGGTTTAACAAAAACAGATACTCCTCTTTTTCACGCACCCGCCTTACTGCCTCTACGCCCTCTGGCACAATGGCGGCAGCCTCTATCCCCTGTTCCTTGCAGATATCCTCCGCCAATTTTCGGTAAAAACCATCCTCAGAGCTGGTACCCACATAATATGCTTGTCCTCTTCCAAAATCATTCCGGGTAACTACCGGCGTTTTTGCATAGAAATCCTCCTGGTACTCTGCCAGGGATTCGGCTCCTTCCAAATGCATGATATCGCAAAGAATTTCTGCCAGATATTCCTGACCCTGGTACACAAACTTATTTGCCTTCTGTTCCGGCAGCGCGTCGCTTTCCTCTACCCAGATTCCAAGGATATCACGAAGCCTTCCTGGAAAGCCGCCTGCAACCACCAGATCATTTTCATCCACATAACCGCTGAAATAGGTAGAAACAAAGGTTCCTCCGTTCTTAACAAACTCACGGATACGCTCATCCACCCCTGGCTTTGTCATATACAATACCGGCGCAGCCACCAGCTGGTAACCGGATAAATCATCTTCCTCCCCAATCACATCCACCGGAATATTCTGCTGGTGGAACGCTGTATAATACTTTAAAACCTCATCAAGATATTTCAAGCTCACGCTTGGCCCGGAAGAATATTCTACCGCCCACCAATTCTCCCAGTCAAACAGAATTGCTGTTTTGGCATTTCCCCTAGCGCCAAGAATTTCTCCGCCCAGCCGCTCTAATTCCGCTCCAAGCTCTTTAACCTCCCGGAAAACCCTGGTATGCTCATGCCCTGCATGGTCAATGACCGCGCCGTGATACTTCTCGCATCCGCCGATACTGCGCTTCAACTGGAAAAACAGTACAGAGTCCGACCCATGGGCAATGGCCTGGTAACTCCAAAGCCGCATAACCCCTGGACGTTTCAATGCATTAAAGGGCTGCCAGTTCTGGCAGCTGGGCGTCTGCTCCATCAGGATAAACGGCTTGCCGCCTCCTGCGCCCCGCATCAAATCATGTTGAAAGGCCGTCCCACTGATGGAATCCTCGTTGGAAGGATAGTTGTCCCAGGAAATAACATCCATATAGTTTCCCCACTTTTGGTAATCCAAAGGCTTATAGGCGCCCATCAGGTTTGTGGTAACCGGAATCTCAGGCGTATACTTTTTCACGGCCTCATACTCCAGCCGGAAGCATTCTAAAATACTGTCAGAGTTAAACCTCCTGTAATCAATGCTGATGCCCTGCGCCATGGTCTGCTCTGCTCCCAAATGTTCACTTCGGGTATCCGGCAGTACAATCTCATCCCAGTCATAAAAGGTATGCCCCCAAAAAGAGGTATTCCATGCGCGGTTCAATTCCTCCAAGGTGCCATATCTCTTCTTGAGCCACACCCGGAATGCTTTTTCACAATTTTCACAATAGCATTCCCCGCCGTATTCATTGGAAATATGCCAGGCAGCAATATTATCATAATCCTGGTAACGTTCTGCCAGCTTCTCTGCCAGCTTTACCGAATATTTCCGGTAAACCAGGCTGTTTGGGCAGGAATTATGCCTTCCCCCAAACTTCCGCTTCACTCCTCCAAAATCTGTCCGAAGAATTTCAGGATATTTCTTCGCCATCCAGGCAGGGTGTGCTCCTGTGCTGGTAGCCAGGCAGACCTTCATCCCATTCTTTTCTGCCAGTTCCATAATCTTATCTAATTTATCAAAACAATATGTTTCCTCGGAAGGCTGCAGCGCTGCCCAGGAAAATACATTTAATGTCAGGGTATCTATATGAGCCAGTTTCAGCAGCCGCATATCCTCCTCCCAGGTTTCCTCCGGCCACTGTTCCGGGTTGTAGTCTCCGCCGTAAGCAATTTTATCTTGATTCCACACTTTTTCCCACATCATGTCCAACTCTCCTTTATCAATATTACATTCATTTTATCACACCGAAAAACCTCTGTAAACGCACAAAGATTTTTCTTGCAGATTTCCTTGTACAGGTATAAAATCAATAAAAAAGGAGCGAGATTATGTCACAAAACATTGATACCATTATTTTCGATTTAGATGGAACCCTTCTGGATACTTTAACAGATTTAACCAACAGCGTAAATTACGCCTTGAGAGAATATGGGCTGCCCACCCATTCTGAAGATGAAGTGCGTATGATGGTGGGAAACGGCGTGGCTGTCCTGATGGAACGAGCCATTCCCGATGGCCGCAGCTTCCCGGAATTTGAAAACTGCCTGAATGCCTTCCGGGAGCATTACGCCATCCACAAGAAAGATTATACCAAGCCGTTTCCCGGCATTATGGAATTCTTAAAAACAGCCGCTGGAAAAGGGCTGAAGCTTGCCGTGGTTTCCAACAAATTTGACCTTGCTGTGAAGGGGCTTTGCAAGGATTTCTTTGACCCGTACATTACCACCGCCATTGGGGAATCCCCCCAGACTGCCCGCAAGCCTGCCCCGGATACGGTCTTTGCAGCCATGAAGGAATTGCATTCCCTGCCGGAATCCTGTGTGTATGTGGGCGATTCCGATGTGGACCTTACCACTGCCGGCAACTCCGGCATTCCCTGCATCAGCGTAACTTGGGGATTCCGCAGCCGGGAATGCCTTCTCGCCCATGGAGCCAAAAAGATAGCAGATGCGGTGGAAGATATCTGGGATATCCTCGAAGAGTTGTAATATTCACAGGCACACAAACCGGGCAGCGTTTTGGCAGACTTTTCATCTTTGGATACGGACGAAAAGACAGGATAGCCCTTTGGCTAAGCAAACGATTCCTGGGTGCTTTTCACCGGAATGCTGCCCGGTTTGCCTGCCAAAGGGCTATCCTGTCTTTTCTGTGTATCGAAATATAAATTCTTTGCTTTATACTCCATCCGGTCAGAAATTACAGTTGTGCTCTGCATGATTCGTGCCAGAGCGTATTTAAAAATGCTCTAGAAAAACGGAAGCATCAAAATCAACACCACAACTCCCAGCACAACAGTAATCCCTCCAAAAACACAGCTCATCTTCCAATATCCTTTCTGCTTCTCCCCATTCCCTTTATTCCGATACCCTAAAATAAAAGGAATCAACGTCATAATCACAGAAATACTCAAAGCCGTCACCAAATAATTCAACACATTCATAACCTTTCCTCCTATAAACCAAACAAAACGAAAGCGAACAATCCATATCTCGATACACAGGAATGGGCGGATTGCCCAGTTTGTGTTCCAAAGTGCAATCCGTCCGTTCCGTTCGCATCCAAAGATGAATTTTGGGCCAAAACGCTGCCCAGCCTGCATTCCAAAGGGCAATCCGCATATTCCATTCGTACCCAAAGATGAATGTTTCGCCAAAGTTTTAGTTCAGCCCTCGAAAGCCCTTCCCAATAATCTCGCTGCTGTTGGTAATCATCATAAAAGCGCTTGGCTCATTCAGCCTAATATAATTCCGAAGCTGTACTGCCTGCCCCCGCTTCATCACCGTCAATATCACATATTTCCTGTTATGGGTGTAAGTGCCCTCCGCCTGAAAAATCGTTGCGCTCCGGGTAAGCTTTTCATGGATAAAATCACAGATTGGCTCCGGGTCGTCACAGACGATCGTAAAATACTTGCAGAGATTGATATTTTCAATGGCTCCGTCTATCACCAGCGACTTGGCCATCAGGCCGCAAAAGGAAAACAGCCCGGTCTGGGCGTCAAAAATAAAACATGCCGCCACTGTAATCATCAAATCCACCAAAAACAGCGCTGTCCCTATGTTGACTGTGCTGTACTTTTTTAAAATCATTGCCACAATATCCGTACCGCCGCCGCTTGCCCCAATGTTAAATAAGATTGCCGAGCTTAAAGCCGGAAGCACAATGGCAAACACCAATTCCAGCACCGGCTCCTGGGTCAAAGGCTTTGCCATTGGGACATATCGCTCCAGCCCGCTAAGCCCCAAGGAAATCAGGACGCTTACATAGACCGTCTTTTCCCCGAACTCCCGGCCAAAGAAAATGAATCCCACCACCAGCAACGCCATATTAATCACAAAATTCACCGTTCCGGCGCTGAACGGGGTGACAGCGCTTAATACCACTGCAATGCCCGTCACTCCGCCAAAAGAAAAATTATTGGGAAACTTAAAAAAATATACGCCTGCCACCAGCAAAACTGCTGCAAGGGTAATCATGGTATACTCAAACAGCGCTATCTTAATGTTCTTTTTCATCTCTCACTCTTCTCCGTCTATATCAGAATGTGTTGGAAAAACATTTCCGAAACACACCCATAAGCTCCAGCATGCCTACTCTGATTCTAAAGATGTATCTGACGTATCTGATATATCTAATAACTCTGCTCCCTCATCCCCTTCTTCCTGGCGGTCTGGAATCTCTAGTCCATCATTCAGTTCCTCTTCGCCATCCTCAGCGTCCTCTTCGCCGCTTTCAACATCTTCCTCATCCTCAAAGTCATCCTCATCCCCATAATATTCTTCCTGGGAAACCTCTTCTATTTGTGCATTCTCATAAAGGAAATTCACAATTTTCCCCCGGACAAGCTGGACGATAATGGACACCTTTCCATAATCCTTCTCAAATTCATCCAAGGTCTCATACTCATTTTCCTCCATCAGCTCCTTGGCTTCTTCTTTATAATTCTCCTCGGTAACTGTAAGCCCTTCCTTTTCCGCAATTGCCTGAACCACCAGAAATTCGTTTGTCTGGGCGATGGCTCCAGATTCCACGGAGTCTTCTCCCATCTGCTCTACAAACTCCTCATATTCCATTCCCATCATAGAAGCATAAAACTCATATCCCGCAACTGTCTCATCATAAAAGAAATCGTACAGCTCCTGCGGATATCCGTCAATCGCCGCATTTTCCACCGCAAGGCTCAAAGCCTCTTCGCCAGCCGCAGAAATGGATTCCTCCTGGGCGGATGCCTCCAAATCCTTCCTTATGTATTCTTCATACTCCTTCATGGTACTGTAATCTGTTGCCTTTGCCACAAATTCATCTGTATATTCAGGAACCACTACCTCACTGATTTTATTAATTGTAACCGTGAATTCCGCTTGTTTTCCCGCCATCTCGGAATCAAAATAATCTTCCGGGAATGTCACTGGAAACGTCACCGCCTCCCCAGAGTTCTTCCCCACCAGGCTGCTTTCAAACTCTTCCAGGAAATCCCCGGAGCCTAACACAAGCTCATAATCTGTATCGCTTCCCCCTTCAAATGCCTCCCCGTCTATCACGCCGGTGTAATCGATATTGACACTGTCCCCCTCCTGGGCGCCACGGTCCGTGATTTCCTTGTATTCCGTATGCTCCTCTTGCAGCTCTTCAATGGAATATTGCAGATCATCCTCAGAAACCTCGGGAGTTGGATACTGCACTTTTAAGTTTTTATACTCGCCCAGCTTCACATAATCCCCCACTTTAAAATCAAGGGCATTCTCATGGGAAGCAGCAGAGACATCCTCATCCGCCGCACCGTCCTGGGTATCCTCCTCCTGGATTTTCATTTCACTGTCTTTTTCATTCTTTTTCTCATTGCCGCAGCCTGCAAATGCCATAATCCCTGACAGCATAAGAACCATTGCTAAATATTTTCTTTTTTTCACTGTAATTTACCTCCAAAATAATGATTTTTCTATTATACTTTTCATATACCAACGGTATTTTATCATAAGCAAGTGAAAAAATCATGAAAAATTGTCATAAATTTTAAAAAGAATCCTGCCTGGAGGGTTTTTATTTTAATTAAGGAAAATAAAAAAGGCTGCTGAAAACCTCTCCTTTTCCAACAGCCTTTTTCTTCTATCAAAAAACCTTGTTACACAAAAGCATAAAAGCGCCTTTTAAATAGAATTAATAATACGTGCACTGCCCGCTAAACAATATTTTCCCCCTCGCATTTTCCGCAGTAGGGAGCCAGCTCCAGCCTTACATACCATCCCTGCTCATGGTCGCATACCGGACAGCTCATAGGAGCCTCTTTGCCTTCATAGACATAACCACAGTTTAAGCACATCCACTTGGTTTCCACCTTGGAAATAAATAACTGGTTGTCCTCCAGCAATTTGGCAAAAGCTCCGAACCGGTCCCCATGCATTTTCTCAATTTCTGCAATTTTATGGAACTTCATGGCAGCCTTTCCAAACCCTTCCTCCGAGGCCTTATCCCCGAAATTCTGATATACATCATCATGCTCTTCGTACTCATTGTGCTGAGCCATTTTCAAAAGCTCCAACATATTTGGGCTTAAATCCACAGGGTATGATCCTTCAATTGCAATCGTTTCCCCTGCCAGCTCCTTTAACTGGTTGTAAAAGACCTCCGCATGCTCCTTCTCCTGGTCGGCGGTAAACTGGAATACCTGCTCCAACACATACAGCCCCTGCTGATGCGCCTGTCCCGCTGCAAAGGTATAGCGGTTCCTTGCCTGGCTTTCTCCTGCAAATGCACGCATCAGGTTTTTCATTGTTTCACTCTGCTTAAAATCTGTTGCCATATTCATCTCCTGCCTTTCATTTAGGTACACTGCTGTCTGGAAATAACGGTAAATTAATCCTGTTATTCCTTTCTCATCCAGTATGTGCAGAAATGGCAATTTTATACAGAAATTTTCTCCTGATTCTCAAAACATAAACTACGTTTTCCTCTCGGATATGTACAGGAAACCAGCTTCATGCAGAAACACTCTCCTGCTTCTCAAACCATGCATCCAGTTTTCCTTTCGGATATGTACAGGAAACCAGCTTCATGCAGAAACACTCTCCTGCTTCTCAAACCATGCATCCAGTTTTCCTTTCGGATATGTACAGGAAACCAGCTTCATGCAGAAACACTCTCCTGATGTTCAAACCCGTGAATCCAGTCTGCCTTCAGGAAATAAACCAGGAAAATAACAGAGCTAAGGCTCCAGGTCAGCGGGTATGCCCAAAATACCGTGCGGATCACCGGCACAATCCTCACCGCCACTGTAATATAGGTAATCCGAATCACGCACCAGCAAACCAGCATAACCACCATGGGAACCATAGATTTCCCAGCTCCCCGGAAGATACCTGCAAGGCAGTGGGAAAAGGCCAGCAGGAAATAAAACAGCGTAACCGTCCTGGCTTGGGTGGTTCCATAAAGAATCACCTGGGGATTGCTGTCAAATGCATGGACAAGGCTTGGGATGAAAAGATAAATAAAAATCCCCACCAGCTCTGCGGTAATGATAGAGCAGATAATGCCAAACCTTGCACCCTTTTTTGCCCGCTCATACTCCTTTGCCCCCAGATTCTGGCTGATAAAAGTGGTCAGGGAAAGGGCAAAACAGGTAATCGGCAAAAAGCCAAACCCTTCAATCTTAGAGTATGCGCCGCACCCTGCCACCGCGGTCATGCCAAAGACATTGATGTTGGACTGAACCACCACATTTGCCAATGAGATAATGGAATTCTGCACCCCTGCCGGGAATCCATTGGAGATAATCTGCCGCATCATCCTCCGGTCAAACCGGATTTTCTTAAGCTCTATCCGGTATTCCTCCCGGGTCCGCATCAGCCGGAAAAGACACAAAAAAGCGCTGGCAAACTGTGAGATGATGGTTGCCAGTGCCGCTGCCCCTACTCCCATGCCAAAGACAGCAATGAACAATAAGTCCAATACCACATTGGTAACCGAAGAAAAAATCAAATACATCAATGGATGCCTGCTGTCCCCGATTGACTGCAGGATTCCTACAAAAACATTGTACATCACAAAGCCCAGAGAGCCTGCAAAATAAATCTTAAAATATAAAACAGAATTGGGGAACACCGTTTCCGGTGTCCCCATCCATCTCAAAATCTGCGGAGTAACCATAACTCCCACTATGGTTAAGACAACCCCTGCCGCCAGCCCAAAAGCTGTCAAAGTATGCACCGCCAGGGAAACCTCTTCCTTACTCCTAGCTCCGTAATAGCGAGCAATCACCACCCCGGCGCCCATAGAAATCCCACTGAAAAACCCAACCATCAGAAAAATCAGGTTGCCAGAAGAGCTAACGGCTGCAAGCGCGTCGCTGCCTACAAAATTCCCTACAATCAGGGAGTCTGCCGTATTGTAAAGCTGCTGGAACAGATTCCCTAGAAAAATAGGAACCGCAAAGGCTATAATCTTTTTCCAGATACTCCCTTCTGTCAGCAAGGTTGCTGATTTATCCTTCTGCATTTCGTTATGCGCCTCCCGTCTAAGAAAGCTGAATTGTTATCGTTAAGCGTCTCCTGTCTAGGAAAGCTGGATTCTTATCCTTATGCGCCTTCTGCCTTAGGAAAGCTGGATTTTACAAGAACCCCTCATTTTCAGGGGACATTCATAGGAACTCTCTGCGCCGTTGGAAGCTATGTAGGAAATGGGGCACCTGCGGCAGTCGCCTACGGTAAACCCTTCCAAAACCTCAAATTCCAATACAGCCTTCCTGTTTCCATTGGGAGATTCCTTCTGGCTGATATTCTTCCAGCTTAAAATCTGGCTGCAGCCCATGCATTTGTCCATTCCCATTGACACGGTCCGGCCGCAGGTAGGGCAGGAATAATACATCTGGTTCATAGAGCCTCTCTGCTCCACCACCTCTGCCGGGAACTGTCTGATTAATTGTGCTTTAATGTCATCACTGTGCATATCCTTCCTCCTGTTTTCTAGTGCTAATTATAATACTTATTTAAACTATATCATACTTTGCAGAAAAATCAATTATCTCCGTAAAAAATGGCGTTATTGTACTACAGAATTTTGTAACAGTTCCATTTCTTATTCAATATACCCCAAAAACGTATTTCCGGCAGCTTCGAACATGGTATTGCTGTCCTGGCGCCCTAATTTCCGCACCACATTAAGATCCGGCTGGTACAGCAAGGTATTATGCTCATCATATCCTACCACCAAAACCGCCTGGCCGTTGACCATGGCAAATACCGGAGTGTCCAGATTCACATAATACAATACCTGTTCAATACTGCACCCAGTCAAATCAATCACCTTTCGCCCATTGAGCGCCTCCGTCAAAATTTGTTTGGGCGTTTCTCCCTGGGCAATCAAATCGTCCACATCCATATTGATTTCCTCTGTCCGCAGCAGATAAGTTAGGCAGCGTGCCGTTGAGCTGTCGCTGACGGTTGCAGTATCCACAGTTCCCGTTCCAATCATAGGCTGGACATTTTTTCTCCCCCTGCGCCAGACATATTTCTGCTCCTGCCCGATTACCACTCCCATATTCTGATCTGCGGAAATGATTGCCTCTGTGAGGGATGCCGTGGACAGCACGATTTTTCCTCCGCTGTAAACATAATAATTCCCCTGTTTTTTTCCGGTATCCAGCTGCACAATCCGCTTCTCCTCCAGGGCAATCTCCTCCGGCACCACTACCTGCAGTTTCTTTATATTCTCTTTTATACTGCCGCCCAGAACAATCTGAACCTGGCACTGTTTCTTTTCCGACTGGGAGGTTTCTATTGTTATTTTCCTGGACGATTCCAGCTGCTGGTTTTTGATGGTATCCTGCTCCACATCGATATAACCAGCTTCCGTTTTTATCTCCCGATCCAAAAAAATCGTATCCCGCTCCACATAGGCCTTGGACACATAGAATCCGTCCTTCTGGTAATCTTTTACCACCTGGGAATTCTGGTCCACAATCGTCACCCGGTACATGGGAAACCTGATATTTCCAGCAGCGTCCACGACTACATCCCCAGCCCTTGCCGCGCCATAGACAAAATCGCTTTCCACAAACCCGATGGGCTTTAAATATGCTCCCTGCCCGCTGTTGATAGTTCTGGCCTCCTCTCCCTCCAAGTCCATAATCTTCAAAACTTCCGTCCGGTCAATATCTTCCCCTTCCTGCCATGCAATATATCTTCCATCTTCTGATACGGCATAATTTCCCGGCTTCAAGCCTTCCATAAGCTGCTGGGTTTCCCTTGCATACAAATCTATCCGGTATAACACATCATCTGCCAGAAAATAGAAAATATTTTCCTCGCTGATATAGAACAGCCTTCCCCATTCCGCTTTCAGCATTTCATAGGATTTGTCCGAGGGAATAAATAACTCTTCCTCAATGGTATTTCCTACGCTGTCATAATGAAATACATTGATTCCCGTCTGGCCTTCATGATTTCCCCGGTTCATATAACCATATACCACAAAATCCATACTCCCTGCCTCATCAATTTTCATAATCTGAATCTGATGCTGCGGGTTATTCTCCCGATCCGAAATTCCCTCCGGGCTGCGGAAGCTGTATATCTGGGAAAGCGCGTTACTGTCGCCGTTATAGCTCCAAAGCTCCCCCTCCTGGACAAAGGCGATAATGTTTCCTTGTTCACTTGCAATATATTCCACATCTTCAGAACGTATGCCAAGCATCATCCTGTTTTTATCTATTGTGCCGTTTTCTCCCCGGAAAATCTGGTTCATGGTCCGCTCGTAATTTAAAAGATACATGCGCCCAATTGCCTGGTCATAGCGGACCCGGTAGTACTCCTCTACATTATAATACTCTACCTCGCTGTCCTCCCCTTCCGAGGTCACCACATACTGCAGGACAATCGTATTATAGGAGCTTCCCATTTCCTTTATGGAAGGCACCGGAGGCTCTAAGAGCTTTCCCTCAAAATTTGCCCAGCTTACCTGGCGCAGGCTGGAGTGGATGGTCACCCGCTGCAATGTGGTATTATCCTCCAAATTGTCCGGCTCCAAGTAGGTAGCAAGGCTGTCGGAATTTTCCTTATCAAAGGTCTGCTCATGAAAATTTTTCACAAACTCCAAGGATTCTGCCATATAATAATCGGTTTCCCGGGCAATCCTGGTATAATACCAGGCCTGTTTCCCAGAATATTTTACGGAGAGGGCCAGGACATACTCCATTTCCTCCTCCAAAATATTCTGAAAATGCAAGGTAAAGCTTACCTCCCCATTTTTTTCCGAAAAATTTTCTGCCTTTCCATTCTCAACCAAACGCTCCATATCCATGGTGCGCACCTCATATTCCACTTCCTCAATCTGGTTCTGGTACGTCTTTATCACCACCGGCAGGGATAAATCCTTGCCCAGAGGAGTGATGGAATCCCGCATGCCGGTTCCATCCATTTCCGATGAGTAACCATACAGCCCATTGATTCTGGTTTCCCCCTGCTGCAAATACACCACGGGAAGCGTTGCCGGCCGCATCTCTGAGGTCATGTCCGTGCTGTTCTGGCGGCTGATATTCTCCATAGCCGCAACGGTCAAACAAAAAACCAACAATAACACACATATTTTAATTACGCCTTTTCGCATTCCTTGTCTTCCTTTCTATCCTTTGGCGCCGCCAATTGCCTTTCCTCCTGTAAAACAGCCAGGGATGGCTTGACATGCAAAAACTCCATCACTTCCCGGCAGGCTCCTTCGTCCTTTGGTTTTCCTTTCTTCACTGCACGGATTAATATGTTTTTTGGAGTGTGCTCCATATCAATGAATTCCAGAACCTGCACCTGATAGCCTTTGCTTTCCAATATCTGCGCCCGCAAGGCGTCTGTAACCAGCGCAGCTATCCGCTCCTTAATCAGCCCATAGCCAAGAATCGGCGCAAGCATTTCATTCTCTATCTGCTGATTCAATTCATGCTGGCAGCAGGGCACAGACAAAATAACCTTTGCGCCCCAATTTATGGCTTTATCCAATGCATAGTCTGTGGCAACGTCGCAGGCATGAAGGGTAACCACCATATCTACGCTCTTTACGTCCTCATACCCTGCAATATCCCCCACATAAAAATCCAGGCCTTCATACCCGTATTTTTCTGCCAGCCTGCTGCACTCTGCAATCACATCTTCTTTCAAATCCAAACCAATAATATGAACCTGATACCCTTTTAATTCCTTTAAATAGTGGTACATGGCAAAAGTCAGATAGGACTTCCCACACCCAAAATCCAGGATTGTCACCTCCCTGTCTCTGGGAAGCTGGGGAAGGATGTCCCGAATAAACTCCAGGAAACGATTAATCTGGCGGAATTTATCATATTTGGATGCTGCAATCTTCCCTTCTTTGGTCTGGACCCCCAGATCCACCAAAAATTCCACCCGCTCTGCTGGATTTAAAATATAATTCTTCTTTCTATTATGGGATAAATCCACTTGCTTTACACAGGCGGCGCATGTTTTTTCTTTTATAGTAATCCTGCCCTTTTTGCTGATTAACACGACAGCCTGTCCAAGCTGGGAGGAAACCTCCATCTGGCGGTACTGCAGAATCCGCTCCATCACTTCAAACGCCGCCTCCTTGGCGGAATAATTTTTATGGAATACCTTTTTCCCCTGGTATTCGCTTGCCTGGAAAACCAGGTTTCCTTTCATCAGAACCGGGCGGAAATTGATTTTGGACGGTATCTCACGGCTTCTGGGATTGCTGATGATAATATGAATTAATTGTTCATTCAAATATTTATCTAACATCTGCTGTAAATCATTCATGGAAAAACCTTTCTTCATTTTCATACATGCTTTATAGAAATTCTTATTCATTCTATCACAAAATATATGAGAAGTCACTCAGGAGTTAAAAATTTTAAACGGAGTGCTTCGCAGCTTAAAATGCGAATCGCTGCTTTTCAGGGAGATAAGCTTGTAATACTGTCCGTGCAGTAATTATCAATCTGTTTCCCACTCATTCCTGCCTTGTGTGAAAGCTTGTTTTTACTCGTTTCCAGTTCATTTTCGTTTTAATAATAGAAACCTGGTTTCTATTCAAGTCTTTTTCTGCTATCATTTTAGATAAACGTTTTCTTGCAATTCTATTTTTTAAATCCCTGCAAAACCCAATCATTCCGGCCTTGCAGGGATTTCTGCTTCTGCATGGATTTCTTTTACCACCAGCGGCGGCAGCGCTTATGCCGGCATCTTCTCTGGTACATTTCATTAAACAATAATACTTCAATCAGATTCTGTAATCCATTGTTTCCTCGGGGCGGCGGTGGCGGCGGCCCAAAGCCCGGCCTATGCGGCGGCCTTCCCGGCCCCCATCCTGGTCCTGGCGGTGGCGGTGGCGGCGGTCCAAAGCCTGGTCTTCTCTGTTCCATCAACCTTCCTTCCAGCGGAAGCTCCTCTGCCTGCATGCCGCCTTCCTGGCTTGTTTTATCTTCATAGGAATCCGGCTCATAGGATTCCGGTTCGTACTGTTCCGCTTCATAGGGACTCGCCTCAAACCCCTGAATGCTCATCTGGCTGCCAGCAACTCCATCATAAATCCGGTTTACAATCTGCCTAAGCATCAATTTATCTGGGTATTCATCGAACATCAGGCTTCCCTCATATTCCATCTTATCGCATTCATCCTCTACCAATGCCTGGATGGATTTCACTTCCTTGGGGTACAAATCCTTTAATTTCTGCATATCCCGCTCATATTCCAATTCCTCCAGGTATACGTTTTGCATGGGATAGGCCATATAAAAAGGCATTTTCGGCATGTTCCGCTCTGGCATTCTGTAAAACATTTCCTGTTTATAATCCACTGCTTTACTCCCATTCTTTCTGTCTCTATACTATATGCCCGATTTTCGGTTATGCTACACTGCAAAGGCTGGAGTGTGTTTAAAAAAGCTTACTGACAGATGGAGGATGATTTTTCAAACACGCCCTAAGAAATGCTGCTCACACTTTTTTATATTTTTCCATCTTTCCCTGATGGCAATTCCATAATAGGCTTCATATAATATGCACTGGCACTGTAATATGCCATAAGAACAGCACATGTCAGGGCAGTTTCATTATTGTATGCAAGGACAGAAGACGTCTCATTATGAATTCTGTCCATTCCTTTTGCAGCTGCGCTTCCTTCTTGTTCCTGGCAGCCCGGAACACACAGTCCCATTCATCAACAATGAAACCAAAACCCTTCCTTGTCTGAAGGAATATTTGATCAAGCACTGTTTTTCATCTGCTGCTGATTGAGATGCTTTTGGAATGACGGTTCCGCCTTAATCTTTAACCCAGAAAAAAGTTCTGCCGAATCACAGCCGCAGCTATAATATGCAGCCAGCATATCCGCCGCCATAGATTTTCCGAAACGGCGGGGCCGGCTTACGCAAAGAAATCTTATATCCGCCGCCATAGACTTTCCGAAACGGCGGGGCCGGCTTACGCAAAGAAATCTTCTTTCTGTTTTGTATACCGCATTGGTTTTAGAAATCAGCATACTTTTATCAATATATATAAATGTTTCCTTTTTCAAGATAAAAAAGAAACATCAACGCTTTCTGATGTTCTATGCGCTGATGTTTCTTTTCTTCCATTACTAATTAACCTGCAAATTGTATAGATGGCACTAATATACAAAAACAGCTACGCCAAATGCCGGCAGCGGATATGCAAATGAGAATGGACGGTTATCGCATTCCTGCTTTTCTGCCTTATAAACCAGCGGACGCTTCACGCCTTCTCCGCCGTATTTCTTTTCATCACTGTTAAAAATCAACCTATACTGCTTTTTCAGCGGAACGCCAACCCGGTAATCCTCCCGCTCCACCGGGGTAAAGCTGCAGACAAACAGCAGATTGTTTTTGCCATTCTTGCTCTTTCTCACGAAGCTGAAAATACTCCTGAAATTATCATCTGCATTAATCCACTCAAAATTATCAAAGCTTGTATCCGCTTCATACATAGCAGGATATTTGGTGTAAATATGGAGCAGATCTTTTACATAGGTCTGGAGTTCCTTGTGCTCCGGCTCTGCCAGCAGGAACCAATCTAACTCCCGCTCCTCGCTCCACTCCCGAAGCTGCCCGAATTCCTGTCCCATAAACAAAAGCTTTTTCCCTGGATGGCCCATCATAAAGCCGTATCCTGCTTTTAAGTTAGAGAACTTATCCTTGCCCTCTCCAGGCATTTTATTAATCATGGAGCATTTCAAATGTACCACCTCATCATGAGATAACACCAAAATATAATTCTCGCTGTGGTTATAGCTCATGGCAAAGGTCATCCTGTTGTGGTTGTCTTTCCGGAAATAAGGATCTAATTTCATGTAATCCAGGAAATCATGCATCCAGCCCATATTCCACTTATAGCTGAAATTCAATCCATCCTCTTCCACCGTTCCGGTTACCTTAGGCCATGCAGTAGACTCCTCTGCAATCATAACAGTTCCCGGGTTCCTTCCCAGTATCAGGGTATTGATATGTTTGAAAAATTCAATTGCTTCCAGATTCTTATTGTCACCGTATTTGTTGGCTACCCATTGCCCATCCTGTTTTCCGTAATCCAGATACAGCATGGAAGCTACCGCATCCACCCGAAGTCCGTCTACATGGTAATGCTCCACCCACATCAACGCGCTGCCAATGAGGAAATTCTTTACCTCGTTCTTGGCATAGTCAAAAATCTTCGTTCCCCAGTCCGGGTGCTCTCCTTTTCTGGTATCTGCATATTCATACAGGCAGGTTCCGTCGAATTCCGCAAGGCCATGGGCATCTCTTGGGAAGTGCGCTGGCACCCAGTCCAAAATAACGCCGATTCCATGTTTATGCAGGTAATCTACCAGATAGGCAAAATCTGCAGGGGTGCCATACCTGGAAGTGGGTGCATAATATCCTGTGACCTGATATCCCCAGGAGCCATCAAAAGGATATTCTGAAATTCCCATCAGCTCCACATGGGTGTATCCCATCTCTTTCACATACTCTGCAAGCTTCTCTGCAAATTCCCGGTAAGTGTAGAATCCCTCATCTCCCCTGCCTGGATGGCGCATCCAGGAACCTGGGTGTACCTCGTAAATAGCCATAGGCTGGGCATGCAGATCCTTACATGCTTTGCGCTTCTCCATCCATTTGGTATCTGTCCACTTAAAGGCGTTAATGTCTGCAACCGCAGAAGCATTTCCTGGACGCAGCTCTGCATAATTGGCAAATGGGTCTGCCTTGTAGAGCTTATTTCCCTCTGGCGTTTCGATGTAGAACTTATACAAATCCCCCTCTTTTACCCCTGGGACAAACAGTTCATAGATTCCCATAGGCTCCAAACGTTTCATCTCATCCGCGTCTTCTTTCCACTCATTGAACTCTCCGATAACGGAAACCTTTGCGGCATTCGGCGCCCATACTGCAAAGTACACGCCTTTTTTTCCCTTCTCTGTGGCAGGGTGCGCGCCTAATTTTTTGTAAATGTCATAATGTGTTGCGTGTCCAAAATAATACATGTCTAAATCTGAAAAATGTTCCATAATTTCCTCTCCTGTTTCTATTTTCTCATTATTATTCTTCAAAATCCTTTTCCCGTAAATACAGGTATCCCTCTGGGCTGAATTTTTTTCCGCCAAATAGCTTTTTCAAACCACCTCTTTCCGCACTGCTAATGGCCATGTCTACAATTTCCTTTACCTCTGCCAATGTGGTAGCTTCATCCAGCTTTTGTATGTTGCTGATACGGTTATAAAGCGCTAATATTCCCATATCATCAATTTCACATTCCTGCTCGTCCGCATATGCTTTTGCAAATTCCACCAGCTCATCACTGGTAAAAACGGGTATTTTTATCCGCTCTGTAAATTTTTTCGCAAAATTCATATCCAAGCTTAAAACTTTCTCAATCCCCTTCCTGGTATCCTCCATAAGGAACAAAAGTCCATCTGTATTCTGTTCCATCAAAAGGGAAAGCCTTGTCACAGTTTCCTGGGTCATTTCCCCTGCCTTTTCTATAATTAAATATCCTCCTGCGACCTTTTTTAATAGCTGGCTCAAATCCTTCTGGTTCAAGGAATCCCCCGTAATCTTCCCTACTTTTCCCTGGGAATTTCCTTCTTCCTTCTGAATTGCCTTGATGAAATCCGTAGCAAGGACAGTTTTTCCGCTTCCTCTGCCACCCATAATCAAAATATTTCCGCTGGCAGAACTATTGTTCTTGCCTTTTCTGTGCAGTGCTCCTTCCAGCGCCTGGCAAAGCTGCTGTTCCATCCCGGTTACCGGAACAAAATAGGAAAAAATTTCCCTTTGCTCTTCGGTAAGTTTTCGGACTGTCCCTGCTTCAGGATCTATTTCTATCTCAGGTACCGCCGTATTTTCCTCATGTACTGCTGTTGCCCTTGAAATGCTTTTGCCCACATTTTCTAAATCTATGGTTACTTCCGCGCCTTTGCTCTGCTCCTCAGAGGAAATGGCCGGCCCGGAAACATGATCTTTTTCCTCCCGGGATGCCCTTGCTGCCTGAAATACTGATTCCAGATACTGCTCTGCATCTTTTTTCTCCGGCTTTCCCACGCCCTGTCCTGTCTGCTGCCGGGGCGGTTTTCCCATGCCCTGTCCTGTCTGCTGCCGGGGCGGTTTTCCCACGCCCTGCCCTGTTGGACGCTGAGGCAGTTTTTCCTTATCTTCCACGCCATCTACAGCTTTTTCCAATACCCTGACTGCTTCTTTGTCCGCTTCTTTGATTCCTGGCATTTCCAGGGCATCCTCCGTCCCCGGAATTTCCCCATCCATTCCAGCAAACTCATTTCCTTGTATCTGCTGCCCTGCTGCATTCTCTGGCAGAACTTCTCTTGGACTCTCTGCCAGTCCATTCCCTGGGTATTCCATCCAGGCTTCCTCTTGCAGGGCCGCTTCTTCTATCTCCGTCACTCCTTGTTCCATTCCTGGCATTTCCATCTCTGGTATTTCTGGAATCTCTTCTTCTATTCCCGGCATTCCCATTCCTGAAAATCCTTGTTCCATTCCTGGGACTGCTTCTTCCATTCCCGGCATCCCTGCGTATCCTCCTGGCTCCGCCATTCCCGGCATCCCTGAGTATCCCTCTGGCTCCGCCACTCCCGGCATCCCTGCGTATCCTCCTGGCTCCGCCATTCCCGGCATCCCTGAGTATCCCTCTGGCTCCGCCATTCCCATCCCTGGGACTGCTCCTTCCATCCCTGAAAATCCTTCCGGCTCCGCCATTCCTGGCATTCCTGCGTATTCTTCTGGTCCTGCCATCTCCGGCATTCCTGGCATCTCTTCTTCCATTCCCGGCATCCCCATTCCTGGAATCCCTGCGTATTCTTCTTGTTCTGCCATTCCTGGAACACCCGAGTATCCCTCTGGCCCCGAAATTCCTGGCATCCCTGAGTATCCCTCTGGCTCCGAAATTCCTGGCATCCCTGAGTATCCTTCTGGCTCCGCCATTCCTGGAACACCCGAGTATCCCTCTGGCCCCGCCATTCCTGGCATCCCTGAGTATCCCTCTGGCTCCGCCATTCCTGGCATCCCTGAGTATCCCTCTGGCCCCACCATTCCTGGCATCCCTGAGTATCCCTCTGGCTCCGAAATTCCTGGCATCCCTGAGTATCCTTCTGGCTCCGCCATTCCTGGAACACCTGAGTATCCCTCTGGCTCCGCCATTCCTGGCATCTCCGAGAATCCCTCTAGCTCCGGCATTCCCATTCCTGCCATTCCCGGCATTCCTGGCATCCCTTCCGCCATTCCTGGTATCTCCATCTGTGAAACCCCTTCTTCCATTCCCGGCATCCCCATTCCCGGAACCTCTTCTTCCATTCCTGCCATCTCCATCTGCGGAACCCCTTCTCCCATTCCTGGCATTTCCAGAAACGGCTCCTCCATTGCAACCCCCTCCTGGGAAGGCTGTTCAAAATCTTCCTTAGCACTTTGCAGGTATCGCTCCGCCAGCAGCTCCTGGGGCGTAATTCCAGCATTCAATTTGGGAATGATATGATTCAGGCGTTCCATCAATTCTTCCGCTTCCTGCAGAGCCCTTGCCTTGGCAGATTCCAGCTTTCGCTGCTGTGCAACTGCCATTGCCGCTTCCGCTGCGCGCTTTGTCTTTTCCCATTCTGTCAATACATCTTCTATCTTAATCTGGCCATTTACCTGGGGCTCCCACCACTCCCCGCCTGGAACGGAAAGCCGTATCTGTCCATCCCAGTCCTCAGCCAGCATTTCCTGAAAATCCGTCTCCAGAGAGCCATCAATTTCTTCGTCTGTTTCTATATGGCCGTACCGTTCCTCCTCTTCCACTGCCTCCTCTTCCTGAGGCACTTGCAGATAGGGTATCTCCTCCACGATTTTCTTAATATTATCCATGGTATCCGACACGGTTTCCCTGGTATCAGCCTCTATAATCTGCTGCATCCCTTTTACCAGCTCTTCCTGCAGATTCAAGGTGTTAAACCGTCCAGATTCCGCCGTTAAATCAGGAATCCGCACCGTATCCTGAATAATCTCCCCAGATTCCATCAGCTCCGTAGAATGAATCTCCAAGGTTCCATCCTGATGGGTCTTAAACTGCCGGTACTTTTCCTCCTGCTCTTTGCTTAAAGGCTGATAGAGCATTTTCAGCTCCAGCGCCTTCTCCACATATTTGCCATCCCCAAACCAAAGCGCCAGTTCATCGCAAACCTCCACGCACTTCTCACTGTTGCCAGAACGGTGATACAAATAAGCCAGCTCAAAGGCCCATTCTTCTGTATATTCCCTGCTCTTAAACTCCTCCAGTATGCCTATCTGCTCCTCCAGGGAAGCCCCTTCTATCTTGGCAATCTGGTAACGGAGCACATATTTCAAATTGTCATAGGGCGCAATCTCTAAAAATTCTTCATAATATTCCTTCGCTTCTTCTACCTTGCCCATTTTCAGGGAAACCAGCGCAAGCCGGTAAATAATATTTCTCCCCACCGTCGCCCGGTCATAAGCCATAAGCAGTATCTCCCGGCTGTTCTCGTACTGTTTATCCCTGTCATATATTTCCCCAACCATGCAAAGAGTCGAAGCGCTTTTTACTTTTCTCCAATTGATAGTATCTGCAATCTCCGCTGCCGTTTTGTAATCTTTCTCTTCTACCAGATGCTTCAATTGTTCCAGCTTCAGTTTATATTCATATTTATCCAATCATTCCACCTCAGAATTTATAATAAGGTATCGGTCACCGATGCACACTTCAGCGCGTAAAATATCTGCCGATATTTTACCATATATCACCCGTAAATGTCAAAATATATCAAAGATTCGTCAAAAGAATATAATCGAAAATTCCGCAGATATTGTTCTCCTTTGGAACCATATCTGCGGAATAAACCTGTCTGCTACTTTTGTTCTTTTTCCTTTTCTTCCTTCTTATCTTCCTGTCTTTCCTTTTTCAGCTTTTTTTCCGGTTCCTTTTTCTGTTCGCAGACCAATGTGTTGGTCTCAAGATCCAGCTTAACTGCATAGATATAGCTTCTGGTATCCCTGGGCAATTGTTTCCTTTTTAAAATGTACCCCAGAATCCTTTTGGCAATGTAGAAAAATACCGCAAAAACCGGAACTCCAATAATCATTCCCGGAATTCCCAGAATACCCCCAAAGGTCAGAATTGCAAACACCACCCAAAAAGAAGATAAGCCCGTTGAATCTCCAAGTATCTTAGGCCCAATAATATTCCCGTCAATCTGCTGGAGCACCAGGATAAAAATAATAAAATACAACCCCTTCACCGGATTTGCCAGCATAATCAATATAGCGCTGGGCACTGCCCCCAGATAAGGGCCGAAAAACGGGATAACATTCGTTACGCCAACGATTACGCTGACCAGCACTGTATATGGCATCTTCATCAGATACAGGCAGATGAAACAAAGCACGCCGATAATCAAAGAGTCCAGGATTTTCCCTGAAATAAACCCTCCAAAAATCTCATTGCTCTTGTGCACCGTCCGAATAATGGTATTGGCTCTTTTTCCAGAAAAAACAGCATACACAACCTTCTTGCTCTGGCCGATAAACTCCTCCTTGCTCATAAGCACATAAATAGAAATAATAATTCCAACCACTACATTAAAGAAAAGCTTTACCGCTATGATTACCCCTGAGGTAAGCCCGGCAAGGATATTTTTTGTCTGGGGAAGAAACTCTGTCTTCGCCCAATTTTCAAAAAATTCTGTCCCCTTCGTCAATGCCGTCTCCAAGTAGCCGGAAATATTGCTGTCCGAGCTTACATAAGCGTTGAGCCAGTCCATAAAGCTATTGACCTGTTTAGGCAATGTGTCTATCATTCCATTGATGCTTCGGTACAACTCCGGAATTACCATCTGCAGCAGCACACCGATAATCACTGCTACAAACAGCAAAGCCCCTGCAACGCTTAACCCCCGGACCAGCCTTTTTCCTTTCCGCTGGTTCTTCACCCTGTCCTGCACAAAAGGCAAAAGATACCGCTCTTCAAAATTCACAATGGGCGTCACCAGGTAAGCCAGCACCAAGCCGATGGTAATAGGCTGCAGAATCACCGACATCTTGTCCATCAGCTGCGTTACCCCATGGTAACGGTATACCAGGAAGAAAAACGCAATACTGGCGGCAACCACCAGAAAAGAGGTCAGCCCGATTGCCAGATAAGGCCTGATATTCCAATTTGTTTTTTCATTATTCTTCTGTTCTTCCAAAACAATCCCCTATCCTCTATAATAATTGATCAAGCATCCTTTCAAGATAATCGTGCGTTCATCTTCGGTCAGCTCTCCCATGCCCAAAGTAAATTCCTGCAGCTTTCCATCCTTTACCACATATGCTGGAATCTGATTTTTCTGCTCCTCTACCGCTGTGCGGATATCAGGAATAAAAATGTAATCTCCGTTAGCAAAAGGCAGCTCTCCTTCTGGAATCAGAAATGGAAGCATCCCCCAGTTAATCAGGTTGGAGCGGTAACGCTTGGTTGCATATTCATTGGCGATATTTGCCCAGCCCCCCAGTACCTTCTGGCAGGAAGCTGCCTGCTCCCTGGCGGAGCCATCTCCTGGCTTTACTGCGAAAATTGTGCTTCCAAAGCCGATAGTCCCTGGCTTGCCCTCTGCAAACTTCTTTTCTGGGAAAGCCTGGTTCACCGCTGCCATCACAGGCTTTAATTCCTCTACTGCCTCCACTGGGCAGGTTCCCTCCTCCAGTGCTTTCTGTGCTTTCTGGATCTCCTTGGCACGTCCCACATAAGCTGGATCTTTTCTGGATAACGTAAATTCTGCAAGGCCCAGGGGATTGGAACGATAAGAAGAAGTTTCCCCGGAAGGAATCAATTCATCTGTTGTGGTTACCGGGTCATGGATTTCAGACACGACCTTCAGCACCATATGTTCCGGCAGCTCGCTCATAGCCGGCCAGTCCTTGATATTCGGCCCAAACTTAATCTCCTGGGAGGGCTCTGCCACACCCTTGCTGTCAAATACACGGTTTGCATAAATCCTGCTGTCAAAATGATATTTCGGGTTCGTATAATATACATCCATATCCGTAGCAGCTGTCAAATAGCCTTTGTTGGCTGCAGTCGCCGCAATGGAACGGGCGTCCATAAGAGCCACCGAAGCAATCTGCCCGCTCTGAAGCTTGCTTCCCTCGCGGTTGGGGAAGTTCCTGGTGGAATGGCGGATGGAGAACCCGTTATTGCCCGGCGTATCCCCCGCGCCAAAGCATGGCCCGCAGAATGCCGTCTTTAAGATGGCTCCGGTTTCCATCAAGGTTTCTGCTGCTCCGGTTTTCATCAATTCCATATAAATCGGCATGCTTGCCGGATAAATGCTTAAGGTAAATTCATCAGAGCCTATGCTGGATCCTTCCATAATATCTGCCGCCGCGCTGATATTTTCAAATCCTCCTCCGGCACAGCCTGCAATGATTCCCTGATCCACATACAGCCTGCCGTTCCTTACTTTGTCCTTCAAGGTAAAGTTTACAGCGCCGTCTAAGCTCACCTGGGCTTTTTTCTCGCAGTCATCTAAAATATCCATCAGGTTTGCATTCAATTCCTCGATGGTATAGGTATTGCTTGGATGGAACGGCATAGCAATCATCGGCTTCACCTTGCTTAAGTCCACTTCCACCATCCCGTCATAATATGCAACCTGCCCTGGGTTCAGCTCTTTGTAATCCTGGGGCCTTCCATGTATCTGGTAAAATTCCTGAATCACTTCATCTGTCCGCCAAATGGATGACAAGCATGTGGTTTCTGTGGTCATAACATCAATGCCGATTCTGAAATCTGCACTTAAAGCGGAAACTCCAGGCCCTACAAACTCCATCACCTTGTTATTCACATAGCCATTCCCGAAAACCTCGCCGATTATGGCAAGGGCAACGTCCTGAGGCCCTACGCCCTTTTGAGGCTTTCCGGTAAGATATACGCCTACCACGCCCGGCATATTGATATCATACGTTTTATTCAAAAGCTGTTTTACCAGCTCCGGCCCTCCTTCGCCCATTGCCATGGTTCCCAGCGCCCCGTATCTGGTATGGGAGTCAGATCCCAGGATCATCCTGCCGCCTCCTGCAAGCATCTCCCTGGCGTATTGGTGGATTACCGCCTGGTGAGGGGGCACATATACCCCGCCGTATTTTTTAGCGCAGCTTAGGCCGAACATATGGTCATCCTCATTGATGGTCCCACCCACCGCACACAATGAATTATGGCAGTTGGTCAGCACATAGGGGACCGGAAATTTTTCCAGCCCGGAAGCTCTTGCTGTCTGTATGATTCCCACGAAAGTAATGTCATGGGAGGTTAATTTGTCAAATTTGATTTTCAGCTTTTCCATATTTCCAGAGGTATTGTGTTCAGCCAAAATCCCGTAGGCAATGGTCTGCTTTGCCGCCTCTTCTTTTGTTATGGATGTGCCCGTCTGGGCCGCAATTGCTGCAGCCGCCTGTTCATTGTCATCGATTACGGATGTGCCGTTGACCAGGTAAACGCCGCCGTTGTGTAATGTTATCATGTAGTTTCCTCCTAAAATTTCCTAAAGATTCCATATATTCTAAATATCTGTGAAAGCTTCCTTATATGCAGTCTATTTTGTGGCAGGATGGGTAGAGCGCTGCAGAGAATTTTAATATGCGAGAACGGACGGAAAGGCAGGATGGCTCTTTGGTACGCGAACTGGGCAACGTTCCGGCGAACTAAGGACTCCCATGAATCGTCTGCTAAGCCAAAGGGCATCCTGCCTTTCCTGTGTATCGAAATATTTATTGTCCACTGTAGTGCTGGGTGTGTCTTAGAATTATTTCTGTCATATCTGCCGTAGGCTGCGCGGCTATCCATATTATTATAGAGCCTTTTGGTGGTTACTGCAATAGAAATTTTATTCTTCTGGCTCTGGAAGCTATTATCCTACTGGTCCGAATGCTGCGGGATAGAGCGGCCAGCGCCGTGCTCAGCAAGAGGAAGCCTTCGTGTTTCTGGTTCCTGGGAGAAAATTACCATTGCTTTAAATAAATCTCCATCCAGGTAAATCTTAAATTCTCCGCCCATCAGGGTTGTCAGGCTCTTGGCAATGGAAAGGCCCAGCCCGCTGCCTTCCGTGCTCCTGGAAATATCTCCTCGGATAAAACGTTCCGTCAACTCATCTGCCTGAATGTTCAGGGGGTTCTCGGAAATGTTTTTGATGGAAAACTGAACCTTTTCCCCATCCGTCTCCAGATCCACATATACCCGGGTATGTTCCATTGCGTATTTTGCTACATTGTTATAAAGGTTTTCCAGCACACGCCAGATGCGCCTTCCATCTGCCAGAATCACCACCGGCTCCTTGGGAAGCTTGGTAACCAGCGTAAGGTTCCTGGCTTCAAATTTCTCGTTAAATTCCCCGCCGGTTTGATAAACCAGTTCCACCAGATTAATCCGCTCCATTTCCAGTTTAATGTTTCCAGAGCTTACCTTGGAAGCCTCCACCAAATCCTCCGTCAGCTGCTTTAACCGCTGGGATTTGCTGTCTAACACAGCAATGTATCCCCGGACACGCTCGTCCTCTAATTCCTCCCGTTTCAGCAGATCTACGTAATTGATAATGGAAGTCAGGGGCGTCTTAATATCATGGGATACGTTGGTAATCAAATCCGTCTTTAAATGCTCGTTCCTCATGCTGTCGTCCACTGCATGGAACAGCCCGTCGCCTATGGTGTTCACCGCCTTGGCCAGATGCTTATTATCCCCGTTCAATTCATCTACTGCAATTTTATATTCCAGGTCGCCCCCCGCAATTTTCCCGATTCCTTCCAGCACCTTGTTGCGCTGTACGCCCTCCCGGATAATCAGAACAGCCTCCACGCCGCACAGCAGCAAAAATGCGCCCGTCCCTAAAAACAAAGCCTCCTGGTCATAAGCGTTGGCAAGCATTCCCGAAAAAAGTACAAAGCAGACCAGTAAATGCAGCCCAAACCAAATCAACATTTTCGTAGACGATTTCCGATGAGTAAACAGCATGCCAATCCCCTTCACAAACCAATGCAGGATACTCTGGCTCCACAACACCCCTGCCCGGATTCTCCGTACAAAACTCAGATACAAAATCAACAAAAATGCGGAACAAAAAAACGTCAGTACCCCGGACATAATCAAAAGCCCTGCCAGTTCTTCGCTTCCAAACCGGTAGAAGACCTGTCCAATCATCAAAAAGCATATAATCACTTCTACTACTGCAAAAAAATACAGAATTTCCGTAGGAATCCGGTCAAACAAATTCAGGTAAATCTGCTCTTCTCCTTCGCGCCTGCCTGCCGCCATACTCAGATAAATCAGGCATGCCAAACAAATGCTGAGGCTGATGGCTGCGCCGGAAACACTGAAAAACACCCAGGGACGCATTGCCGTATACTCCTTCTTTGCCTGGAAAAAATAATCCTTATTGGGAAGCTTGGTATCCACACAGATGAAAAAAACACTCCCTTTTCCTCCATACCGGGGCTCCAGCCTGTTATAAAATGCATCCTCCATGCCTTTTACATTGGTTTCCAGATGGATATCCCTCTCCTGGTAAAACACATACTTCCCCTGTGCTTTCCCGTATTCTGCAAACTGCATTTCCATTGGCTCTTTGATATTGGTATAAATTCCATCTTCATTTCCACGGGTCACCCAATAGTAAACATTGGTTCCATTTTCCGTCAGGTTATAAAGGTTTAAGCATCTCTTGTACTGATTGATTTCTGCCCCTATATTTTCAAGGGTAAACTCCACTGCAGCATAAGCATTGCGCATCTGTTCCATAGAACATCTGCCAACCATAAACGCATCCCAGATTCCCACCCCCTCAACCGGCAGGTAATCTTCATCTACAAACTCATAATTGACAGTGCTGTTGGTATAGAACATATCCATGCTTTCCAACAGCAAAACCAGCTCCTCTCCTTCCAGATCATAGAGCTCCCCCTGAATGACACGATCAATAATTTCATCCAGATTTACAATCCTGCCGTCGGAATCCTCCATTTCTTCCTCTGCAATCCCTGTGCTTTCTCTTCTTGCCGCATCCTGTTCCTCTACATTTTCTATCCGAATATAGTCGCCGCTTTCCGCAGCTGCCCCTGATACACTGTAAGAACCGCCATAATAATGCTCAACCGCCGCTACAATTTCTCTCTGAAGCTCCATCGTCATTTCGCCCAGGCTGGTAATATTTTTTTCCTCGCTGAACACGGAACTGCCATTCTTATAAATGTCCTGTTTCTGGTGGATTCCCTGATCTATGGAAAGCTCTGAGGAAAATTCATAGCTGGAGCTGCTGTATTGCCTGGCCCATTCTGATAAATCCCCCAGCGTATACCGCAGCATGCTTTTGTCCTTTCCCTTTTTTCCTTCTATTTTCCCAGAAATCTCCTGGTTATTGTAATAATTCCAGATATTCACTTCCTTCTCACTGTCATAGCTGCCATCTGTTTCAAATTTTCTCCTCAAATCAATAAAATTCAAAATCTCCTCGGCCGCCGTCTGGAACTTCAAGGAAAAAAAGCTGGATGATTCAAAGGATTTATTTTTCAAATCCCCGAAATCCAGAATATCCTTCTGGAACAACACAACCAGAATAATACTTGCTACCACCAGCGTCACTGTAAATACCTGCTGAGCTGCAATTGCAACTGCCTTTAATCCTGCAGAATACCGAATCTTTGTCACCGAACCACCACTTTCATAACCTTAAAAACTATTTTGACTTCTCAATTTTATAACCTACGCCCCATACTACTTTCAGATACCTTGGCTCCCTGGGATTAATCTCTATTTTTTCCCGGATATGGCGGATATGCACGGCCACCGTATTGTCCGCGCCGATGGCATCCTCATTCCAGATGCTCTCATAAATCTGGTTAATGGAAAAAACCTTGCCCTGGTTTTTCACCAAAAGCAGCAAAATATTATATTCAATGGGCGTAAGCTTTACCGGCTCGTCATCCACCAGCACTTCCTTCAAATCATCATTGATGACAAGGCCTCCCACCTGGTAAATCCGCCGGCTGCTCTCTGCAACATTGCCCAGCTGGGTGTAGCGCCTAAGCTGTGACTTCACCCTTGCTACCAGCTCCAGGGGATTGAAAGGCTTCGTCACATAATCATCCGCACCAATGTTAAGCCCCAGAATCTTATCCGCATCCTCGGATTTGGCTGACAGGATTATAATTGGAATGCTGCTGTCCTCCCTGATTTTCAATGTGGCCCGAATGCCATCCAGCCGGGGCATCATCACATCTATAATCAGCAAATGCACTTCATTCTCTTTGAGTATTTGCAGCGCCTGCTCTCCGTCATACGCTTTCAGTATGCGGTAGCCTTCCTGCTGTAAATATATTTCTATGGCATCTACAATCTCTTTATCATCATCACAAACCAGTATACTCTTCATCTTTTTGCCTCGTTCTTTCGTTTTCTATTATAGCAGTTGATTGTTAAGTTAAAGAAAGGAAATTTATTAAGATTTTTTAAAATTGGAACAAGCAAGCATGCTGCTCCATATCCGATTATATCTTGATTTGTGTATCTTATCAAGGACATGCCCCCAATTTATTTTTCATCCTAAAATGAAATTCTAACAATAACTGGGGTAAAGACAGCATAAAACTTCTTTGTCTGATATAATTGAATTATTCAAAAACAATGATAAAAGATTTTACTTTAGATATACGAGAGAGAGATGGGGCATATGTCCTTGAACAAAGCTGCCTGCTGCAAGATGAAGAAGATGAGGAAGACTATAATGCAGAAACGGAGATTTGTTTACGGGAATTCCCCATATCACAATGACTTTGGGAGGGATTTTCGTGGGAATAAACCATTAGAATCACAGATTACGCTGATATCCGGTTCCACAATAGCTTTCTCCCGTAAATTATAATAATCCTCTTCCGTATAAACCTTTGCCCCTGCAGCTTCCATAATCCTCTCACCTCTGCCTTTGGGCGCAGCTATTTATACGCCAATCACAAAACGGCTTCTTGCGATTATTATAGCAACCTGCCTATATACTGTAAAGGAGCTGTGGGAAAATGATTTTTCACGCAACAGCTGCCGCATCCATTTACCTATAAACTGCTTCCCTGATTTCTTCTGCCATATAATCTATCATTTCCGGCATCATCCCTGGATAAACCCCCACCCAGAAGCTCCTCTCCATAATCAAATCCGTCATCTTCAAGGAGCCAGCCCTGCGGTATCCTATTTGCCGCCTTCGCATTTCATCAAAGCAGGGCTGTTTGATTAGGTTGCCAGAAAAAAGCATTCTGGTCTGAATCCCATGCGCTTCCAGATATTCCACAAGGCTGTTTTTATCCACACTCTCTTTACAGGTCACCAAAAAGCCAAACCAGGAAGGATTGGAATTCGGGCAAGGTTCCGGAAGAATTATTTTATCCTCCAACCCTGCCAGTTTTTCTCTCAAACGGGCAAAATTTTCCCTCCTGCGCTCCGTAAATTCCGGTAATTTTCCCAGCTGGGCGCATCCGATAGCCGCCTGCATGTCCGTCGCCTTAAGGTTATAGCCAAAATGAGAGTACACATATTTATGGTCATATCCCTGCGGAAGCTCCCCATACTGGCGGTCAAAACGGTGTCCGCACAAATTGTCTTTCCCAGACGGACACATACAGTCCCGGCCCCAGTCACGGAAGGAACGGATAATTTTATGCAAAAGGGCATTGTCCGTGTACACAGCACCCCCTTCCCCCATAGTCATATGGTGGGGCGGGTAGAAGCTGCTGGTTCCAATATCCCCCACGCTTCCTGTCTTCCTCCATATGCCATCCATGCAATATTCACTGCCCAGGGCGTCGCAGTTATCCTCGATCAGCCATAAATTGTACTTGTCACAAAATTCCCGCACCGCCTTTAAGTCAAAGGGATTTCCCAGCGTATGGGCAATCATAACTGCCTTTGTTTTTTCCGATAACGCCTGCTCCAATTGGCTCACATCTATATTGTACTGGGGAATTGTAAGATCCATAAACACTGGAACTGCACCGTACTGAATGCAAGGCGTAACCGTGGTAGGAAATCCTGCCGCAACGGTAATCACTTCATCCCCTCGCTGAACCTGCCGTTCTTTCAGCAAGGGTGAAGTAAGCGCCATGAAGGCCAGAAGGTTGGCCGAAGACCCGGAATTTACAAGAGAACAATACTGGACTCCGATATAGTCCGCCAATTCTTTTTCAAACTGCTCCGTATAGCGGCCGGAGGTTAACCAGAATTCCAGGGAACTGTCCACAAGGTTTCTCATTTCCTGCTGGCCGTATACCCTGGAGGCATAGGGAATCCTCTGGCCCCGCTGGTAACTGGGTTTCTTGTCATGGTATGCTTTATAATATTCCTCTACGATAGCAAGAATCTCTTCCCTTGCCTCTGCTTCTGTTTTATTTTCAAACATTCTTTGTCTCCTTTTCTGTTGCGGCATCTTTTTCCTGTTTGGCGGACTAATATATGCCCCAAAGAACACACAAACGCACCTTGAACTTTTTGGCAAAATAAATTCACATCATTTATATCAGCCTTTCTTCCTCTATCCTATCCTCATTAGCCCTATAATAATCACAGAGTAATCGGATGGATTCTGCAAGTGCCGTAAACCTAAACCCTCCCATTTCCTCTAAAAGCCGATTGTTATCCCCGGTGTATTCCGGCTTCCATCCTTCCTTTGCCACTATTATATCGCAGTCAGCACACAGAATTTCACGAACCGTAACAGCCAGGGAATAAAGGTCGGCCTTCTGCCCTCGGCACACATTATAACGTCTGTGAAGAGGTTCCCCTTCAATGAACCATCTCACAATCTGAACTAAATCCTCCACCCAGAGATAGTCAAAATATACATTCTGCCGAATGGTAATATCCTTTCCTTTCAGAACACGGCAAATGGCGTTGGAAATAAAACGCCGCTCCCATTCCTCATATTTCCCGTACACGCCAAACAGACATAATTCATAAATATTTCTGCTGCTTTCACAAGTTTTCGCCATAATATATTTAGAAAATCCATACGCATCCATTGGCACATGGATGCCGAAATAACTTTCTGCCATGCCAGGGATATAATGATCCCGTGCATACTCAGCTCCCGACCCAAAATAAATCAGCTTCCCATATAAGCTATGGCAGCGTTCCAGGTTAAAAAACATCCTCAGGTTTCCATCAAGGGCGTCATAAGGCGTAATCTTTCTCCGTGTGTCATTGCAGTTAGCGGAATGGATGACAACGTCAAACTGATATTGCTTTAGATACCCCTGCACTGCTTCTTGATCCAACAGGTTCAATTCCTTTCTGGAAGGCCAATGGAGCTGATATTCATCTTTCAAGCTCTCCGCTATGTTCCTGCCGATAAACCCGCCTGCACCTGTCAACAAAATTTTTTTCATCTCACTCACTCCAAACTGGGTATGCCTTCACTCCATCAAAAACGTCGTCATTAAAAAAATCCTGTTTTATAACCTGATCCACCTGGCAGCTCCCATCAAACAGCCGCCCAAACAAATAATCAGCAAACATCCTTTCATCCTTCCATCCAGGAAACAGCTTCCTCATTTCCTGTATATCACGCCGATAATGCAGTATTCCCTCCTGCACGTTTTGCACTGCTGGGAAATTGCTGTGTTCTTCCAGTTCATAGACACAACTTCCATTTTCCATGTATTTCAAAGTCGGACAGCCATCCACCATAATAGTTTCCAAAAACAGGTAATGTTTCGCAACCTGATTTTGGGAACCATAAGAGCAAATATTTCCATACGCTGAAATTATATCTTCCCCTAACTGATACTTCTCATTAGGATGATTCATAGTGGCAAAATAAAAGCCCATCCATTTCCTGCCAAGAAGCCTCTGCAGGAAATATTGGACAGTACCTCCTGCTACAAAATCAAAAATCGCCTGCTTCTTGCTGCTCCAAAGTCCCATGGAAGATAAATATGCCAGATATGAGTCCCTCTCCTGCCTTGCATGGTTCAGGATTTCATCCTGGTAGGACAAAACATATGCCCGGACATCCTCTACGCTTTGACCTTTTGCCTCATAATCCTTTTTCCTGTCGCCTTCCTCTGGCTTTATCCCATATCTGTGCCAAAGCAATTCCCCCAAGGTTCCCTGGAAATCCCGTTCTGCGAGGAATAAAATGTCCTTTTCCGTCTGTATTGCCGCAGCGGAAACCGCCCTCCGGGATGCCTTGAAATATATGTATTCAAAGGATAGATCCCCTTCAATGTCCAACATCTTTTCAATCAAAAATCCATCCCTGGATGGCAAAAGCAATTGTTCCACTCCCACATCCTCCATCTCCCGTAACAGCCATACAATAAATTCATCATAAAGCGCGCCCAGGAAAACATAGCCAAGTTCCTTCGGTGTATCCACAGCCAGAATGCCTCTTCCACTATGCAATGCAAAAGGGTTTTCACAGCATTTCCAGACAAGATTTCCAAGGATACACCTCTCTTCCAAAGACTCTGCGCAAGACAATGTGGTCTGCATGGAGGACGCCATCCACATTTCATAGGCACTATACACCTGAAAAGCATCTATTCCCCATTCTCGTGCACTTTCCATATCGCTGCGGCGGTTATCCCCAATATGCAGGTATTTCTTCCCTGCTGCCAGCTGCTTATAAATTTCAAAAAGGCTTCCATCTGCCTTTCCTTTCTGCCATTCACAGGATACAAGCAATCCATCATATCCTGCTATCCCATACCTTTTTAAATATCCTTCCAGCTCTTTTCCTGAAAAATACATATCAGATATGAGGAAAACCTTTTTCCTATAGGCCAAAGCATACTGAAACAACTCAACCATTTTCTGCCGGGGGACAATCACACTTTCTTCAATCTGAAATTCCAGCTCCATCCATTCTGCAAGCACATCCGCCGATATTCCGTACCTTCTTCCCATCTCTTTGTATATCTGCTTAAGCATCGGATAGCCTGAAAGGGAGCGTTCCGCCTGTACCCTGCATTCCTGAAATCTATTTTCCACATATCCCCTTTCTTCCAGGATACGTTCCTCAATCCCAAAAACATCCGCTGGTTCCAGCACCCTCCGCATCAAAATTGTGTCAAAGATGTCAAAAGAAATACAATCATGAGTCCGTATAGCCTCCTTTAATTCTTTTTCTGTAACATCCCAATAGGGCAAGCTCTGGTTGGTATACCCAGATTTTCCCTTTCCCTGTGCTTCCCCTTTGAAATCATAAATCTGCAGGCCATGCTCTTTTTGCAAATGCGCAATGCGTGCATAAATAACAGGCACCACAGATTCCCTGGCAATAATCACAATCGTCGGCCTTAATTCCAGAACTTCTTTTTCAGACAGCACAGAAAGCCCCCAGAATTCCTTTCCCGTATTGCGGGCATCCATCAGGCCCACAAACTGAAATCCTTTTGTCCGTTCCAAAACGGCCTCCGTATTTTTCCCAAGACCATAAAGCACAAAACTTTCATCTTGACGCTGGCCAAATGCCTCCTGGAACTGCCGTGCCACAAATTCTTGTTCATTCATCACCATTTTCATCTCCTGGTTTTTGCAAGCCTTTTTAATTCCTCATATTCCTGCCTGTCCACAATGGTGTACCTGGATTTCTTTTTGCCGCCCTGCATTTGGATGCCAGCCTCAATGACAGTCGCCGGCAGTGCACCAAGGTCGCAATAATTGCAGGCATCTGCGCTCTCGCTGTAAAATATTTTTCTCAGCTTCTCCCTGATTTGTTCTGGCGAATCCTCCTGCCTTAATTCAAAATAATCGTGTTCTGACTGATAGGCTCCTAAGGCCAGCATCCTGGCGCTTCTCGCACAGGTATGAAATTTCCCATTATGGAAGCCTTTTATCACCTTGCCCTGGTCGCAATTCAAATACTGGAAACGTATCTCTTCCTCAGTGCGGCCACGGCACTCCACACCGCCCATATCTGTCCACGCCTGATCAGTCAGTACCTTAAAGCATATACTATTTTCCTCCAGCAGTTGGATGAGGCGTCCCATTTTCTCCAAATACCCATAATCACTAATCTCCAACAAAATCTTAGGGTTTTTTAACAATTCTATTATCTCTGGCTTCGGCAAAAGCGTACTGTTGGTAATTAACATAATCCCTAAAACCTTTTCCTGTCTCAGCAGGTATTCCAGGATTTCCTTTAAATCCGGGTATAAAAACGGCTCTCCACCCACTGTAATCCGGATGCATTCATCTATCCCGGAAAAAAACAATTCAAAATCTTTCAGAACCTGCCCAATCTCCACATCAGAAGGATTGGCAAACAAGGGGAGCAGCGACGAACAGCCTCTACAGCGCATGTTGCACCGGGTCGTGGGCATAATCATGATGCGTGGGACTACAAATGGCCGGCTATACTTATTTTTCCCTCGGATGAACAACTCTTTTTCCTGTATCTTCTGCGCTTTTTCTTTCCCGTTTATATGATACTGTTCCAGTACAATCTCATATTCCTTCAAGCATTCTTTCAGAAACCGCTCCTCAAAAAATTCCTCGCTGTCTGCGGAATATGCTGTCTGCAGTTCCGGAAAAGCATATACCTTAGGCTGCACAGAAAAACTCATTTCTCCTATTTGATGCCTCATTTCCTTATAATGCCCGGATGCCAGCAGGATAACGGTATTTCCATCCAAATATCCAGGCAGGTCATCAGGCGCAGCCACAGGATAAAACTGCCCTCCCAGCTCTGTCTCCCTGCCCTGTTTCCTCTTGTCATTGTCTATCACACAGACTAACGCTTGCCGTATCTGTCTGTATTGCAGCGCTTCCTCCGCCATCAGCCCTGTGCCAAAACAAATAACTTTTGTCTGCTGCTTTTCTATTTCTTCCAAAAATATTTTCCATGTTTTCATCGGCTTGCCCTCCACGGCTTTTTTAAATATCTTTATTGTTTGTCACCATGGTCTCCAGGCAAATATCCATGCCAATATGGTTACCGGCCCATACCTGTAAAAATAAACGTTCCCGTCATCCGCACCGCTTACACCACCATGGACAAAGAAATCATACGTTCCAACGGAATCCCTCTGTCTGACAAATCCATCATAATCTCGCAAAAATAATATTCCGGCGTTACCAGAATATAAGTATTGTCTGGCAGCTGTTCAAGCTGCTCTAAACCAAGCACTGCTAACCCATCCTTTTTTGATCCATAGCGCCCTGGATTTTTATCTATAAAACAGGTTACCTCCACTCCGGAATCCTTGATATCCTGATAGGCCAGCTCCCCCAATCCATTTATTCCATACACTGCAACCTTCTCCACGCCTTTTTCCATCATTGCCTTTCCTAAGCTGCCGCCCTGTATCCGAGCCGCCAGCCACTTTATCAGCGTGTCATATGCATATGCATACTGTTCTTTATTATATATGCCATTGTACATTCCTACACTCCTAACGCTTTTTTGAGAAACGCAAAAGAAGCCGCCCTTTCTATCATCAACTTCTGATCAAACTGTTCATAACCAATCTGTATTCCCACTTTTTCCATATCCCTGAAATCCGTAAAAAAGCGCTCTTCCATCCCCAGCCTGTATGCCATGTCCCTGACACGGGAAAGCATCGCACGTTTGCCCATATAAGTATAAAAAGGTTTCCGGTAAATACAGGAAAAGCAAGTGCCATGGAAAGAATTCGTGAAAATGCATACAGCATTCTTTATGTATCCCAAGAACTCCCCGGGCCCTGCAAAAGCAAAACAGCCTGCATCCTCTGGGAAAACCCTGCCAGGATAATCTGCAAAATAATGGATGACCCTAAGCCCTAATTTTCGTGCCATCAGGTTGGTATAATTTACCACCGCTGGGTCATGTGTCAGGAAATAGGAAAGAAGGTAGGGTTTCCGCCGCATGTCCTCATTCTCTTCCACCAATTCCTCATAATCTGCTGCGTCCAAAAGAAGCGTAGGATCCAGCACTGCTTCCACTTTCCTATCCGTAAATTGCTGTATACTCTGCATTGCAGAAATTTCCCGCACGGATATGGCATCAAAACCTGGCAGGCATGCGGCAAATAAAACGTCGTCCTCCGTATTGCCCCGCTTGTCCAGGAGCACACTTGCGGCATAAGCGATCTTTTTAGCCCCTTCCCTGGCAGACTGCAAAAAGTACACCGAATCAAGCCCCGAAAACTCCCTGCCCCATACAATGTCGCTGCCCACCACACAGGCATCATAATTTTCCATCCTCCTGGCAAGGTTCCATTCCCTATGAAGGCTGTCATCCGCTTCCTGCCTCATCCCAAGACACTGCCTTCGGAATAAATGGAATTTTTCGCATTTCTTTTGATACTGCTGCTGAAGAGATGTATCCTGAAAATATTCATATTCCGGTAAATCAGGACGGTAAGGCAAGAATTCCACTTCCCCGCCTGTTAGTTCCTGCAATATCCTTCGAAGTGCAAATGCCTGCAGCACAGATCCGAAATTATTGTAAAAATGCAACGTTGCTATGGCTGTTTTACTCATCTTATCCCCCATCTGTGATTTTCCAAAAAACCAACTTCCTACATTTAGTAATTCCTTTTCAAAAAAACATCTATATTAGCAAAATCTTCAAAATGTGCCGCAACTTTTTCATCTGTCCAATTCCACCATTTTATTTTATTCAGCATTTCTATTTGTTTTTCGCTATAACGATATCTGATAATATGTGCGGGAACTCCACCCACAATTGCATAACAAGGAATATCTCTTGTAATCACTGCGCCTGCTGCCGCGATTACCCCGTCCCCAATTTTTGCTCCGTTACAAATAGTAACATTTTTCCCCAGCCATACATCATTTCCAATTACACAGCGTTCCAGATTAATTACTCTTGAAGAAGGAACGTTTTTAACGATATCACGAAAAACAGAAATATCTTCCAAATCGAATCCCTGAAAAAGGCTATGGGTAGAAACTCCTGTTAAATCATGATTCCCTACCACGCTGCAGCCATCTGCAAAACTACAATAAGCACCTATTCTCTCTATCATATACCCCGTATTATTCGCAAGAATACTATCGCCTATCGTATGTTTTCCAACTTCCAATGGAAAAACATCTACAATATTAAATTTCTCTTGATACGGTTCCAGGATCCTTTGAATTTCCCTAGCCGCTTGAGGATTTTTAGTAGCCAATAATATGGTTATGCCTAATTCTTTTAAATCATATAAATATTCTTTCTTTTTTATAAATTCATAAATGCCTGCCTTATAATCATCAATGGCGCATACAGGCTCTATTCCAAAGTATTCCTGCATGACTCTTCGCACCGCATAACCTGCTATCCCATATGGATAAATTACAAACTTTTTATTATTCTGTATCAGTTGTCCATCAATTACCTTTTTTATTGTTTCAACTACTGTCATTGTCTTTCCTTCTTACAGCTTCTGAATGATTTTACTTGCACAATCCCTGACGTCATCATTGGAAACGCACACATCACAGCCCTTACAATATGGGATTTTCCTTCTATTGCCGCTCAAATGTGCAATCCGGAAACCTTTCAGCTTTTCTGAATTCCACAGTTCTTTTAGGGAAGAATTAAGGACATTCCCATATTCCGTTGCAAATTTCCAGTCCTGAGGACAAACCCCTACACTTCCGTTGGAATGTACTGCCATATTTGTAAGGGCAAAAGAACAAATCTTATCTTCATCCTTCATGTCGCCAATATTTCCTGCCTCGTAATTTCCTTCTGGCACATAAGCCTCGAATTCGGACCATGCCTGGGTGGTATCCTGAATATATGTATAGTCAGAAATCGGCTCAAACATATCATAAAACCTATTAGCGTCCTTATCGGCCGCCAATGCCACATTCAATGTTTTGACAGACACATTTGTGTTTGTTTTCCTGCTAGCCTGGTACAAATCTTCAATATTCCCTATAAATTTCTCTAAATCTATGTCCACACCGCAGATATCCTTATAATCCTTTTCTGTCAATGCTTCCACAGAAATACGCACCATATCAATTCCGGACTGAACCAGCCTCCGGTTTAATTCCGGCGTCAGCAAAAACCCATTGGTTGTACATCTTAATTCACGGCACAGGTTTCGCCGTTTAATCTCTTCCGCCATTTCAACATATTGAGGATGCAAAAGAGGTTCTCCAAATCCATACAAATTAATGACCTTAATCTTCCCTGGAAACTCTTCAATGTCATCCAATATCTTATGGAACAACTCCATGCCCATGATGGCATGCCTTTCTTCTTTTTTGAAATCACTATTGTTGCATGGACAAAACCTGCACTTAAAATTGCAGGCCCCGCAAGGGTCTAAAAACAAAACATACGGCGTATCCAGGGGGACTACCATACTTAATTTTTCTCTTGCATTTGCATACTCCAATCGGTCTCTGTTTACCATCTCATTCCTCTCCTCCACATACTGCATACAATACAGTTTTATGTGCATAAATACTGTATTGCCTGATATACAACTTATATTCTGGAACCAAAGTTTTTATATAATATGGTATTTGCCATAAATCTTCCTTTTTAATAGTAAATACGGACAGCCGGTTTCGGCTTGCCGCTAAGCATAATCCGTTCTGTTCCTTTTAGCGCTTCCAATCTCCCAGGATATTAATTGAGGTACCCTTCGCCCATTTCATCAGGAACGGCATATAATACGGTATCATCCGTAACAGTGGTATGTAATCCTAAATACAGTTTATAAAATGGAAAGTGATCCAATATGTAACAGGGAACCTTAAAAAACTGCTCTGTTGAATGATAAATGCTGATTGCAAGAATTGGATGGTTCTTTTCAATCAGCCGCCTTGCCCCTATTAATGCCGAAAGCTCCGAATTCTCAATATCCATCTTTATCATTGTAATTTTCTCATTTTCCAATACCTCATCCAAGGCAACAAATTCAGCTTCTTCGTTTCCACCTATGCTAATAGAAGAACCCAAAGTATCTGTTGCAGCATCATACCGAAAACTTCCCTTTCGGGAAAATACGCCAAAGGGATATAAAACAATCTTCTTCTTTCGTTCCGGTGGAAACTGCATACAATATTGTTCTAACTCCGCATAAGCAGATCTGTCCATCTCAAAACAATAATACTTTTTAAAGCCATCCTGGAATAACCGGATAAACTGTCTCAGAGAATCCCCATTATATGCACCGCAATCTACTATTACAGCATCTTTTGCATTCTTATAATACTCGGCATTAAAATACTGGACCGGATTATAAAACTTTTCCAGTGGATTTTTACCAGCCAGAACTGGTTCATTGATGAATTTCAATTTCAATAACTCAAAAAAAAGTGTACGGGAATGATCGTCACATAATGCTTCCGCAATTTTACCGGCTCCTTCTAAGCACTCAAAGTAAGTTAAATTATAATCATTTGTGTAAAAGGCAATAAACTGCAATATATTTGGCATTTTATACGGAAATTCACATAACTGGCGATTGATATCATCATTGTAACAACAGTTTTTTCCTTTATTGGTTACCGATACCATAACAAATGTATCCTCTTTTATTGCCAAAAGCTCTGAAAAACTAATGATGGGAACACCAGAAATTTTTGTTCCTATTTTATCCTGGCTATTGTCACAAAAAAAATCTACATTCATGTCATATTTTTTCAACCAATTACATAAGGTTGTTCCCAATACCCCTCCGCCAAAAATACAAAAATATTTATGCCGCCTTCTCTTCTCCTGAAAATACTTTTTCATTCCCTCTGTCTCATAAAATCTAAAGCCAGATCCGTACTGCTCTTTTACAATCTGTCTTGCACATTCCCCGGCGTCCATACAAAGTCACCTCCATTTGTTTTACCAGCCCAAAATTTCCACCTTATCCAAGATTCCTGCAATTACCTTTCCTGCTTTTTCATTGATATGGATACCATCTATATCCTGATATTCTGGCTTTAATGCAGTGTCCGATTCATTTGAAATTGCAGAGGCAACATCTGCGACCATATCAAAAGGAGCCTCATTGAGAATCCATTGGTTAATTTCTTTTCTCAACTGATTTCTCTCATTTGTATAAAACTCATCTATAAGCCTTGGTGTTATGGTAAGCCCCACTATTTTTATTCCCTTGCTGTGGGCTGTGCCTACAATTTTTTTCACTTCTTTCCTGTATGTTTCCAAAGTCAGGACATTCTCTCCTTCTTCTTCCATTGACAAGTCATTTAATCCTAAGGCAAATACTGTATAATTAATTCCTGCATTTTCCAGGATATCATGCTGGAACCGTCTGTCTGCCCGGAAACCTAACGTTTCATCCTCCTTGGCCGGAGAATCATTCAACAGCCTGGATCCATCCACAGATACCTCAAAAGCTGCAAGCTTTCCGGGGTACTTTTCATACCATTTTCTTATCAATGGCTTTGTCCACTTCTGCCTGTGTGTAATGCTGTCGCCAAAAAAAGCAATCACATCTATTTTATCATCAACAGCTATCAGCACTGACTGTAAAATCATAGCAATCCCTTCCTGGAATGTATTGCCTGACTCCGGCCGGAGCTTATCGGTAAAAGTAACGTTTATTTTAACAGATTCTCCTGGAACAATATCTAAAAACACAGGTTCTGAATAAATATCTTTTTCTGGAGTCAGATAAAATTCCCGTTTTTTATCTACAAATATTGGATGCTTGTATCCTCTCAAACTAATATCCGATTTTTTAATCCCTACACTACGTGTTCCATACCAATTACTGAACTTCAGCTTTATTCCATAACCTGATATATTATTAGGAATTTCTATTTCAAATGAATTTTGATTTTCCCATCTTGTAAAACTTGTCCTGCGCTGCGCATAACTCCATCCAGTCACCCACATACCATTTCCCATACCCTGCCTTCCTTTTCCCTGATAACTTTACACAAATATAAATTCTGGTTCGTATGGCGCATACGGCTGATGTCCTAAAAATATCCGATAATCTGAATGAATCCCTAACACAAACTCTGGAATCTCCCACATATCAGCAATTTTATGGTAAGCGCTGATAAGCATCTGCGGATGGTTCCTCCTAATCACTTCCATCCCGCCTCTCAATGCATCCATTTCGGCTCCCTCTATATCCATTTTAATATAGTCCACTTTCTTTCCGCTCAACATATTATCCAAAGAGTCCACCTGTATCTCACTGATTACCGGGTTCTCACTGTTAAAACGGTTTGTTCCCACTGCTCCTTTCGTAGTTTTTTCCTCTGTAGAATAAACCTTATCTACGTATTTCGCTTTTCCAACCCCCACATGAACTGCATGGACATTTTCTATTTTTTCTTTTTCTATCCATGCGGCCATTTCATTATAGTTTTCTGTCACCGGTTCAAAACAATATACCTCACAATTATTATTTGTAATTTTACGAAACAGCCTTGCCGTATCACCGTTGTATGCACCACAATCTAAAATAACCTCCCCGCCTTGCAAACCAATCTGCGCTATCTCTGATTTATATCTATAGCTATCCACACTCCTTGGATTTGCTTTATAAAAAAAGGGATTCCTTGTTATACATGCTTTTAAAAAATTCATATAGTAATCCTTCGATTCCTGATCTGCCAACCGGGAACATATTTCCTGTACCCGCTCAAGATTCTCCCGGATCTTTCCTGGCTTATATCTCCATTTCTCTACAATCTTATTAGAATTACAGAAAATCTGCCTCTCATCCATCCCTCTGTTTTTTACCAAATCTGAGGCGATTTCATATTGATAACCATTGGTTGAAATCACAATAGCAGTTTCTTTTGTAATATAATTTTTTAAATCTGTTTCAGGAGATTTAACCTGAAACCCACAAATTATTTTCCCCCATTTCTCACGATTGTTGTCAAATACTGCATCTATTTTTTCCCTTCCAATCAAAGCGATTGTATCCTCATATGCAAAGCCAGCTCCCCATAAAACAATTGAATCAAACTTGTATACATCTTCCAGTGTCCGTATCTTGACATTTTCCAAATCTTGGCTGCTCATCTCTTTATCCTTTCCTTAACCGATATTTCATTTTGTGGTTCTTCCCTGTATTATATGATCCATTCACCAATCTCTTTTTTAGACACACACCATGGTATCCCCGGCAAACGGTTCTGGGCATCACAAAATTCACACAAAGGCACCGCCCGGGAAATCTTTTGTGTCAATTCTTCCATATTCTTTACCTGATGGATATCCACACCATTTTCTCTCGGACCTGGGAGGCCTTTTTTAAAATAGTTGTTAAACAAATCAATGTACGCACTATTCGCACAAGGATATAAAACCCCTTCCCTCAAAACATACTGCATGCAGAGACAGCAATCAAAATTATGCTGTTTATCCATGCCGCCTTCCAGCCTCATGGGAAGACCCCACATCTCTTTTGGTTTATCCTCCGAATTGCCTGTATTGCCAAATGTAACCCTTATTCCTTTTTCTCTTAAGCTATCTACAATATTATGATAATCAATGTTGATCGGATATCTGGATATCCACAATTCTACATCATTATCTACACAGGACTGGAAAAACTCTTCCTGCATATCTTTGATCTTGGTTGCATTTGTAATCATAATAATTTTTGTTCTAGGAAAATATCTTTTTGCAATATACGGAAAACTGTAAGCCCTTGGATGCAATGTAGGTTCTCCGCCTGACAGTTGTATTTCATCTATATCTCCACTTGTCAGTTCCGCTAATCTCCTGCAATCTTTCACAAAGTCCTCTTCCTTCAGATAAAACCCATCTTTCGGAGCTAATGGAGAAAAGTGGGAACACCGGACACAGCTCATATTGCAATGATCCACCAGATGAAACATAATGCAGGCAAATCTTTTTACTTTACTATTCAATTTTTTCGCCTCAATGAATTCTTGAAAAGTAAAAACCTCCGCATGCTTTAATTCAGACAACTCTTTTTTTATCTCTGACACTGTCTCTTCTGTGCGAACCGTTATAATAATCTGGTATCTTTTTTTCTTATTTTCATATTTCTGTAATTCTTCCGGCAAAGCAATCCGAATGCCATAAAATAACTTTCCCCGCTTTTTTTCGTCCTTATCTATAATAGCGGCAACATGAAATCCAGCAGAAGTAATTGGCTGAAAGGCCATCCTAAGATTTTGTGTTCCTGCACCATACAAAATAACAGCCTCAGTCTCAGATTTAATATATTCCATGAATTTTACATTCCTTTTCTTTTAATAATCCTTCTTATTATCTATCACTTTATATCTCCCGCAGCCTTATCCCGTTATCCATCTTCCAAATTGCCGGATCAGCTTCGCCTGGATAATTGGTATAGGAATTTCATGGTTTCCAAAATATTCTGGCTCTCTGTACACCCATTCATATAATCGAATAATGGCATCCTTGTAAGCAGCAATCTCATGCTCCGTTAACACGCCTAACAATGCATCTAAAGGTTCATAGCAATGGAACGGCGATGCTGCACAGGATAAATATCCTTCTGCTTCCCCTTTGTGAACTTCTTGGATGCGGTTCAGCTTCGATTTTATACTTTCCAAATCCATTTTATCCCTGTCTGCATTTACCTCTCCCCGTACTATTTTTGATATAATTCTTCCAGCGAGATGGTAATATTCTTCTTCATAATGCACTTCCAAAATATCGTCTGCAAAATTGCAATCCGCTACAAAATACTTTGCCACATCCACGCTCTGAATCCCAAATTTCTCTATCACATGTTCTTCCAAATTACGGATACGTGCATTATCTCTATAGCTTCCAAGCCAATTTGGATTCTGCCTCCTGATTTCTTTAAGGGTGTTATCTCTATCTATGTAATATTTATTAAAATATACCCGATTCAAAATAATATGGTCCTTTCCATATTTTTCCACCATAATCTGAAAATACTCATCCACTTTGCTATACCATAGAAATGCAGGCAAATCAATCCAGCGGAACACGCCTTCTATTTGATCTGAAATCTTTTTCCAGTAATCTGTTTCATTAAAAAATGAGGTATGCGTGTAACTCCCATTACGATATGCCCACTGCACTCGGCCAAAATCATAAAAATCAACCAGAAGATATTCCGCATCGGATTGCAATAATTCTGAAACAACTGATTTGTTCAAATCCGTTATAATATTTCTTCTTAAATGCTCATCAATAGCAATCAATTCCTCTTCGGTAGGTTCTATATCAATTTTCTTTCCCATGGAACCAGCGATATTGATATGCGAAAAAAAATGATGATTGTCCAAGCAATCCAATTTAATCTGGCAGCCAGCTTCTGTTTCCTTCTTTAATATGCTGAAACTAACGCAGCTCCCATGCACATCCGCTTTCATGCCTTATCCTCCTTTTATTCCGTTTCATAAGGCCACATATCTTCCAACGCCCCAGATACCATTTTCCCATTCTCGCCTACCGCTGCCTTCACCCTTGGGGATACTGTTTCTTCTGGCAGCACCATCAGTTCACATAACATAGGGCTGTCATCCTTCATAATCTCCGGCAGTGCCCTGTCCAATTCTGCATTGTCTCTAATCCGGTATGTCTTGAATCCATAAGCCTCTGCTACTTTGCTGATGTCCGGCATAGTCAATCCGCTGCCCGCATCGCTGCCCACATAATGGCCGCCAAAATTATTCCGCTGCATGGAACGGATGCTGGCATATCCTTGGTTGCTCCATATAAATATTTTTACTGGAAGTTTCAGCCTGTGCAGCGTTTCCAGCTCCTGTATATTCAGTTGAAATGCCCCGTCGCCATTGATCAGGACAGTTCTTCTTTTCCCATTTGCAATGCAGGAACCTATGGCATAAGGAAGCCCGAATCCCATAGAACCCAGCCCCGCAGCATTCTTCATCTTCTGCCCTTTTTTCAGCCGGAACGCCTGATAGGTGATCTCCCCTGCCCCTCCGGAGCTTTCCGGGACAATGATGTCCTCCTCTTTCAAAAACTTGCACAGTTCCCCGATAAAATAATAGGCACTGACATAGCCTTTCACATTTTTATGCTCCTTCGTGACTACCGGATACCTGTTCCTGGTTTCCCTGCAAAAACTAAGCCAGCTCTCCCTCGCCTTCTGCGTTTTTTCACTCCATAGGACGTCTTTTCTTTGACGGACAGCTTCTAGGAGCTCTTTCAAAAAAAGCCCCGCATCACACGCCGCCGATGCTTCCTTTTCCATATCCATCCTGGCTATCTCATTTGGGTCAATGTCCACAATTACTTTCTTGGCGTTTCTGCCGAAATTCCTGTCATTGAAAGCAGTTATGCTCGTGTCCAGACGGCTTCCCACTGATAGGATAAAATCCGCTGACTGCAAAACCAGGTTTGCGCCCCTATCCCCCATAATGCCTGGATGACCCGCATAGAAAGCACTTTCTTCGCCTATTAAGTCTATGGCTTTCCAAGTTGTCTGCACTGGAAGATGCAATGTGTCCAACAAGCCGTCTAATAATTCTTCCGCCCCTGCCAGTTTCACACCATTCCCCGCCAGGACAAGGGGTTTTTGGGACATCTCCAATAATTTCACCGCTGCATCAATTGCCTCTGTAATATCCGGTTCCCCCTTTGCCGTGGAAACATATCCTCTCAGGCCGCTCTCCTCTATCATTACTGCCTGCACATCCAACGGAATATCCAGCCAGACCGGCCCCGGCCTTCCTGTTGTGGCTTCCTCATATGCCCGTTCCAGGTAATAGCGTATTTCTTCTGGTTTCAATATCTGTACTGCATATTTTGTAATTGGTTTTACCATGGGGACAATCTGGACTTCCTGGGATCCCGTCTGCCTGACTCCTTTGTCCCCTACCAGGTCAGAACGCTTAGACTGTCCGGAAATGACCAGCATTGGCGTGGAATCAATCCACCCTGCCGCCACTCCAGTAATGGCATTGGTCGCCCCGGGACCGGAAGTCACCAGCACAAGGCCTGGTCTATTTGTATGCTGCCCATATGCCTCCGCTGCAATAGCCGCCGCCTGTTCATGGAGAAAACAGGTATATTCCATATTTGACTTTCCAATAGAATCATCCAAGTGCATGGCACCGCCGCCTGGAAGCATGAATGCATGGCTGACCCCTTTGCTTTCCAAAAACTGAAACACATAATCTGATAATTTTACCATAATTCACCTCTCCTGCCCTGTGTATCCCCCAAACATCCGGTATTCCACATATTCAGCCAGGACATGGCCAATAAATATATGTGCTTCCTGGATTCTTGGCGTAATCAATGATGGCACTTTTATCGTATAATCCGCACTCCCCTCTAATTCTGGACTTTCAAACCCGCCCATAAGGAGCACAGCCATCATCCCATGTTTCCTGGCGAACCGGAGCGCTTCCAAGACATTCTGGGATCTCCCACTCGTCGAAAGCCCTACCACCATATCCCCTTTCCGGGCTTTCGCCTCAAGCTGCCTTGCAAACACCTTTTCAAAACTATAGTCATTGCTGATAGCCGTCAATGTGGACGTGTTTACCGACAATGCCTCCGCGTTCAGCCCTGGCCGTTCCTTGTAGAAACGGCTGATAAATTCCGTGGCGATATGCTGGGCGTCTGCCGCACTTCCACCATTCCCGCACAGGTACAGCCCACCATGGCCGTCTAATATCTTTATCATCTCTTCTCCCACCGCCATGACTGTATCCATGAGTCCCTGGTCAGACGCCAGCTTCTTAAAAATGTCTGTATGCTCTTCCAGTCTCTGAAAGAAATAATTATGGGGGCTTTCTCCATTATTATGCTTTTCCAAGATAGAAACCAGCTCCCAGATGCACCCCTTCCCGCCATCTTTCTGAAGAATCATATCTGCGGCATCCCTTGCTATGTCAATGGCATCCGCCGGGCAAACCCCAAGCCCTGCATAAGCCAATGGCTCTATATCATATTTTCCGTCGCCCACATAACAAATATGTTCCCGGCTGATTCCTGTGCCCTGTTCAATCTGCTGCATAGTTTCCCTTTTGGTATGGTTTCCCCTGTAAAAATATTCCCATGGAAAACGTTTTTCAAAATAATCAACAATTTCCGTGTCTTCTCCTGTAATCGCAGCCAGCTTATAACCTCTGCGATGAAGCTCAAAGATTGCATCTATATCCTTTAAGCTGATTTGTTTCTGCTCATTTCCCTTAGAATCAATAATAACGGTGCCATCTGTGATGACACCGTCAATGTCAAACACTATCAATTCAATCATTTTCATTATCTTTCATCGACTATCCTCTGAGTTTTCTCCTCACAGCTTCTTCTGCTTCCGAGAGAACCTTCTGCCCTGTTCCCATGATTTTTTCAACTTCCCTAATATCCCTCACCAATCTACAGAGTTCATATGGCTCCATTGATGCTTTCTGATCTGATCCATACATAGATCTGTCCAGCGTAATATGACGTTCAATTGATGACGCCCCGGCAGCTACTGCGCATGTGCTGACCAACGTTCCTATTTCATGGCCGCTGTACCCAGCCTTGCATTGATAAGTGCTTTTTAATCTCCCTATCATTTTCAGGTTTGCCTCCTCAGCAGGCATGGGATAAACACTATTACAATGCAGCAATTCATATGGGCAGCCATGTTTCTGGAAAATTTTTACTGCATAGCTGATTTCATCCATAGAACTCATGCCCGTGGCAATGAATGTATATTTCCCTTCCTTTGCAACCTCTTCCAACAATTCGCCACTTGCCAGCATTGCAGATGCTATTTTATTATAGTTACAGTCATATTGCTGCAGAAATTTCTGGGAATCAAGATCCCACGCAGATGCATACCACTCAATTCCTTTTTCCTGACAATAACTATTTATGGCATCATATTCCCTTTTTCCAAGTTCCAGCCCTTCTTTTTGCGCCCGCTGAGTAGTTCCCCAAGGACTTTTCCTTGGGCTGTCCAGATACTCCTGTGTGTATACCTTATCAATCGTCCGTTTCTGGAATTTCACTGCATCGCAGCCTGCAACCACTGCCGCATCAATCAGCTTTTTTACCAGCTCCAGATCGCCATTATGGTTAATTCCAATTTCCGCTGTTATAAAAGTCCTCATTTTTGTTTTCAAATCCTTTCCTCGTTATTTTCTTGCAAACGGCAGTTTCTAATTTGTGGTGATATCTTCAAGCATTTACTCTCTCCTCCAAACCTGCATAGGAACTCTCCATAAAAAAATCCCGAATCTGCTTGTCCATACATACCGCCATATCCTGCCCTTCCAGCCAAGCCTTTGTCCATTCAACCGTATGCAGCACTGCTTCCTCTATATGCCAATGCTGCTTCCAGCCAAATATACGTTTTAATCTCGAACAATCCAACTTTAAAAACTTTGCCTCATGCGGCCCCTTTTCCATGGAGCTTCCCCAGGAAATTCCATCATCCCAATATTTGCAAAACAAACCGGCTAATTCCCCTGTTGTAATGCAGTCACAATCATCCGGTCCCACATTATAAGAACCCGCATATTTTTTATCTTTATACTGCTCTTTTGCAATCATCAAATAAACCGCCAAAGGTTCCAACACATGCTGGTAAGGCCTAATGGAGAAAGGATTGCGCACAATAATCTGTTTTCCTTCCATGGCTGCACGCACACAATCTGGAATAATCCTGTCTTTTGCAAAATCACCGCCGCCAATAACATTTCCTGCCCTAACTGTAGAAACCGCCACATCCATATCCCTAAAAAAGGAATTTGTGTAACCATGTGTAACTAGCTCAGAACAGGATTTACTGTTAGAATAGGGATCATAACCATCTAATATATCATTTTCCCGATACCCCCATTCCCACTCATTGTTACGATAAACCTTATCCGTAGTTACATTCAAAAATGATTTGACGCTAGATGCCAGCCGGACACACTCGCAGACATTCACTGTCCCCATTACATTGGCTGCATAGGTATAGACAGGTTTCTGATAAGATTTCCTCACAATGGGTTGTGCCGCCAAGTGCAGTACAATTTCCGGCTCTGCTTTTTGGAACACCTTTTCCAAATGCTCCAAGTCTCTGATATCGCCAATCACAGATTTCATTCTGCCATCCAGCCCTGCCATTGCAAACAGGCTTTCCCCCTCGGATGGTTCTAAAGAATATCCGGTGACAATGGCTCCTGCATCCACCAATATCCTGCACAGCCATGTTCCCTTAAACCCTGTATGCCCGGTCACCAACACTTTTTTATTTTTGAAAAAAGACCCTTTTTCTGCCTGATCCATATCATCCTCCTATCCATTGGCAAACTGCACCCTATCGCAGTCTCTTATCATACTCTCCCTTGTTTCCCCTTTTATTATCTGTCCCAGGGTGCCTTCCCCTCTCCCCAGAGCATGTCCAAGTATTCTCTGTCATGGATATTGTCCATGGGATGCCAAAACCCTTGATGCCGGTAAGCTGCCATTTGTCCATCGGCTGCAAGACATTCAAAAGGAATCTCTTCCAACATAAATGTCCCATTTCCCAGGTAAGCGTATATTTCCGGTTCCATGACCATAAAACCAATATTTACCCATGCCTGGTCTGTTCTTTCTTTTTCCCGAAATCCCGATACTTTGCCAGAATACTTGTCTAATAATACTGTCCCAAAACGTCCTTGGGGCTGTGTAATGGAAATTGTGGCCGTCTTTTTTTGGCTTCGGTGATATTCCAAAAGTTTCTGGATATCCACATCTGCAAGGCCGTCCCCATATGTCAGCAAAAAAGGCGTGTTTCCTATGTATTCCCCAGCTTTTAAAATTCGCCCTGCCGTTAGTGTATTCAGTCCCGTGTCCACCAATGTCACCTTCCACGGCTCACTGTTTTTTTCCATTACCTGCACCCCATTCCCATCCAGGCAGATTCTGACCTGGCTGTTATGACGGTAATAATTCACAAAATATTCTTTAATCATATGCCCTTTGTAGCCGCAGCAAATGATAAATTCCTGAAATCCAAAGGAAGCATATCTTTTCATGATATGCCACAAAATCGGCTTACCGCCTATTTCCACCATTGGTTTAGGACGGATTCTGGATTCCTCACTGATCCGTGTCCCCTTTCCGCCCGCTAAAATAACTACTTTCACTGTTCCTCCCATACCTTCCACGGAGCCTTTCCTGTCATCCATAACGATTCCAGCCATGTTTTATCACGTATTGTCTCAACTGGAGCCCAGAATCCGTCATGCCGGTATGTCCGTACCTCATATTCCCGAGCCAGGCAGTCAATCAAATTTCCAGGCAATTTCTTTTTTAAACTTGTCTCCAGGCAGCCAAAGGCTTCCGGTTCCAATAACATATTGCACGCATTCACCCAGGCACCGCCGCCTTTTTGCTTTTCCCCCTGATACCGTCCATTTTCATCCACAAACAATGTTTCATTCCGCCCGGTGGGATGCGCTACTGTAAATGTTGCCATACATTCTGAAACTTTGTGCGCCTTTACTAGTTCGCTTATATCAATATTGGAAAGACAGTCTCCATATACTACCAGGGCAGGCTCCCCATCTATGTAATCTCCAACCATCAATAGCCGTTCTAATATGGAAGAATTCGCTCCAGTATCAATAATAGATACTTTCCAGTCTTCTGTTTGCTTCCGATGTATTTCTATTTCATTGGTCAGCAAATCTACCGTGATATCCGACTGGTAAATATAAAAATTCATAAAATAATCTTTAATCACTGAACCTTTATAGCCAGTGCATATTATAAAGTCATTGTAACCGTAATAAGCATACTGTTTCATAATATGCCACAGGATAGGCCTGCCGCCGATTTCTGCCATAGGCTTTGGCACTTTTTCATCCTGTTCAATTAGTGTACTGGGCAGACCGCCTGCCAGGATTATGGTTTTCATCTGGATTTTCTCCCTTTATGTCCCTATTTTTCTGTACATGCCTTAGTATATTCTATATACCAATAAGAAAATTCAATAACCATATCAGCATACTCGCTGTCCTCTAAATCAATGTCCAATTGCTTCACCTCATCTATTCCCGCCCTTAAAATATGATCATGCGCTTCTTTAAAACTACACTCAATCACTCTTCCTTGTCTCCGAATCAAGTCTATCAGCATAAAAACTTTAGCAACAGCGCTTCTATAACAACATTTTATAATTGAAGGCGACAGCATATCTTTCCATTCATTCAACAGGTCTACAACACCCCTCAATTGCTTTAATCTGTTATCTACCGTCGCAAATTCTAAAACTTCCTTACTTTTAACTTCTCTATAAGATGCCGAAAATTCATCCTCTTTCCCCTCTTGAAACATCAATTCCCCAGATGTATAGATATCTGTTTCCAGTGCACATCGCATAGCTGCAACGTTGTGCGCATATCCTCTCTTAAAAAAATTACCTTGTCCACCTTCTGTCTGCCAGTGATACAAATTATATAGCTTTAACTTATGATAGATTTCTGTTTTAAACATAAGTCCAGACATATAATTTAAACCCCAGAAAACCCTTTGAAAAGCTGATTCACCTTTTTCGTATTTTTTATTAACATTATCATGATAATATCCTCTGCCCGCTGCATTAATAAAAGAAACCGTACTTTCATACTTCTGAATCAAATATAAATATTTCCATACATTTTCTAAATAAACCAAGTCCTCATCGCTGAGCAAGCAGCAAAATTTTCCAGCTGCTCTTTTCACTGTTTCTGCAGGAGACGGATTATCTCCTGGTTTATCAGGAAAACGATAATAAGTAATCCTGCAATCCTCTTCTGCCAGTTTCTCTATTTCCTGATACCCTTCAATATTCAACTGACTGCAGTTATCACATATCAAAAATTCTATTTCTGAATCATAAAACAATCTTTGAAGATTCCTGACATTTTGCAGCGCTCTGTGTCCCCGGTTATAGCTAGGAATTCCAATTGTCAAAAGTATATTCCTATTTTCTCTCCCCTCTTTAGAGCAGCGAAACTCATGTTCTGATTCCATCCATCTCTGGAACAACTCAGCCTCCTCCTGAATACCTTTAAATATTCTTGGAAGAGATAGTTCCTTATGCTCATGAAAAAATGCTTTCATGCCGCCTAGTTCATCAAAAATATGCCATTCTTTCTGAAACAGTTCTTCAAACTCAGGCAATTGGAGATAAGAAAAGGGAACTGAGGTATCAGACAGAAAGCATACCATTTGCTTATGGTTCCGCTGTTTCATTTTCATTGGTTCCGTATACTTCCAATTCTTCCAAAAAACTACTGTGTCAAAAGCATTCTCCCCGCTGAAAATTTCATCATCCGAATATTCTATGGCGCTAACTGCAACCTTTTCACCAATCTGCTTCTCATTTTTACCATATAAATAATACACACCGATCTCTGCCGGAATAAAATAGACAGGCAATTCTTCGTACCCACAAATTTTCTCCGCATGAATCTGCTTTTTATATTCCCTTAAATTCTTTTCATAAATTGATTGAAATTCTTTTTTATTGGGCACTATAAATGCTTCTTCTATAATTTCACTGATCTCCTCCTTATGGCTGCCTTTTTCTTGCAGTTTTTTCCATGTTTCAATACTTTCCACATAAAAATGCTGTTCAAACAGGAAATATCCCATTTGGAACGCTGCTTCATCTGCTAGTTCTGTGTCTGCCGGCTTGTACTTATCTATGGCATCCAGAAAAATTGCCAGCGCCTGTTCTATTTTCCCTTCTAAAGCCAATTTTTCTGCATCTCGCACAATCTTATTTATTTCCTGCATCTTATTTCCTTTCTTCTTAAAAGAACGGCCAATGTGTCGGTTTTTTTTATCTCCTTTAATTTATCCGCATATGCAGCGTCTAACTTATCATCACATAAAAAATCCCATTTTATTTGTCCACCAGGCCCCTTACCTGACAACCAAAACAAATGATTTGCCAACGGGTACCGCTGGATATATAGTGTCTGCTCTATGATATAACCACATTCTTCCGCCAGAATCCTCATACCAGTTTCGTTATATAAGTACAGGTGAGGACTCCAGTACGTGTAATCTGCAAAATCACTGCACTCATAAAGTTCCAATAAAGCATCTTCCGCATGAGGCACCTCAATATACACTCTGCCAGAACCTGTAAGATAATCTTTGAATTGATTTAAGAAAAATCTTGGCTTTTTCAAATGCTCAAACACATGGAACAGAGTTATCACATCAAATTTTTTACTATAGTTTTCAATATTGTTTTCTGCATCTATTCCCTTTTCTCTTAAAAACCCAAGTTCATCTTTTCCTAATTCAACACCCGATATTTCTTCTGCATATTTTTGCATATGGACAATTGCCCCGCCATAACCGCACCCAAAATCCAATACTCGTTTCCCCTGTATATATTCTTTTACAGTTTCCGCTTTTCTTACATTGTCTTTATCGTTCCATTCCGCAAATGCTATCGCCACATTATCAGTTCCATGCATGCCGCCATTTTCATAGAACTCGTCTGTGGCATCTATTTTCTGATTGAGGAATTTTATCCCGCATTTTTTGCACTTATATACATCAATGTTAGGATTATCCCTTGTTCCCTTATGCACTAATACGCACTCTTCGCCTCTGCACACTTCACACTGCATAATTCTTCCCTCTTCTATGTGTCTTACCATTCCCTAATAATCGTTTTTCGATTTATTAAATCAAGTTTTGTTATCTCTGGGTCATCATAATATGAATCTCCTTTCACATGAGTAGTGGAAATTTCTTCAAAAACAGCTCCATTTCTAGAGGAAAAAGCGTGTTTCACATTTCTCAATACAGTTTGGATATCACCTGGCTGCATATTGATCACCTGCTCATCCACTTTACATTCCAAATCCCCATAAAGAAGTTGAAATGTCTCTTCTTTTACTTTATGGAAATGCATGGGATGCTGCTGTCCCGGCAATACCACAATCAGTTTTTTGCAGTATTCCCGATTGATAATGCTTATGATTACTGCTCCCGTGCGCCTAAATTGTTTTAACCCATAATGGTGGGATAATTCTACTTCAAACTGATTTCCCAATGCGATTCCTGCTTCAAACAGCAGCCCCTTTGCGTCATGAATGACACTCCTTGCAAGATTGATGTCTGTATACCTTTTCTTCTCATATAAGGGGGCATTTTCACCGTAATCCTTTTGTGCAGCCATACCTGGACTAAACTCACCGCTTGTCATCTGTCCTTCCTGGCAAGGCATGGCAAAAAATACGTCTTCCATTCCGATGGTATTTCCTGCCTGAATAGCCCTGCGGGCAAACACGCCCCTGCTAAGGGAACGCAGGGAATCCAACTCTCCCTGGCTAATGTACTTATCCTGTTCCTTCTTAATGGAACAAATATTCCTGGCATCCACAATTGCTTTTACCCATCGGTCTGCCTGTTCTGGGTTCATGGAATAAGCATTCAATGTAACCGTTTCCGCAGGCAATCCCACATGCCTTTCAAAAATATCTGCACCTTTTGCCACTGCCATCATTGGCACCGTGTTATCATCCGGATTTTCGTGGCCGGAATAGCCAACCACAATTCCGCGGTAACGTTTTTTCATACGCTCAATAAAATCAAGCTGCAAATGTTCCATAGGCGCAGGATACTCTGCAATACAGTGCAGGAATGCAAACTCACAATTCCGGTGTGTAAAGAAATTATATATCTTGTCAATATCTGAAACAGATTTTCCTCCGGTGGATATAATCAGAGGTTTCCCAGCTGCAGCAGCTTTTTCCAGCAAGGGCCAGTCCATGGAACTGCAGCTTGCAATTTTAATGATATCCAGGCCCTGGGACTGGCACCATTCCACTCCATCCTCATCGAAAGGCGTACTCATGGCAATCATCCCTTCTTCTTTGATGGCAGCGGCTAATACAGAAAACTGGTCATAAGTCAGTTTTGTGCTCTCAAACCGCGGGATATGCTTTACATCCTGCCTTCCTTTATAGTCTGGATGTATAAAAGTATCCAGATTCCGATATTGCAGCTTTACCGCTGCCTTCACATTATACTTCCGTGCAATCTTTGCCATTTCCCTGATAATGGAAAGCCCATGTTCCACGCTTCCCTGATGGCTGTTTGCCATTTCAAATATAACCAATCCATTAAAAATACCCATACTTCCTCCTACCGCCTGCCAGTATACTGTCAACAGAACAATCCTGTAATTTCCTCTATGCCTATCATCTTGTCATCTATGTAAAAATCCGCATCCGGTTTCTGAAATTTTAATTCATGGTATTTCACACCCCAATCCTCCATCTGCCTTTTGGTAATATCCTCCCAGTCAATTCCCGTCTTTGTCCCCCGGGCAGTAAAAAGGACAATATAGTTGCCATCGTCATACAGATGATTAATGGCTGATACCATTTTCCGGTTGGGCTTTGCATCTGCATAATCCAGATTTTCCCTGTATTCTGCAATCACTCCGTCAATATCAAACACAAATTTCTTATTTCCTGACAAAAGCTTTAAATATCTGTCTGCCCTGGCAAACTCCTCTTCTGTATCAATATCATAATTGTGCTCCATCCTATATCCCAGAATATAACTGCCGCTCATGGAATGGGCATCTAATATTGTCCTGCTGCGGATAACATCAATACAGGCATTCTGGTAATAAATGGGTGGAAGCTGCTGCCTTGGCATATTGTATGCCTCCTCAATATCCCCTAAAATCGGCCTCAGCCTCCCGGCCTGATCCATACGCCACATTTTATATGCAATCTCCTTGGCCGGTGCAACACACCGTACAGAATCTGCCTCAGGATTTTGAATCAGCAAATCTACCATCCGGTCAATATCTTTAGGATCCCGAACCGGATAAGTGGGGCGAAGCTGCACAACAATATCCGGCACATAATTTTCTGTGTCTCTCAGATATTCCAGTGCATGTAAAAATACATCAAAATCCAATGCCGTATCTGCCGCATATTCTGCCGGCCGCAGGAACGGCGTCTCTGCCCCGTATTTTCTTGCAATTTCTGCATATTTTCTGCTGTCAGTGCTTACTATAATCCGATTGATAGATTTGGATTCTTTTGCATGGCAAACCGAATAGGCCAGCATGGGCTTCCCACCTATATTGCGAATATTTTTATCCATCACTGATTTAGAACCGCTCCGTGCCGGAATAAGCGCCAGAACCTCCATTTTTATTTCCTCCATATTATTTGATTGACAACAGATTTTCTCTTGCAAAATTCCTCAGTAATTCTGCGCACTGCTCTAACATTTTACTGTATTTCATACCTTGCTCCGCGGCTGCCTTTCCCTCTTCTTCCATAGTATCCAGTTCATAAAGGCTCTCACTTCTTACCACATATTCCGCTAGTTCCATGGTTGCAGAAATCAGCTCATAAGAGGGTTTTGATTCACATTTTTCTGATATCTTTTTTATCTTTTTTAGCTGCTTTAAATAAGCGTTTTTATCGATACCGCCTGCCTTGCAGGCATTCATAATCTTGCGATAAGCCCGTTGGAGGTTCCTTGCTTCCTTACGTATCTCATCTAGTTCTTCTGGAACCGTATGAATATATTTGATTACCAGTTCCTTCTCCTCAGACGTGAACTCCGTTTCCATATTCTCAATGCAAGAAGCAAAATCTACGGTTTTACAACACGTTTCCGTTATAGCATCTGCCAATGTCATCACTTCTGTATTTTCAATAAATGCACCTCCTTCAGTTGCATTTATCACTCTAACACCACGATACTCCCGGATATCCTTTACATACATATTAAACCAATCCAGGTATAGCTTGAAATCCTGACGTGTAAACACCATCTCCTCATAATTGCCTTTTACCTGTATTGCCCCTGTCATTTCTTCTCTGGGCATAACCTGCTGATAAGTCCCAGCGGCATGAGACTTATTTCCGGAATATGCTAAGTCCTGGCCCACTAAAATAATTGTATTAAATCCCATTTTATAAAGCAGAGAAAAGCCACTGCATGCTACAGAACCTCCTGTGGATGCGTCATAAAAAACTTTCCCTGCTGCATGATATGCCATAAATGGTATGATGCGTCCGTCATAATAAAAAATTTTCTTTCCCCGCTGTTCTTTTAAGATGTCATAGTTAGCAACCACTGGCGCAATAATTGGAACATCTTTAATCTCATCAATTTCCACTAAAGAAGTAGGTTTTTTTGAATCTATGGTAATAAAGGCATCTGGCAATACTCCTGATTTTACTAATGGTTTTACTGCTGTATCTACCGCCAGGATAAATGCCCTGTTTTTTGCTTTTTTTATATCCTGTATATTTTTATCCAAAGAAGGTCCTGCTGACACCAGAATTGCAGGAACATCTCGTGGGAGTGCCTCCGATAACCGTTTTGTATTATATCCTTCGCATACATACTTCATATTCATAATCTGGTTTTTGGCCGAATGTGTAGAAAAAAGAATCCCCGTTTTGTTATTCGCAAAAACAAAATCTACCCGGTCTGAAATTTTTTTCATTGCCTCTAACATTTGCTCAGGAAATAGTTCCCGATAATTCGGATGCATCTCCTGTTTTAAAAATTCTAATGTTTCTAAAGACACTAGTTTCTCCACTACAGGCTTAAACTCGGCTCCATTCAGCCCTTCCACAATAAATGCAATTGGCCGCTCTAAAATCTTTTCTGACAAATCCTCTTCCTCCAGCATTTTTAAAAATATGCTTAAAGAAGGTTCATATGCAACCACAGCAACTGTCTTATCCGAATCTTCAAGCAGCCGTTTTAAATATCTGCCACTTCCAAGGCCAAGCAAAAATACAGGTGCATACTTGTGAATTTTTCCAATCCTCTCACTCCATATTTCAACCGGCTCCCTGGCATTTCGTTTCCCATTCAGATATAAACTACGGTTCCCTTTTTTTACTTTAAAAATCAATGCCTTATCCCAAGAATATTCTGCTTTGATCTCTATACAATCCCTTTCATATTCCCCTTTCCGTATTAAATCTGCAAACGATGGATACCACTTTTCCATAGCTGTTAAATTTTTTTCATAAATATCTTTACCCATCCCTGCCCTCCCCATCATCTACTTCCGTAAAAATATCCGCCAGCCCCCGGATGCCATAATCTAACGTATCCACCATCAATACTGCATCTCGCTGCACAACCGCTTCCGCATAATCTTTCAATGTCTGCAGGACATAATTTTGAAAATCTGCCTGTTCCTGCTTTGTATCGCAAATTTTATTTTCCAATAATACAGATGAAAATTGCTGAATCTCCTGTGTTAGCTCCATTCCCTTATCCACCGTGTTCGTTTGCCTGAAGTAATGGTAGCCGATACAAATATCATTTATTTGCTGCAGCAATTTCTTTGCCAACTCTTCCACTATATAGAATCCCTTTCTTATAAAACAAGGGGCACGAATAATCGTACCCCCTGAAATATTATTTTTCTGCCCTGGGTTAGCTTACTGTAGTAAGGACAATACCCCCTGTGTGGATTGATTTGCCTGGGCAAGCATAGACTGGCCTGCTTGTGCAAGAATATTATTCTTGCTGTACTCAACCATTTCAGAAGCCATATCAAGGTCACGGATACGGGATTCTGCTGCCTGGGTATTCTCTGCTACATTATCAAGGTTTGCAATCGTATGCTCCAACCTATTCTGGATTGCACCAAGAGCAGATCTCTGTGAAGACACCGTATTGATCGCATTTTGAATTGCTGCCAAAGAATCATTTGCAATCTTATAATCTGTTACAGCTACCCGGCCTGTTTCTGTACCCCCGTCAACTGCCTCTGCCGTTTTTGCACTGGTTTTAAGATAATCCTTTAAGTTACTCATAATGGCAGCCGACATAGTCTGCGCTGCTTTAATTTTGTCAGCAGACATGGCAAGAGCCAGTGATGAATATGTCAAACCTGTCTCAATTCCCTTATACTCTATTTTTCCAGTCGTAGTGTTAAGATTTCCAGCATAATTTGCTGAAGTATATCTAGCTTTTATTTGAGCTGAGAATGCCTTAATAGCCGCTTTCTGATTTGCGGACATCGCAGACTTCACATTATAAGTATGCTCCAGTCCCTGATACTGAATTTTTACAGGTTCTGTTCCAGTCTGTGGATCTTTTTTAACCGTCTTCGTAATGCTTCGCAGCCCCAATGTTTGAGCATTCATGTTCTGTATGCTAATTGCAATCTTCTGATTTGCATTTGCCCCTACATGAAGATTCTTATTCTGGAAAGTTCCATCTAACAAGTTCTGCTTATTAAACTGAGTTGTTGTAGAAATCCTATCCAATTCCTCTGTCAACTGATCCAATTCCTCATTGATTGCATCACGGTCAATACCCTCATTCGTATCATTTGCACCCTGAACTGCCAGTTCATTCATTCTCTGAAGGATAGAATGAGCTTCGTTTAAAGCGCCTTCTGCCGTCTGAATCAGGGAAACACCGTCCTGTGCATTCACAGATGCACGTGATAAACCGCGAACCTGGCTTCTCATTTTTTCAGAAATCTTTAATCCTGCTGCATCGTCGCCTGCACGATTAATTCTGTAACCAGATGATAATTTTTCGGAAGATTTTGCCTGTGCTCCTGTAGTAACGCCTAACTGACGATTGGAATTCATTGCTGTAAGGTTGTGTTGTACGATCATTGCCATAATATTTTCCTCCTTGTTCTTTATGGTCTTTTTCCGCCCCCTGCTATAGTTGTTGTCAATGGGGCGTATGGGTTATCTTCTGCTTTACAGATGATAACGAATGCCGCAAATCCGTTTGCGAACATATGTGAATTTTTATAATAAGCAGGAGCCCTAGGTTACTCCCGCATATTAACTTGATTAATTGAGCCTTGCCCGTTCTGCTTTCCTTGCCTTCCGCTTTTCTTCCATAAGGATTGCCTTAATCTTCTCCTTTGCTTCCGGCGAAAGCTCCCGGTCCTTGTGATGCTTTACTTCATTTCCTGGGTCTGCAGCCATCCCGTATTTTTGCAATGCACTGCTTCTTGCAATATTCATGGATTTTGGCGCATCTACCAGGATATGCATGTTGTTTCCGCTTCCTCCTGTAAACACCACTTTAATTTCATCTCCAACCAGCAGGTACTCGCCGGCTTTTACTGTTAACTTCAGCATGGGAACCTCCTTGTTTCTTTCCTCTCATTGCCCTGGAAAACACCATTTATTAGGAACAATGAGGCAATCACTTCCTGATGACTTGGAAATGCAACAGTTGTTATTAAACTGTTGCATTTTAAAAAGAAAAGTAACCGGGAAAAACGATACGCCCCGTTTCGCCAGTCCTCCTGGCAAAACGGAGCGTATCGCTCTTTCCTATGATCTATGCACTTTTTAGATCTGGGCAAGGAATTCCTACAAAGACCCTGCCCTTGCCGCAGGCTTTACCCATTTTCTCAGGGTATCCAAATTCCTTTCTGCAAAAATAATTTCCTGTATGTTGTCCGGGACAATGCCATAATCCCCAGACAATTCATGACCGTTTCAGCCATTCCCTCTCTTTTTCCTTTTTCAATTCCAAACTCTATAAGGTTCATTTGCACTGCCTCCCATTATTTATTGAATCCTCCACCTTTGATTCTCCTGGCCACGCATTAACAACGTTATATACTCATGCCTCCATTCCCTGTTTTTCTTCGCTTCCTGCACAGCTTTTTCCAATTTTTCAACATAGGAATCCTCCGGCTTCCGACCTGCCGCATAGTCCAGAAATGCCTTTAATTCCCTGCTGACATCATCCATTGTTCCGTCTTGTTATCTATTCCTATTATACACAGTCCCCACTTTTTTACCCAGTTCTCCTGTGTTTCCTGGAATAAAACTTGCTGGTTCTGGCGGATACCATGAAAACCAGAAACAAAAAATAAATTTTAAAAATTTTCATTTTCACTGTTAAGTAATTTTTGTTTCGTTCGATATATAAGGTGTAAGAAAAATGCAACATTATAATAACAAATGTTGCATTTTTCATATTTTTGTCTATAACAAGCAAAAACACATCGCATTTTTCATATTTTTTCCTTTTTTACACATACTTTTCCCGTAATAAACTTACATCATGCTCTGCCTGCCGTCCGGCGGGCCGCATGGCCATCCTTGCTATGGAAGCCGAAGGCTTTCATAACAAACCCTCATCATGCTCTGCCTGCCGTCCGGCGGGCCGCATGGCCATCCTTGCTATGGAAGCCGAAGGCTTTCATAACAAACATTTAGGAAAGGAATATATTCTTATGAAAATCGCTTTTTACACCACCAAACCCTACGACCGCATCTGGTTTGAGCCAATGGCAGAAGGCTACAAAATGGAAATCATTTTTCTGGAAGCTCCCTGCAAGCCAAATACCTTAAACCTGGCAGAAGGCTGTGATGCAATCTGTATTTTTATCAATGACCAGATTACAAAGGATATGATAGACCGGCTCTGTGAAATGAAGGTAAAAGCCATTCTGCTTCGCTCCGCTGGCTTTAACCATGTGGATATTGAAGCTGCAAAAGGAAGAATCCATATTCTGCGGGTGCCCAGCTATTCCCCGGAAGCAGTGGCAGAATATGCGGCCGCCATGCTTCTGACGGTAAACCGCTTCACCCACCGGGCGTATACCCGCACCCGGGATTTCAATATGAGTATCAATGGATTGATGGGTACGACTTTGTACCAGAAAACTGCCGGGATCATCGGCACCGGGAAAATCGGCCAGTCCATGATCCGGATTTTAAAAGGATTTGATATGAAAATTTATGCTTATGATTTATACCCAAATCCAGATTTGGATGTGGAATATCTGGATTTGCCGGAATTGTTTGCCAAGTCCGATATTATCTCTCTTCATTGTCCTCTAACCAAAGAAACACACCATATCATTGACAAGGAGGCAATTTGTAAAATGCAGGAAGGCGTCTATCTTATCAATACCTCCAGAGGGGCCTTGATTGACACCAACGCTTTAATTGAAGGCCTCCTGTCCCGGAAAATCGCCGGTGTGGGGTTAGATGTATACGAAGAGGAAAGCGGCGTATTCTTCGAGGATCTCTCGGACAAAATCATCCAGGATGAGACACTTGCAAGGCTTATGACCTTCCCCAATGTACTGGTAACCTCCCATATGGGATTTTTTACCACGGAAGCCATGCAGGCCATCGCCATTGAAACTATGGAAAATGCCTATGCCCTGGAACATGGCTTAGAATTGGTAAACAAAGTCTGCTGACTCTCCCGTTTCCTGGACAGCCCTATAAAAATATGGATCTTTCGGTGAAAATTTCTGCCAGGGCATCCTTAAGATTTCCGCCCAAAGGGGAAGCGCCGTTCTTTCTTTTCCGGCTCCGCGCTTCCCTCCCCTTCCTTCCATTTAAAATATTCCGCGTCCAAATCCACATGGATTTCTGGTGGAAGATTTGGAATCCTTGCTTCCTCCTCCAGATAATCCCCTGCCAATGAGGAAGATACAAAAAGGTTATCGTTAGCAGCAAACGCGGCTTTTGGTTCTTTCATCTCTTCCTCCACGACGGCTGCCAGCCCTGCTCCTGCCCGGGCTAAAATCTCCTCCAGCCTTGCCTCCTCTTCCAGCTTTGTCTGCACGCTTTTTCCGGCTTTAGGATTGGTCTGCCCTACGTTTTTTTCCAGTGACATATCCTCAAGCTCCAGGCCTCTTTCTCTGCTCCTTGCAGCCCTGCGGCGCAGATTTTCCGCAAATTCCTTGCCCGTTACCCTTGCCAGGCTCTCAGCAGCTTCATCCCGCTTATCTGAGCTCTCCTGCTCCTCGTCATAGTTCTTTCCCGTACGCTCGAAATAGGCCTGGTTAATCTTTATCTCCGGCTTGACCGCAGAATATGATTTCCCCTCATTTGGTATCTTCTTCTCTTTTTTTCCTTCTACCTGCAGACGATGCTCTTTTTCCGCCTGTTTGTTTACTTCCTGAATCAGCTTAACATATTTATCGGTATCGGCAAAATCCCGGAGCTGCCCTGTCAATTCCAGCTGGTTGCGTTTCACCCGGTCACGCTGGTTTTCCATGTCCGCATTCATTTTACGGAAAATGTTCTGGACGGCCTGCTGGGCGTCATCCATAATATAGCAAATCCGGTTAATGGCATCATCTGTGTACATAATGGATGCCGCATAGATATCATCCGCATGCTTGCTGGCCTTATCAATGATTTCCTCTCCACGCTTTTCGCAGCGCCGCTCTGCAATCTCATGCTTTCTCGTTGTAACCTCATATTCATCCATTGCTGCATAAACTGCAAGATTCAACTGTTCCAGCAGTTGGAAAACCGCCTGCTTTTCCACAATAATTTTATCGCCGCTTTCCCCATAAGGCAAACTCTGGGAAAACAGTAAATGTATATTTTTTAAAATGCGTTCTATTTTGTCCTGTACGCTCATTCTTTCATTCCTCTATTCCGCCTGGCGGATTTTTTGTCTCCGAAACTTGATATACTGCCCGGCTGCATCAATGACGCAGGGTTATGCGAATCAATTTTAAAAGAATTGCCTTACAGCTGCTTAACGATGTAAGGTATGCTTATCAATTTTAACAGAATTGCCCTGCAGTTGCAAGGAAAATCCCCTTTCGGAACCGCGCCATAGCAGCCTTTTTTCTTCCATACCCTTACCTTACTTTAATCTTACAATCCCGTCAACATACTTTTTCTTCCAAAATAAATATGGTACACTTTTTTCATAAAAATTTCTCATGCATTTTATGCAGAAAGGAGTATTATGAAGTTTCATACCCTCAGCAAAAAAGCCATGGGCTGCATGTACACCGCCACCCTCCTGGGCATTGCCATTGCTGCTGCCATTTTAACTTTTATTATGTATTACTTTTCCCTGTTTTCCTACCCAATTTTATCAGCACTCTACGCCTTTCTCATTCTTACACTTGCCATTGATGGAATATTTTCTCCGCCTTTCCGCTGCCGGAGATACCGGTATGCCATAGATGAGGAATGCATTGATATCAAAGAAGGCTATTTGTGGCTGGAAGAACATATCGTGCCCATTGAGCGGCTCCACCAGATTTCCATAGCGCAAGGCCCCATTGACCGCATGTTCGGCCTGACCAAGGTTATCGTTACCACAGCCGGCGGAGAAGCTGCCATCCGCTTCCTGGAATATGAAAAGGCCCAGCAAATCGCAGAATCCTTAAAAAAGAAAATCAACCAGATTGCACAATCCCAACGCCTGGAACAATAGTGGACTTTTCATAGATTAGGAGGTAATTATGAAAATTGAGAAAATGCGCTGTCATCCCACCATCATTTTAGAAAAAGCCGGAGGATTTCTCGCTGCCTGGATTGTAATTATTTTTTCCCAGACAGAAAATATAATTTCTTTTTTTATGGAAGAAACCCTGCAAAAAGAAGACCTGCCTTTCATCTTTTTGCTCCTTGGATTACTGCTGCTTGCCCCTTTCCTTATTGCCGGTTACCAATTCCTGGTATGGCGCAAGACCTGGATTTACATGGATGGGCATGCCCTTGTGATTGAGCGCAGCACCATGCATCGAAAGAAAAATACCTACAGCATCGCCCACATTTCCAATGTTAATATGGAACAAAATCTTTTTGAGCTTATGGTACGCACCTGCCGCCTGAAGCTGGATATGGAAAATGCCTCCGATGCAGATTCCACGGATATTTCTATCCTGCTTTCTTTCCCAAAAGCCCAGGAATTAAAGTCAAAGCTTCTCGCCTGTTCCGGCCAGGAAATGGAAAATCCCCAAAACACTGCATCTGCCAAAGAAGACTGCGCTTCTTTTTCCCAAATCCTGGTTCACTGCATCTGCAGCCTTCCAGGTTATTACCTGGTACTATTTTCTCTTCTTGCGGCATTTTTCGCATTTATGCTTTTTGGCGGAGAATTCACCCTTTCCGACCTGTTGTTTGAGGAGAACAGCAGCAGCTTTTTTATGAAATCCCTTGCCATCGGCCTTTTTATCCTTACTTATGGATACCAGCTGATGAAACGCCTGCTGGCCTTTTATCATTTTTCTGCTTGCCGCCAGGGAAATGATATCATCATCCACTATGGATTTTTCCGAAAACAAGACTATACGATTCCCATAGACCGTATCCATGGATTACAGATTGTACAGGCGCCCTTTGCCCGTCTGTCCGGCCGTCTGGAAGCCAGGGTCGTCTGCGTTGGCATCGGTGACACCAAAGAGGAGCTTACCCAGCTTTCCTTATGTCAGAAAAAAGAGGATGTTTTTCGGCTGATGGCTGAACTTTTACCGGAATTTCCTGTATCCTCCATAGATTATATGCCAAAGCCCCCAAAACATGCCTGGAAGCTATATGCCTGCGGCTGTCTCTCCTGGGTTCTTCTATGCTGCCTGCTCCCATATGCCCTGCTCCTTTCCCTGAATCCCCCGGAAAAAACCGGAGATTATGTTTTCCTGTCATGCGTATGCCTGTTTGCCGCCTGCTGCATCCTGGCATACTACCTGCTCCATTACTTCTGCCTGGGCTTTTATGGGGACGGCAGTTTTGCAATATGCTCCGGCGGCTCCCTGACCAAAACGGCTGCCCTGGTTCCCTACAGCCACATCCAGCACTTGTGCCTGAAAGAAAATCCTATTTCCAGGCGCTTCGGCTTGTCCCATGGCGAAATCTATATCCTGGCATCCATGGCAAACCGCACCATTCCGTTTCCTTATATTACAGAATCCGAAAAAAAACTGTTGACAGAAAAAGTGGCTTGCTTGGCACACCAGCAAACCAGAAACTGAGCGGCAACGCTTGCTCCTCAAACCAGAGAAAGCGGCTTGCTTGGACACACCAGCAAACCAGAAACTGAGCAGCAACGCTTGCTCCTCAAACCAGAGAAAGCGGCTTGCTTGGCACAAACCAGCAAACCAGAAAGATGCAAAGGGGGCTGTCGGGAAATGATAAGTTATCCACAATATATGCTGTGACGCTTTCAGTGGCACAACTACATATTGTAGACAAATTTCATTTCCCGACAGCCCCTTCTCTCTAATTTTATATTAAAATCTGAAATCCCGCTGGCCATTCTGGATATTTGCCAGATAATCCATGACTTTTTCTTTCACCTTGGGATTAGTGATGACATCCAGCTCCTTTTCAATCAATGCGTCTCCGATTGCTTTCGTTTCCTCCGATGCATAATCCTCCAGATACTCTTTCAGTGTCATCAGCGCATTGGGATGGCAGCAGTTCACAATCTGCCCGCTTTTCAAAAGTGTCATAAAGCGGTCTCCGGTTCTTCCTTCCCGGTAACATGCCGTACAGAAGCTGGGCACATAATCCATCTCCATCAGCCACCGCACCACCTCATCCAGGGTACGGTTATCACTAACGTCAAACTGTGCCGAATTCTCCTCCTCAGGCTCCGGCTCCACGTAGCCGCCTACGCTTGTTCTGGAAGCGCCGCTGATTTGGGAAATCCCCAGATGAAGCACCTTTTCCCGGCAGGCCTGGCTTTCCCGGGTAGATACAATCATTCCCGTATAGGGCACTGCAATTCGGATACATGCTACAATTTTCGCAAAGACCTCATCGGAAATTCCGTTGTCAAACACATCCGGGTCGATGTCATCTGCCCGGCGCAGCCTGGGTACGCTGATTGTATGGGGTCCCACACCTTTATACTGTTCCAAATGTTCTGCATGCATAAGAATTCCGGTAAAATCGTAGCGGTAATTATTCAGTCCAAACAAAACGCCAAGCCCAACATCATCAATACCGCCCTCCATGGCACGATCCATGGCTTCTGTGTGATATGCATAATCATGCTTTGGCCCTGTTGGATGAAGCTTCTCATAAGATTCCTTATGATAGGTCTCCTGAAACAGAATATAGGTTCCGATTCCCGCCTCCTTTAATTTCTGGTAATTTTCCACTGTAGTTGCCGCAATATTCACATTGACGCGGCGGATGGCGCCGTTCTTATGCTTGATGCCATAAATGGTATGAATACATTCCAGGATATATTCAATGGGATTGTTCACTGGATCTTCCCCGGCTTCTAAGGCTAACCTTTTATGTCCCATATCCTGCAGTGCAGCCACCTCCTTGGCAACCTCCTCCTGGGTCAGCTTCTTTCTGGCAATATGCTTATTTTTCGCATGGTACGGGCAGTATTCGCATCCATTCACACAGTAATTGGACAGATACAGCGGCGCGAACATCACAATACGGTTTCCATAGAAATCCTTTTTTATCTGCTGCGCCAAGGCGTAAATTTCCTGGTTTTTATCCTCCAGCTCGCAATCCAGCAAAACAGCTGCCTCCCGGTGGGAAAGCCCCTTGCGCAGCCTGGCCTTTGCCAGGATTTCATCAATCAGCTCCCGATTATTTTTGTTGGACTTGGCATAAGCCAAAGATTCCAAAATTTCCTCATGGTTAATAAATTCTTCTGCTTTTGGTGACATTACATTGTACATATTTCTTCCTCCTTATAATCGCCCCGGCTGACGGCTAATTCATATCCTATCTGTTTCATTTTCTGGTTCAGATGATTCCAGGATTCTGCCGCTTCATCGCCTGTACAGATTTTATTGTCGTATAATTCATATTTTTTTCGCACAGAAATGGGGGATAAATTGGGCATCACCACATTTGCCCCTGCCAAAACCCCCTTTTCCCTGCCCATCGGGTCTATGGTTCCCAACGCGGTGGTGGCTGGCAGCAAAAGCTTTGGCATCATAATGCGCAAAAGCCCCAGCAAAAACAAGGTCAGCTCCACGGTTCCTCCCGGCTCCCTGGCAAAGGGCGTCTCATGATGGGGTACAAAAGGCCCGATCCCTACCATGTGGGGCTCAAGCTCCCGGATAAACATCATGTCTTCTGCCAGCTGCTCTGGAGCCTGCCCCGGACTTCCCACCATGAATCCCGTCCCTGTCTGATACCCGATGTTCTTCAAATCAAATAAACATCTTTTCCGGTTATCCAAAGACAATTCCGGCGGATGAAGCTTGCGGTAATGGCTGCCGTCCGCTGTCTCATGGCGCAGAAGATACCGGTCCGCCCCTGCCTGGAACAGCCCCAGATATCTTTCATAGGACAACTCCCCCATGGAAAGGGTGATGGCGCAGTCTTCATAGCTGTCCTTAATCGCGGAAACCAAATCCTCCAGCATCTTTTGGGAGTATGCGCCATCCTCCCCACCCTGGAGCACGAATGTGCGGAATCCCAAATCATAGCCCAGGCGGCAGCATTCCATAATTTCCTCTTTTGCCAGGCGGTAACGCTGCAGGCTTCGGTTGCTTCTTCGGATGCCGCAGTAATAGCAGTCATTTTTGCAAAAATTCGTGCATTCAATTAAGCCTCTGGTGTAAATTTTATTTCCAAAATATTTTTTCTGCCATTTTCTGGCCTTCTCAAAGAGGTATTCTGCGGCTTTGGGGCTGCGGCCTTTTAGCAACGCAATCCACTCTTCTCTGGCGAGGCAGTTTTCTTCTTCCAATTTATCTATCAATTCAAAAATTCTTTCCATATGTTCTCCATGCCAGTATAATAAGGAACTTTTTATATTGGGATACGGAGGTCAAGGCAGGGTGCCCCTTTGTATCAAAATATAGATTGTTCGCTGTAGTACTGGAAAAATAAATCACTCCGATGCAAGTATAGGGGTATGCTGTTCTGGCTTCTTCAGAACGCTGCCAGCAGGGGTATTACACTCGTGAAGAGAAATAAAAGCTGCCGCACAAGGTGGAATCTTCCTGGTGCGGCAGCTTTTGATAGACTTTTAGAGGGGCTGTCTGATATGGAGCGAAAGAGCATGCTTCTTTGCGAAATGATTTGCCTTTTTCTTAGAGCTGCAGAAATGTTAGCAAATCTTTTGCTGCGAGTATAAGCGAAGCATGCTTATCCCTCAGGTTCCTAGACAGTTTTCTTTTTTGCTGCGCCATTACCTTCAGGAATCACCTTGTGCTCTGGCCTGCTAATGATTATTTTTCTTTCGGTTTCGTTTTTTTATGCTTCTTACAATCAGGATGATCGCAAGGATTAATAGGAAAATGACACCGCCGGCAATACAGAAAATAGTTACGGCAATGCGGTTCGGGCTTTTCATGATTGCACCGAAGCTTTTGTCATTCTCGATATTCTTGCGGTTGTGGGTGGTACTGTAATACTCTGGTATTTCCGCTGACTCCGTTGTTTCTTCAAAAGAATCCAGATATTCTGCCACGCATACCCATGCTTTTAATTCCTGTCCATTGATATGGATGATATGATCCTCCAGCTTATCCATTGGGATCTCATTTCCCTGGGCATCCTTGGGGACAATGGATAAAATTCCGTATGACTGGTCTGATACAGACCCCATCATCTGCCCACTGTAGAGATCCGCCACTACGCGGTACAGCTTATCGTCTTGAATTTCCTGGACATTGCCTTCCATATCCTGAAATTTTACATCCGTCACCTTATTCAAAATCATCCGGTTTGGATTGGCGGTATAGGAAAGGCCGCTGACATACAATTGGGCTGTGGTCATTATGGGCGAAATAGATGCATCCACTTCCGTGATTGTCTTTAATTCTTTTCCCGTAAAATATACGCTGACCAGTGGGTATCCTGGCACTCCATCCGGGCCGATTCCCAGAGAAAGGGTCTGGAAAGCGTCTGCCACCGTGATATCTTTATCCTTATGAAAGGTTTCCCGGATACAGCCGCTGGGCACTATTGCAGCCATAGCTGGATTTTCATCCCCGGTATCGCTGTTGCTGACTGTAAATAAATAGGAATCCGCCAGCAGGTTTCCAAGAGGTTCCTCCTGAAGCTTTTCCCCCAGCCCATTTACTTTTGTAAATTCCCAGGGATTGTGGGCAAGCACCTGATCCTTGGCAAATCCAAACTGATCCAGATAATCTTCATCAATGGTCTGCCCCAGCTCTTCTATTTTTTCCTGGGCTTTCTGATCCTCTCCATAGGTTTCATCCATCAAAACCAGCTGGTAATCTTCAAGGCTCCATCTGCCATTCTCTTTCTGCACCATGCGAAGGCTTCCTACCCGGGCGCCGTATTCCCCGGCAGATACAATGGCTGTGTCTCCATGGATGATGGGTTCCTCCAGAATACTGTGCGTATGGCCGCTGACAATCAAGTCCAATTCCGGCACTGCCTTGGCCAGCAATTCATCTTCTGATTTCTTCTCTTCCTCCCAGGTTCCGCTGTGGGATACGCATACAATCATATCCGCATTTTCCTGCTGCTGAATCTCTGCTACTGTCTCTTTTACGGCCTCGATAGGGTCGCAGAATGATAATGCGCAAGTAGGGGCACACTCCAAGGCATCCGTTCCGAACACTCCGATAATTGCAATTTCTACATCCCCTTTTTCAATTACCGTATACGGCGCTACGCCGTATGCTTCAAAGGCTTCCTTGAGCAAGGCTCCATCCTCCGCCTGTTCCCCAGCCAAGGTGGCATCCCAGTCGATATTACACACCACCAAAGGCGGTACGGTATCGCCGCTGTCTTTTGCTGCCTGAAGCATCTCTGCCAATCCCTTGCTGCGATAATCAAATTCATGGTTCCCAAAGGTGGTAACATCCGCCCCAAGAAATCCCAGCATGCGAAGCTCAGCGGCCTGGGTGGAATATACGGTCTGATACAGCGTTCCCATGGAAAAATCGCCGCCATCCAGATACAGTAAATCTTCCTTTTGGTTCCGCAATTCTTTCAGATAGTTCATCATCCTGGCAGAACCGCCTACCAGTTTCTCCTCTCCATCCTCCTCCAGATAAAAAGGCTCCAGGTGGGAGTGCAGGTCATGGGTAAAAGCAATTTGAACCTCCTTGGGCTGGGCTGCCGACGCGGCACCAACGGGCACTCCGATGCCTATCAGGAACAATAACAGTACTCTCCATGCTTTCTTTCTTAATTTCATAAATGCAAGCCTTTTCTAAATTTCCACTAATTCATATTCCCTGCTGCCAATGCCGATTTTTTCTGCATGCTCCACACAGGATTTCCAATTGGTATCAGGATGGGTCATATGAAAATGGTCGCAGCCTTCTTCGTGGCTATGATTTTTGTTTTCCTGAAGCACACTTCCGTCAATTACCGGCTGGCGGTTGCAGGCATCTGCGCAGGCAACGTCCAAAGCCACCGGGTCAAAAGAAGCAAACATTCCCACATTGGGAATAATAGGAATATCATTTTCTGTATGGCAGTCGCAGTTGGGCGACACATCACAGACAATGGAAATGTGGAAGTGGGGGCGATCCTTTAACACTGCTTTGCTGTATTCTGCCATTTTGTAATTCATGATATCATTGGACTCACCAAAGCTGGGTTCTACCGCATCTTTGGGGCAGACGCCGATACAGCGGCCGCAGCCAACGCAATGATCGTGATTGATGGAAGCCTTTTTATCGGTTACCGTGATTCCTGTATGGGCGCATACTTTGGTACACATCCCACAGCCAATGCAATTTTCCTGATTGACATAGGGCTTTCCTTCACTGTGCATCTCCATTTTTCCTGCCCTGGAGCCGCAGCCCATCCCAATATTCTTCAATGCTCCCCCAAAGCCTGCCATTTCATGGCCCTTAAAGTGGGTCAGGGAAATAAACACATCTGCATCCATAACGGCACGGCCGATTTTTGCTTCCTTGACATACTCTCCGTCTATGGGCACAAGCTCTTCATCTGTCCCCTTTAATCCGTCCCCGATAATCACATGGCATCCAGTAGAAAAAGGGGTAAAACCATTTTCATAGGCAGTATCAAGATGATCCAAAGCATTCTTCCTGCTCCCCACATACAAGGTATTGCAGTCTGTAAGAAATGCCTTGCCGCCCAGCTCTTTTACCACGTCCACTACTACCTTTGCATAATTGGGACGTAAAAACGCCAGGTTGCCAAGCTCTCCAAAATGTATCTTGATTGCTGCGTATTTATCTGTAAAATCAATGTCTTTGATTCCCGCTGCCAAAATCAAGCGTTTTAGCTTGGCAGGGATATTCTCTGTAAAAGAGGTTTTGAATGTTGTAAAATATACCTTTGGCTTTTCCATATAAGCGCTCCTTTCGTAGTTGCCTTTGACATGCATAATTCATTATACCTGCCAGCCTTTTTAATTGCAAGAATTTTTATGAAAACCGTCGCTTTTCCGCCTTTTTCAACACCTTTTCCAGCTAACGTTTTTTTTACTTTTTCTTCATAATTTCTTTTGAATTCTTTATCTTTCTTTTAGAAATTGTCCACAATTTGCACACATTTTTATTCTATACTCATTATATCAAATGAAGTTGATAGCACAAACAAGCGCGCATGGTTATCAGCTTCGACAAACAATAATTTAACTTTATTTTTGAAGTTATTTTACATATATTGGTGCCACCGCCCAAGATGTGGCACCCCATGAAACATTTCATAAATTTACTCCCCCAAAAAGCGTTGCCGTCAGGCAGCGCTTTCCTTCCTTTTTGGAATCATTATTATTTACCTGCCGATTGATACACGCTCTGGTTTTATGCCAGAAACCTATCTCCTAACCTGGATAAACCCAAAAAGCGCAATATAAAAATTTTTCCATTTTGCACAAGAAATTGTTTCTAAATGCCTAAGGCAAATCAATTCTTCTGGATTTCATCGCAGAATAAGTAACGTTCCCGTCAATCAAAACATATTTAATATTTGTGTCAGACACCATAGGATTCCCGTCTGTAATCACAAAATCTCCGTCTTTTCCTATTTCCAGGGAACCTACCCGTTCCTCTACCCCAATATGCCTGGCTGCATTTATGGTGATTGCCTGCAAGGCTGCAAATGAATCCATGCCGGATTTTACCGCAAGGCCCGCACACAATGGAAGATACTGCTGGGGAATCACCGGAGAATCTGTGATAATCGATACCTGGCAGCCTGCCCTTGCCAAATCCCCCGGGGTCGCAAAGCTTTTATTTTTCAATTCAAACTTTGTGGCGTGGGTTAAGGCAGGCCCTACCGCTACCGGATAGCCCTCCTTTGCCAAATCATCTGCAATCAGAGAACCATCTGTACAATGGTCAAGCGCTAACCCCAAATGAAATTCTTTTGCAATACGAATCGCCGTATAAATGTCATTTGCCTGGTGGACATGGGCTTTCAGCGGCAATTCCCCTTTGATGGCCGGAATCAGCGCTTCAAGCTTTGGGTCATAGGCCGGCTGTTTTAACACATCTTCTCCAGCTGCTTCCTTCCTGGCCATATACTCTCTGGTTCGTTCCAGCATCACACGCAGCCGGGATGCAATGGTCATCCGGGAATAAATGTTTTTATCCTTATAACAAAGCTTGGGATTTTCCCCAAAGGCGCATTTCATAGCCGCTCTTTCTTTGATTACCATATCGTCAATGCGTTTTCCTGCTGTTTTGTACACAGCAAAAGTCCCGCCCAGTATATTGGAACTGCCCGGCCCTGCTGCCACACAGGTAACGCCGCCTTCCATGGCAAGGCGGATACTCTCATCCTGGGGATTCAGCCCATCCACTGCAGATAATTCCGGCGTCAAAGAATCCGTCATCTCATTGTAGTCTGCTCCTTCAAAACCGATGGCATATCCATCCAGCCCCAAATGGCAGTGAGCCTCCACAAAGCCAGGGTATACCTGCAGGCCAGATGCATCTAACACCTCTGCATCCTCGACGGCCTTTCCATCCAGAACAGGCTCTATCCTGGCAATCCTGCCGTCTTCCACCAAAATGTCTGCTTCATACGGCCTTTCATGGACTGAATCATGAATGATTCCTTGTTTTATTAACAGCTGCTTCATTTTCGTGTCTCCTTTCAATTTGCATAAAATGCTTTACCCATATTATACCAAATTAAGAGACATTTATGTTACTGGCTGTTACGGCAGTTTCCATAATGATGTGATGCACCAGGATATGGCTCAATCGGCAGAACAGCTGGCTTGCAATCAGTGATGGCTGCTTCCATAATGATGCTGCACCAGGATATGGCTCAATCGGCAGAACAGCTGGCTTGCAATCAGTGATGGCTGCTTCCATGATGATGGTGCCCTCCCTCCTCATGGCTGCAGCCTCCCTGCAAGTCCTGTAATTCTTCTTGATTTACCGTTTCTTCCCTGCCGCCCTCATATTGTGCCAAAAGCTGATACAGGCGGCACATGGAGATATTCTGGCATTCTTCCGGCGCCAGCCCTGAATTATACTGGGAAAGAAGCTGATACATCTGATATTTTCCCAAAGACATTCCACAATCGTGGGCAGATGCAGCTGTTTCCATATCTGCACTTCTGCACAAGCCATGGTAATGGGTCGTCACCGGACTGCTCTCCAGGCCGGAAAGAAGCTCCTCCGCCTTAGAGGATGCCACCGTAACCGTCAACTCCGCATTCCGTGTAAGATAAGGCTGCATCTTTTTACTTTTCATTAAAAGCTCTACTGCTTCTAAATAGTCTTTGCCTTTTATCTGAACATCTGCAAGAACCTGTGCTCCTTCTTTATTCCGGCTCTCGGCATCCGTCACACGGTTCCTGCGGTTCAGCGTCAATTCTATGGAGGGATTCACATCCACACTAAGATAAGATACAGGCATCTCCCAAAAATACCAGTTTCCTATTCCTGCACAAAGCAGCAAAAGAGCGCAGATCGAGACCAGCGGCCGCAAACCAAGCCTGAAAGAACCTCTTGCTGTTCCTCTTTCAGCCTTTCGCCTATTTTGAACTAAATACTCTGATACAGACTGTTTCATCTGTTCTGTGGCATGAATCTGCTCAAATGCTTCCCTTATTTCATCATACATTCCTGCCACCTCCCAACTTCTGCTTTAGCAATTCTCTTCCTCTTGACAAAAGGGAATATACCGTATTCTCCTTCTTGTGCAGCATCGTCCCTATTTCCCGGGCAGTATAGCCTTCATAATAATGAAGATATATAACATCCTTATATTTCACAGGCAGGGAAAGCACAATCTCCAGTATTCCCATCTGCTCTGGCATCACGCTGGCAGCCTCCTCTGAAAGCACCTCTAAGGGCACTGTACTGTGACGGAATAATTTCCTTTTAAGATCCTTGCAAGCATTGATTGTGACCCGAATCAGCCAGGCTTTCTCATGTTCCTTGCTGGCAAATTCCACAGAATGAAGGACATACTTCAAAAACACCTCCTGAAGCACATCCTCCGTATCCTCGTGACTATTCAGATGCAAAAGGCAAATCCTCCGAATCATATCAGAGTACGACTCAATTGCCTGTTCAACCTCCTGCTCACTGCGCATAACCTATCCCCTTTGTGCTGCTTACCAGTGATGGCCTCCATGGTGTCCGCCGCCATGGTGTCTGCCGCCTCCGCCGTAATTGCCGCCTCCGGTATAATTATCGCAAACGCCGTCTCCATTAGAATCTACATAATTGCCGCAATGGCCGCTTCCGTTATGGGTGCAGTAATCACAGACGCCATCCCCATTGACATCTACATAATTGCCGCAGCTTCCGCCATGGGCACAGTAATCACAGATGCCGTCCCCGTTATAATCTACATAATTATTGCAGCTTCCGCCATGGGCACAATGGTCGCAGATCCCATCTCCATTGGCATCAACATAACTAGGGCAAACCGGAGTAGCTGCTGTATCCGCAACTCCTGTATCTGTAACATCTGCTGGCACATCCTCCGCTGGAATGTCTGCTGGCTCGTCTGCCGGCGTTTCATCCACTGGAACATCCGCTGGTTCATCTGCTGGCTGGGTATCGTCCACATCTGAATCCCCGTTTCCTTCTATGCCAGCAGTTTCATCCAATACGGAAGAATCCACAAAAGCCTCTTCATCTGTCGGCTCTGTTTCCTCAGGACTCTCCTCACTGCCGTATAACATCTTTGACTCCAAAATCATGTTGCACACTCCAGTATTCCTGGTGCGCACCTTCTGCTCCACGTTTGTGCCAGTCTTCTGTATATTCGCTGCAATTACCGGTACAGAAATCCCGCATATTACAATACAGGCTAACACTGCCACTAACACCTTCTTCATTTTCTTCATAGCGCCCTCCTAAACATCAACTTTTCAGACCAGAAATAAGCTTTCAAACATACTAAAAATTCCAATCCTGTTTCATGTACTTCACTTATAATACGTCAGGCAATAAGAAATACTTGCATTTTTTTGAAATTTTTTTATTTTCAAAGGATTTTCTTTTGTGAAACAATCCAAGATCCTTTTTTTGAAGAGCCCTCCCGATGTATGATTCCGTCTTTCTGGAGCCTCATCAAAAAAACACCGCAGACACCAGTTCTTTCCTCTGGCATCTGCGATGCTTTCTTCACTATTATAAAGCTCCTCGGCTTCCATATAAGGATATCCATACGCCTTGCAAAACAGCAGCCGCCCATCACGGAAGCTTACCCTTTCACACCAATGCGGACCAAAGCCTTCTTCAGCGCAATCTCTGCACGGGCCACATCCACGTCAGCGCTATGGCTGCGCAGCCGTTCTTCCGCACGGGCTTTTGCTGCCTGGGCGCGGCTTATATCAATCTCATCCGGCCATTCGGCAATCTCTGCAAGAAACGTTACCTTTTCTCCAAGAATCTGCACAAAGCCTGCATGAATTGCTGCTTCCTTTTTGCCGTTCGCCTCTGTAATCGTTACAATGCCGGGCACTAGCACGGTAGTCAGAGGGATATGATGCTTATAAACACCCATCTCCCCATCTACGGAAGTAAACTCTACCATGGAAGCTTCTCCCTTGTAAAACACACGGTCCGGCGTTATGATTTCCAATTGAAAGTATTTATTTTCCTCTGCCATGTGCTCACCCCCTACTTCATGCGGGCGCGAACTTCATCAATAGATCCTGCATTCAGGAAATGACTCTCTGGAACATCATCGTGCTTTCCTTCCAGGATTTCTTTGAAACCTCTTAAGGTCTCTGCAATCGGTACATACTTTCCTTCCAGCCCAGTAAACTGAGTTGCAACGAAGAATGGCTGAGATAAGAATCTTTGTACCTTCCTTGCCCGGTTTACCACCAGCTTATCATCTTCTGACAATTCATCCATACCAAGGATTGCAATGATATCTTGTAATTCTTTGTATCTCTGTAAAATTTCCTGTACGCCGCGTGCCACTTCAAAATGTTCCTGTCCTACCACACGGGGGTCCAGAATACGGGAAGTGGAATCCAACGGGTCTACCGCCGGATAAATACCAAGCTCCGCAATGGAACGGGAAAGTGTGGTGGTTGCATCCAAATGGGCGAATGTTGTTGCCGGAGCTGGGTCTGTCAAGTCATCCGCTGGAACGTAAACTGCCTGTACAGAAGTAATGGAACCATTCTTTGTAGATGTAATACGTTCCTGCAATGCACCCATTTCTGTCTGCAAGGTAGGCTGATAACCTACGGCTGACGGCATACGGCCCAGCAATGCAGACACTTCGGAACCTGCCTGGGTAAAACGGAAAATATTGTCAATAAACAAAAGCACGTCTTTTCCGCCTTTATCACGGAAATACTCTGCCATGGTAAGTCCAGTTAAGCCTACACGCATACGCGCTCCGGGAGGCTCATTCATCTGTCCAAACACCATACAGGTCTTGTCAATAACCCCTGATTCTTTCATTTCATAGTAAAGGTCGTTTCCTTCACGGGTTCTCTCGCCTACACCAGTAAATACAGAATATCCGTCATGCTCAGTAGCAATGTTGTGGATCAATTCTTGGATTAACACGGTCTTCCCTACACCAGCTCCGCCGAACAGACCGATTTTTCCACCCTTCTGATACGGGCAGAGCAAGTCAACGACTTTAATGCCGGTTTCCAACATTTCTGTTGAGGTCGCCTGCTCCTCAAATGTCGGCGCTTTTCTATGAATTGGCATGTATTCCACATTTTTGGGCGGTGCCACTTCATCAATCGGCTCACCCAATACATTAAACATACGTCCTAATGTCTGCTCGCCCACTGGAATGGTAATGGACGCCCCTGTTGCTTCTGCATCCATCCCACGGACTAACCCGTCTGTAGAACCCATGGCAATACATCTTACTGTATCATCACCCAGATGCTGGGAAACCTCCACAATCAGACGTTTTCCATCCGCTAATGGAATGTTGATTGCTTCATTGATTTCCGGCAGATTGCCTTCGGAAAATTTAATATCCAAAACGGCTCCTATAATCTGAGTGATTTTACCTATATTCTTATCTGCCATAATTTCACTCCTTAAAATTGTTGATGGCCGAACATTTTCAGCCCTGCGGTAAACAGGCCATGTCCTTAAAGCGCTTTAAGATATGGCCTCCGCGCCAGCGATAATCTCTGTCAGCTCCTGTGTGATAGAGCCCTGGCGCGCTCTGTTATATTTCAATGTCAAATCACTAATCATTTCTTCTGCATTGCTTGTTGCGGAATCCATTGCCTGCATTCTGGCGCCATTTTCACTGGCTACAGCCTCCACCAGTGCGCCATAAAAAAGACTTGTCATATATTTAGGAATAATCAAATCCAATGCCTCTTCCTCATTTGGCTCATAATTCATCAGCACATTACTGTCTGCCTCTTTGATTTCTGCTTCCTCAAATTCCACTGGAAGCAGCTTCATCAAAGTAGGCTCATGGCTGACAGTATTTTTGAAATGAGTATATGCAAGGTAAATTTCTCCGATTTCCCCTCTGGTAAAAGCGCCCAAAACTTCTTCGCAGATAGCAGAAGCATCCTCATATGTGGGGCCTTCGATTACATCCGAATAGTCCCCTTTCATCTCATAACCTTTCCGCTGCAAGGATTCCTTTGCTTTGCGTCCGATAATATAAATCTGAGCATCTTCCTTGGAAATTCCACTGTCAGTCACAAGCTTGACAATGTTGGAATTATATCCGCCAGCAAGCCCACGGTTAGAAGCAATCGTAATAATTGCTTTCTTTTGGGAGCTTCCCGCTTTCAGATAAGGATGATTCATGCTTCCAGACCTTGCAAGCATTGAGGTTACTGTCTGATACATATAATTAAAATATGGATTGGACTGTTCCGCACGATTTTTCGCTTTTTGCAGTTTAACGGTAGAAACGAGCTTCATGGCTTTTGTGATTTGCTGCGTACTTTGTATGCTGCCTTTTCTTCTTTTGATGTCCCTCATGGACGCCATAAACATTCACCACCCGTCTTACTTAAATTGTGCCTTACATTCCTCAATCGCTTTTACAAGCTTAGTTTCCGTTTCTTCTTTGATTTCTTTATCGTTACGGATTGCTTCTGGTATTTCCGGATACTTGGTATCTACAAACTCAAACATCTCCTGTTCAAATCTTAAGATATCTTCTACTGGAACATCCAAAAGATATTTCTTAGTTGCCGCATAGATAATCATGACCTGATATTCCACCGGCATAGGCTGATACTGGGGCTGCTTTAACATCTCACGGATTCTTTCACCTTGCGCTAATTTCTCCGTGGTATCTGCATCCAATTCGGAACCAAACTGTGCAAATGCTGCCAACTCACGGTACTGTGCCAGCTCCACACGAATCGGCGCTGCAATTTTTTTCATAGCCTTAATCTGCGCGGAACCACCTACACGTGATACGGACAGACCAGCATTGATTGCGGGGCGGAAGCCAGCATTGAACATTTCTGTTTCCAGATAAATCTGACCATCTGTAATAGAAATTACATTGGTAGGAATATATGCAGAAACGTCTCCTGCCTGAGTTTCAATAATGGGCAGCGCTGTCAAAGAACCGCCGCCTAACTTCTCAGAAAGCCTTGCTGCACGTTCCAGCAACCTGGAATGAAGATAGAATACGTCACCAGGATAAGCTTCACGCCCTGGCGGACGGCGAAGCAGCAAGGAAAGGGTACGGTATGCAGTCGCATGTTTACTCAAATCATCATAAACTACCAGCACATCCTCACCGTTTTCCATCCATTCTTCTCCGATGGCACATCCAGCGTAAGGAGCAATATACTGTAACGGCGCAAGCTCACTTGCGGTAGAAGCCACTACCGTAGTATAATCCATAGCGCCAAACTCTTCAAATGTCTTCACAATTGTTGCAACAGTAGAAGCCTTCTGACCGATGGCAACGTAAATACATTTTACGCCCTGTCCCTTCTGATTGATAATTGTATCCACCGCAATAGCAGTTTTACCTGTCTGACGGTCGCCGATAATCAACTCACGCTGTCCTCTTCCGATGGGCACCATGGAGTCAATTGCCTTAATACCTGTCTGCAATGGAGTATCTACAGATTTTCTTGAGATAACACCGGATGCCACTCTTTCAATCTGTCTAAACTTTGTTGTTTCAATGGGGCCTTTTCCATCAATCGGCTGTCCCAGTGCATTCACAACACGTCCGGTCATGGCGTCGCCTACCGGAACCTCAACCACTCTTCCCGTAGTCTTAACGGTATCCCCTTCATTGATATTTTTCTGGTCACCCAACAATACGGCTCCCACATTATCTTCTTCCAGGTTCAACACCATTCCATAGACTTCTCCGGGAAATTCCAATAATTCGCCCTGCATGGCCTTTTCCAAGCCGTGAATACGGGCAATACCGTCTGCCACCTGAATTACCGTACCAACATCCGATACTTCAAGCTGCGCCGCATACCGTTTCACCTGCTCTTTTATAACTGAACTTATTTCCTCCGGTTTTAAATTCATGGAGCGCATTCACCTACTTTCAACTGTATTTTTGATAATTCCCTGGTAAGGCTCTGCAATTTATTTTTCACACTGCTGTCAACCACCCTATCACCAATCCGAATTACCATGCCGCCGATTAAACTTTCATCCACATCATAATGCATCTCAAATTCTACATATCTGGTGGTTTCCTGTAGCTTATTTCTTATCTGCTCTTTCTGACTGTCTGTAAGCGGCATCGGTGCAGTCACATAAGCAGTGCCAATATTTTTATATTCCTTTACCTGGTCAATGAAATATGTGAATACAGATTCCATTTCACCATAGTGACCCTTAAACACAAGCATACGCATAATCCCTGTAATTTCATCACGGACTCTGCCTTTAAAAATTTGTTCCAGAATCTCTATTTTTTCTTCTTTTACGATTTTCGGGTGATTCATCAGTTTGGAAAGCTCGTTGTCTTTTTGAAGAATCTGCTGTATGCTTCTTGCTTCTTCCAACATTTCATCCACCTGACCAGATTCCACAGCAAGCTCAAACAGTGCATCCCCATAAGTTTTGGATACTAGCTTTGCCATGTACTTTCACCTATTTCCTTTAATGTTTCCTCCACCAGTGCGTCCTGAATGGATGTATCAATGGAGGCTGTTACTACCTTGCCTGCCATCATTGAGGCTATGGCTATCATTTCCTGTTTTGCCTCGTCCATAATACGTTTCTTCTCCAACAATGCTTCCTCGTTGGCACGTTTTATAATACGGGCAGCCTCTTCCTTCGCCTCATCAACAATCCTGTTTTCACTTTTCAGGGCTTTCTGGCGGGCCTCACTTAAGATTTCCTCAGCTTCTTTGTCGATTTCTTTGATTTTCGCACTATACTCTGCTTTCACAGCAGCAGCTTCTTCCCTGTCCTTTTTGGCAGTATCAATATCATTCTTAATGCGATCCTGTCTGTCCTTTAACATCTTCTTTGCTGGGTTAAACAGCAGGTAAGACATCAATGTAAACAGAAATAAAATGGCAAGAACCGAAAGAACCGTATCATGCAAAAGCTGCGGATTTAAGCCAAATAACTGTTCCAAGGCCGGTCCTCCTTTCATCTGATTTGTGCTGCTCTTTGCACATAAAGGTATGCCCTTACTTTAATGGCTGCACAAACATCAGAAGGATTGCTACCAGCAAACCATACAGACCCGTTGTTTCTGCTACCGCCTGGCCTAAAAGCATCGTAGAAGTAATGTCTGATTTTGCTCCTGGATTTCTTCCAACTGCGGACGCAGCATGACCTGCTGCAATACCCTGCCCGATACCAGGTCCGATACCTGCGATAACCGCAAGACCTGCACCAATTGCTGAACAAGCTCTGATTAATTCTGCTCCTGTAATGTTATCCATAAGATTTTTCCTCCTTGAGTTTTCTTTCTTAAATAAATGTAACTCTTATTTTTTTATTGACCGGGCATAGACCCGGATGTTACCTGAATTTGATGGCCATGCGGCCCGCTAAACGGCAGGCTGTGCATGATGGGGGGTACTATAAAAGTCTTTGACTTCCATAGCAGGGATGGCCATGCGGCCCGCCAGACGGCTGGCCGTGCATGATGAAAGTTTACTATAAAAGCCTAAAGCTTCCATAAATAAGAGGCCATGCGGCAAAGCCGCCTACTCTTCCTCCCCGATGGCATTGCTGATGTATGTCATGGTCAGCATACAGAACACATAGGTCTGGATGCATCCTGAGAACACATCAAAATATGCATGCAATGCGCCCGGCCAGAAATAAGCAAATTTTGACAGCAAGGCATAAATCAATGCCATAATAATGGTTCCAGACAATACGTTTGCAAACAAACGCAATGACAATGAAATCGGAACAGCAATCTCACTGATCAGGTTGATGGGGAACCAAATAGGCAGCCATGGCGGCAGCGGGGAACACATATCGGTCCATATCGCCTTGGGCGTCTGGTATTTAAACTGGTTAAAATGAATCAGAATAAAACTCAGCAATGCCAGGGGCAATGTCACGCCGTAATCTGCGGTCGGCGGCCTTAACCCAAACAAGCCGGAAAGATTGGATATCAAAATAAAGATAAATATCGTTCCCACATAATTGACAAACCTGCTGCCGCTTTTTCCCATAACGCCGTGAACCATGCCATCCAGTTTTTCCACAATCAGCTCCACCACATTCTGAAAGCCCCCTGGAACCTCTGATGCGTGCTTCATGGCACGATTGGCCGCAATGGAAAAACCAATCAGTACAATCATCACAATCAGAAGGCTTACATGGGTTGTGGTAATCCAGAATGTATGTCCGAACAGCTCATAGGAAAACAGCCCGTGCACCATAATATCAATATCTGCACCGGAAGACAATAAAATTGAGCTCTGCACTCTCTCACCTCCTTATCCATTTTCTTTCAAAACAGTTCCCATGCCCTGCCTTTTCTCATGCAGTCTCCATGGGCATTTCTACTGCGAAAAGCTTATTCACAGTAATTATTTACAATATTTTCTAAATCTATCACCTCTTTTAACTTTTTCCATGAGAATGTTTTTTCAAAAAAACTGCTAAAAATCTATGAATGAAGGGCTGCAAATAAGCTGATATTTTCAACCCCATTACACCCAGAAACATAACGACAACATTGCCCAGGTTAAAATATCCTACAATTCCAAATGCCAATACAACCGCCAGATACCGCAGAACCCCGTACAGGGCAGCCCGTCTGGAAGACCTGCCCTCTGCCATCTCTTCTACTGTGTCAAAAATGATAACCGCCATATTCACTGCCATTCCCATTGCCAGCCCAATGCCAGCCCAAAGGCCTGTAGAATATCTTATCTTGTCGCCCACAAACCAAATTCCGGTTATCTGGATCAACACGCCGTACATCAGAATCCCTGCCAGCAATTCCGGCAGCGCCTGATTAATTCTTCTTAACATAAGCTGTATCCTTTTCTTTCTTGTCCGGCTCCGCCATAAATAGCTGCTCCATTACCGCTTTTTTTGCTTTTCAGGCGTAGACTGATGGCTGGAAAACATTTCTTCATTATCCGGCTGCTTCGCAGATATGGAAGAATGCCGGGAAGACGCCTCATCAGAATAAATTTTCTTCGCCATAATGAAAATATTTCGGAACCCTGCCAGCGCACCTATGGCAAACATGGGAATCGTAATCCAGTTTATCTCAAATCTCCTGCCAATATAAACACCTGCTGCCACACATAAAAAAATAGGCACCAGCATGTTAATGCCAAACTGCGTAATTAATGCCAAAGAACGATATACGCTTTTTTTGTATTTCACAGGGCACCTCCAAATTACCATGCAACATTTTCACCATATGAAATCATTATATCTACTTTCTGTACAAATGTCTATTCATTTCTTTCATTTTTGAGAAGTTATTTGTATCCTTCATTTCTGCATCCTGGAAATCTCCGCCACTCTTTCTTTATACTGCCTGGGAGAAACCCCGTAAACATTTTTAAAAGCTCTGGAAAAATGAAGCTGGTTGGGATACCCCACCGCATTTCCAATTTCATTGACAGAAAGGTTTGAGGTAATCAGCAGCTGGGCCGCTTTTGACATGCGGTATTCCATTAAATATGCCTGGGGGCCTTTCCCTATCTTGTCCTTAAAAATTTTCAGCAGCCGGTTCCTGTGGATGTTGCATTGGGCGGCAATGGATTCCACGGTAATCGGATCCTGGAAATTATGTTCAATATAGGTAAAAGATTTCTGTAGATAGTAGTCCGCCATAGAGCCGTCCGAATGGCCGCTTTTGGCAGAAGCGGAGGTCCTTGCCAGGCAGTCTGCAAAAAGATAAAGCTTGGACATTTTGTAAAACTGAGTCTCCTCAGAAACTCCAACCAAAGGCCTTGAGGACAATTCCCCGGTTGCGGCATTGAAATATTCTGCATCCCTGTCCGGTTTTGCCATCTCCATCATAGCATCCAGCATCACCCGGCTTAGAATCCTATCGTTTGAAGTGTAGATCGGAGCCTCGATGGTCAATCCGCTCATCCGCAGGATTTCCGGTGCAAGCATCCCGTCAAATTCAATCCAGACGTACTCCCAGGGATGGTGCTCATCTGCATAATAGGTAGTAATCTGGTTGGGAAAAATCATAAACCCCTGGCCGGAATGGATATGGAAATGGAGCTCCGTGCCATCAGGGGCATTGGATGTCAGCGCGCCCGCACCGGAAATGACATAATGGAACAGGTAATGATTGCGGACAGCGGGGCCAAAGGATGCATTTTTGGCATTGTCCGCATACCCGGACTGATAAGGGCGCAGATCCAGATAATTTTGATTGGGAAATAAATAAAACATACCAGGTTTCATAGCTTTCCTCCTTCGGATTTGAATATGCCCACAACGCTTTCATTCATTATATACCAAAATGCACACCTTGGAAACATAATTTTTTTAGGGTGTGCATTTTGGTATATTAATCAGGTCATAGAGATATGTCAGGGAAAAAAGATGGGTTGCTATAATATCCATATCAAAAAATAAAAGGAGGCAGGTTATGAAAAGCAAGATTAAAAAAAGAGCCGCTGCACTTGTGCTTGGCATACTGGCGCTGGGTCTTACCGCCTGTGGAAATTCCGGTTCAGATTCTGGAAATAAATTGATCTTCCAAATCTGGGATCAGGGGCAAAAAGCTGGCATGGAAGCCTTGGCAGAGGCTTACACAAAGGAACATCCAGACGTGGAAATTGAGGTTCAGGCCCTTGGATGGGATGAATACTGGACGAAATTGGAGGCTTCGGCAGTCAGCAATACCATGCCGGACATCTTCTGGATGCATTCCAACCAAATGTTCAAATATGCAGACGCCGGAATGCTGGCAGACTGCACTGAAATTGTGGATGCCGGTAATTTTGCCGAAGCATCGGTGGAAAATGCAAAAGGAAGCGACGGAAAAGTCTACGGCGTTCCAAAAGACAAGGATATTGTGGCGCTGCTCTACAACAAAAATGTGTTTGACGCAGCAGGCGCAGAGTACCCAGACGACACCTGGACCTGGGAAAACCTGGAGCAGGCTTCTGAAAAAATTTTCCAGGAAACCGGAAAATATGGGTATATGGCATATTCCCATGACCAGATTGGGTACTGGAATTTCGTATACCAAAATGGTGGCACAATCTTAACGGAAGACGGATCTGCAGCCACTTATACAGACCCTGCAGCCAAAGAAGCCATCGCCTATTACATAGGGCTTCAGGAAAATGAATGGTGCCCCTCCCAGGCCCAGTTTGCCAATACCGGGGCAGCAGAATTGTTCTTTTCCGGCCAGGGCGCCATGTACTTTGCTGGAAGCTGGGATCTTGTCAATCTCTGCAAAACCTATGAGGACATGAATGGAGCGTGGGATGCAGCCGTCCTTCCCAAATGTCCGGATCCAGAGAGCGGCGACGGCCGGGCTTCTATTTCCAACAGTGTTTCTTATGCCACTTCCGCAAAAGGCAGGAAAAAAGAGGCTGCTATGGACTTTCTGGCATATTTGGGTTCCGAAGAAGGCCAGCGGCTCCAGGGCGAAACAGGCGTTGCAATTCCCGCATACAATGGGCTGGAGGATACCTGGGCCAAAACTTTTGCAGAAAACGGCTACGACATCCATCCAGAAAATATCCTGCCCATGTTTGACTACAGCGTCAAATATCTGACCAACCCTTCCAGGCCGGCATGGGAGCCAAAGGTGGAAGTCGGCGTGCTTGATATTTACGCTGGAAACATCAGCATTGAAGACGGCATTGAAAATATTCAAGATATTGTAACAGAAGAAATACGCAAATATTAAAGCTCCGGCTTTTTCCATTACAAAAAGCAGACCGTAACTACAGATTCCCCTCAAGAAAGGAGACAAAAAAGTGAAAAAGAAACATAAGGTTCGCATGAACCAGGATCATCTCTATGGATATTCCTTTGTGGCTCCCACAATTATCGGACTTTTGATTTTAAACGTATATCCATTAATCCAGACCATTTATCTAAGCTTTACCTCTGCAAAAGCGTTCGGAGATTATGATATCGTGGGACTTGGCAATTACCTTACCATGTTTACCAGCAAAGAATTCTGGAGAGCTACCTGGAATACGCTGCTGTTTTGCATTCTGACAGTTCCCGTCGGCGTGCTGCTTGCCCTTTTGGTGGCAATCCTCCTCAATTCCAGAGTCAAAGGCAAAGTGGTATTCCGGGCTATTTTCTTCCTTCCAATGGTAGTGGCTCCTGCAGCCGTCGCCATGGTCTGGAAATGGATGTTTAATTCGGAATACGGCATTATCAATACCATTTTCCATTTGGACACAGAGTGGATTACCGACCCGAACATTGTAATTGTTACAGTAGCAATCGTAGCAATCTGGAGTTCCATCGGGTACGATGCAGTCCTTCTGCTTTCCGGCATCCAGAATATTTCAAAATCTTATTATGAAGCGGCAAGCTTAGACGGTGCCACAAAAATCCAGCAGTTTTTCCGCATTACGCTGCCTATGGTGTCCCCCACGCTGTTTGTGGTAATGATTATGCGGCTGATGGCCTCCATCAAGGTTTATGATTTGATTTACATGATGGTAGGCGAAGGCAACCCAGCTTTAAGCAAATCCCAGTCCCTGATGTACCTGTTTTACCGGGAATCCTTTGTTTCAGGAAACCGGGGCTATGCGTCCGCAATTGTAATTTTTACGGTAATTTTAATCGGAATCATCACGGGCATCCAGTTTATCGGCCAGAAAAAATGGGTCAGCTACGAAGTGTAAAGGAGGAAGGCAACGATGGCAAAAACAAAAAGATGGCGTACAATAGGAACTTATATTGCATTGATACTTGGTTCCATTGTAATGATTTTCCCTTTTATCTGGATGCTTTTAACAGCATTTAAGACAAATTCAGAGGTAATGCAGATTCCACCTTCCATTTTACCCTCTCAATGGAATATGGCTTCCTTCCAAAAGGCACTCGACCTTCTGCCTTTTGGAAATCTGTATCTAAATACTGCATTGATGATTCTGCTGCGCGTCCTCTGTGCGGTTGGATTCTGCTCCATGGCAGGCTATGCTTTTGCAAAGCTGGAATTCAGGGGAAAAAACCTGCTTTTCGTGCTGGTGATTATCCAGCAGATGATTCCGGGGCAGATTTTCATTATCCCCCAGTACCAGATGCTTGCAAAGGTGGGATTGACCGACAGCCTGTTTTCCCTGGTATTTCCAGGCCTGGTCAGTGCCTTCGGCGTGTTCTTTCTCCGGCAGGCTTATATGGGAATCCCCGATGAGGTTGCAGAAGCTGCCTGCCTAGACGGCTGTACCAGATGGCAGACCTTCACGAAAGTGCTGTTTCCCTTGACAAAATCCTCGGTAGCAGCCCTCTCCGTATTTACGGCAGTCTTTGCCTATACCGATTTGATGTGGCCTTTGGTTGCCAACACCAATATCAACCACACCACATTGTCCGCAGGGCTTTCCACATTAAACGGACAGTTCAGCACCAATTATCCGGTGCTGATGGCAGGTTCCCTTTTGGCAATGCTTCCAATGGTGCTCTTATACCTTGTATTCCAGAGACATTTCATTGAAGGAGTGGCAATGACTGGTGGAAAATAAGAAATTTTTTATGAAAGGATTGGCTATCACTGGTGGAAAATAAGAAACTTCAAATGGACTATATTACTTTACACACAAAACATACCACCTATCAGATGGGAATTACAGAATCTGGATTCTTGCTGCATCTCTACTACGGACCCAAAACCCAGGGAGAGCTGGACGGCCTTCTGACTTTTGCAGACAGAGGCTACAGCGGCAATCCTTATGAGCTCCGGGACGACAGAAGCTTCTCCTTAGACGCGCTTCCCCAGGAATATCCCAATTATGGGAACGGCGATTTCCGCAGCCCGGCTTTTCGGCTGCGGGATGCAGCTGGCATATTCGGAACAGACCTGCGCTATGAAAGCCACCGTATGGTTCCTGGAAAATACGAAATTCCCGGCCTTCCGGCTGCCTATACGGTGGAAGATTTTCCTGGGAATTCTTCTACGCCCTGCAGCACAAAGGATTGTCCGCCTTCTGCAGCCTGCAGCACAAAAGATTGCCCTCCTTGTGCAGCCTGCAGCACAAAAGATTGCCCGCTTTCCGCAGCCTGCAGCACGAAGGATTGCCCGCTTTCCGCAGCCTGCAGTACAAAGGAGTGTTCGCCTTGCGCATCTGCCCCTATCTTATATCACAGGGACAAGTACACCTCTGCTTATACCGTGGAGGTTACCCTTTGTGACCAGCGGACAGGTGTGAAGGCTGTGCTTCTCTTTGGGATTTTTCCAGAGCTTGACGTGATTACCAGGTGCGCGGTCATCAAGAATGAGGGAAATGGCTCTGTCTTTTTGAATAAGGCCTATAGCATGTGCCTGGATTTTCTAACGGGCAGCTATGACCTGATTCATTTCCACGGAAGGCACGCCATGGAACGGAATTTTGAACGGATACCTGTGATTTGCGGAACCCAAAGCTTTGGGAGCAGGAGGGGGACCTCCAGCCATCAGCACAATCCCTTTTTCATCCTTGCAGACAAGGATACAACAGAGGATTACGGCAGCTGTTACGGCATATCCCTTTTGTACAGCGGAAACTTCCGGTTTGAAGCGGAGCGTGACCAGTACTGCCAGACCAGGCTGCAGATTGGCATTTCTGACGAAATGTTTGATTATGAGCTGAAACCGGGAGAAGAATTTTATACGCCGGAGGCAGCACTGGCCTACACCGGGAATGGCCTTGCCGCTTTGTCCCATATTTACCACAAACTTATCCGCCAGCATGTCTGCCGGGGATTCTGGAAGGAAAGGCGCAGACCCATTTTAATCAATAACTGGGAAGCAACCTATTATAATTTTACCGGAAAACAAATTCTCTCCATTGCAAGGGAGGCAGCAAACCTGGGCGTGGAAATGTTTGTTTTGGACGACGGATGGTTTGGAAAACGGGATGATGACAACAGCGGACTGGGCGACTGGTACGTCAATGAGGAAAAGCTAGGCAGATCCCTGGCAGAAATCTCGGAAGAAATCCATGGCATGGATATGCTTTTCGGCCTTTGGATTGAGCCGGAAATGGTCAATGAGGACAGCAGCCTTTACAAAAAACACCCAGACTGGGCTTTTGTGATTCCAGGCAAAAAGCCGGTCATGTGCAGAAACCAATTAGTGCTGGATTTTTCCAGAAAGGAAGTGGTGGACGGCATTTTCCAGGAGATTGCGAAGGTGCTGGATTCCATTCGGGTGGAATATATCAAGATGGATATGAACCGAAGTATCTGCGACGTTTACAGCGCAGTTTCTGGTTATCAGAATTACGGAAAGATTATGCATCAATATGTGCTGGGCGTATATGATTTCCTGGAACGGCTTCACACCCGGTATCCCGGGATTTTGATTGAGGGCTGCAGCGGCGGAGGCGGAAGGTTCGACGCAGGAATGCTTTATTATACGCCTCAGATTTGGTGCAGTGATGATACCGATGCCATAGAACGGATTAAAATCCAGCATGGCACTTCCTTCGGCTATCCAATTTCTGCCGTAGGCTCCCACGTATCAGCCGTCCCAAACGAGCAGACCGGAAGAAGCGTACCCCTGGGCACACGGGCAGTATGCGCCATGGCCGGAAGCTTTGGATATGAACTGGATATCAGCAAACTGGATGCAGAAGAAAAGGAATACATCAAACAGCAGATTCTTGATTATAAAAAATTTTGGAACCTTTTTCATAACGGACTTTACTATCGGCTGCACCAGCCCGCAAAGGATACAGAAGCAGCGGCATGGATGTTCGTTTCAGAAGATAAAAACGAAGCGCTCCTCAATATCATTTCCCTGGATGCCCATGCGAATGCACCGACGGTTTATGTCCGGCTGAAGGGACTGGATGCAAGAAAAAATTATCTGGTGAGAAACAATGGAAAGGTATTCAACGGGAACGTGCTGATGCATGTGGGAATTGCGGTTCCGTTTCATGCTGGAGAATATCATGCATGGCAGTATCATCTGCAGGCATTGTAAATGCACTGTCAAAATTACCATATTAAAAACGCTGATTCTCTTTTTGGGGTGTCAGTATATAAGTGTGGACAGGAAAAGCCGAACAATCTATACTATCAAGTGAACGAGTAAATCTTTCGGCTTTTTTTGTCCAAAGTATTGGCATAGGTCCAGTTTTAAATTTATGGAATTTTTCGGAGAACCAGTTTCCCCAGAATCTTTCCACTTTATTATTTTATTAGGGGCATCATCATAATCTATGGAAGGCAGACCGATAGAGCCATAGCTATATTTATATGTGTGATAGCTCTTTCCCCTTGTTTCCTTTTCGATAATTTCCATTATTTTAGCTATATGAAGCTCCTTTTTTTCGCCATTCATTTACCGAGGAAATCCAACAATCCGTTAGGTCATTATCGGTAACAGCCGCTATAAATGGCTTGGCGAGGAAGCTGTTTATCTTTCTCAAAACAATTCCATATCCCTCTGTATCTGTATCAATTTTTCGGCAGAACGCTTTCCATTTTTTCTGCATTGCTTCATCATTTCCAAATCCTATTACCTGTTCAAATTGTCCAACAGTAAAGGCATGCCCCCTGTTTTTAAAGGTCTTTTTTAGAGCCTTGGTAAGTGTCGCACCGTCAAAATCAAATCTATTTGCAAGGTAGTAGATGTCATAGTAGTCTTTCATTCTACTGGAGAACTCCATTAGGCTGAGTATTGCGTCTATCTTTTCTGCAATTGTTGTTTCAAGTGAATAAGTGTTCACTGCAGGGGAAGGAAAATCATCAAGCTGCGTGGGGATTTTTCGTTTTTGCTGTTTTGGTACAATGACATCGCCAACACCAAAATCAATACTGAATGGTGTTCTGGTATTCTTAATTCTCGCCACAAGAGAAACCCCGATACCAGCATACTTTTTTGCAACAGCAATCGGAGCAATTTCTTTGATTTCAAAGCTAATAAAATCATTTCCTGTAGACGTTCCGATGATTTCTTCTAATACAGGTTTTAATTCTTCGGGCGTATTTGGTACTTTCCGAAGAAGGAAATCAACATCCACTGTGACACGGCTGTCGAAATTGGTAACAGAATAAATAAACAAACCGCCTTTGAGAATGAGATTATCAGCGTATTTGGATTTCTCCAAACGACGTAAGAACTCTTCCTGGCAGAAAAGCTGCAGACAGAGCTGATAAGTTCTGCCGCTTTCAGCGGCTTTGTTTTTCAATCTTGCGAGCACAGACGCAGCTATATCAGCCATTCAAAAGCACCTCCATTATATTCATGACCTTTGTATAAAGTTTCATTTCTTTTGCATATCTGGAAAGATTTACAAGGTTTTTGTTCTTATCAATGGCATAGGCATTGACCGCTTTATTGAAAATTTCATTGTCCAATTTCGTGCGATACTTGAAGCAATCACAAAGCGTCCGCTCACGGTCATAAACGGCCAGAGAAATGCCGTTAAAATTATCTATTGTTTTACCCAGATTCAAAAAATTCTTTTGGATAAAGTATGGTTTCAAGGGTATTTCCTGTACCCGTTTTACTGTTCTTGAGGCTGTCCGTGGTACTGCAACCGACCATTTACGAGGAGAAAAATCACTATACCCATAATGAAATAGAGCAGATTCTACGCAGATGATTCCTCTTGGAAGCATTTCTTTTAATATTTGTTCATCTGTCACAATGGCATTTTGAGGAAGTTGATAAAAGCCACGGCGGATTCTTTCTATTACGCCTTCTTTACAAAGTGCGGCTACTTCATAATTTTTAATTCCGTCTAAAACAAAGTCCGATGTTTTTGCTATGCCGCCTTTATTTAAAATTACTTTTTTTGCAAGTTCCCTTTTATTCAAATAAACACCAACTTTCTGCACGCAAAACACTTTTGTTGTGTGCTTTTATTATATGGAAATGCAAAACAAATTTCAATAATTTTAGGCAGACATTTTACAAAAGCTGCCTGCTGTCTTAAACACAATTTTTGAGTTTTGTCCTTATCTGGTTTCATACTTCGGGCATATTTGGATAAAGACGAACCGACATATATCGGAGAGAAAAGTCTTTGTGGCTTGCCAGAGACATCTGCAAAGCAGCACAGCTTATGGCCAATAATCCCCATTCGATTATTTCTCTATGGTGATCTTACCTCGAAGTTATCAGAGTTATTTCTTTCCTGTAAATCTTGGTTTTGTATATATTCTCTGATAATTTCATCTGTAACATTTCCACTACTTGCCACAAAATATCCTCTTTTAGATCCCTCTAAAGATAACATTGCCAAATTTCTAACACTCAATTTAACAACAGGAGAATATGAACCAATAGAGAATAACAAACGGGCACAAACCGCCATTCTTCATACCGGAATAAGCAGGGAACCTCTTGTAAAAGCCCGCAGAAGAATAACCATCCGCTTTCTAAAGCACGCCTTCGCTGCGGCAACGCAAAAGAGTTCACCGATGAATGGATGCTCCTAAAAAAAGATATGGATTATCCCAGCCTGTATGAAGAATTGATAAATGCCTGTAATGAAGGGGTTGCCGGTACATACTTCAGTTTTTTAAAAACTGCCTGTCATTTTTATAATACCATCTTCACTTCCCGCCCCGTATGGGTATACTGATAGTACCGCACTCCTGACGCGTCCAGCATACGCTTAGAAGCAATGACCGACGGCGTATCCTTATATTTGTCACTGTCATACACTATCGTTTTAATGCCCGACTGAATAATCGCCTTGGCGCATTCATTGCAGGGGAACAGGGATACATACAGCTTCGCCCCCTCCAGGCTGCCGCCCCTGTAATTCAAAATCGCATTCAGTTCACTGTGGGTAGTATACAAATACTTGTTATCCAAAGGTTCTCCCTCCCGGTTCCAGGGGAATTCATCATCGGAACACCCGATCGGGAACCCATTGTAGCCCATGGACAAAATCTTGTTATCCGGACTGACAATGCAGGCTCCCACCTGTGTGCCCGGATCTTTGGAGCGCATGGCGGAAAGCATTGCCACCCCCATAAAATATTCATCCCAGGTAAGGTAATCCTGTCTTTTATTACTCACAATTATCACTTCTTCCTTCCTATTTCGTGCCGAAAATCCTGTCTCCGGCATCGCCAAGCCCTGGAACAATATAGCCGTGGCCGTTAAGTTTTTCATCCAGGGCTCCTATATAGACGTCCACATCCGGGTGGGCGGTTTTCATTGCTTCCACGCCTTCCGGTGCGGCAATAATGCAGAGGAAATGGATGTTCTTGACCCCTTTGTTTTTCAGCATCTGGATAGCTGCTACCGCAGACCCGCCTGTGGCAAGCATTGGGTCAACCACAAACACTTCCCGTTCGGAACAGTCCTCTGGCAGCTTACAGTAATATTCTACCGGATCCAATGTCTCTGGGTCACGGTACAATCCGATATGCCCTACCTTTGCCGCCGGAATCATTGCCAGCATTCCGTCTACCATCCCAAGACCCGCCCGCAGAATGGGCACCACTGCCAGCTTCTTGCCTTTCAAGCCTTTTACTGTGGTGGCGCAGATGGGGGTTTCAATCTCTATATCCTCCAATTCCAGATTCCTGGTGGCTTCATAGCACATCAGCATGGCGATTTCGCCCACCATTCCTCGGAAATCCCTGGATCCTGTATCGCTTTTGCGTATCCACCCTATTTTGTGCTGAATCAGCGGATGATCCATGATCATTACTTTTGCCATATTATTTACCACTCCTTTATCTATATCCTTATCCTTCGTTTATCAAATTCACTAATTTTTTAATGGTCTTATTCAAAGTCTCATAGCAGAGACCGTAGGATTGAAGGGTTCCGCCGTAAGGATTTAAAATCTCCAGTTCATCTCCGGTTAAATCTGTCAGAACCTCCACATCCGCTTCCAGGCTCTCTTCATATTCTTCCAGAATCTTCTGCTTCTGGACAGCTTCCATGGCAATCACCAAATGGCCCTGCTGCAAATCCTCTGCCGTAAGCTGTCTTGACATCTGATTTTGTGCGTTAATCCCATTGCTGATTAGCACAGCCTCTGTTTTCTGGTTCAGCGGTTCAGGAAAAAGCACTACAAGGCCTCTGCTCTCAATTTCCACTGGGTATTTTATCATATATTCCTTCATGATAGCTTCTGCCATAGGCGCACGTGCCGTACCGCTGTCGCATACAAAGATAATTTTACTGTATCTTTTCATATCCGCCACCTTCCTGTTTACACTTCTATCACCTGATGCCCCGCCGCTTTTTGCATGCGGTTTTTGATTGCCTGTCCGACTCCTGATGCAGGAAAACTCTCTGAATATATAATCTCCACATCCAGCTGGTCAAATTCACGCAAAACCCCATATAAATGGCGGGCAATGGAATCTGCATCTGTTCTGGTTCCAATGCTTTTTACCACCCCATGGCCATATCCGGCTCTGGTCTCTTCCGTTGCGATAATGCCCACAGATTTTCCCTCTCCCAAAGCTTCCTCTGCCAGCTCATTGATTTTCCTCTGCACCTTTTCTCTGGAACCTTCCACCAGAACCAAATCAGCCTTAGGCGCATAATGGCGGTACTTCATTCCCGGCGCTTTGGGATGAGCCTCGGCATCCCTGGCAGTTAAGCCTGGGTCTATCCTGATTTCCCCGATTACCTCCTGGATCATTTCTGCCGTAATATATCCAGGCCTTAAAATCATGGGCGTCCCCTCTGTGAAATCCACAATGGTCGATTCAATGCCGATTCCCACAGACCCTCCATCCAAAATCAGAGGTATCCTTCCCGTCATGTCCTCTGCCACATGCTCTGCCCTGGTAGGGCTTGGCTTCCCGGAGGTATTGGCGCTAGGCGCGGCGATAAATCCACCGCTGGACGCAATCAGCCGCAGGGCAATGGAGTGGTTTGGCATACGCACCGCCACCGTCCGAAGCCCTCCCGTAGTCTCCAGCGGCACAATATCGCTTTTTTCAAAAATCATGGTCAAAGGTCCCGGCCAGAACTTTTCTGCCAGCTTCCTTGCCGGTCCGGGCACGTTTTTTGTTATTTTCTTCAAATCTTCCATATTGGAAATATGTATAATCAAGGGATTATCCGACGGGCGCCCTTTTGCTTCGTATATCCGCCTGGATGCCTGGGGACTGAGGGCGTCGGCTCCCAATCCGTACACCGTTTCTGTGGGAAATGCCACCAGGCCTCCCTGCCTTATCACCTGTCCTGCCGCATGAATTTTTTCCCTGATTGCTTCTTCGCTCTGTTTCTCATCTGTAAGAGTTACAATTGTTGTTTCCATGGTATTCCCTGCTTTTCGCTTGCTTTTTTAACCTTCGATTACTCTGGCAGTTAAATATCGCAGCAGATGAAAATTTGACTGGGCAAGATGTTACGATATTTAACCACTGGAGTAATTGTTCCTTCTACCACATATTATCCCATACTCGTGCCAGATTGGCAACCACTATATATAGATGTCGACGTCTTGCAAAGAAATCTCTATTTTTCTCATCTGCCAGCCCTTACCAGAACTTTGTTCGGGTCTTTGACAGCTGGAAATTTAATTAAGCCGTTAAACCCCTTATAATATCTACATTTTCTCCGTCAAGTATTTTGTCTTGATATTTAGCAATGTCGTAATCTCTTGATTTTTTTCTGTTGTATGTGTAGTATACTTATATACATGCCAAAACGAACTCTTTATCTCATAACCCCGCATAATATCAGGATATCATAAAAAATCTAAGAATTGAAAAAAATACTGTATATTATAACTTGGATTCAAACTGCTGCAACGCTTATAAATCAAGGGCTATAGCAGTTTTATTTTTTCAAAGTGTCAAAGATAAGGAACCCCAGACCCACAAACCATGCAGGCATTTATTGCAGACTCAACTCCAAATCCATGCGGTGCATTCTCTGTATTATGAAAGAACTCAACATCAGAAAGCAAGTGGTCACGGTGCTGGCCGCTTTATTTGTAAATTTTTTGCACCTCAAAATGCTGTTTGGTGTTTTATATTTTTTCTCTTACAGGAGTGTATTTATTAGTCTGCGTTTTGGCATGGATAAGTTCTCCTTCGGAAATAGCTGGTAAGAGCCTTCCCGTCCTTATGAAGCAAATGCTCCTCCAGCCCATATGCCTTGGCAGCATTCCCCACTGTTTCTATTTCAAACCAGATTCCCGGTATTATCCCAGCTTCTTTGATTTTCTCCACAGTTTTATCAATCTCATTGGGAAACAGCTCTGCGGACACCTTACAGCCCCCATGGAGATATCCCAGGGAACGTCCTTTTCCTTGTACCATCCGCAGTCAATGACAAAATAGCCAAATCCCTTTTCCTTGATGGCTTCCACAATACTGCAGATATTCTCATGAGAAGGATTTCCCCATGTGGTACAATACTCATTGAACACAATAGGAAGATCACGTTCTGTTTCCGGTATATGCTCCATTCCTTCTAAGACAGCCTTTGCCAGCCTTCCGGCAAAAATATCCAAAGATTCCGTGCAGGCAGCACTTACAATTGCCTTTAGCGTTACAAATTCCTGGCTCTATGGTTTATTATATTTTAATAAGAGAAATGCCAACAGGCAATGGTTTTGCCGATATGGTCTTTCTGCATAAGCGCACTTCTTATGGAAATCACTTGCGTCAAAGCCTGCCCGGAACATGGCAAATACTTTGACGGCCCTGCCTTCTTATCCCATGTAACCTTCAACAGCAAAAAGATGGAAAATATGTGATGCATCAAAGCCATATGACGCAAGATGATAAGGAAGATGATAAGCCGGTAATATGTTTAAAATCTTTTCCCCACATTAAAATTGTTTTAGGCGAAATATTTGAAGGTGCAGTATAAAAAAACCAGCAGCAGCCGGAAACCTTTCCCATAAGTTTCCGGCTCTTATTATGTATATTCCTAATTTCCCTGCTGCCCTGACGCTTCGGACTTATTTCCCTCCTGCTGTCCTGACGCTTTAGGCTTATTTCCCTCCTGTTTTTCTGTCGTTCCTGCTGCACTCCGGCCTAGATATTCCAGAATCCCGTCTCTCACTGCATTTGCCACCTTCTTCTGGTACTCCTCCGTTGTCAAAAGTGCAGCTTCCCCGGAATTGCTTAAGAATCCGCACTCCACAATTACAGTGGGGCTTGGGGTCTTTTTCAGCAGAAAATAGCTTTCATTTGCCTTTGCCTGCCTGTGGTTTTGAGGGTCTAACTGCTCCACCAGGATTTTCTGCAAAACCTCCGCCAGCTTTTTCCCTTCCGCAGACTGTCCGTAGTAAAAGACTTGAGCGCCCTTTACCGATTCCTCCGGGTAGCTGTTTTGATGGATGCTTACCGTAAACACTGGTTTTGCTTCCGTTATGATTTCACAGCGCTTGCGCATATCTTCTACTTTTTTGTTTTTGGAGGACTGCTGGTAAAGCCCGCCTTCATCTGTCCGTGTCATAACAATTTTTATCCCGTCCTTTTCCAAAAGCCCCTGCAGCTCTTTGGCAATTTTCAGGTTGATATCTTTTTCCTTTGCTTTGTTGATGCCGATTTTCCCCGGGTCATCCCCGCCGTGGGGCGGCGGTAACTTGCGGAAAAAGGTACGGATTGAATTGTATCTTGTAGATGTGGACTTTTACTGTATCGGCTGATGTTTAATACATCAGCCGATATTCTCTTTGTTAGTGTAAACTGTTTTGAAAAGCGTTTCTAACTCACTTGAAAAATTGTAAGTAATTTTGATTTTGTGGTTTTCATATACCGTTATTTGATGTATCATTTCTACCACAATATCCCTGTCCAATTTTTCGATAGTTCTAAGCTCTAACAGACGTTTTATCCACGGGCTGTCAAAAATATCCGGCGTAGCTTCGTCCTGCCTGTTGTCTATGCTTTCAAGCTGTTTTTCCAGTAATTCTTCTTTCTTTAGGTAATCCTGCCGATATGTGACAAATTCATCTTTGGAAATCAGCTCACTTCGGTAATCCTCATAAACCGCTTTTTTCAGCTTCCGTACCTTTTCCAGTTCGGCGGTCAGACGGGTTTTCTCATTTTCATTTACCCGCTTCATCGTAACGGCTGCCTCTTGGTTCTGTTCGATAACTTCACGCATATTGTCAATGTTTAGCATAATTACTTTCAAATCTTCCAAAATGATTTTTTCTAAAAACCAATGCGGTATAGGGTGTGGAGTACAATATTGTCTGCCGGAGCGTACATATGTCCCACAATAGTAATTGACTGTACCACCATTATTTTTTGAACCGATTTTCTTAGTTAAAGCCCTGCCGCAGTCCCCGCATTTCAAAAAACCTGCAAAAATACTCATGTTGCTGTTTAAGTCAAGATTGCGTGTCCTGCGCTTTAACAAATCCTGCACCTTGTTCCATGTTTCATCATCAATGATCGCTTCATGTGTGCCTTTTACTATAATCCAATCTTCTTTGTCCTGGGCTTTGGACTTCCCTCTCATTCTCTGGCTTTTCTTGTTCTGCACCATATTACCGATATACATTTCATTTTGAAGAATACGGTTTATGGTAGAATATGTCCAATAAGAGGTACCTTCTAAACGGTTGCTGTTCCTGTAATGATCTCCGTTTATCTTTTTGTATTCAGACGGGCATACAATTCCGTCCTCATTCAGCATAGCCGCAATACGGATTTTTCCATATCCTTCTATATAGAGTTTGAAGATTTTGCGGATAACTCCGGCGGCATATTCATCAATAACCAGCTTGTTTTTATCAGCAGGCGATTTTTTATATCCATAGGAAGCAAACGCTCCTATAAATTCCCCTGCCCTCTGTTTGGTTTTCATGGAAGCATGGACTTTTTTTGAAATGTCCCGTGCGTACTGCTCATTAAAGATATTCTTTATAGGCAGCAGCATATCATAAGCCTGCTTCATGCTGTCGATATGATCCGTAATGGAAATGAAACGTACTTCATGATCCGGGAAATAGCGTTCCAAATATTTTCCTGTGTCAATGTAATCACGTCCGAACCTTGAAAGGTCTTTCACAATCACACAATTCACTTTTCCGGCTTCTATGTCTGCAATCATTCTCTTAAATGACGGGCGGTTAAAATTCGTTCCCGTGAAACCGTCATCTATGTAAGTGTCATACAAAACAAAGTCGTCCTTGTCTTTTAAGTAATCTGTAATCAGTTTCCTCTGGTTTCCAATACTGTCACTCTCTGCCTTATCGCCGTCCTCTCTTGATAACCGAATATATTCAGCCACGTTGAAAAGTATATGTTTCCTCATAATCGTTTACCTTTCAACCGCTTCCCTTGATCGTATTTTACTACAAAGGAGCGAATTTTCCAATGATTTTTCACGGGGAAGCAACTTCTTTTTTTGTTTGTTCTTGTGCATGGGTCTGAATAATTCGGTTTACAAGCTCTGCGACAGTGATTTTGGCTAAAAATTCTCTTTCAATGGTATAGCGTATTGTTTCCTGCCTGCCATTTTTCAATCGGCTATCCCTCCTGCATATAATCAATTAAAAGTTATGCAATCTATTCATAACAGCATATTAGATACAGCTTGTCCAATATGCTAAGGTATGCTGCTTATATTTTCCTTTTGGGTTCGGCTTTATGCTGCCACCGCCCCATGCCTGCGGAGAAAAGTTGTTTCAAAAATTTTTAGTCAAGGCATAATAAAACCCGCTGAAAATGGTTATCAGTCGGGTGTGCTGAATGGTGTGTCGTAATGATAGAGGGAAGAATAGCAGGCATAGGGATTGAGTACCCAATCCCGTTTTTTCTATTTCAGACATACCGTCCGAGCGCGAAAAATGCTTGTTGGGAATATGTCTAAAAAATAAAAAGGCAAAAAACGGCGGCGGGCGAAGCAGCCGGAACGGGAAAAGGAAACAGCCATTGCCGCCCGGAAAAGGATTTCTAAGCGTCCACAAGAAAAGAACACCGGGAAATGACAATGTATCTATCATCATTTCCCGGCGTTTATCCGCTGAATTTATAGCCGACACCTAACACGGTTTTTATGTAGGTCGGGTTTTTGCTGTCCGGCTCTATCTTTTTCCGCAGGTTGTAAATCACATTGACAACGCTTGAATGGCAGCTATCACTATCCATGTTCCAAACAGCTTCAAAAATCTGTTCTTGTGTAAAGACAATACCCGGATTGGACGCAAGGAATACTCAACACTAATAATTTACTCATATTTGACTTTGTATGTGTATTATCATATATTTCTTTTTGATATATATTCAAGAATGATGTCAGCACATTTCTGAGTGCCAACAGAGCTGTCAATACAGAGTTCATATTGATGTGGGTCGCCCCACTTCTTCCCGGATATATTTCTGTAATAAGCTGCCCGTGCCGTGTCAGAGCGTTCAATATTCTTTTTTCCCTCGTCCCATGTGTCCCCGTACATTTCCATAACTTTTTTCGTGCGGTAGTCTTTCGGGGCATATATGAAAATCCTTACTAAGTTCTTTTGGCGGCGTAGGACATAATCGGCTGAACGTCCAACAATGACGCATGAACCAGCTTCTGCAATCATTTTTATAACTCTGTCCTGTGCGATTACGGCTTGCTGTATCACATTGGTACTCAAATACAATTCACGCATGGCAGCATTTTCATCAGAATTGATATTGGAAATAAATTCACTTGCAAGACCGCTTTCTTTTGCGGCAATCGCAGTCATTTCTTTGTAGTAGCAGGGAATGTTCATTTTTTCCGCTACTGACTGCCCAATCTGCTTCCCGGCTGTTCCGTGTTCGCGGGCAATCGTGATGATAACGCCGGGAGTGGAAGCCTGTATTGTCTGTACGCCTATTTTCGGCTGCGATTTATGTTTCTCCTGCTCTAATGTTTTCCACAATCTTACCATGACGATACCTGTAATGAAAATAGCAATTATATCAGCAATCGGGGCAGCCCAAAAGATACCTGTAACGCCGCTGAATATTGGAACAATAAGCGAAAATATAATGAGCAGTACATCTCTTAAAACGGATAAAGGAGCTGCCGTTTTTGCGTGTCCTATGGATTGCAGGAAAATCGCACACACTTTTTGTACGCAAGTAAAGATTATTAAGGAAAGATAAATGCGCAGGCATAAAACGGCGAATTGTGTGTAAAGTTCTCCGTCTGCGCCAAACATCTTAATAAACAACAGCGGGAATGCTTCAAAAAGGATTGTGCATATAATACAGACAATGACCGTCCACTTGATAATGAGCTTTAATAATTCCTGCACCCGGCTAAACTGCCGTGCGCCATAATTATATCCTACGATTGGCTGTGTTAAAAAACTGGAAGTACCCAAAGCCATAACACGCTTCAAAACCCTTGCATTTCAATAAAACTTTTAAGGGAAATTTTGAAAGTCTTGCTTTTTGTCAGATATGGGGCGCAAATAATAAAGCTAACGAACTGCCCTAATATGGTTGCATAGGCAGCTCCTTTAATTCCCAATCCTAAAACGAAAATTGCTATCGGATCGCCTATGATATTGATAACTGCACCGACTAACATGGCACACATGGCATAGCGGGGGCTTCCGTCTGCACGAATGATAGAAGCAAGAGTATTCTGCACGAATGCTAAAGGTATCATAGCATAAATGATAAACCCATAGTCGTGTGCCAGTGATAATCAGCTATTATATCAAAATCAGTTTTCAAAAGTCAAGAAAGCAAATTTTAAAAAAATGCACAAAAAAGTAAGCAATGGCACTGTACATGTTGCCATTCCCCGGCGTATAGGAAACAGCAAAAGAAAGTAAAGCAGTATGACACGATCAAGCAGAACGTAGACAGTATTTTGCGGCAGGCGAAGCAGCCGGAACGGGAGAAACAGACAAAGAGGTAATGCGGACAGTTAAGGCTAATATGATTTTTCCTATAAGTTTTTCTTCGCTGTCTTTAGCAGTAATGATGATTACTTTTGCCATTTATATTTCTTCTTCCAATTGCTTTTTGACTTCTGCATCCAGTTCCAAGAAAAATTTTTGAAACAATACTACGATTAGGGATACAATACATGGTGTTTATTATTTAATTTTATTGATACCGTCACGGTACAGGCTGCAGTAAAGTTCAAGCAGACGGACTAATTCCTCGCTCTCGTTTTTTCCCATATCTGTGATTACGCATTCCTCTTTTTCCCAAAGGGGCGCAACCACTTCCTCACAATGCTTTCTCCCCTTTTCTGTCAGTACAATATATTTGTGCCTGCGGTCAGTGGGAATTTCTTTCAGTTCCACATATCCGTCCTCCCAAAAGGATTTTACAACAAGGTTGACGGTCTGTTTTGGATAATGGGTGTCACGGCTGATTTGTTTCTGTGTGCAGCCACTGCCTGTTTCGTATATTTCTTCCAAAATGACAAGGCTGATATAAGTCATGCCTTTTGCTTTTGCGTATTCTTCGTATGCGTCATCTATGCTTTTCAGATAGTTTATCAGTTTGTCCTGCTCCTTTTTCATGCTTCTGCCCCTCCTTATGCGTAGTGAAATTTTGACTTCATTTTGTTAAAATAGAATACCGACAATAAAATGCTTAAAACCTCTGCTGCCGGCATGGAAATCCATACGCCGTCCACACCGAAAACCGCAGGAAAAACCAAAAGCGGAATGATAAGGAATATCAGTGTCCGAAACAGGGATAGGATCGCAGAGGTTTTTCCGTCATTGAGTGCTGTGAAAAAGCCAGACGCAAACAGGTTAACGCCCATTAACAGAAACGCACCCGCAAAAATAAAAATCCCACGGACAGCCATATCAAGTACGCTTTTTACATCCCTCGCAAACAAAAGCGCAATTGGTCTTGCCAGTGGGAAGGAAATCAAAAAGGTAATCACGGACATGACAGCAATCGTTTTTAGTGCAATACGGTACAGTTTATTCAGTTCTGTGTAATTTTCGCTTCCGTAATGGAAACTGATAACAGGGGCTATCCCTTGAATATATCCGGCATAAGCAGCGGAAAGGATTGTCTGCACGGATAAAATAATTGCAGCCGCCGCAACGCCGTTGGAACCCGCCAAATTCATCAGAATAATATTCATGGCAATCATGGTAATCGTTACGGCAAGCATACCAACCATTTCACTCATGCCGTTACTGCAAGCCTTTAATAGTGCCTTGCCATTAAACCACGGGCGCACAAAGCAGAGTGAACCTTTTCGGTTGGCAAAAAAGAAAACCAGTCCGATTACCGACTGTAAAATATAACCTGCCGCCGTAGCGTAGGCTGCACCCGCCACCCCGCAGGGGATTACCTTAATCAGCACATAATCCAAAATAATGTTCGTTATGCCGCCTGCAAGGGAAAGCCCAAAGCCAAGACTGGGTTTTCCCGCTGCAACAAGGAAAATCTCAAAAATAATACTGAGCATTGCAAACGGTATCAGAAGAAAAATGGGTACGGCATAGGCTTCACAAAGAGAATACAGCATTTCATCTGCGCCCATTGCGTGTAAAATCGGTTTTCTAAATACAATGCCAATGATACAGAAGACCGTACTGACAATGACAGCAAACAGCACAAAGAATGTGAAGTTTTTCCGTGCCTCTTCATCTTTTCCCTTTCCCATTTGGTTTGATACCAATGCGCACCCTCCAGTTGCAATCATTGTACCGATTGCAAGGGCAATCGCAAGAAACGGAGCTGCAATGCTGACAGCCGAAAGTGCGTCTGTTCCAAGCAGGTTGGAAACAAAGAGTTCATCTACAAGACTGTAGATGTTCATAAAGATGTTGGATAGTATCGTAAGCAGGGCATATTTCAGCAACGAAGCCGTTGATACTTTGATGTTAAGTGTGTTTTTCAGCTGTTCCACTTTTTACCTCCTTATAAGTCTGGTTAATTAACGGTCAATAATATTGACTATTCTAACACGGAATAGAAAATTGTCAATAGAATTTTGTTATATATAATAAAAAAATGGGAAACAGCAGTCCGCAGACCGCCATTCCCCGGCGTTTTATTACTCCATATCTTCAGCAGGCAGAAACACAAGCTCTGCAAATTCTTTCTCGGTCAGTTTCTTCAAAGTTGAATTGTTCTACGCGCTTATACCATTTTTTTATTGCAGAGAAGTAACAACGGGATTATTCTTAAATCCATATACCCGCTTTACTTCATTGGGATTTCTCGTATCTAACATCTGTGGGTGGTGTAAATCAAGTTTGGAAATCTCCTCCATATCATAATCAGACAATTCAAAATCCCAAATGTTGAAATTTTCTTCCATTCTGTTTTTATGG